>JABDOQ010000045.1 GCA_013043165.1 Woeseiaceae bacterium | reverse complement strand
ATCATACGCACTCCGCAATCTTTGAGTGCCGTATCGGCGCCAACAGTAACGTTATGCCGCTGCAAATACTCGGCCTGAACCATAACACGGCATCTGTCGAAATACGCGAGCGAGTCGTCTACTCGGGCGACGACGTGCCGCGTGCATTGCAGAGCCTGATGGCAATCGAGGGTGTCGACGAGGCCGTGTTGCTGTCGACCTGCAATCGCACCGAGTTTTATCTGATGACGAGCGACGGCGGACACGAGCGCCTGCAGTCCTGGTTACAGAATGATCGCGAGCTGGATCCGCTGTGTTGCGATACCTTGTTCACGCTGCAGGATGACAATGCGATTCGGCATATATTCCGGGTCGCCTGCGGGTTGGATTCGATGGTGCTGGGCGAGCCGCAGATTCTGGGTCAGCTCAAGGACGCGTTTCGACACGCGCAACAGGCCAAGACGCTCGGCCCGAAACTGAGCCTGTTGTTTCAGCATACGTTTGCTGTCGCGAAAAAAATTCGTACAGACACCGAGATCGGCGCCAGCCCGGTTTCAGTAGCCTCGGCTGCCGTTAACCTTGCAAACCAGTTTTTTGCGGGCTTCAAGAAACACACGGCGCTGCTGGTCGGCGCCGGCGTGACAATCGAACTGGTCGCCAAGCATCTTCACAAACGTCAGATCGGCCGGCTGTTCGTCGCGAACCGCAACGTGGAAAGAGCCCGCGATCTGGCGCACCCGTTTGGCGGCTTCGCGCTGCCGCTGTCGGAGATCGAAGGAACATTGCCCGAGGCCGACATACTGATTACTTCGACCGCTGCCCCGGAGCCCATCATTACGCTGCAGCAGATGCAAGCAGCCATCAAGGCGCGCAAGCACAAGCCGATTTTCGCCGTCGACATCGCTGTGCCGCGGGACATCGAGGCCAGCGTTGGCGATCTCAACGACGTCTACCTTTATACGATCGACGATCTCGACAAGGTCATTCTCGAGGGCCAGGGCAATCGCGAAGCCGCAGCGGTCGAAGCGCATCGGCTGCTCGACGACGAAATCGTTCGTTACATGAATATCGAGCGCTCAAAGGAAGTCGTGCCCGTGATCGCGGCCCTTCGAGAAAAGACCGAGTCCCTTTGCAGCGAAGTCAATGCGCAGGCGCGCCGGCGACTGGCTCGCGGCGAATCCGCTGAAGATGCCGTTGAATATGCCACCGCCGCGCTCATGAAAAAAATTCTGCACAAACCGAGCGTAAGATTGCGCAAGGCGGGCGAAGCGTCGGACCAGGATTTGATTGACGCGGCGCGCGAGCTTTTCGGTATCCGTAAGGACAGCTGAGCGGATCGCGCCGTGAAAGAATCCATACGCCTCAAGCTGGAATCCGTTCAGGAACGATTCGAGGAGATCGCCGGTCTGCTCGCCGATGCGACCGTAATTGCGGACCAGGACCAGTTTCGTGAGCTGTCTAAAGAATACTCACGCGTCGAGCCCGTCGTGCAGTCTTTTCAGGCCTATGAAGCGCTGCTCGGCGACATCGCGTCCGCTGAGGAAATGACCCATGACGCGGACCCCGAGATTCGTGAGATGGGCCACGAAGAACTCAAGGGACTGGCCGAGCGCCGCGAAATCCTGCTTGCACAGCTGCAAAAATCGCTGATTCCGGCGGACCCGCACGACGACAGCAACGTGTTTCTCGAAATCCGCGCGGGGACCGGCGGCGACGAAGCCGCTATCTTTGCCGGCGATCTGTTTCGCATGTATTCGAAGTACGCCGAGTCCATGGGTTGGTCAATCGAGGTACTGTCGGAGCGCGAGGGCGATCACGGCGGCTTCAAGGAAATAATCAGTCGCATCAGCGGTCGCAGTATTTACGCCAAGCTCAAGTTTGAATCGGGTGCGCACCGCGTGCAACGTGTTCCGACGACGGAATCACAGGGACGCATACATACTTCTGCGTGCACTGTCGCCGTGCTGCCGGAGCCCGATGAGGTCGAAGCCGTGGAGGTCAATTCCGCGGATCTGCGAGTTGACACCTACCGGGCCTCCGGCGCCGGCGGTCAGCACGTCAACAAGACCGACTCGGCCGTGCGCCTCACTCACCTGCCAACCGGCATCGTCGTCGAGTGCCAGGACGAACGTTCGCAGCACAAGAACCGTGCGCGAGCGATGTCGCTACTGCAGGCGCGCCTGCTCGACGCGCAGGTTTCAGAACAGGAAACGGAGCAGGCAGAAAAGCGCCGGCTGCTGGTTGGTTCAGGTGACCGCAGTGAACGCATCCGGACTTACAACTTCCCACAGGGTCGCGTTACCGATCACCGCATTAACCTCACGCTTTATAAACTCGACGAGATTATCGAGGGCGGCCTCCAGCAGGTCATCGAGCCGCTGATCAATGAGTACCAGGCCGACCAGCTCGCGGCACTGGGCGACGCATAAAAAAACCGCGGTCGAACCGAGGTTTTCGACTGTTGCCGTTGACTATCCGGCATACACTTCGAGGATGCCGATCGTGTTGTTGAGTCCGTGGGTTATGGCGGCCGGCCAGATGCTGCCCCGGGCCGCCAGCGTGAGTCCACCGTATACCAGGCCGCTGATAGTGGAGCCGGCAATTCCCGCAGGTCCCTGGTAGGCGTGTACCAGGCCAAACACGACAGCCTGCACGACAAGTGCGGTCGCGAAGGCCGCCCTACTGTCGCCCAACGCGTACGCTATGCCGCGCATCAGCACGATACGAAATGCGATCTCCTCGCCGAAGGCAGCGAGAGTCCAGCTGAGTGCCAATAGTCCGAACAGCGCACCCAGCGACCCGGCCACATCCGAAAACCGTGTCAGATCCCGCCCGGAACCAAAGACGTATTCCCAAACCGGCGTGAGCAACGATCCACTCAATTGCAGGAGCCCGACACCGAGCAATACCAGGGCGAAAATAATCCAGGGACGGACAGCCAGGAAGAAACCAAGACGCCTTAGCGGTACTCCGGCACGAATTAGAAGAATCGCCGCGAGAACGGTCAGACTTACGTATATTGCTGTTGCATACGCGGCTATTGCCGGCGGGTTTTCGGAGTGCAGGTCGAAATAACGCAATGCGCCCACGGCAACCAGACCCAGAGCAAAGATCGCGACGATTGCGGCGACCGCCCACAATCGGTTGGCGGACGCCAATTTCAAAGGTTGTTCTTTACTTTCAGTTTTAGAATCTGCGGTCGGCACGCTTTCTTCCCGTCATCATTCACTGACCGCTACCCAAGCGCCTGATCGAGGTCTTCAATCAGGTCCTCGATCGCCTCTATTCCCACTGACAGTCGTATCAGCTGGTCATTGATGCCGAGTTTGGCGCGTTCTCTTTCCGGCACGCTCGCGTGCGTCATGATCCCCGGGTGCTCGATCAGGCTCTCGACGCCGCCAAGGCTCTCGGCCAGCGCGAACACTTCGCAACGTTCGAGAAAGCGCCGGGCATCGTCGAGCTCGCCCTTGATAAAGAACGTGACGATACCGCCGAATCCTGCCATTTGTTTGCGCGCGATTTGATGCTCGGGATGAGACGGCAACCCGGGGTATAGAACGCTATCTACACGCGGATGCTTCTCGAGCCATTCGGCGATGCGCATTGCACTTTCACAATGCCGCTGCATGCGAACGTCAAGCGTTTTGACACCGCGCAACGCCAGAAAGCTGTCGAATGGACCTGCGATGGAGCCTATGGAATTCTGCAAATACCCGAGCTGCTCGGCAAGCACCGTGTCGGCGGTGACGACAATTCCGCCCACCATGTCGGAGTGGCCGTTTATGAACTTGGTCGCGGAGTGCATCACGATATCGGCGCCCAGTTCCAGCGGCCGCTGCAGATAAGGCGTGGCAAAGGTGTTGTCCACGACGACGATCGCCCCGCGCTTCTTGCCAAGAGCCGCAACGGCATTGATGTCGACAATTTTCAACAGCGGGTTGGTTGGCGTCTCAATCCAGATCATGCGCGTGTCGTCGTTGAACGAATTCCTGACCTCGTCCAGATTCGTAAGATCGACGTAACTGAAGTCGAGCCCGGCGCTGCGGGTCCGTACGCCCGTAAACAGACGACGCGTGCCGCCATACAGATCGTCCATCGCGATCACATGACTGCCGCTGTCGATCAGCTCCAGTATCGTGCCGGTTGCCGCCATGCCGGAGGCAAATGCAAAACCGTGAGATCCGGACTCGAGGTCCGCGATACAGCGTTCGTACGCCATCCGCGTCGGGTTCTGGGTGCGGGAGTATTCGTATCCCTGGTGGACGCCGGGGCTCGACTGCACGTAGGTCGACGTCGCATAGATCGGCTGCATGATCGCACCCGTGCTCGGATCCGGTGCCTGCCCCGCGTGAATTGTGCGCGTGGCGAATGCGCGTTTCTTGTTATTCCCGGTCATTCACATCGTCCTCACATCTGGCGACGAAGATAATTGAGTACATCCGATCGTGTAATCAGGCCAACGAATTCTTCGCCATCCATGATGGCCGCATACGGCTGCACGCGCAGCATCGCGACCAGGTTATTCATACTTTCAGCTCTGTCCAGCTTGATGAACGCAGACTCCATCGCATCCTCAACGCTGGCGTTCATGAGTTCCGGTTTGCCATACACAAACTGGATGATGGCATCTTCGGTGACGACGCCGACAAGATCACCTTCGTCCATAACCGGCAGCTGCGAAAACCCCGCATTGCGAAGACGGTTGTGGGCCGTCGTCAGTACGTCGGTCGGTCCGACCGTAATCGTCGCGTGCTCGTCGTGCGGTCGTCCGACCAGGTCGCGTAAATCGCCGAACTGTTTGCGCGTAATAAAACCCTGGTCTTCCATCCAGAAATCATTAAAGAGTTTCGACAGGTATTTGTTGCCGGTATCGCAGGCAAATGTCACAACGGTTTTCGGCTCGGTTTGTTCACGGCAATACTTGAGTGCGGCGGACAACAATGTTCCTGATGACGAGCCGGCAAGCACGCCCTCCTTTCTCAGCAGCTCACGGGCCGCAGCAAATGATTCTGCGTCCGTAATTGCGTAGGCTTTCGCGACCTGGCTGAAGTCGGCGATGGACGGGATAAAATCCTCGCCGATGCCCTCGACCAGCCAGCTACCACCGACACCCAGATTGCCGTCGTTGATGTAGTCCGTGAGGACCGAGCCGACCGGATCAGCGACGATCAGATCGACATCCGGCGCATGTTCCCTCAGATACTTGCCGATGCCGCTGACCGTTCCACTGGAACCGACACCGAGCACGATTGCGTCGAGATCGCCGCCCATCTGCCCGACAATCTCGGGTGCCGTCGTCTGTTCGTGTGCGAGCGAGTTATCGGCGTTGCCGAACTGGTTGATGAAGTAGGCGCCCCGCTCATCGGCGATACGTTTGCCCAGATCCTGGTAGTACTCGGGGTGACCACGGCTTACATCCGAACGCGTGAGCACTACTTCGGCGCCCATGGCGCGCAGGTTGAATATCTTCTCCTGGCTCATTTTGTCCGGCAGCACGAGTATCAGCTGGTAGCCCTTTTGCGCGGCGACGAGTGCAAGCCCGAGACCCGTATTACCAGCGGTCGCTTCGACGATCGTATCGCCGGGCTTGATATCGCCGCGTTTCTCGGCCTCCGTGATCATCGAAATACCGATGCGATCCTTGATCGAACCGGCCGGGTTCATGAGTTCGAGCTTGAGAAACAGGCGGCACGGCCCGGTATCAATGTGCGCTACCTCGAGCATTGGCGTCTTGCCAACCATGTCGAGAATATTGGAATACACGTTCATGGACACATCAGTTACATTGGAAACCTGCAGCGAGTGTACGCGATAGCACCGGACCAGCACTACCCATGAGCCAGGAAGATGACAGGCGCATTGACTTGATACTCGGCGATGCCGTGACGCGCCTGGCCGATGCCAGCGACTCGCCGCGCCTCGATGCCGAGCTCCTGCTGTGCCACAGCATCGATCTGCCGCGCAGCTACCTGTTCGCGCACCCCGAAGACGTTCTCGATAACACAACGTTCGAGCGCTTCGATGCGCTGTTGCGGCGACGACTCGACGGTGAGCCCATGGCGTATATCATGGGAAGCAAGGAATTCTGGTCACATGAGCTGCTGGTGAGTCCTGCGACCCTCGTGCCCCGGCCGGAGACGGAGCTGCTGGTCGACCTCGCTCTCCGGGAAATTCCGCGCAAGGCCCAGTGGAAAATTCTCGAACTGGGTACGGGAAGCGGCGCCATCGCCGTGGCGCTCGCGGCTGAACGACTGATGTGCGAGATAACGGCAGTCGACATCAGTGACGCGGCGCTCGGCGTCGCGCGTCAAAATGCGCGGCAGCTCGAGCTGAGCAATATCACGTTCGCGCACGGCAGCTGGTGCGAGCCCGTTCGCGGCAGGCAATTCGATATTATTGTGTCGAATCCGCCCTACGTGCGGGCTGGCGACGACGCGCTCACAAAACTTCGGTACGAACCGCTCGAGGCGCTGGCGGCCGGCGCTGACGGGCTTGACGCTGTTCGCGCGCTCGCGGCCGAATGCGGGCAAGTCCTGAAGAGTGATGGCGTCCTGCTGATCGAGCACGGTGCCGACCAGTGCGAGGACGTCGCAGCCATCCTGGCAGCAGCCGGCTGGACGGATATTCTGAACCACGCGGACTTTGCCGGCCATCCACGCGTGACAGCAGCGCGCAGGGGTGGTACATAACGGCGCTCACCTATTTTTGCGAGACATCATGATCACAATAAAGACCAATCACGGCGAAATCAGCGTTGAACTGTTTGACGACAAAGCCCCTATCTCCTGCGAAAACTTCCGGCAGTACGCCAGGGATGGCCACTTCGCCGGTACTATTTTTCACCGTGTGATCCCGAACTTCATGATCCAGTGCGGCGGCATGGATGAGAGCATGGCCAGCAAGCCGACCCGCGACCCGATCAAGAACGAAGCGGACAACGGCGTATCGAACGAACGGGGCACGCTGGCAATGGCACGCACGGGTGTGGTCGACAGCGCAACCTCCCAGTTCTTTATCAACGTCAAGAACAATGATTTTCTGAATCACGGCACGCGGGATTTCGGCTACGCCGTTTTTGGCAAGGTCTCCGCTGGCATGGACGTCGTTGATGCCATTGCCGCAGTTCCGACCGGCAATCGTGGCGGACACTCGGACGTGCCTGTCGAGGCCGTGACGATCACCGAAGTAACAATCGACGATTAGGCCGGAAACGCGGCGCCTGCCCGGCATGCTCAACAGAAGTGTGACCTTGATCGGCCTGCTGCAGGCCGCCGCGATCGTCACGATCCTGTTTTCGGTCGTGACGAGTTTCGATTTCCTGCATCGCTACATCGAGCTGTATTCGCACTTCAGGCCGCAGTACTTCGCCGCATCGCTGCTGTTACTCATCGTCTTTACAGTTTTGCGTAGCCCGCGTTATGCAATGCTGTTGCTCGTCACGACAATATTCAACGCAAGTTATGTGCTGCCCTGGTATTTTGGCGCAACTGCGATCGAAAGCGACGACACGATAAAACTTCTGCACGCCAACGTGTACGCGGGAAACGACCAGTACGAACGCTTGTTCAAGCTTATCGAGACGGAACAGCCGGACGTGATTTTTCTGCAGGAAGTAACGCAGAAATGGCGAGACGCAACGCTGCGCCTACGTGGAGATTACCCGCACAGCTACATTGAAGCGAGAGAAGGCAGTTTCGGCATCGCCATGTATTCTCGCGTTGCGCTCGACACAATCACGCATGTCGACAGCCCGCCGCTGGGTTACCCGACGATCGTGGCGACAATGACTGTAAACAATGAAGCGCTGACCCTGATCAACACGCATCCCACGATTCCGATGTCTCGATTGCAGTACGAGGCTCGCAACGAGCAGCTCAGAAGTATTGCGGACCTGGCGAATCGGGCACCGGGCGCAGTCGTTTTGACAGGCGACCTGAACGCCAGCGTATGGGGTCGCAGCTACCGCAGGCTGGAAGCAAGCACCGGACTCAGAAACACGCGGCATGGATTTGGCATCCTGCCGACATGGCCGACATTCCTGCCGTTTGCAATGATTCCGATTGACCACGCGCTGGTTTCGGATCGCATTGGCGTTGTGGACACACGCACGGGCGCGCGCATCGGCTCCGATCACCTGCCGCTGATTGTGGAAATCGCGGTTGGTAACGAAGCTGCAGGCCCTGCTTCATTCGGGCCGGAGTGAGACCCTGAGAATTATCGGGCCACTCAGACCTGGCGGCAGCTGGTTGTCCGCATCGAAACGATTCCAGTGACTGTTTGCCACGAAGAAAAAATCGTCTCCAGACACAAAGCCCAGCGTCGGCTCGTCAAACTCATCGAGACTGGATGCGACAATCCTGCCCGCAAGAATCGAAAGTCCGTCGTCACCGAGTTGCAGTGCGATCACGCGATGCGGTTTAACACCGTTCTGAATCGCAACGAGATCATTGCCGTAACGGTACAGGCCATCGATGCCGTAGTCCGTGACGTTGGCTTCGATAGCGACTTTCTCGACTTCGCCGCGTGCGAGCATTACGCGATAGAGTCCGCCGATGTAGTCGGCGACGTAGAGATACTCACCCGTATCGTCGAGCGCGAGCCCCTGCGGCGAACCAAACACGCCGGGACCGACAACAGCGGCGAACGCGCCACTACTTTTTCGGTAGGAGTACAGCGCACCCGTCAAACTGTCGGTCGTGTAGATCAGGTCGTCGCTAGCCAGCACCAGGTCGCCAAGCACCTGCGCGTCTTCGGACGGCGGCAGCATCGCTCGATGCGATATTCCGCCGCTGGCGCGATCGTAGCGAAACAGGCCGCTGCGCCGGGTATCCTCATCGAAATCAACGAATTGCGGCACGTCGGCACTCGCAAACCAGAGACCACCGTCGCCGTCGAAACGCATGCCGAATACGCTCCAGTGACCGTTCTTGGGCGTGCTCAGCGTCGCTGTAGGCTCACCGACACGAACAAGGTCGCCGTGGCGAATGCTGCCGAGGTACAGGCGCCCTTTCGTATCGGCAGCGATGCCCTCGGGAATAAAATCTGGCTTGTCCAGCATCGCGACGACTTCGGCGAATCCGATCGGCTCGTACAGTTGTTGCGCCGCCGCGGCGAACTCGCTCCACTCCGGAAGATTCCTGAGCGCCGCGAATTCGTCGATATCGGCAACCCCGAAGTCAATCCTTGCTGACTGCAGGGCACGCAGTGTCTGCAGCGATGCCGCCGGGTCGTTATCCAGCACCTGTGCCAGCGCGAGGTTGAACAGCGCGCGCGGGTATCCTGGTCGAGCGGCAAGCGCTCGGCGGGCGGCAGCGCGCATCGCGGTGTATTCGGTTTGCTGATAAGCAGCGACGAGCTCGTCGCGAGCGTCATGATAGTCGTCAGCCGAGGCGTAGCTGATCAGCGTCAACAACAGGAGGGAGACCAGCAGTACGCGTGGTCTTTTCAAATGAGCTGCGGACGCCGGCCTGACATTGTCTGCCTACGCACTGCCTTTTTTCCTGCGCGTTTTGTCGGCGTACATCCGCTCATCGGCCTCCCGCAGCAGGTCTTCGATGTCATTGTGACGATCGGGATCGAATCTCACGCGGCCAACGCTCCAGCCCAGGTGCTGGCTGAAGTTGGATTTCATGTCTTTGGCACGCGTCCGCATGCTCGCTATCGCCCGATCGGAAAAGGCCTGCTGCCCGGCCATCATGACGACAAACTCGTCTCCACCGAGGC
>JABDOQ010000022.1 GCA_013043165.1 Woeseiaceae bacterium | reverse complement strand
TCGATGGTCATCACTTTCTTGAATCCCGAAAAAATTTTCTTCAAGCCCGGCTCCAGCGGTGACAGGAATCTCAGGTGCACGGATGACACCTTTTTACCCTGCGCCCTCGCCAGGTCGACGGCTTCCTCGATGGCGCCCAAAGTCGAACCCCAGCCGACAATCAGCAGGTCTCCGGTAGGATCACCGTGTATTTCGGGTGGCTTCAAAGTCGAACCGAGCGTCGTCAGCTTGCGGCTGCGCATGTTCATGCCTTCCTGGTTCGAAGCCGAGTCGTAAGCGATCTTGCTGTGGCGGTTGTGCGCCAGGCCCGTGAGGATGTACTCGCCGCCGCGCATGCCCGGGATGGGCCTGTCCGACAGACCCGTGGTCTCGTCCCAGTCGTAGGGCGCTACACTTTCGTCCCACGCTGACTGGTCCAGCGGCGGGGCAAACCATTCTTCGCTGACTTCGGGGCGTTCAATCGGCTGAACACCGGTGGCCAGGTTCGCGTCGGTCAGTATGATTACGGGCGTGCGGAAAGATTCGGCCAGCTTGCGCGCCATAACAACGAAGTGGAAGCACTCCGAGATTGTCGCTGCAGCAATGACAACTTTCGGCGAATCGCCCGGCGCGCCGTACAGGCTGGCCAGCAGGTCTCCCTGTTCGACCTTGGTGGGCAGGCCCGTGGACGGGCTGCCGCGCTGCACGTCTATGATTACCAGCGGGACTTCGGCCATGACGGCAAGACCGATCATTTCGGTTTTGAGTGCCATGCCGGGTCCGGAGGTTATCGTGCACGCGGTTTTGCCCGCATAGGATGCGCCGATTGCAAAACCGATCGCGGCGATCTCGTCTTCGGCCTGGTGGACGAAACCGCCGGTAAGGTGAAAATCTTCGGCAAGATAATGAGATGCGGATGTTGCCGGCGTGATCGGATACATTGAGACCAGCTCGATACCGGCCGCCATGACCCCAAGTCCAGCCGCGGTATTGCCATTGATGACGACCGCCGACTGCAGCCGATCTTCCTTGGCCGCGGGTATATCGAATTCGTAGTCGATGTTGTCGCGCGCGAACGCATAGCCTGCTTCGAAAAGCTCGTGGTTTATCTTGATGACCTTGTCGCTCTTCTTTTTAAATATCTTCGCGATCTCGTCTTTCGCTTTGTCGGTATCCCGGCGATAAATCCTGCAGAGCATGCCGAACACGAACATGTTCTTGCCTTTGCGGGGGTCACTGACCAGTTTCAGGCACTCTTTTTGGATCGGAAGTTCATGCACGATCAATCCCTGCGTACTGAAATCGGCGAGAGCCTCCTGGTATTGCCTGCGAATTTTCTCGTCAGGATCGTCTGCCCACATGTTCTCCAGCAAAACGACGCTGCCCTTTCTGTAAGCGCCGTTGTCGATGCGGGAATACAAAACCTGTTCGTTAAAAGCGACGACCATGTCGGCTTCGTTGCCCATGTTGGTCACTTTTTTCGATCCCATCCGGACCCGGATACCGCTGGCGCCCTGCTGTTCCCGCGCCGGTGGCTGGATCTCGGCCGGAATGATTTCTACGGTCCAGACTCCGTTGCCCATCTTGCCGCTGACGAGTCCCAGCAACTGGCCGCACTTCTGCGCACCCTCTCCGGAGTCGCTGACGATTTCCACAATGTGCTGGTCGACCCGGCGAACGCCACTTTTGGCTTGCTCGATCCGGTCTCGATCCTCGGTGGTAGTCGCCGGCGCCTCGGCGACTTCGCCGGCTTGTTCGGCGCGCAGCTTTTCGATTTTGCCGCGGAACTCCTCAATGGCCTCCCAGCGCGCCCGGCGCGCAGCCTCGATGTCGCGCGTATGCAACGAGCGCCGCAGATCGTAGCCCAGCACGCCGCGTAATGGCCGCGGTACAGAGAGCTTCACCCACCACGTCCGGTCGCGCTTGAACAAGTATTTGGTATCGCCCGAAATTTGTTGATTTGACATGCCTGATTACCCGCCGTACCTGCTCCGGAAGAGCTGTACCTTTTTTTCACTTGAGGGGCGTTTATTGCACGGGGTTCGGGGCGTGTATATAAGTATAAACATCCCCCACACAGGGGCTTATCGAGGACACGGAAATGCCTCCTGCATCGCCGATTCGACGGGGCTTCGGGCGACGCGAAAAACGGCCGCTCAGACGGGCGGCCAGCGTGCTGTCCGGCTAGTTGTCTTTGGCCCCCTGGTCGATCCAGGTGCCGATGATTTCTATCTGTTCCGCGCCCAGGGACAGGCCGCGTCCCTCGGCCAATGACTCATCGTGGTGTGGCGGCATGCGGATTTCGGGATCGGTCTTCCCGGCTACGACCCGGTAAAGCGTGCTGGACATGCTGCTGCCGGCTATGACGGCGGGGCCGAGTGTCGTGCCTCTCATGACGGCGGCATAGTCGACGACGCTGAAGCCGCTTGCCGCGATGCCCTCACCGGTGTCGTTGTGGCACTCGAGGCATGCGACTTCCAGTATCGGTTGAACGTCGGCCGAAAAACTGATGTCGCTGCGACCGCAAGCAGCGATTTGCAGGCTCAACCCGAAAAGGACAGCGCTGAACAGGAGTTTTGCGTTCATACCCTAGGTCTCCTCTTGATTGCAGTACAAGTCTGGCACTATCAGGCAGCGCTGCCGATAAGTAGTTTCCGCCTCACAGGCGAGCGTGGCCGTCCGTGATTTTGACACGCAAGTCTGCAAGCTCCGCGTGCGGCATTACGCTGACGCTATTGTTTTCGATGATTACACCAAGACGCTGCAGTGCAGGGCGTATGTCGGGAAAACCGGCGGCATCCGCATACTGCCGATACAGGGGCATGAAGACCGGTATATCGACAAGCGAATCAAGCTTGGCAAAAAGCGTCGGTCCGCTCCATGAACGTTTCGACGGCAGGCAACAGCGCTGCAGGCGGTCCAGTGCCACGTCGAGTGATTCCCTGCCGCCCGAGCGCTCCCGCAGTTCGATGTCGGCAAGCAGGGCGATCGCGGCGCCACTCCAATAAATTTTCATCCGCGCTTTGCGTATCCCGGCGGCGGCGGCCTCGTTCGGCGAAAGCTCTGGCCGAGACAGGCGGCCACGTTCAAACCCGGCGTACAGCTTCTGCCAGGCCTCGCGAGCCGTGTAGTGGCCCGCGCGGGCCATCAGGATGTTCTGGTAGTAGCTTGCGAAGCCTTCCGATATCCACTTATGCCGCGGGCGAACATAGGGCAGCATCAGGTGACTGAATTCATGTGTTGCCGTCCAGTCCGCATAGAATTCCTGAATGGGACGATCCGGATTGACGAAGAGCTCGATCTTTTCCTCGCCGTCCCGGGTCACGCGGCCAAATGGAACCGGTGAATCTCCGCCCCACGAGCGGCGCCCGGAGGGTATGACAATAATGCGAGCGGAGGGGCTGGGAAAACGTCCGTAGGCGAGGCTGACGTTGCTGGACGCCGATCGCAGCCATTCAATTATTTCAGCCGCTTTTTCGTCGGCGATGGGCTGTTGCACTTCGATTCGCAGCGTCGCGCCGGGAATATGCGCTTCAGCTCTGAGCGGATTGCGTGACGCCGCGGAAACGGCTGCCGTTACAACGGCAATCAAAACGACGATGAGGGCCTTGTACACGGGTCGTTTATTCGAGCAACAGGTGCACGCGCCGATTACGTTTGCCTTTATTCTCGATCTTGCTGATTCGCACAGCGCCAATTTCACTCGTGTTGTTGACATGAGTGCCGCCGCAGGGTTGAAAATCCACGTCTTCGATGCGCACTGTTCGAATGTCGCCCGCGCCTCGGGGTGGCTGCACGGACATCGTCCTGACCAGTTCGGGACGTTCGTCGAGCTCGGCTTCCGTGATTGTGCCGAACACTACGGGGTGCGCTTCGGCTATGAGCGCGTTGATGCGCGTGGTCAGGTCTTCTTTATCGATCTGATGTTCACCGAGGTCGAAATCCAGCCGACTTTTTTCTGCTCCGACCGAACCGCCCGTGACCGGTACCGGGATCAGCGACCCCAGCAGATGCATGCAGGTGTGCATGCGCATGTGCCTGAAGCGCCGCTCCCAGTCGATCCTCGTATCGACCTCGTCGCCAGGTTTGAGTCCATGGTCCGCAGTATCGAGCTGATGCTTTATCTGTTCGGACGATTCGCTTTTGCGGGTGTCCAGCACCCTGTGTTGCGTCCCGTCAGGTCCGCTCATGGTTCCCGTGTCCCCGGGCTGGCCGCCGCCCAGGGGGTAGAAGATCGTCTCGTCCAGTTCGATCCATTCATTGTCAACAGCGCGTACCGTTGCCTGCTGAGTCTTTCGATAACTGTCTTCGTAATAGGCTCGTTTTACTTCTGACATCTTCAATCCTTCCGGAAGCTGTGGCTTGAGGTATTATGCAATGCTTCACCCTTTCCCTGGCAATCGATGCATAGCAGTAGCCTGATCATACTCAGCGGTGTCCTCGTCGCCGGCTTTGCGTGCCAGTGGATCGCCTGGCGCGTCAAGCTGCCTTCGATCCTGTTCCTGCTGCTGACAGGAATTATAGCCGGACCTGTACTGGGCTGGCTAAGGCCCAACGAACTATTTGGCGAACTGCTCGAGCCGTTTGTCTCTCTTGCTGTTGCCGTCATACTTTATGAAGGCAGCATGACGCTGAAACTCGCCGAGATCCGCGGCCATGGCAACGTGGTTAGAAACCTTGTGACCTTCGGCGTCCTGATTACCTGGTTTGTCGCCACGCTGACCGCGCGCGTGTTTCTCGGTTGGGATATCTACCTCGCAGCTCTGTTCGGTGCAATCGTCACAGTCAGCGGTCCAACCGTGATTCTGCCGCTGCTACGTACCGTCCGGCCAACGAAAGCGCTTTCGAATATCCTGCGCTGGGAGGGCATACTCGTCGATCCGCTGGGTGCAATACTCGCGGTGCTCGTCTTCAATTTTATTGTGGTCACGCAAACCGCGGCGACCACGGGCCAGTTGTTTTTTACGTTGGGCCTGATCATCGTAGTCGGCGCCGGCCTCGGCGTCCTGGTAGGTCACTTGCTCGGCGTGGTTTTGAAGAACCACTGGCTGCCGGATTTCCTGCGCGACTATGCGGCGCTTGCAATGGTGATCCTGGTCTTCACTTTGGCCGAGGCGGTGGAATCTGAATCAGGACTGCTCGCTGTTACTGTGATGGGCGTCTGGCAGGCCAACATGAAAGACCTCGATCTCGAAGACATCCTGGATTTCAAGGAGAGCCTTACCCTGGTACTCGTCGCGGGACTCTTCATTATTCTCGCCGCACGCGTTCAGCTCGAGAACATTGTTGGTCTGGGCGTGGGCGCCATCGCGGTACTGCTGGCGCTGCAGTTTGTCGCGGGGCCGCTTCGTGCGCTGGTGTGCTCGATAGGTAGCGAACTCAGCGGACCGGAGCGCGCTTATCTGGGCTGGATATTCCCGCGCGGAATTGTCGCGGCCGCTGTATCAGCACTGTTTGCCCTGCGGCTCGAGCGCATGGGATATCCGGGTGCCGAAAACCTGGTCCCCATCGTCTTCACGATTATTGTCGGCACTGTCGTGATTCAGAGTCTCTCGGGGTCGGTTGTTGCGCATTGGCTAAAGGTAGCCAGCCCGGATCCGAAAGGTGTGCTCGTTGTCGGATCGAACCGGCTGGCGCTGCTGTATGCAACGGCCATGCACGACGCCGGACAGCGTGTTCTGGTTGCGTCAATGAACTGGGAGGGCGTCAGACTGGCCAGGATGGCCGGATTGCCCGTGTTCTATGGGAGCCCGGTATCAACGTATGCCGAGCGGCACATGGACCTGACCGGAATCGGCCAGCTGCTGGCGATGTCTGATCGTCCGGGCCTCAACGAACTGGCGTGTGTGAGCTACCGTTACGAGTTCGGCAGGGAGTCGGTCTATACATTCAAACAGGATTCCGAAGCCGGCCACGAAAAGCACCACATCAGCGGCGAGGCGGCCGGGCGGGTGCTGTTCGGCGGCCAGAAATCGATGGAGGACCTGCTGGCGCTGATCCCCGACCCGGCGCAGACAAGAACCACGGAAATCACTGAGACATTCAGTTTCGCAGACTACCGCAGCAAATACCCCGAGAGGCTCCTTTTGTTTATCAAGACGCCGGGCGGACACGTGCGGTTCCCGCTGGGAGACGAGGACATGAAGGTGCCTGCCGGATCGAGCGTTACGGCACTGATTCTTGGAGAAGAACAGCAGCCAGCTGACTCGGCCACCGGCTCATAATCCAAGATCATCGAGTGCCCGGGTCGTCTTTGCGTAGCCGAGGTCGGCCATTTCCTCCGCACGGTTAAACTCGAAAAAGCTGCAGGCATCGCGCGGTACGTCGATAACCTTGTCCGGCGTGTACGCGGCGAGTTTGAGGCGCGCGATGGCGCCCTGCATCACATCGATGGACTTCACGAGCAGATCGGCGGCATCGGGCTTGGTTTCGCCGCTCTCTTCGTCGTCCATCATGCTGCTGATGAACGCCGATATTTTTTCTCGATAGCCTTTGTCTGATGTCGATTCGGCCTTCTCATGTTTGGCGGCAGGCGGCCGGTATTTTTCGGTCACGCCACTCAAGTTCACGGCAATCGTCAGGTCGGTCGAATCCGTCAGCGTCGGCGCAATCGGAATCGGATTTACGAGGCCGCCATCGACCAGCACCATGCCGTTCAATTCGACGGGCGCGAATACGCCAGGAACGGCGGTCGATGCACGGATTGCGCGAAACAGAGGGCCCGAAGTCAACCAGATTTCGCGCTGGTCATCGAGAGAGGTAGCCACGGCCGTAAAACCACGGTCGAGGTCCTCGATCCGGCAGTCGCCGATCAGTTCCCTGAGCACTTCGATGATCCGTTCGCCTTTGAAGATCGAAGTCCATGTAAAGGAGAAATCAAGCAGTCGTACCACGTCGTTTTTGCCAAGCTGGTTGGCCCAGTCCACGTAGGTATCGAGTTTGTCGGCAGCATAAATGCCGCCAATCACGGCGCCCATCGACGTGCCTGCGATATTCCTGATTTCGACGCCGCGTTCCTCGATGGCGCGAATGACACCGATATGCGCGTGACCGCGGGCACCGCCGCTGCCCAGTACCAGTGAGATGCTCTTGGCTTTTTTCGGCATGTATTAATAGGCTCCTTACCCGGGGCGACGAATAGTACAATCCGGGCAACTATACCCGACTCACGGACGCGTTTTGCCGCCGCAGGTTTTTAGAAAGTCGTGCACAAAGGTTCTATAAGATATTGAAAAACAGAATAAACATTGCGCCAATGATGGACTGGACCGACCGGCACTGCCGGTATTTCATGCGCCTCCTGAACCCGTCGGCGTTTCTCTACACGGAAATGATCACGGCGGCCGCCATTCATCACGGTGATGCCGAACGCCTGCTGGGCTACAACGACGAAGAGCATCCCATCGCGCTGCAGGTCGGCGGCAGCGATCCCGAACAGATGGCGAGCGCGGCGCGAAAAGCGGCCGATTTCGGCTACGACGAAATCAATATTAATGTCGGCTGTCCGAGTGATCGTGTGCAAAGCGGCCAGTTTGGTGCCTGCCTCATGGCCCGACCCCAGGCCGTTGCCGATTGCTACAAAGCCATGCAAGCCGAGACTGAGATACCCGTGACAGTGAAAACGCGTATCGGTATCGACGACCAGGACAGTGATGAATTCCTGCAGCGATTTGTCGACGTGATTGCGGCCGCAGGCTGCCGCAAGCTCATCGTGCATGCCCGCATCGCGATCCTCGAGGGGCTCAGCCCGAAGCAGAACCGCACGATTCCGCCACTGAACTACGATCGTGTTTATCGACTCAAGCGCGAAAATCCTGAGTTGGAGATCGTTATCAACGGAGGCCTCGCCGATATCCGGCAGGTCGAAGCCGTTTTGCAGCATGTCGATGGCGCGATGATTGGCCGCCAGGCTTATCAACAGCCGTATTTTCTCGCCGAGCTCGCGCATCATTTCAACCCGGACTGGCCGCTGCCCGAGCGCCGCGAAATCGTACATGCCATGCTGCCCTACATAGAATCGGCGCTGGCCGACGGGGAATCGCTGCACCGGGTGACGCGTCATATGCTGGGCCTGTACGCCGGGCAGCCCGGTGCTAAAGCGTGGCGACGTCATATCAGCGAGCACGCGCACCGCCCCGGTGCGGGCATTGAAGTGCTCATAAATGCACTTAACGCTATGCCAATCGCCGCCTAGACAAGTACAATGCTCGGCCCCGACCCGGCCAATCAGTCATAAGGAAACCGAGAGGACTATGAGAGCCATATCTGCCGAAGAAAAGAATCGCCCGACGATGGCCCAACAGGCCGATATTCACGAGCTCTACGAGCTGTCGGTGCAGAATGTCGAACACGAGGTCGAGTTCCTGCAAACAACGTTTCAGTCGCTTGCCGGAAGGACGGCGTACCTGCTGCGTGAAGACTTTTGCGGCACAGCCAGCGCTTCCTGTCAGTGGGTGAGGCAGGGCAAGAAGTACCAGGCAATCGGTGTCGATATCGATCCGTCGGTGCTGGAATGGGGCCGCAAACATCGCGTCGGCAAGCTGGACACCGAAGACCAGGCTCGCGTCAGTTTGATCGAATCTGACGTCATGACAGTCGAAACACCCAAAGTCGACATCCTGGTTGCGTTCAATTTCAGCTATTTCATTTTCGATACTCGCGATGCCGTACGCGCCTATTTCAAACGCGCGTACGATGCGACCAAGGACGACGGCATCTTCTTTTGCGATTTGTTTGGCGGGCCTGAGGCACAGGAAGAGACACGGGAAAAGACCAAGCACAAGAAGCACGGCTTCACTTACATCTGGCACCAGGCGAAATTCAACCCGATCACGAACTTCATTCGCTGCCATATCCACTTCAAATTCAGGGACGGTTCCAAGATCAAGAAGGCTTTCACGTACGACTGGCGACTCTGGTCGGCACCCGAGCTTCGTGAACTGCTGCTCGAGGCAGGTTTCAGGAAAGCGACGGTGTATTGGGAGGGCGAGGACGAAGATGGCGACGGCAACGGCGAGTTCACTCCGAGTGAAAAAGGTGAAGCAGATCTAGCCTGGATAGCATACATAGTTGCGGAAAAATAGTAGTATTATTAATCGCTTGGCGTAGGAAGTTGTGAACCGGGTTATGGCAAGAGACCTTGAAGTCGCGATCGTGTTCGCCGACGTTGTCGGCAGCACCCAGATGTACGAGGAGTTTGGCGATACCAAGGCCAGCGCGACTGTTGCGCTATGCCTGGACGTCATGAAAGACGCGACCTACCAGTTTAACGGCACCGTTATCAAGACAATCGGCGACGAGGTTATGTCGACTTTTGAAACGGTTGACGAGGCCATGGGCGCCGCTGTCATGATGCAATCGCGCATTACGTCTGAAAGCAAGAAGAACAACGGTATTCCCGTCTCGATTCGAATCGGCTGTCATTTTGGCCCGGTCGTCCAGGAGCAGAACGATATTTTCGGGGCTGCCGTGCATACGGCCAACCGAATGACCTCGCAGGCCAAAGCCCGACAGATTGTCGTTTCGGGCTTCACGGTGGAGCAGATGAGTCCGGAACTCCGCAATCAGGCCCGCCAGATTGATGTTGCCACGGTGCGTGGCCGAATTGATGAAGTCGCGCTTTTCGAACTGGTATGGCAGCCCGACGAAGCAACCAACATGTTGCCCACGATCGAGTGGGAAAACACGCGCAAGGCGTCCAAGCTCCTGCTGAATTTCCGTGACTCGACCGTCGAAGTGTCTGACAAGCGCAAGTCGATCAATATGGGCCGCGCCGACGACAACGACCTCGTGGTCAAAGGCAACCTGATATCGAGAATCCACGCGAAGATCGAGATGCGGCGCGGCAAGTTCATGCTGGTCGATCAGAGCACCAACGGCACTTTCCTGCAGAACGTCCAGGGGAAGGAGAAGTTTGTGCGCCGCGACTCTACGGAGCTCGGCGAAGAGGGCACTATTGGTCTCGGCAGGGCCGAGCCGCCAGGATCCAAGCTGGCGATCTACTTCAAGACGATAGAGTAGCTCCCTACGACGCTTTCGCGAGTTCCTCGCCGAGCATGTCAGAGACGATTTCCTGCTGCCTGAGCAATGCGCGCGGCGTGCGTTCGCCGTAGCTCTCCAGGTATTTGCGGAGAGAAATCATCTCGTCGTGCCACTGCGCCAGGTCAATCGAGGTCAGCGTCTTCATGGTTTCGGCACTGATGTCGAGACCCACGGTATCGATGTCGGACGGGTGTGGCAGGAAGCCGATAGCGGTCTCTTCCGCATCCGCCCGATGCTCGCAACGTTCGATGATCCACCGCAGGACGCGCAGGTTCTCGCCGAAACCCGGCCACAGGAATTCACCGTCATCGTTCTGGCGGAACCAG
Organism: Woeseiaceae bacterium; assembly: GCA_013043165.1. Classification (GTDB taxonomy): domain Bacteria; phylum Pseudomonadota; class Gammaproteobacteria; order Steroidobacterales; family Woeseiaceae; genus UBA1847. Next base: position 4,380 of record JABDOQ010000022.1, on the reverse strand, counting down.
TTGACGTGGAAGATCTTCGGCAGATGCTTCGTGCGACTCCTCATTGACAGCCAGTGCGTCCAGTAGTCGGCGAAGTTGTAGCCACAGAACGGTTTCATGGCCATCGGGTCGCGCCGAATGACGCCGACTTCACCGACCATCGCGGCGGTCGTCTCGGACGCGGTACCGGCGCCGACCAGCACGCCGTGCTCCCAGCTCTTCGCTTCGAATACAAGTGGTGCGACATGCTTGCGGCGGCCACCAAAGACGATCGCAGAAATCGGCACGCCTTCCGGCGCGTCCGCAAGGTTCGAATAGCTGCGATTATTGGTCGCGGCAACCGTGAAGCGCGAATTCGGGTGCGCGGCCTTGCCGTTGGCTGGATCGTAATCTCGTCCTTGCCAGTCTTTGGCGGGCTTGCCGTCCTGTTTGCCTTCCCACCAGGGTTCGTTGTCCGCGGTCGTGGCGACATTCGTGAAGATCGCGTCGTGCATGATCATGTCGTAGGCGTTCTTGTTGGTTTTCGGGTTGGTTCCCGGCACGACGCCAAAATAGCCGGACTCGGGGTTGACGGCACGAAGTTTGCCCGTGTCGTCCGGGTGTAGCCAGGCGATGTCGTCGCCGAGAGTCCAGACTTTCCAGTCGTGCAGTTCGTCCGGTGGAATCAGCATCGCGAGATTGGTCTTGCCGCAGGCCGACGGGAACGCGCAGGCGATGTAGTGCACGGCGCCTTCGGGACTCTCGAGCCCAACGATAAGCATATGCTCGGCCAGCCAGCCTTCCTCGCGCGCCTGGTGGCTGGCGATACGCAGCGCGTGACATTTCTTGCCCAGCAGCGCGTTGCCGCCGTAGCCGGAGCCGAAGCTTTTTATCGAGAGCTCATCGGGGAAATGCATGATGAAGCGGCGTTCCGGATCGAGATCGCCTGTCGAGTGCAGGCCTTTGACGAAGGTTCCTTCCTTTTCGATGCGTTTCAGCGCCTGATCGCCCATTCTCGTCATCAGCTTCATATTGATAACGACGTAGGGGCTATCGGTGATCTCGACGCCGCAGCGCGAGTAGGGTGAGTTTATGGGTCCCATGCAATACGGGATGACGTACATTGTGCGGCCGCGCATGCAGCCGTCGAAAAGCGCATCCATCTTTGCATGCCCGTCGGCCGGGCTCATCCAGTTGTTGTTTTGGCCGGCATCTTCCTCGGTTTGGGTGCATACAAAGGTCAGGTGCTCGACGCGCGCAACGTCATCGGGATCCGATCGATGCAGGTAGCAATTGGGGTAGGTTTTTTCATTGAGCTGCGTCAATGTGCCGTCGCCCAGCATTTGTTGAACCAGTTCCTGGTACTCGTCATCCGAACCGGAACACCAGCGGATGTTGTCGGGGCGGGCGTGCTTCGCAACGGAATCGACCCAATTCTGAAGTTCGGGAAGCGTCGTAGTCATTTCATGTTCCTGAGAGTTTTGATGCGTGAGTGCGGCCTCGTTTCGGCCGCATCATTATCGCTAATTATACTCAGGACCAGACTACGTACATCCCACAAAACTAGTAGAGCTCGCGGGTATAAATCCGCTTGTTGTCTCCGTCATAAATGCCGAATGTTGCGGTGCCGGTCGGATCCTCGAGACCCGGCAGCGCCGCGTCCCAGTCGAACTCGAGCCAGAACGGAACGTCGGCCGTAACGTCCACACTGCCGTCATAGCCGGCCCCCGGGGCAAGCAGGAACAGGTTGAAATCGCCGCCGAGCGGGGGTTCACGATAGCGCTGTCCGGCCGGTCCCGCGACAGCACAGCCGGCGCCGCTGGCGCCAGGGCTGCCGGAGTCCAGCACGCAGGTCTCTGTGGGCAGGAGGTTTCCCCTGAAATTACCGAGGCTCAGAGATACGTTGGCGGTACAGCTGTCGTCTGTATGGTTGACGAAGCCGGTTGCCGCATCGACGAAAAATTCTGAATGCATAGGAACATTGAGATTGATGAGTTCGGACCCGATCACGTCAGAGAGCCGTGCGCGCCCAAAGCGCATGTTGGGCCCGTTGTCGAAGGGTATGCCGGTGACCGTCACCGGCGTAACCAGCGTGGTCACACCATCGCTGTCGATGATATCGATGCTGAGATCGATGTCGGCATCGAACGGAGCTTCGGCGGTCGTCCGCAGGAAAGAGATCCCCGTGCCCGAACTGAATAACAGCGTGCCGATTCCGCCGGCCGTGTCGGCGATGACCGGGTCAGCGCTTGTCGCGGGTAAGCCCGAAAGATCGAGATTACCGCTTGTCGCCGTGTAGTTGCGATTTTGCAGGCTCAGGTTCGTGACCTTGAAAAAAGAGCCCGTATAGTTTTGCGTTACGCTGCCGCCTGACGCGAGCGCCGTGAACGTGATAAGGGGTGCCGTGCTGAAGCCGAAGCTTTCGCCGATGTAGGTGAATCCGCCGCTGCCACACTGCGTCTGGAACAGCGGCGCATTGAATGCGGTGGCGAAGTGATGCGGAATGAAGCGGCCGACGTTGCCGGAGGCTAGTCCGGTTACATCGCCGCCACTGAGATAGTTGCCGTCGCCGACGGATGGCTGGAGTCGGACGATGCCGACCTCGGGCCAGGTGAACGTGGTGCCGGTTGCCGTGCCCGCCGTGAACGGTCCGAATCCGAGCGCCGGGCTCAGTCCCGGATCGTTACCGGCAGCAGGATCGATCAGGCCCGACGATAGCCGCACGGTTTCGGGCGTGTTTTCCTGGCCAAAATTGGGTGTGATATCGCCCTCGGCGTCGCGAGCCGTGACCGTGACCGAGAACGGGTCGCCGGCGGCAACGAACACGGCTCCCGATGCATCGGCCGCCGCGGGGTTCGGGTTGCCAGCACCGTCTTCGATATTAGTCAGCGTGAAGTTCGCAGGTTTTACGACGAAAGCGGCCGTTGCGCCGCGGATGCCGTTCGGTAAATCCGGGTGAGCGAGATTGTCGTCCTTGACGAATACCTGGATGCTGCCGGCGTCTTTGTATTTGCCGGTCACCGCTGCCTGGCCGTTTGTGAAAGTGACGGCCTGATTGGTTGCCGAAGCCTCAGCGGTCGGGATAGCAGCCGCGTCGATCGAGGCGGCGACGGTACCAGCGACGGGATCCATGAAGCCGAACCAGAACTTGAGGTCCCTCGGTCCCGTATAGGATTCAATGATGCCGCATAAAGGATCGTTGGCAGTCTGGCCGTAGGCCGCAAGGTAGATGCCAAAGTCGGTTCCGGCAACCTGGGTCGCGTTGAACGGCACGATCAATCCGGGCGGTGGGTTGCTGAGCGGCACAGCGGTAAGAGTGAAACCGCTGGCAGAGAATACGATATTGCCCTCGGTGTCGTCGTCCCTGACCAACGTATCACTGGTCTGGTACACGTCGATATCAACGATCGAGGCGCCCTGCGCATAGCTCAGGGAAAAAACAGCTTCGCTCTCGCCAGCCGCCCAGTCGTACGTCGCGATACCATCGTCGGCGGTCGCATCGGCGAACGTGCCGCTGCCTGTCACCAGCGTCCAGGTCCCGTTACCCGACTGCGTGTCCAGGGTTACTTGCTGGTCATAGGTCGTGACGGGATTGGCTGCAGCGTCTTCGGCGCGGACCGTGATCGTTTCCGCGAGACAATGAATGCCGAATGCATCGTGACTGATGACGAAATGATCGACGCCGGTGATACAGGTGTTGGTCCCGGACGTTTTGAGTTTTAGTCTTGACCGCTTGCCGGCATTACTCGACTCTCGGCTTGCGAACTTCGACTCCGTATCTGAGGACGTGGCAATCAGCATGAGCCCGTAGTCATTGACCGGTTGACATACCCACGACTGGGTCAGGTTGATAATGTCGATCTTTTGCCAGCCAGTGCTGTCCGGCACAAACGAGCCGACGATCGTCGCGGCGTCAAAGTCATTAGCCGTGTTGTTCCAGGTAGCCGTATTCTCTGACCAGCTATCGTTGATGCGGTAAATGTTGACTGGATCACCGGAGTCATCCGGGCCATTTACCCAAAACCAGACTTCTGCTTCGGTTACGTTGGCATTGGTGGCTAGCCCGGACAGATCGTATTGAAAGATGGCGCGGAAGCTCTCCCCCGGTTTGTTTTTGACCAAAAGGTCTTGATCGTTGCCGTGATTCGCGGCACCTGAGGCCTCTTCCAGCCAGGCATCCGCAATGGTGGCGCGAAATCCCTGACCGTAAGCAGCAGGAGCCAAGAACAAAATGACCAAGCACAGAAGAATAGCGCAGCGACAAAACAGCGCGTTGCTTCGAATGACACGCTCGCTCATGACGCGTCCGTCACCGTCGCGCGGATGCGCCGCGAGACGTAGTCCGGTGTGCCGTAAAGTCCGCTGTAGGCGAACGCTTCGAGTACATAGACGTTCGTCGTGGACGAGCCTTCAGAGTGAGTT
>JABDOQ010000015.1 GCA_013043165.1 Woeseiaceae bacterium | reverse complement strand
TCATGACGCGTCCGTCACCGTCGCGCGGATGCGCCGCGAGACGTAGTCCGGTGTGCCGTAAAGTCCGCTGTAGGCGAACGCTTCGAGTACATAGACGTTCGTCGTGGACGAGCCTTCAGAGTGAGTTGTGCTGCTGCAGGTCGTGTCGACCAGGAAACCGGACAGGCCCCCCTCGCTCAGTGCGACGCTCGCGCTCGCGCAGCTGCCGTTGACGAGCGCCTGGTAAGCCGACCACTCTATGCCCGCCTGTGCCGCAGCGTAGGCGCGCGAACTCTGGAGTGCCAACACCACGGTCTGATGCTGCACGGCGCTGAGGCGTACCGCGACGGCACCCAGCGCGGCGAGCACGACCAGCAGGAACAACGCCGGGACGAGAGAGAATCCGCTTTGTCTGCAACGACCTGTCATCTGCTTCACCTCGTCCTCGCTACGGCACGTTGTTCACGTGGATCTGGTGGAGTAAAGAAATCGCCTCGCCCGCATCGCTAATGCCGAGCTGCAGCGAGACAAGACCCGCGCGCTGAGACGTTCCCGGCGCATAGGCAATGTTGCAGGCGGCGATTTTCCCGGAGACGAGCGTGTCGGCTGCACCGGCCCCGATGAGCTCGGCGGCGCTGTCCCGAGCCGCGTGCACGGGGCTGATGCTGTAGCCTGAATAACGCGTCAATGTGCCGGCGGCCAGGTCGCAGAGATAAGTCAGCGGACCGTCGAGCAGGAAGATGCGCTGCGCCGGAGACCCGTAAGCGAACTGAAAAGCCGGCGAGATGACGACGTTGTCTTCGCCCGGCGTCGCGTCGGCATCGATATCGATCTGCGTCCCGGGCGGCGTGATCACGTTAGCCAGTTCGTACGCGTCGGCGCCTGTGACACCGACGTTGTAGACCGACAGGTAGTGGCTGGTGGAGGAGAACGGCTTGCTGACACGGGTAAACGTGCCGACGCTGTTGAACGCGCTGTCCGGGGCGGCGAAATCGAGCTGTTTGTCAGGATCGGCCGGCGGCGGCTGTTCACGGTAGCGTACGCCGTCGACGGTGTTCAGCATTTCCAGTGCGACGACCGAGCCGGACGTTGTTACGCGCACACTGTTCGGCAATGCCCGGCGCACGTCGCGCGCGATGCGACGCAAAGCACCATCCGCAAGATCGACGAGCTCGCTGCGGCGCGCCTGGTCCGTATATGCGCGCACGGGTCCGCCGATAAACATCGCCATGAATGACACGACGATCGTGCTCAGCACGATGACGACCACGAGTTCGACCAGGGTAAAGCCTTTTTGAGTACTTCTATTCATCTTACAGTCGCGTGCGGTAGCTGCTGACGATGAAGTTGATGCGAGACTCCCAGGCGACATTGATATCAACGCGCAGGACATCGGCGGCCGGAACGCCGGGCAGCGCGGCAGATGGACTGACGCTGATCGATACCGAGTAGCCGCTCAAGGGTGCAATTGGATTACCGAACTGATCGCGAGCCCCAACGTCGAACAGCCCGTTGTAGTCGTCAACGTCGTCAAAATCGACGCGTGCAGCTTCGCCGTCGACGCCGTCCGGGTCGTCAAAGGATTTAAGTAGAATCTCCTCAAGATAGGCCTCGGCGATCGAAGAGGCCTGATGCCGCAGCATCGGATCGGCGCTGCTCGCATTGTTCATTGACATGACTCCGAGCACCGAGCTTGCCGCGATCGCAACGATGACGATGGATACCAGCAGTTCCACAAGTGTCGCGCCGTATTGTGCGCTGCTTCGGTCTGTTGCCGGCACCATCATGGTGTAACCACCAGGCCGCTTTCGGCCTCGATCAGCATCGACCAAGGGCCGACATTGATGGCTTGGTTAGCGGCGAGATTGGTGCGGCCGAGTCCGTCATAAACGATAACGAGCGGTGGCCCAGCCGTGATTCCTGATGGGGCGACACCGCTCACGGTCTGGCCCGTGGGCAGCAATACAGGCTGTGGGAAAGTGAGGTCTGCGGCATCGCAGTGGCCGCCGAGAGCGGCCTGCTGCCGCAGTTCGTAGCTGTTGGCGGCGAGGCTGACGCGTACGCGACAGCCGCTGGCTACGGCAACTTTTTGCGCATAGCGGACGCTGCTGGCGAGCTCGTCGTAGTAGGCGCGTTCTTCGAAAGTGGAATTATTGAAAAAGCGGGGTCCCGCTATTGCGCCCAGTAGGCCGACGATGACAATAACGAGGACGAGTTCCACCGTCGTGAAACCCGCGGCAGCGTGCGTTCGAGAACTGCACGACACCTAGCACCCCGACACATCTACCACGATGAGCGGCGCATTATCGGCAAGGGCTGTAGTGTACTCAACGCTGCAGTCCGCAGGAGTGGGGGACCCGGGTCGCGTGAATGCGCCCGTGCCGGCAGCTTCGGCAAACGCGTAGCCCGTAAAATCGGCGAGCGTGTCGTCGATGTCGGCAGCAACGGGATAACCGTTGATCATGTTGATAACGCTCCCTTCCATGGTAACCGTGGCGGGGTTGTTCTGTGTCAGCGACAGGCTGTGGGCGAGGGCCGCGGAACTGCGCACACTACCGGCCAGGCCCTGGATAGCCGCGATCCGTGCTTCGGTCTCGAGGGACGCAAAACGCGGTATCGCGAATGCGGCCAGGATACCGAGGATCGTGATGACGACCACCAGTTCGATCAGCGTAAAACCGTGCTGTCCGCTGCGATTTATGGTCTTCATGTCAGTCGTCCTTCGTCAGTAGGATCAAGCCAGAAAAAGGCGCCCGCGAACGGGCGCTTCTTCCAGGAGGTTTCAAAACGAACCGGGTATTCAGCAGCCGGCATCAAGAACAGTAATTGTCGGCGGCAGATTGGCACCCGTCGGCTCAAGGTAAGTCACTCGGCAGGTAGCGGGTGTGTTGGCACCTGTCTTGATGAATATGTTCGGGTCAGCCGAGTTGTCAAAGCCCGTGAAGTCCACGAGGGTTGACGCGATAGCCGCCTCCGTTGGATAGCGTTCGACCATGCCAATCGTCTGGCCTTCCATGTCGACGCTTTCAGTCGAGCCTTTGCCTTGGGCCAGGGACAGGCTGTGCGCCAGCGTGGCCGCGCTGCGAACACTGCCGCCCAGGCCTTGAACCGCGGCTTTTCGTGCCTCGACTTCCAGGTTGGCGAAACGTGGAATGGCAAACGCCGCCAGGATTCCGAGTATCGTGATTACGACCACCAGTTCGATGAGCGTAAAACCTTTCAATGCCTTGTTCATTTTGAAAACTCCGGTGTTAATTGATAGTTCAGCGCTGATTTTCCGCAAGGCTGAGATGCGGGTCTGTGACGGTCTTCACAATTATGTAAACTAGTCTTTGTAAGTGATTGAAAAATATAAATCATTGCCTTGTTGGTCCTGTTCCGCCGAGCCATTCGGTGCCGGCGACTGTCTGCAGACGCACGCCATAAAGCTCGTCGGTTCCCGGCTCAAAGCGGCTGTTGCCGTTGCGATCATTAAAGGCGACGCGAACCTCGAACTCGGGGTCCTCCAGAAAGTCTTCATCGGACCAGCCAAAACGACGCCCAACCCGATACACGAGTCGTCGCGTCTTGAGGTCGAAATACCAGTTGCGGCGAGGGACAGCACTGCGCTGGTCTTCCCGTTTTTCTCCGACATAGTTTTTCGGCGCCTCGAGCATGAGGCGCATCGGATTGCTGCCGTCGAGTTCGGAAATACTGGCCGATCTGCCGCCAGCGATACGTTTTGCGGCATCCGTGACCAGCGTGCTCTTTATCTGGCTTTCCAGCGTCAGCACTCCGACCCGCTCGGCCTCGTCGATGTAGGGCAACAGGCGGTTGAGTGCGACCGCGAGAAGGATGCCAATGACAACGATCACGACGACAAGCTCGAGGAAGGAAAATCCACGGTTGCGGATCCGGGCGCTCATCATGCCCTCGCTGCGGCAACCATGTCCCACATTGGCAGGAAGACACCAAGTGCAAGCACCAGAACCACAATACCCACCGCGACGATAAGAATCGGCTCCAGTGCGGCGCTGAGATTCTCTAGGTCATAGTCGACCTCGCGTTCGTAATGGTCGGCGGCCTCGTTCATGAGTTCGGGCAGTGCCCCCGTTTCTTCACCCAAAGCGAGCATTTGTAGCACCAGCGGCGTGAACAGGTCGCTTTCTCTTGCCGTATGCGACAGCGACTCGCCGCGCTCGATGCCGGTGCCGAGGTCCGACATTTTTTCCGCGAGGTAGTTATTGCCGATGGCCGGTGCGACCGTGCGCAGGGTGTCATTCATCGGCAAGCCCGCTTCCAGCGAAATCGTCAGTGATCGCAAGATGCGAGACAGGGCCGCATTACGAACGATGACGCCCGTTACCGGGAGGCGCAACTTGAACCGGTCCCAGTTGAAGCGGCCGGCTTCCGTTTTGATGTAGGTAACAAACGATGCGATCGCTGCGGCAATGAGGATCAGCACGATCAGCCAGTGATTGATGGCGAAGTTCGAGACGCCCATGATGATTCGCGTCGGCAACGGTATGTTGTCCCCCAGCGCCCTGAAAATGGGTGCAAAATTGGGAATGACGAAAACAGTGATGATGGCGATCGCCACGGCGATGCCGACCATCACGATCAGTGGATAACGGACGGCCGATCGCACGCGCTTGCGCATCTCCTCATCGGCGCTAAGGTATTCATGCATCCTGAGGAATGCCGTATCCAATGTACCCGTGGCTTCGCCAATTTCGATGATGCTCACAAACATGTGCGAAAAGATGTCGGGATGACGCTGCAGTGATCGTGCCAGTCCACGGCCAGACTCGAGGCTCGCGATAACATCGATCAACGCCGCTTTCAGCACCTCGTTGTGGGTGGTCTCCATCAGGCCGCTAAGACCGCGCAGCAGCGGCAGTCCGGTTCGCGTAACGGTGTGCATCTGGCGGCAGAACAAGACCAGGTCCTTGGTAGTTGGGCGCCCGCCACCGAGGCGTCGCCAAAGTTCCTCGACGGTAATGCTGGCGTGTACGGTAGCCTCGGTAATCTCGATGGGAGTTACGCCAAGGCCCAGCAGGCGAGTGGCAACTGCATCAGTCGAGGCTGCCTGCAAACTGCCGTTTACAAGCGCGCCGCTTGCCGATCGTCCCTTGTAAAGAAATTCAGCCACGGCGGACGTCGCCCTCAGACGCATCGTGCTTGCCAACAAGCTGTCCGGACAGGCTGAGTTCGTCGTCTTCGTCGAGGCCGCCTGTTACCCGGATGACTTCCTCGATCGAAGTTGTGCCGTCGATTGCATACGCCATCGCGCAGTGCGTCAGCGGCACGTAGCTTTTTTTCTTCGCAACCGCATCATCGAACGCGGCAGCATCTTCCCGCTGAATGGCATCGGTCAGCTTATCGTCGATTTCCAGTAGTTCGTAGACACCGATACGGCCGTTGTAGCCGGTCAGGTAGCAGTAGTTGCAGCCGCGTCCGCGCACGAATTCGAGTCCTTTGGCACGCTCTTTGCCGACCTCTGCAACCAACCAGGCCTGCTGCCCCGCGGTCAGTTCGACCGTCTCCTTGCAGCTCGTGCAGACGCGGCGTACGAGGCGCTGAGCAAGCACGCCGTTCAGCGCAGCTGCCATGAGATAGCCCGGTGCACCCATATCCTGCAGGCGACTGATCGTTGCGGCGGCGCTGACGGTATGTAAGGTCGAGAAAACCATGTGTCCGGTCATGGCGGCGCGCAGCCCGATATCCACAGTTTCCTTGTCGCGCATTTCGCCGACCAGGATGATGTCGGGGTCCTGGCGCAACGCGGTTCGAAGGACCCGGGCGAAGTCCAGCCCGATTCTCGCGTTGACCTGCACCTGGTTGATTCGCTCGAGGCGATACTCAACCGGGTCCTCGACAGTGATAATTTTTGTCGTCGGGTGATTGACGCGGTTGAGCGCCGAATACAGTGTCGTCGTCTTGCCGCTGCCGGTGGGCCCCGTCACAAGCACCATGCCGCCCGGCCTTTCAATCAGCGCGGCGAAGCGCCGCTGGATGTCCAGCGGCATGCCGAGATTCGACAATGTCAACAGGTTGGCCGAATGATCGAGCAGGCGCAGCACGAGCGATTCACCGTGCTGTACAGGCAGGGTCGAGATACGCACGTCGAGCGTTGTCATGTTGACGCGGACCGAGAAGCGGCCATCCTGCGGCAGGCGTTTCTCCGAGATATCCAGGCCGCTCATCAGTTTCAGCCGGGTCACCAGTGCGCTTGCGACTCCGCGACCGTCGATCACCTGCTCCTGGAGTACACCGTCCACACGCTGGCGAATGCGCAGCAGCGACTCTTCGGGTTCGATATGAATGTCCGAAGCTTTGACCTGAACGGCGTCCTTGAACATGGATTGCAGCAGCTTGATGACGGGCGCGTCATCGGCGTCTTCATCGGTCGAGAGATGCTCGATATCGATCTCGCCTTCGCCGAGATCCTGTTTAACTTCTGCCGCCAACGCCTCGATTTCGTCGGTGCGCCGGTAGACGATGTCAATCGTTCGCAAGAGCTGCGATTCCGACACCAGCGCCAGGCGCAGCGGCTTTTTCAAACGCCGGCTTATCTCGTCATAAGCGAACAGGTCGGTGGGATCGGCCATGCCAACCAGCAGGCTGTCTTTGTCGGCTTTGAGCACCAGCGCCCGGTAGCGGCGTGCGTGCACCTCCCCGAGTAGTTTTACGGTGTCCTCTTTGAGATCCATGCCGGTGAGATCGAGGAATTCAATCTTCAGCTGCTTGGCCAGGAACTTGTTCATTTCCGGCGCGGTAATCGCGCCGATTGCCGTCAGTGCACGTCCGAGTCTCTGGCCGCTCTTTTTCTGATGCGTGAGTGCCTCATCAAGCTGATCGAGAGTAATGACACCGGCTTCGACGAGCAGGTCACCGAGACGAACTTTCTTCGGTCGTGCTGTCGCTACGCGCAATGTTGAAGTCGATTTGAACATGCGACGTCCTGGTTATTGCCTGCGCATACGATTGAGAGACTCGTTGGCTACGGTCGACCAGACCCTGTCATTGTCTACGACGACCGGTTTGAGGAGAATAACGAGTTCGGTCTTTTGTTCGATTTCGCGCGAGCTCCTGAACAGCTTGCCGATTCCGGGTATGCGGCTGAGTCCTGGTGTAGCAAAGCCCTCCGATCGCTTCGAATTTCTCATCAGGCCACCGATCACGATAATCTGGCCGCTGCGCGCCTTGACGATGCTGTCAGATTCACGAATCTCGCTGAAGGCCAACGGCAGGGTGTCGGATTCGTCCGAAACAGTGATGACTTTTTGCTGGTCCGTCACTTCACTGACGGTCGGGTGTATGTGCAAAATGATTTCGCCGCTGGCGCTGATCTGCGGTGTTACGTCGAGCGCGATGCCGGAGAAAAAAGGCGTGAGTTCGACGTTACGGCTGGTAGCCGACGAGGTGCCAGTGACCGTGTTGCTGGCAATGTCCGTGACGAAGAATTCGTCGGTGCCGGCCTTGATAACGGCTTTCTGGTTGTTCAGGGTTGAGACTCTCGGGCTGGACAAGACACGCGTATCACCTTGTGACTCCAGCAACTCGATAAACGAATTAAAGTCACCAATGTCAAACGCCATTGTAAATGCGCCGCCGAGTGTGGAATTTATGAAGCCGGTTGTCGCCGTTCCCGGTGAGATAGTAACGGGCGTGCCGCCGATGGCATCCGGGCCGACCGGAAACCCCCCTGGGGGCGACAGCTGACCGACGGTGTAGGTGTCACCACTGCTGTTCTGTGCAACGGCGACCCAGTTGATGCCGGCCTGAAACCCGTCGCTCAGCTGAACTTCGATGATCTTCGCTTCGATAATTACCTGTCGCTGGGCGATTGCCTGGATCGTATTCAGATAATCTTCCACATCGCGAAGCTGCTGTGGCATGGCACGGACTACGATCACGCCGGTCTGCGCATTGACCACAACCGGCTGGTCCTCGTGGTCGCCGATGATGGCTTCGAGCGTCGAGCGCAATTCGGCCCAGAAATCGGCTTCGTAATTGGTCTCGATGCGTGAACCGCTGACTTGCTGGGATTGACCCTGTGAGGAATTCGGAAAAGTCGAGGAAAAAGCATCCTGGCCGGACTGGAACGAGCCACCGCGATTTCTGTCCGACCGGGACTCGCTAACCTGACCGGAACTGACGCGCGTACTCGAGATGCCCGAACGCTGCAGATTGAGGTAGTCAATCTGAAAGATACGACTCTGCAGGGTAGCCGGCAGCACGACAAAACCGGTGCGGTTCTCCCGGTACGCATAGCCATAAATCTCACTGATGACGTCGAGTACTTCCGACACAGTTACGTTTTTCATTGACAGCGAGACGTTCCCGGACACGTCCGGATGCACAACCATGTTGTAAGGGGTGCCTTCCACGAGCGCCATAAAGAACGCTTTGGCAGGCGTCTCATCAGTGTTTACGTCGAAGCGTTCTTCGCTTTCGGAAAGGCTCGGCAACTCGTAGGCCGCCTCCGGCACGCTTGCTGCTGCTTCGGCCGGTGCTTCGTACGGGAAGCTGGCCTCGTTCAGAGCGTCGTCAATGGCGGATTGCGTCTCTTCGCCACGCAGCATGGGTGTAGCGCATCCTGCGAGGAATGCTGCTGCCGTGAATCCAGTAATCGTTTTCCTGATCATTGATCTAATGCTCCGATTTTCATCACTTTCGTAATCCGGCGGGCAGGAGCCGCGTAGTGAGCTCTTTGCCATTGAGATTGAGTCGTAAAGCGTCTTTGTTAATCTCAACGACGATCGCGCCGTTGATCGAGTCTCCCTCGGTGACGCGCCGCCCGTTTACGATCGCAACGCGGCGAATTTTGGAAACAAGAATGGCCGATACATTGAAGCCCGATTGGCTGTTGCCAGGCGACACGGCCGACGGTGCGGAATAGGGCCGCGTCGGGTCACGATCCGACTGTGCGTCGGCTGTTGGCACGCTGCCAAGCAGCAGTGCTGCGGTAACGGTGAGCAAAAGGACACAGTTACGCACCGATCCACTCCTCGTCCAGGCTTAATGTGCTGACTTCGAGTCGAACCCGGTTCCGCGGGTATTCGAGGACCTCGAGTTCCAGGACCTGCCAGTAGAAGCGCCACGGCAGGTTTTCGATTTCCTGCAAATAGTCGAGGCAAGCGTTGTAGCTACCTTCGAACTCGATCTCGAGACCATGTTTATAGAATGTCGCGGTTCGAGAGTCGGCTGCAGCCGACAAAGACTCGGGGCTGAGGTTGCGGATGCGGATCAGCCTTAGCTTCGATTGCTCTTTGAGGACGCCTTCCATGACGCGTGCCATTTCTGCAGGATCGATCAGTTCGGAGGCGTAGTCACCGAGGCTTTCGTTGATCGCATCAATGCGTCGCTGAACTCCCGCAAAACGATCCTGGTATTCCGTGCCGGACCCCGAGATTTGCAGCACCTGGTCTTCGAGGCTTCGATTGGCGGTTTCGATCCGTGCCTGCAAGGCCTCGATTTCGGTGCGACTGGCTGCCGCGCGCTGCGTCAGCGGCTCCATCAGGCTCAGATACCACACCGATCCGAACAATATTAGTACTGTTGAAAACACGAGCAGACGTTCCCGCAAACTCAACTTGTCAACACTGGCTTGCAGCGACGTCAATTTGTTTGTGATTTGCGACTGTAGTGTCATTGCGAATTGGCCAGGCTGGCGATCAGTTCGACTTCGCTATCAATCGAAAAACTCACGATGCTGCTGCCGGGTTCTTCGGCGCCATTGATCTGAAACTGATTGAAGCGCTGCTCCGCGAATGGCGGTTCATCGGCGAGATTTTGCAGGTAAACCGGCACCAGCTCGCCGCGCAGCGCTTTTCCTTCCAGTCGGGTTTTGTCTCCCAGGGCAGACAGGTTGATATGCGTCAGCCACAGGCCGTCCATATTCTGGCGGGCCAGTGATCGCAGGTAGCGTGAGAAGCCCTTGGTGTCACCCAATGCCGTTCCCTGCAGCAGGCTGAGCACGAGCTGTTTCTCTTCGAGTGAGCGCGTCGCATCATCCAGTCGCTCTGACCAGGTCCTTTCGCCACCCACATTCGCAATGATGGGCCGGATTGTTACAAGCCGTTCGACAGCCGCTGTTTCCTGCCTCGCCACGATTTGCGATTCGCTTTCGATGCTGCCCACTTTTTGCACGGCGAACGCGTAAGCCAGGAACATGGCGAATACAATGGCGGCGCAGCCCTTGAGCAAGGTCATGGCAGAGAAGATCTGTTCTTCGCTGCGGAATTCGGTCTTGTAAAAGTTTATCTGCTGACGCATCGAGCTCTTATCCTATGCCGCCTGCGGCTCACTTCTGAGCGCTGCCCCGATTGCCACCAGGCAATCTGACTGGTCCTCTATCGATAGCGCGGCTCGCATGTCGAACAGCCCGTTGAGGTCCAGGCTGCTGATCGTAAGTCCCAGTTCCTCATGCAGGGAATCCGCCAGGCCACCGATGTTGGAGCCGGGAGCCAGCACGAGTTCGGTAACAGGCCCATAGTCGAAGTGACTTTCGTAGTAGTCGAGCGATCGTTGGGTTTCCAGCACAATCGTGGACACCAGCTCTTTGCGGGCGAAATCGTCTTGCACAACCGCTTCCATCGCTGCAAGGCCCATTTCGATTTGTCGAATCAGGTACAGCACCCCCTGCCGCGTGATAGTGAGCGTTCCGTGGCTGTCCGCAAAATGCAGGAAGGCGACACCTCTTGCATCCTGTGGCAGCAGTGTCGCGATGTTGCGCGTACATAATTCCGGTATGTCGATGACGTCCAGCGATAACCCGGCGTCATGGAGCAGCTCGATATGATCCTGAACACGGCTTCGCTGCGTCGCCACGGCATAGGCCATGTTCTTGTTACTGGACGTCGACAATTCCGGCATTTCGAACATTTCAATAACGGCTTCGTCGACCGGAAAATCGAGAATGTCCTTTATCTGCCAGCGAACCGCCGAGGGGACTTCATTTGCCGGCACGTTGGGAATTTCGACCAGGACCAACTGATAGCTGCCACTCGGCAGCACTGATGTAAGCGGTGTGCGTCCGAGTTGGATTCCACTGGCCTGCCGCTCCAATCTGCCTGGCCAGTCGTCGTCGTTAGCGTGTCTCTCGACCGCCGCGGCAGAGAGCCGCATAGCACCATCCCCTTGGCGCTTCACATGAGCCAAAGCGACGCGCTGCGTACCGATCGACAGCCCGCAAAGACCGCTGGCCGCAACGTCTTTTCTAAACCCCTGCCACATGTTACGGGCCCTGTGAGTTATTTAACAGAATGCGGCAATATTATGGAGACTCATGCCCGGAAGCCGTGAGGGGAGTCACATTTCGGGGTTTGGGCTGCACTAGCTCATATGTGCGGATCGAACCAGATTCCGGGGGCGAAAGTGAAAAATGGCGATTCGCGCACATGAATAGTGGGCAAACGCGGCCTATACTGTCGAGCGACATAATGCAGGCCTCAGTAGACCCATCGGGAACAACAGTATGGCGGCACACGACGATCCAACCTCGCTAAGCGAGTCGCTGGCCAGCAAGGCTACGATGCGGATTGCGGGGCTGCACAAGTTCGATGGGTTCTATACGCCGCTGGAAGAACGATTCGAGCGAATCAGTCGCCTCGGGAAAAAGGCCATGGGTGTTCGGGCGGCCGGCGTCACGCTGATCGCGGACGACAAGCTCTGGTTCAAATCCATTGTCGGCTGGCGAGTCAGCGAGCTGCCCCTCAAGGACAGCCTCGAGCAGGCGATGGTCGAGAGCGGAGAACCGCTTATCGTGCTGGACACGCTCAAGGATGCGCGATTTGCAAAATTGCCCCTGGTAAAAGCCGGTCCGAAGTTCCGTTTTTATGCGGGGTATCCCATACGCGACGCCACGGAAAACATAATTGGTACGTTTTGTGCTTTCGACACCCAGCCCAAGGCGGCCGACGGGACGCTGTTCGAAACTCTGTCGGACCTCGGACACCTGGCCGAGCGTGAGTTACTGACTGCGGACTTGTGGGACGCCCAGAGCCAGCTGGTAAGTAAACTGGGTTCGGCCCGACGCCAGGCGCTGCTCGATACACTGACCCGGGTCTGGAATCGCAGAGGCGGGACGGAGTTGCTCGACACGCTGCTTAAGGAATCCGAAACCAGCGGCGAACGGGTGGCAGTTTGCATGATCGATATCGATCTATTCAAAGAAATAAACGATAAATACGGACACCCTGTCGGTGACCAGGCGTTGACAAAAATTGCTGCGAGTATAGTCGGGTCGGTTCGTCCGGACGATATCGTGTCGCGGTACGGCGGCGACGAATTTCTCTTGATCCTGCGGGACGCTGCCCCCGATCTTTGCAGGTCGATTGCGGAACGCATCAGCACCGATGTGGCGAAAACGCGACTGCGAACCCGGAAGGGCAGCGTGTTGGTGACACTTAGCATCGGTATGGCGGTCAGTGATGCCGGCAAGCCGATGACGGCCAAGAAAATCATCGATCAGGCCGATCAGGCTTTGTACCACACCAAGCAAAGCGGGCGTGCCGGAGCCACCCTGTATCCGGACGACATTCGCTAGATAAAGCCGGGGTCGATCCGAGCTTTCTTCTTCCACGGGTGCTTGAGGGAAATTGTGCTTCTTTACGCCTACGTGGTTACAATACGACACTTAATTCTGGCACCGAATTCCGTTTCACCATGATAGATACTGACGTTGTTATTGTCGGAGCAGGTCCTTGCGGCTTGTTCCAGGTCTTTGAATTGGGTCTTCTCGGCATAAAGGCGCAGGTTGTCGACTCTATTCGCCAGCCCGGCGGTCAGTGCACGGAGCTCTATCCAGACAAACCGATCTACGACATTCCCGCGATCCCGGTTTGTACGGGCGAGGAGCTGACCCAGGCGCTCCTCAAGCAAATCGAACCATTCGACTGCGGCATGCACCTGGGGGAAGAGGTCACGAAAGTCGAACGGCAGGACGATGACAGCTTTGTCGTCGGTACCAGTGCGGGCAAACAGTTTCACGCCAGGGCCGTGGTGATTGCCGGCGGCGTCGGCTCGTTTCAGCCTCGGCCCATGAGAGCGACAGGTATTGAGAACTTTGTTGGGACGTCATTGCACTATCACGTCAAGAACCCTGCGATCTTCGCGGACAAGAAGCTCGTGATATTCGGTGGCGGCGACTCGGCGCTGGACTGGGTGCTTGAGCTTCACGGTAAAGCCAAACACATAACGTTGGTTCATCGTCGCGACGAATACCGTGCGGTCGATGCGTCAGTCAACAAAATGCGTGCATTGGCTGAAAAAGGCGAGATCGATGTCTACGAGGATTCGAAAGTAGAGGAATTTATCGGTAGCGACGGCGCACTCGAGGCGGTCAGGATAAAAAACAAAGAAGGGGAGTCGACAGAGATTCCTGCCGACCATGTCCTGGTCTTTTTTGGCCTGGCGCCGAAACTGGGGCCGATTGCTGAATGGGGCCTTGATATGAACCGCAAGACGATCAACGTCAGTACAGAAACGTTTGAAACGAACGAACCGGGCATTTACGCGGTCGGCGACATCAATTACTACCCCGGCAAAAAGAAACTGATTCTTTGTGGCTTCCATGAAGCGGCACTGGCCGCATTTGCGATCAAGCAGCGCATAGAAC
>JABDOQ010000006.1 GCA_013043165.1 Woeseiaceae bacterium | reverse complement strand
CGATTGCCCTGACCCTCGAGAATGACCTTGTCAAGGTCGTCGATCGTGTACAAATAGACATCGTTTAGATCGGCGACCCCGGCTTCGATGTCCCGCGGCACGGCGATGTCGACGGCAAAAATCGGTTTGTGCTTGCGCGCCTTGATGGCTGACTTCATTTGTTGCAGCGAAATTATCGGCTCGGAGGCGGCAGTCGAAGTAATCAGTATGTCTGCTTCGGGTAACGTTCCTTCGATCTCTGACAACGGCAGCGCAAAACCGCCGAGCGGGTGTGCAAGGTCGCGAGCTCTTTCCACGTTGCGATTCGCGACGAACAGCCTGCCGATCTGACGCTTGTGGAGATGCTTGGCAACAAGTTCGATTGTCACGCCGGCGCCGACAAGCAGCGCCGTGTGTTTCTTGAAGCCGGCAAAGAACTGGCTGGCAAGATTAACGGCGGCTGACGCTACCGACACCGGGCTGGCACCGATTTCCGTGTCGGTACGGATCTTCTTAGCCACGGCAAACGTGTGCTGGAACAGCAGGCTCAGCTTCGGGCCGAGCGTTTTGGCCTGCTGCGCGTGTCGAAAAGCGTCTTTCAGCTGACCCAGAATCTGCGGCTCGCCAAGCACCATCGAATCCAGCCCACAGGCTACGCGGAAAATGTGCCGAATGGCCTGATCGTCCTGCAGCGTGAACAGCGTGTCGCAGCACAGCGGATCCAGTTCGCGATCTTCCTGCAACCAGGCCTGCAGGCGGTCACGGCCGCCGTCGCTCGTCATGACGTAAAACTCGGTGCGATTGCAGGTCGACAGCAGCACGGCCTCGTCGACGCCCTCGATCGCCATCAGGCTCTGTAGCGCGCGCGGTACGTCGTCGACCGCGTAGACGACTCGCTCGCGTATTTCGACAGATGCCGTGTTATGGTTTAGCCCGAGTATTTGCAGCGGCATAACGTTACTGTTGGCGCCGATACGGCACTCAAGGATTGCGGAGTGCGTATGATAAGCGAACTGAACCGCGAGTTCCTTGTCTGTGTAATAAACGGACGACATTTTTATGCATGAACTTCGACGATGGCCGTCAGCCGCAGTGCTGATCACGCTGTTCGCCCTCACTATCACCCCCGCGATTGCGGACGAGGCCAAAGCCTCGGACGCCAGTGCCCATATCCTGCAGGCCGAGATGGCTCTGCAACGCAAGGACTACCTCGAAGCGACGATCGCGTACCGCAAGGCGGCCGAGATCAGCAACAGCGCCGAGACTGCGCGCAAGGCAACTACGGTCGCCTTTGCGTACCGGTTCGACGATGAGGCGCTGAAAGCAGCGAAGCGCTGGGTCAAGCTGGACCCGGACAGCGACGAGGCAGCCATCTATCTCGCGCAGAGCTACTTTCGCGTGAATGATCTGCGCCGTGCGCAGCGCGAGTTCAGGTCCCTCGTCGAAAAAGGGGAAGAGGCGCCGGGGCACCGACTCGTTTCCATGATCCCCTATCTGTCCGAAGAAGGGGACCCGCAGAATGCCGACAAGCTCATGCGTGCACTGGCGAAACCCTACAAGAACTCGTCGCTGGCACACTATGCGGCGGCCATACTGGCGCTGGAGGCCGGCGATACCGAGCATGCGATGCAGCGCGCATTGAGATCCAGCGAGCTCGACCCCGACAACGTCAAGCCGAAACTGTTGTACGCTCGCGCACTGCTCATTCAGGGCAGTCAGGACGAGGCGATCGAGTATACGGCGCGCATCATTGGTGATGACCCGGATCCGGATCCCGATGCCCGCATGGAACTGGCCATCATGTACATGATGGCCGGGCGTGATGACGATGCGCTCAGCCAGGTGAACCAGGTGTTGCTGGAGCAGTCGGGGCGTGCCGATGCGCTGCGCCTGATGGCCATCATCAATTTTCGCCAGGAATATCTCGACGCGGCCTGGGATGACTTCCAGGATTTGCTCGCGACGGGCCAGTACCGCATGGATGCCCTTTACTATCTTGCACGCATTGCCGATTATCGCGAAGAGTTTAGTCGTGCGATTCTTCTTTATAGCGAAGTTCGTTACGGCGGCAATGCGGTTGCCTCACAGCGCCGAGCCAGCGCGCTGCTCGCGTTCCAGGGTGACGATGTTGATGGCGCCGTGGAATTGCTCGATGAGTTTGGCGAGAGTTCGCCGTCGCATGCTATCGACATGATGCTCGCGAAAGCGCAGCTGTTCGCTTCGCTGGAACAGTTCGAGCGATCGCTCGAGCTCTACGACCAGGTCGTCGAGTTCCGCCCCGACGACGAGGGTACGGCGCTTAGCCGCGCAGAGCTGTTGCTGCGAATGGAAAAATTGGACGATGCGCTCGACGCTTACTCGGTCGCGGTCAAACGATGGCCAAAGAGCGCGCTCTCGCTGAATGCCTATGGATACACGCTCGCAGACCGAACCGACCGGTTCGCGGAGGCCGAGAAGCTGATCCAGAAAGCCATCAGGCTCGATCCCGACAATCCGGCGATCATCGACAGCCTGGGCTGGGTATTTTACAAATTGGGTCGTCTCGATGAAGCGCTCACAGAATTGCAGCGCGCTTACGACGGCTTCGATGACCATGAAGTCGCCGCACACCTCGTCGAAGTGCTGGTTGCCATGGATCGCAGGGCGGAGGCGCGCGAGCTTCTGGATGCGGCGCTCGAGAAACGCCCGGACAGTTCACTGCTTGACGATGCTCGCAGCCGGTTTTTCCCCGATTCGCCCTGAGCGCCGGGTGCGCCGCAGGGCCTGGCTGCTGCTGAGCCTGGGCCTGTTGGGGGCTTGTGCGACAACGCGCCAGGGTATCGACCTGCCGAACATCGATACGTGGGAATCGCGCAGCGCGGTCCTCGGTGAAATTCGCGAGTGGGAATTCAAAGGGCGCATCGCCGTCAAAGCCGGCGACGAGGGCTTCAACGGCAAACTCAACTGGTCGCAGCGGGACGATACGTTCACCGCGACGGTTGGCGGGCCGCTGGGCATCGGCACCGTGCGCATCGAAGGCGATTCTCGTTCCGTCATCCTGACCGACAACGACGGCGTTGAAACGGTGTTGCCCGATGCCGAACTCGACCTGCGGCATCGCTATGGCTGGACGATTCCGGTTGCTTCCCTGAGGTACTGGGCGCTGGGCATTCCCGACCCCTCGATGGCAGCGGTGACTGATTTCGATGAACAGGACAGGCTCGTGCGGCTCGAGCAAAGCAGCTGGATCGTGGAATTTTCGCGATATCGTGAGGGAGGCGGCCAGCAAATGCCGCGCATTTTATCGGCAACCAACCCGAATACGCGCGTGCGGATGGTCATCGACCGGTGGTTATTCTTCGATCGTTGACAGCAATGTACCCTCACCGCACAATTGCGCCGCAACGCGCATTTCATTTCCATTGGGGCGTAGCCAAGCGGTAAGGCATCGGGTTTTGATCCCGTGTATCGCAGGTTCGAATCCTGCCGCCCCAGCCATTACTAAGGGGAAATCGTGGAAGTTGGAACAATGGCGGTCTTTTCGGGCAACGCCCACCCGCAGCTCGCGCAGGATATCGCCCGCTATCTCTGCATCCCATTGTCAAAAGCCCACGTTGGCCGCTTTTCAGACGGCGAGATCAACGTCGAAATCCTCGAGAATATTCGCGGGCGCGAGACCTTCATCGTGCAGCCGACCTGCCCTCCGTCGGCAGAAAACCTCATGGAACTGCTGGTCATGGTCGACGCGGCCATGCGCTCGTCACCCGAACGGATTACGGCGGTCATCCCTTACTTCGGCTTCGCGCGTCAGGATCGTCGCCCAAGGTCCGCCCGCGTCCCGATCACGGCCAAGCTCGTCGCCAAGCTGATCGCATCAGCGGGCGTTGACCGGGTTCTGACCATCGACCTGCACGCGGACCAGATCATGGGATTCTTCGATATCGCTGTCGACAACGTCTATGCCTCGCCGATACTGCTGGGCGATGCCTGGAAAAAGAAATACAAGGACATGGTCGTCGTATCTCCGGACGTCGGCGGCGTAGTCAGGGCCCGCGCGCTGGCAAAACGCCTCGGCGATGCCGACCTCGTCATCATCGACAAGCGACGTGCCCAGGCGAACCAGTCCGAGATCATGAACATCATCGGTGAGGTGGAGGGCAAGAACTGCGTCATGATCGATGACATGGTCGACACGGCCGGCACGCTTTGCCATGCGGCAGGGGCGCTGAAGTCGCACGGGGCGACCACGGTCGATGCCTATATTACGCACCCGGTCCTGTCCGGCCCGGCCGTTTCGCGCATCGCGGAATCGGAGCTCGACGAGATGGTCGTGACCGACACCATCCCGCTGAATGCCGAAGCGCGTGCCTGCAAGAAGATTCGCCAGCTGTCCACGGCCGAGCTGCTGGCCGAGACCATGCGCCGCATCAGCACCGACGAGTCCGTCAGTTCCCTTTACGTCGACTAGCGCTTACGTTACGATGCCCGCCCTTGCGTGGATTGGTCGCGATCTGCGTGTGTTCAACTGCTTAAATTAATTAAGCAAAATCAATCAGTTATGGAGAACTTCATGAGTGACGACTTCGATCTGATTGCGGAAATCCGTGAAGACCAGGGCAAAGGTGCGAGCCGCCGCCTGCGTCACCAGGGAAAAGTACCCGCAATCATCTACGGTGCCGGGCGTCCGCCGCGGTC
>JABDOQ010000102.1 GCA_013043165.1 Woeseiaceae bacterium | reverse complement strand
GCGCCATAAATAAACTGGGATCAGACCCGATTGGGTCTGACCCAAATCCATTTTCGATGGTTTACAGGGCGGTCTCATCCGCGGCGAACGATCCGTAGCGCCCATAGCTGCAGGTGATGACGTCAATCCAGAAGGGGGCTATCAGCCAAATCGTGCCTCTCATAGCGCGATGGTGATAGCAGTCACATTATCTTCTACGCCCAATCGCTAGAATCGATCGTCGCGAGCAACAATTCTCGCATTGATCGGGACTTTTTTTTGCAACCGGCACAGGTCACGTCGATGAAATACTTTACAAATTTTACTAACTATCTGGCCATTGCTGGTCTGGTGTTTTCGCTAGCTGCCTGCGGTGGCGGTAGCAGCGACAGCGGTGGCGGCGCGCCGGGTACCAATGTCACTCTCAGTACCAATAACATCGTATTCACTTATGCCATCGGCGGGGCCGCTCCGGCGGCGCAAACCTTGTCTGTCGGATTTAGCGGTGACGGCCTGGTCATCGGTTACGCGCCCGGCGTGAGCGAACCTGCGTGGCTCGACGTGCGGCAGGCAGACTCTTCGGACAACATCAGCCCGGTGGACATCGAGTTGTCCGTCGATACCGGCACCCTTACGGTCGGAACGTATGAAACTTCGGTGCGATTCGCCACCGGCGATATCAACGGCAACAATGTCAGTTTCCGTGACTTGACCGTCACCTGCATCGTGACCAATCAACTTACGGTCAGCCAGAGCCAATTTGACTTCACGCATACTGACGGTGCGAGCGTCGCCCCCGAGCGTCAGACGCTGTCGATTGACGGCGAAGGTATCAACTGGACTGCTAACTCCGATCAGGCCTGGGTCACACTGAGCGCATCCAGTGGCACGGCGCCTTCGAGCGTGCAGCTTGGCGTCGATCCTGCTGGTTTGAGTTCGGGAAATTACACGGCGGCCGTCACGGTGGCAGACTCATCGGGCGGTAACAGTGAAAACGTCACGGTCAACCTGACCGTCGAACCGCATAAGCTGTTTGTCGGCGATAACGGTGTGGCTTTCGCCACTTTTCCGACTGCGCCGTCAGTATTGACCCACACGGTAACGGTTTCGGAAAATGCCGGTGCATCGATTCCCTGGACGGCGAGCAGCAACAGCGCCTGGTTATCGGTCACGGGCGGCGGCGTCACCGACGGTGCGCTGACCCTGACCGCGGATCCGAGCGGACTGGCGACCGATACTATTCATTTTGCAGAAGTAACCGTCAGCTCCGGCGATGTGACAATCATCAATGACGAGGCCATTACGGTCGGTTTCTATGTATCCGGTACTGACCCGACGGCAACCGAACTCGGTGTCACGGGACGGTATCTGGTCAGCGATCCTGTCCGGCCTTATGTGTATGTGACCAACAACGGCGCAACTGTTGATATTTACAATATCTACACCGGTGCCCTGGTAAACAGCGTGACCGCTGGTGTGGAGCTGAAGGCCATGACTGTGGCGGGTAGCGGCGAGACCTTGTTTGCCATCGATGGTGACGATAACTCCATCGTGCCTATCGAGCTCTCAACGTTAACCGTGGGCAGCAAATGGCCGGCAGACAATTTCGCCCAGATCAACGCAATGCTTGAGTACACGCGCTTTAACGGCAAGGGTGTCGTGATCAGCAACCGGCGTGAGGTCTTCGCTGCAAATACTGGAATGCAGGTAACGACTGTTCCGCACCCGTTTTACGACAACATTATTCTGGCAGCCGCAGAGGATGGGGCCAGCTTCTTCGTATTGCGGCCCGGTGTCAGCGGTCTCATCGACCTGCTGCGCTACACTGGCGACTATTCGACCGTTAACGACGCCTATAGCGTCGAACAGACGCACGCGCTAAACCGCTCATTCGGAAATGCGCGGGACATCGCTGTCAACAAGGACGGATCGAAAATTTACACTGCCGATGGCGGCGAATATGCGTTCCCGACTTTTTCTTTTGACGGTGACGCTATTGCGGAAGGCACGGTTCTGGCCGCCAATCCTTACCCGCTTGCCGTGGAACTCGGGCCGACCGAAAAGTTGTATGGTGGAATCAACGCAGTCACGGGTGGCACCGATGCATGGAGTTACAATGTCGATGATAGCGCCGACAATACTTACGTCATCAACGGACGCCTGCACGACCGCCAGGTACGTATATCAGGAGATGGTCTGCGTATGATCACGCTCAGCGATTTTCCTGCGTTGACCTTTTCGACGGTCACACCCTGATCGAATAGCGTAGGGGCGACGTACCGATACTGAAAGATTTTCGGTAGTTGTCGGCGTTCGCGTAAAAATGTCATCGAATGCGTCACGGGGACCTTATCCCATACAGCTTGGAAGTCCTCGAGAGACCGAACTGTGCAGCCCGACGACGTTCGCCAACAGTTGCAATGAAAACTGTTGTCTGCTCTGTCGTGTTCAGCCACGCTAGGCGCCCACTAATCAGCTGGTGAATTGTAGTCAACCCGCTCACTTACGGAGAAATTGAGATGCACCGACCGCTGCAATCGTGTGCGTTTGCCGCGTCGGTGATCTGTGCTTTACTCAGCGGCTGCTCCGCGAGAGAGGACGAAAGAATGCTGAATGCAGGTAGCGGCGACGTCGATTATCGCTTGTCGATGACAACGGAAATACTATTGACCAGCGAGGCTGGTGACAAGATTGCGACGAAGGAAAACGTGTCGTTCCGAGTGGGCGATCCGCGCGGTACGATTGTTGTCGTTAGTCCGGACATCGTCAAACAGACCATTGTCGGCATCGGATCGTCATTTACTGAATCGTCGGCATTTGTGTTGGCACACCTTGAACCGGAAGCGCGGGCCGAAGTCATGGACAGGATATACAGCGAGCAAGGAGCCAACTTCTCGCTGACCAGAACACCGATCGGTTCGACCGACTTCTCAGTAGCCGGTAAGTACAGTTATGCAAATGTCGCCGGTGACCGATCACTGGAGCACTTCAGCATTGCAGTGGACCAGGATGGTTTCGCAACAAGCGAGTATCCAGGCATTCGCGACGAGTCTTTCGATCTGATGCCGATGATCAAACAGGCTATGGCGATCAAGAACCAACAAGACGACGGTGAGCTGCGGATCGTCGCGTCGGCGTGGACCGCACCGCCATGGATGAAAGACATCAATGACTGGTATTTGCCCGGCGCGCCTGAAAATAACTACCAGGGTACCGGCGGCGCGCTCAAGCCGGAGTATGTCCAGACCTATGCCGACTATATTGTCCAGTATCTCGATGCATACCGAGCCGAAGGCGTGAATATTTGGGGTCTGACGCCAGTCAACGAACCGCATGGAAATAGCGGAAACTGGGAGAGCATGCACTTCACGCCGAAAACTCAGAATGAATTCATCAAGCGGAACCTGGGGCCGACGTTGAGGGCGCGAGGTTTCGGCGACGTCAAAGTGCTGATTTACGATCAGAATCGCGATGACCTCGAACACTGGGCGGACGAAATCTTCGGTGACCGGGAAACGGCGGCCTATGTCCACGGTGCCGCCGTGCACTGGTATGCGAGTACCTTCAAGGTCTTTGAGGAAGTTTTCGAGCGCGTGCACGAGAAATTCCCGAACTTTTCCATCATCCATACCGAGGGCACTATCGATGATCTGGGTAAAGAAGCTCCTGGCGGCATAGGCGATCCGGAAAGGTTCAAGGAATCGGGTTGGTTCGACAATGATGAGTTCTGGTGGAACGATAATGCGACCGACTGGGCCTATACGGCCGAGTGGGCACCTAACAGCGAGGACCACCCGATCTATACACCGGTGCATCGATATGCAAGAAATATCATCGTCAGTCTCAACCACTGGATGGAAGGATGGATAGACTGGAATGTGGTCCTGGACAAGAACGGTGGACCCAACCACGCCGGCAATTTCTGTGGTGCGCCAATTATGATCGACACGGAGACGGGCCAGGTCTACTACACGCCCGTCTATTACGTGTTAGCGCAGTTCAGCCGCACGATCCGGCCGGGCGACAAAGCGGTGCAGGCCGACAAGAACCTGGTCGGGCTTGACGACGATGCGCTGCACGCAAGTGCGACGATAAACGACGACGGTTTGTTGAGCGTTCAGTTGCTCAACACAACCAAGGAACCCATTGAATACTCACTGCAGATCGGTGCTCAGTACGCAGCAGTGGAAATTGCGGCCAATGCCGTGCAAACGGTTCGGGTGCGGCTGGCTAAATAGCCACGATCGAATCACGGATCCAGCCCGTTATTTCGCTGACTTCGCAATCACCGTTTTCCAACAATCCGATGATGAAAGATTCTGCCTCGGCCGGTGCAACATCGATCTTCCAGCCATTGAGTCGCAGGAAGACGTCTGTGGCGAAAAATGCAACTCGCTTGTTGCCGTCAACAAAAGTGTGGTTCAACAGCAGTGAATGGAACATCGCTGCAGCCATCTCTTGGAGACCCCGGTAGTAGCCGGTCTGGGGGCGGTACAAAGCGCTTTCGAGTAGTCCCCGGTCGCGAACACCGTGCTGTCCGCCAAAGCGATCGATCAGGCGTTCCTGAATTGCAAGTGCTTCATCGACGGAGAGGAATTGAACGGACTTACTTGGCAAGCCGTCGACCCAGGTCTTCGTTTTCCTGCATAGAGTCGTCGAGGTGGTCAAGGACCTCCGGGCGCAGCCGGCGCTTGCGAACGTAGTCGCCGATTGCTTCTGTCAACAGTCCGGAAATACTCTGGTGGGACTCTCTTGCGAGATCCTGCAGGGCTTTCCATTCGTTCTGTTCGACTTTAGAACTGATTTTGATACTGGCCATTCAAGGACCTTATCAAGCTATTTCTTGACATGTCAAGTTCGTGAGGCTCAATTGTGCCATCCTGGTATGGCAAAAGGAATGTATTCACAGGCTTAGAGCGACAAAAGCAGAATTCCATGGGACGCGGCACTCGTGCATCCTGCACGTCGCGAGCCAGAAAGACAGAGGTCACCGGTCCGGACGCTACGCCAGGGGTCAGCCTAGAAAATGAACTCGGCCTCGTCCATCTTCATCAGCGAGTCGGGGCCCGTCGACATGGTTTCCAGCAGAGATGTGGTCCGCGGCAGGATCTTGGCGAAATAGAATTCCGCAGTCTGGATCTTTGCGCGATAGAACGCTTCTTCCGTCGTGCCTTGCTCGAGTCTCCTGTACGCGGCGCGCGCGCTGGCGGCCCACACGACGCCAAGCAACACGTAGCCGGAGAACATGATGTAGTCGACCGAGGCTGCGCCCACGGCATCGCGGTCACGCATGGCGGCAAAGCCGATCTTTCGGGTCAACGATTTCCACTGCTTGGTGAGCCGCACCAGCGTCTTCAGGTAAGGCCTGAGTTCCTTCTGGCTTCGAGAGCGTTTGCAGAAGTCCAGGATAAAGCCCGTAACCGGCGCGAGCGCCTTGCCGCGTGTGCCCAGCACTTTCCGGCCCAGGAGATCCAGCGCCTGGATACCCGTGGTGCCCTCGTAGAGCGTGCCGATCCTGGCATCCCGCACATTCTGCTCCACGCCCCATTCACTCACATAGCCATGCCCGCCAAAACACTGCAGGCCGAGGTTTGCGCTCTCGAGCCCGGTCTCGGTGAGAAATGCCTTGATGATGGGTGTCAGGAAATTGAGGACGTGATTCGCGAGTTCGCGGGCTTCAGGGTCGTCGGATTTTGTCAGGATGTCGCCCTGCGTACTGGCGAAATAAAGCAAGGCGCGGCCGCCTTCGGCAAACGCTTTTTGCGTCAGCAACATGCGGCGAACATCGGGATGTACGATGATCGGGTCCGCAGGTCCGCCCGGGTTCTTGGCGCCGGACAGGGAACGCATTTGCAGGCGATCTCTGGTGTAGGCAAGCGAGTTCTGAAAGGCGAGTTCCGAATGTGCGAGTCCCTGTAAGCCGGTGCCGAGGCGGGCGAAGTTCATGAAGGTGAACATATAGCTCAGGCCTTTATTCTCGTCCCCGACCAGGTACCCGGTCGCGCCATCGAAATTCAACAGGCAGGTCGAGTTGCCGTGAATGCCCATCTTGCGTTCGAGCGCGCCGCAACTGACAGTGTTGCGTTCACCGATCGAGCCGTCTTCGTTAGGAATGAATTTGGGCACGATAAACAGCGAGATGCCCTTGGTACCCGGCGGAGAATCGGGCATTCGCGCCAGCACGATGTGCACGATGTTCTCGGCAAGGTCGTGGTCGCCCGACGAAATGAAAACCTTTGAGCCGGTAATGCGATAGGTGCCATCCGCCGTCTGTTCGGCTTTGCATTTCAGCAGGCCCAGGTCCGTGCCGCAATGCGCCTCGGTCAGGCACATGGTGCCGGTCCATCGACCGCTGACGAGAGGTTCCATGAAGATGGCTTTCTGTTTTTCCGAGCCGTGCTCCTCAATGGTCTCCATCGCACCATGGGACAGCCCGGGGTACATGGCCCACGACCAGTTCGCTGTTCCATTCATCTCGCGAACGGGCGTCCCTATCGACATGGGCAGGTCCTGGCCGCCGTACCTGGCAGGCTGGTCCAGTGCCGGCCATCCGCCGTCGACGTATTGCCGGTAGGCCTCCTTGAATCCGCGCGGAGTTCTTACCCCGCCGTCGTCCAGCATCCGGCAACCTTCCTCATCGCCGATGGCGTTGAGAGGGGCCACGACGTCCTCGGAGAATTTGCTGGCCTCTTCGAGGATCGCGTCGATTAGCTCCTGGTTGACTTCTTCGCAGGCGGGCAACGACTGGTAGTGCCTTTCAACGTTCAGCAGGTCCTGCATTACGAATCGCATGTCGCGTAGCGGTGCTTTGTAGGTCGTCATACCGGCTTTCTCCCTGGCAATGGAGGGCTTGCGCCATTTTGAGAGTACAACTGTACGCACAAGTGTACCAATCGTTTGCCAGGATGCAACCAACTGGTTCACAATCAGGCGAATCCGGCGATGCAGGGGTGGGTGGTTGAACGTCTCCAGAAAACAGCAAAAAGAAGAGACCCGGCGGCGGATAATGCACGCGGCGGCCGCCGAACTAGGCTCCGGCCGGAGTTTCGACACGCTGAGCCTGAGGGAGGTCGCCAAGCTCGCCGGGATCGCGCCGACGTCTTTCTACCGTCATTTCCACGACATGGAAGATCTGGGGCTGGCGCTGATCGAGGAACACGGCGAAACACTGCTCACTCTGATGCATCGTGTCCGGGAACAAACATCGGAAGGGCGGTCGGTGATACGGGCCTCGGTCGAGACACTGTTCGACTGTATTTTTGGCAACCAGGGCATGTCGCGAATGATTCTGCAGGAGAGCATGTCCCGGCAGTCTGCGTTTCGTCCTGCGGCCGAAAAACTCCTGGTGACGATGTCCAGGGACCTGTCCGACTTCCTGGTCTGGGACGCCGAGAAAAGAGGCGTGCCGTTGGGCTACCCGCGGCTCGCGGCGAATTCCACGGTGGCCATCCTGTTCACGACCGGTATTGCGTTGCTCGACATGCCGGTAGAGGAGCGAGACCGGCACATCGAGGCCGCCATCATCAAGGTGCGCATGATCATGCGCGGGTCCGAAGCCATGGGGCAGATCTGAAAAGAGCTGCTGTTCAGCCTGCCGCTTGGATGTTTGAAGTCGAGCTTTCTCACGGGAGCGAGCATTGATATCAACGGCGGGCTATATTTCTCCTGGGAGCTCGGGTCGGTTCTAAGCAGGACACCGCCTGCGCGCAAGCAACAACGTGTCCGCTTATCACGTCGAGGAACGCTTCGTATGAATATCACTGAATTACTCTCGAATAACCCGGTTGTGCCGCTGGTGCAGGCCGATGATCCGGCCATCGCGGTCAAGACCTCGCGCGCACTGGCCGCCGGCGGTCTGAAAGTCGCGGAAGTGGTTTTCCGCACTGATCGTGCGCTCGAATGCCTGCAGGCCGTCGCCGACGAGGTGCCGGAGATGATTGCTGGCGCCGGCACCGTGCTCAGCGCGGAGCAGGCTAACGCCGCGCTTGACCACGGCGCACAGTTCATCGTGTCCCCGGGGCTTGACGATGGCGTCGTCGGGGTCGCAAAGGAAAGGGGCGTGCCGGTTTACCCGGGTACCATGACGCCGAGCGAGGTCCAGCACGCCTTCAACCTCGGCCTCGACACCGTCAAATTTTTTCCGGCATCGATTGCGGGTGGCATTCCGGCGCTGAAGGCGCTGGCAAGCGTATTTCGCACCATGAAATTCATGCCAACGGGCGGTGTGAGCCCCGGAAACCTTGCCGATTTTCTTGCGATACCGGCGGTACTCGCATGCGGCGGTAGCTGGTTGACGCCGGCCGACAAGATCGCGGCGGGCGACTACGATGCGATCACACAGCTTGCGGCCGAAGCAGTCGCAATTGCGAAAAGAGCGAGAGGACTCGACAAATAAGCAAAACCGTATCACTCGGCGAAATCATGCTGCGCTTGAAAACCCCTCTGCATGAACGCTTCTTTCAGCCACCGGCGTTCGCAGCGACCTTTGGCGGCAGCGAGAGTTTCACATCAGCGCTTCATTGCACACGTAATGCTGCGGTAGTTGTTTTCAGAGGACAGGTCGCGGTCGTAAACGTCTGGGTTTGCTGAAGAAAACGGAATTCGAAAAGCAGGCGCTGAACCCGGCACCTCCTGAGTTGATCTCAGCGGCAAGAGACCGTGACGCTATTCTCTAGCGCAAATGCTCAAGCACGTTTTGTGCTGTCAGGCGGCTAACGCGCTCATTCGCTTCTTCGGTGATCCCGGCAATATGCGGCGTAAGCAACACGTTAGGAATCCCGGCAAATACCTCACCGCGTTTATCGTCCAGTGGCTCGGACTCGAAGACATCCAGTGCTGCGCCACCAATTCGACCCTCGTGCAACGCTTTGATTAACGCGCTCTCGTCAACGACACCACCTCGCGCCGAGTTAATGAGTATCGCGTTTTTTTTCATGCTGGCGATGAAATCGTCGTCGATGAGATTGCGCGTTTGCTCCGTTAATGGGACATGAACGCTAACGACATCACAGCTTTCTGCGATGCCTCGCAACGAGGAAAACTCGATGCCGGACCACACGCTATTGTCTTGCGGCAAATAGGGATCGAAAGCGCATGCGCGCATGCCAAGCGCTTTCGCACGGCTGGCCACTTCTCGGGCGATCGAACCAAATCCGATCAGCCCGAGCCGCTTACCCGACGCCTCGCGGCCGATACTTGCAGATCGCGGCCATTCGCCGGCGACGACCTCACTACCCGCTTGCCAGACGCCGCGCAACAGCAACAGTGCTGCGGATATCACATACTCGGCCACGGCAAGGTCGTTGGCACCCGTGGCTGGATAAACCGTGACGCTCCGCGCCTTGCACAGGTCGAGATCGATATTGTCCAACCCTACGCCGAGTCGGCCAACGGCTTCCAGCCTGGGCGCGTGGTCCAGCAATTCTGCGTCGACCTGCGTTCGGTTACGAACGATGATCGCCCTGGCGTCCGCCAGTGATGCGAGCAGGGCGGGGCGATCGTCGACCAGCGACGGATCGTAAAGCACGTTGAATGCCTTCAGCACATCCATAGCGATCGCTTCGTCCATGAATTCAGAGATCACGATGTCAGGCATTACGACGCCCCGATTCGATGATTGCCTCGATATCTTTGTACAGCGCGGACGGGATTTCCATACCGTTTTTTGCTGATCTCAGGCGATGTTCGAGCCGCGTCGTGCCCGGCAACCGGGCACCATCTGTGTGCTCGATTGCTGTAATCACGTTTTCCAAGCGCTCTGCAAACCGTCCGCCGGAAGTCATGTCGGGGACGAATACGACGACCGTATGTCCGATGCCGGGTGAATTTCCTTCGGCGTCAAAAAAAGAACTGGCTTCATAACCGAAGTTGCTGCCCGTTAGCGCGGCAGCGAGTAGTTCGACCATGAGCACCAATGCGGCGCCCTTGGCGTCGCCTATCGGCAGCATCGAGCCTTGCATGGCTTCGGCGGGATCGTCGGTAGGATTGCCATCGGCGTTCAGCGCCCATGAGTCCGGTATTTTCTCACCGGCATTTTTCGCTGCGAGGATCTTGCCTCTCGCGACCTTGGACAGCGCCAGGTCGATCACGAGCGGCTCCGCATCAACGCGCGGCGCGGCAAAGGCAATCGGGTTGGTGCCCATCATCGGACCTCGGCCGCCCCAGAAATTAATGGCCTTTGGCGAATTGCTAAACACCAGCGCAACGAGCCCTTCGTTCGCAAGTCGTTCTGCGTGAGCGCCAGCCTGACCAAGATGGTGCGAATTGTAAATGCATGCAGACGCGACACCCGTTACGCTGGCGATCCCCGGCAACGTTTCGGCAGCAAGGTCCATCGCCGGATAGGCAAAGCCGGATTTTGCATTCACACGAAGCAAAGCCGTGCCCGGGCGTGACAAAGACGGTACGGCGAGTCCGTCGACCTTGCCCGACAGCGCCTGGCCTGAGTAGCTCGGAATGCGCGACAGGCCATGTCCCTTCTGGCCATCGGCCTCGGCACGCAGGAGCGCTTTCGCGGTCGAGCGAGCATTGGCTTCGCTTACATTGCTGGCCAGCAAGGCACGGACGCAGAGATCTTCCGCCTCCGCTAACGTCAGTCTCACAGATTCAGTCACGATGTGTTTTCGCGCCAGCTTCTCGTCAGGCGCTGCGATACAACTTCGTCATGACAAACTCGACATGACCC
>JABDOQ010000058.1 GCA_013043165.1 Woeseiaceae bacterium | reverse complement strand
AAGCCGGGTTGGACTGGATATTGATGTCGCCGGCCAACATCGAGGAGAAGCCGAAGGTTATTCAATACGCGGCATCCAAGGGCGTCGAGTGGCAGGAGAAGGAAATGAACGATTGGTTGTACCTGCGCGTTGAGCAGGGCGACGTTGTCGAGTTATGTACGTCGCTGATTGAGGATCTTTATCAAGTTGAGCAGGTCGAGCTGAAGTATGGTGGTTTCAGGTATAGGACATAACCTGAATGGCACTTACATAGAGCGAAGAATGTGTTGGTTTCGGTCGGGCTTGGGCTTAACAAGACGCAGAGAAACCGCTTGACCCCGGCAGCAATTCACCGAGACCCCGTCTTGAGCGGGGTTTCTTTTGTTCTGTAGCGCAGTGACAAGCACCCTTATGACTGTAATCCAATTACGAAAGTTTGCCCCCACGCCCCTTGCGAAACATGTCGAAAGACTATGGTGTCGCCTTTCAATTGACCGGTTCAGAACAGCCATGTCCCGTACCAGTGCCGTACAGATTGTGGAAATGGCGTCCCCAAGGGGATTGATTCGGGCCTGCGGCCCTCACCGCTTCGCGGCGCCTTCGGCGTCTGTCGGCCAGCATAGCTGGCCTCGGATCGAACCCGGGGTTCTCATCCCCGCGGACGCATCGCAATCTAAAAAACCGGCCGTAGGCCGGTTTCTTGATTGTGGCGTCCCCAAGGGGATTCGAACCCCTGTTACCGCCGTGAAAGGGCGGTGTCCTAGGCCTCTAGACGATGGGGACACAGGACAGAAAATCTTGATCGTGGTGGAGCTAGGCGGGATCGAACCGCCGACCTCTTGCATGCCATGCAAGCGCTCTCCCAGCTGAGCTATAGCCCCACGGAGCCGGGGACTTTACGGAGCCTTGCCTATACTGTCAAGAAATCCGGCTTTCGTATCCAAATCAAGCGCTTGAACTTACGCAGGCCGCCCCGAATCGATTCCTGAGCCAGGAACACAGTGTCGTCCCAAAAGAAACGGGCAGCTTGCGCTGCCCGTCCCGTTTCCGCGAGGTATCGAAGCCTCTACGGCGCTTACTGCACTTGCTGATTCTCCACGACGATCTCGAGGGTGCAGCCGTCGCCGAAGTCCAGGCTAACCTCGAAGCGGCCATCCTTGCTGCTCTCGTCGGTGGTCTCGATTTCGAGCGTTTCGGTCTTGCCCGCTTCGATCTGACGCTTCGACACGTCGCTCTCCGTCCAGTCTGACGGCCCGAAGCTTGCTGGCGTGCCGTTGATCGGACTCGAGCTGTCGTCGCGCTTGTAGGCGTCGCCTTCGAGCTTGATCTTCTTGACGTCACCCCGAGCTGCAGGGAACGCAACGGTCAACGACTGTAACGTGACGGTGCGGTCGCGCGTGTCGTTGTTCGTGATCTTGATCTTCAGCTTCTTGTCCTCGACTTTGTAGAGTTCGAAGCTCAAGGAGCAAGGCGGTATTACTGCCTCGACGGTGACCGAGTCGAAAGCCGTACTCGGCGCACAGATGTCGCCGTTCGCGAGCGTGCCGCTCGCCTGGGCGGTATTCACCGTCGTGCCGAAGATCTGCGCCATCTTCTCGAAACTCGCCATCTCGTCGGTGCCGAGACTCAGACCGCTGGCGATAGTGCCGAGCGGATTGTCCTCGATTCCGACGTTGCTCAGCGGATCGCCGAAGTTGGTGAGCTCGTAGCGGTAGGTCACGTCCTGTGCCCCGTCGCGATCATCGAGTCCAGCCAGCGTGACAGCGCCTGCCGTGGCTTGCGCCTCGAGCGGCTGCGAGCAGGACGTATGGAACACGAGCTCCTGCGTGTCGCCGTTCGAGTCGGTCAGCGTGATCGTCTTGGCGTCATCACGGAGTGTCGTGAACGAGTCGCCCGGGTTGACCAGGAACACGTTGCCGTCATCGTCGACTGCGGTGACCTGCAGGCTGGAATCGACCGCGCCCGTGCACTCGAAGTCCGTGTGCAACTTGCCGTCTTCGTTGACGATGCTGTAGAACGTGCTGTCCGCGCAGTCGCCATCACCGCCTGTGCCGCCGTCGTAACGCCAGGTCAGGTTGTCCGGCTTGGGACCGTTGTCACAACTCGGCAGCGGCTGGGGCTCGAACGAGCAGTTGTCGCTGAAGCCGCCCTCGGAAGAGTCGGCGGTGCAATCCAGCACCCGTCCATCGGCGTCGATGAAGCCCTCCAGGCGCCAGTCATTGATCAGCCCGCTATCGTTGCCCTTGCCGTTGCCGGAGAGCTTGCCGCAGTCGCTCGGATCGTTGAAGTCCTCGTCCGAACAGGAGACGTGGAACACGGACTGGCCGTTCACCGCGCCGCTGATGTTGACGACCACGTCGTTGTTGCTGAATGGACCGACAAAGGTCGCTTCGTCACCTGTATCAACCGTCACGGTGTTGTTCGGGCCGGCCGCCGTGATGGGGCCCGCACCCGTCCAGATCAGCGTGAACTGCTGCAACTTGCCTGAGCACTTGTCGAAATCCGGTGACGGTGGCGGTGCTTCAACCCGACAGGACTTGTCGAGGAACAGGTTGCATTCCGGCGGCGGCGGTGGGATCAAACCGCAGTCTCGATCGAGATTGATAGAGCGCGATGCCGTCAGGTCAGTGCACTCCGTGATTCCGTCTGGCGGCATGCAATCGCTATCCAGAGCATCCGGTCCAACACCGGGCGTTGTGAAGTCGAAGCCTGGCGGGAAAGTGCTCGGGTCGAACTGCACGAAGTACTTGCCCGGCGGCAGATCGTAGACACCCGGCTCGCCACCGTACATGTACATGCCGTCGCCACCGGTAGTCCGCATCTCCCCGGTCATGATGTCATCGCCTGTGCCGGCAATCATGTCGGGTCCACATTCGAACAACGTCGTCTTCACGCCCGGTACGCCATTTTCACCAGGATCCTGCTGGCCATTCTCGTTGTCGTCGAACCAGACCTGGTCACCGATCTTGGCCGGGCAGTAGATACCCGCGTCGATTGTGCGGTCCGTTTCCCCGGCCATCAGGTTCGTCGGATCGGAGGTGCCGCTCATCGGATCGGCGTCGCTGTCCTTGGCGTCGTCTCCGGCGTTCATTGCCGTGAATACCGGTGCGCCGAGGTCGAAACCGTCGGTGTCGCAGAAGTCCTCCGGCGGCAGGCCGAAGTTAACGCAATAATCGCCGGGGTCAAGATTCTCGAAGAGGTAGAAGCCGTTCATGTCGGTCATGACCATCTGACCGAGCGACGTCTCACAATCGCCGGTCAGCAGATTAACCGGGATGTTCGGTATTCCAGAACCACACTCGGAACCGCTGTCGCCAGCGTCGCCGATGATGCCGTTCATATTTTCGTCAGAGCAGTCCTGGATGCCATCTCTGTCCAGGTCCTCCCAGACGCGGTCGCCGAGAGAGGCTGTTGGCGGCTCTTCCGGGCGAACTACGAGACTGGCAAGCAGCCAGTCGAAAGACGCCGGATCTCCGCCGATCCCGAGCCTATCCACCGAGAATGCCTGAACCGTGACGTCGGTGGCTCCCGCCGGTACGGGGACACTCAGTGTAACCGTGTCCCACTCCTCGCCGCTGTTGCTGTCAAGCATGTTGTTGAACTCGGTGGTGACGCCCGCGACAGTAATGTCGAACGCGCTCGGGCGGAAACCACCGCCGGAGAGTGTCCCGCGGACGCTGGAGTAGAACATGTCGATCTGTGCGAAGCGATCCACAGACGACGGCGCAAAACTGAAAGTCTGTGCCACGGTCGCGTCAAGAGGAGCAGGCTGTCCCTGATAGGCATGATCGTGTCCGTCGCGCAGGTCGATAACCGCAGGACTGCCATCGTCGTAGATCACGACGATCCCTGCACCGTTGTTAACGCCCAAATAGTCGAAATTCAGGCCGGAAATACTCAGGCCATTTGGTCCGGATGACACCAGGCCCAGCCCGGTTATATCGGCTCGATAAGCAACCCACTGACGAGTCAAGGTCAACCCGGTCGAATCGAAGCCACCGATGAAGTCGCCGGTGACGGCATTGCCGCTGACATCAATCGTATCAGTGGCGGCAGCCGGCGGTATTACCTCACCGGACCAGTACAACAATACCTGCTGCACGTTGACACCGGCTGGCACGTCGACGCTGACGACGCCGGGCTGGCCGTCCAGTAAGCCTTCTCCGGCCGTAACAATGCCGCTTCCACTTGCAATGGGAATACTGGCCGGACCGAGTTGTTCCGTACCATCGCTCCACGCCGTGCCAGTAACTGCCAGCATCAGCAGGGTGAGAGTTGTTTGTAGTTGTTTGATCACGTTACTCATGTCATCTCCAGCCTGAAAGAGAATTTTGTCGTCATATCTAGGCAGGCAAGATTTGTGCCGGAAACTTGTTGCTATAGGATTCAATAAGTTGCAAGTCTGCTCGCCTTTCTATGTAAAAATTTCCGACGATTGCCGACCTGGCATCGCCGTCAATCCGGCATTCCCGCCAGGCAAACAGGTCGTAGTGAAGCCCACGGACAACGAGCGGTTCAGTGCGGCTGCTGAAGTACTTTCAGAACGTCTGCTGGATGCTCTTCAGCGTTATCGACTCGAGGCCAGTGTTTGTGAATGACACCGTTCGGATCGATCAGTACAGTCGATCGAATAACGCCGGTGACCTTTCTGCCGTAC
The DNA here is from genome assembly GCA_013043165.1 of Woeseiaceae bacterium. GTDB lineage: Bacteria > Pseudomonadota > Gammaproteobacteria > Steroidobacterales > Woeseiaceae > UBA1847. The sequence goes on along the minus strand of JABDOQ010000058.1, from coordinate 1,638 downwards.
CATTTGCGTCGCTGTCCCCACGCTCCGTATTTCTCGATCACTTCGTGATCTGGGTCCGCCAGAAGCGAAAAAGGCAGGCTAAACTCGCGGATGAATTGCTCATGGGACTCCGAGCTGTCGGGTGAAACACCGAGCACCACTGCGCCGGTTGCTTCGATATCTCCCCATAGGTCCCGAAAAGTGCAGGCTTCCTTAGTACAGCTGGGCGTATTATCCCGTGGATAGAAATACAGTACGATCCAGCGCCCCTTCAGGTCAGCCATGCTGACTTGATTACCGCGATCGTCGCTGAGGGAGAAAAGCGGGGCTGGTTGCCCTTCAGTTATTGTCATTCCGTACTCACTATTTCACCAATTAAGCGCTTGCTGCGGCTCGCGCCTCGATTATTTGAATCGCTTTGTCGAGCCTCTTTACAACCCGTTCCTGCCCGATCAGCCACACCGTGACGTCAAGTGGCGGCGACACCGGCCCGCACGTCACAGCCACCCGGATTGGTTGTCCCAGCTTGCCGAGATTGATACCGAAAGACTCAGCCACCGACTCAATCGTCGTGTGAATACCCTCCTTCGTCCAGTTTTCGAGCTCGGCGAGCCCGTCCCTGGCTGCTCTGAGCGGTTCAAGAATAACCGGCCGCAGGTTCTTCTTGGCCGCCTTTGGCTCGATGACGTCGAAATCCTCGTAGCAGTAGCGAGCGCTGGCCGCCATGTGCAGGAGCGTCTCAGCGCGCTCTCGGAAGCCGTCGGCGACATCTTTGGGATCGGGGCCGTTGGCGGGGTCAAGCCCGGCTGATTTTAGATAGGGAACCAGCTCTTTGCCGATGCGCTCGAGCGGTGCCGCCATGATGTGCTGCTGGTTTAGCCACCGCAGTTTCTCAGGGTTGAACGCCGAAGCCGACTGGTTCACATCGGCAATGTCGAATAGATCGATCATCTCGTCGACACTAAAAACTTCCTGGTCGCCATGCGACCAACCGAGACGAACGAGGTAGTTGAGCATTGCCTCGGGCAGGTAGCCCTGCTCCCGGTACTCCCGAATATCGACCGCGCCATGACGCTTGGACAGCTTGGCGCCGTCGGGCCCCAGGATCATAGGCAGGTGCGCGTAGACCGGAATGTCTGCATCGAGGGCTCGTAGCATGTTCATTTGCTTGGGCGTGTTATTGAGATGATCGTCGCCACGGATGACGTGAGTGATATTCATATCGAAGTCGTCGATGATGACCGAGAAGTTGTAGGTCGGTGTGCCATCCGAGCGCGCGATGATCAGGTCGTCGAGTTCGGCGTTTTGAAAGACGACTCGACCACGAACCTGGTCGTCAATAACGACCTCGCCGTCCATCGGGTTCTTGAAACGAACCACCGGATCAATCCCTTCCCTCGGCTGTTCTCGATCCCGGCATCGACCGTCGTACCGAGTCTTCTCACCGCGCTCCAGCTGCTCCGCCCTGAGCTCGTCCAGTTCTTGCTTACTGCAGTAGCAGTGGTAAGCCTTGCCTTCCTTGAGCCACTGCTTGACAACCTCCTGGTAACGATCGAATCGCTGTGTTTGAAAAAACGGTCCCTCATCCGCATCCAGCCCCAGCCACGCCATGCCATCGAGAATCGCGTCGACGTTTTCCGGCGTGGAACGCTCCTTGTC
>JABDOQ010000044.1 GCA_013043165.1 Woeseiaceae bacterium | reverse complement strand
GTTCATCATCCATCCGAAGGGTGGCGAATCGGTTCCCGTCGATCGTGACTATTGTTTCCTGTTGCACAACTGGGCGCTACACCCGGGAACTTACCGCCCGGATCCCGCGATCATGCAGGATTTCGACCTGTGGACGTTCAACAGCAAGGTGTTTCCGGCCATCGATCCGGTGGTCGCTCGAACCGGTGAGCGCGTGCGGGTTCGTATGGCAAACCTGTCGATGTGGAACCACCCAATACATATGCACGGTGTGCAGTACTGGGTAACCGGGTCCGACGGCGGGCGATGGCCAAGAAGCCAGTGGCGAACTGAAACGACGGAGATTGTCGGCGTCGGCCAGATTCGCGACATCGAGTTCATCGCAGAGCCAGGCGATTGGGCCTTTCACTGCCACATGGCGCATCACACGATGAATGCGATGGGACACGACGTTCCGAACACGTTGGGCGTCGACCAGCGAGGTATCGACAACGAGATCAGGAAAATCCTGCCTGGCTACCTGGCGATGGGCGAATTCGGAATGGCCGAGCACCAGGACCACGTCGACATGGGACATCACAGCGGACCGAGAAACACGCTCGCGATGATGACTGGCAAGGGGCCGTACGGGAATATCGAGATGGGTGGCATGTTTACGACCGTCAAGGTCCGCGACAACCTGCCACGCAATGACTTCAGTGACCCAGGCTGGTACGAGCCACCGACGGGGACGGTCGCGTCGCGTATCAGTGATGACCCGGAGTTCGGCAGCCCACACCGGCTGAAACCGACGTGATCAACAACTAAAGGCTCAGGTATGCCGTGCAATGAATCCGATTCCCGGTTTTCAAACAATCAAATAATGCGAGGCCAAAGATGAATAACGAATCTGCAGCAAAACCAATGAAGTTTTTGTCGGTACTGGCAATGGTGCCGTGGCTTTTCTGGTCGGCGACTCTGCACGCGGACTCACCTGATGAGTCACAAATCATAGAAATTATTGGAGCCGTCGAGCAGGGCTGGGAAGATGCGGACGGCGCGCCGTTTCGCGAACACTTTCTCGACTTCGACGGCGCCCGATACATTGAAAGCGGCGGGCAGAACTCGGGCCTGAGCGACCTCATCGACAATCACGTCGAACCGGAGGGCGACGCACTCGACTCACTGGAGCTCAGTTTCTCGAATATCGAGGTGCATACGGAAGGTTTCTTTGCGTGGGCCGTTGCTGACGTCGAAGTAATCGCTGTCGTCAAAGCCGACAAGCGGCGCATCCACAATCGCGGCTACCAGACATTCCTGTTTCGTGCCGTCGATGGCGACTGGAAAGTTGTACATACCCACAGCTCGTCGCGACCCGTCAGGAAGGACAGCGACGATCATCAACACTGAAGCATTGAGATGCGCGCCGACGTCCTGTGCTGAACGCACCAGATTCACCAGGCTATCGATGTGGCGACATTCAAGGGAGTAACGCATGAAGAGCAATCCCAGGCATCGAAATAGTCCCGCCGGGCTGACGGCCGTTTCTGCCGCCTTCCTGGAACACAGCGCATTCCTGAGGAAATACCTGGCGCGCTATTTTTCGGATCGTCAAGACATAGAGGATGTGGCACAAGAGGCCTATCTGCGCGCGTACGTCGCGGAGCAGCGCAAGGACATCGAGCAGCCCAAGGCGTTTCTCTTTCGCATTGCGAAGAATGTCGCGCTGACCAAATTGACCAAAAAGTCGAAACAGATTACCGATTATATTGAGGAAACTGGGACTTCGTTAGTTATAGACAGTGGATACTCCGCGGAGCAGGCGGCGGAGGCCGAAGAGTCCCTGGGCCTCTATTGCGAGGCGGTCGCATCGCTGCCCGACAAATGCAGGCAGGTATACTTGTTGCGTAAAGTACATGGCCTGGCTCACAAGGAGATCGCAGAAAGAATGTCGCTGTCAGTAAGTTCGGTGGAGAAATACCTGCTGCGCGGCGTACTTGATTGCCGGGCATTCATCTTGGCGCGCGGTGGAGACGAGACTTTGGTAGGCGGGAAACAGGGCGTACCAGCCAGGCACAGAAAGGGTGCGCAATGACTGACAAGATCGTCGAGTTTCCGGATCGCCGCATCATTGCCGAGGAAGCTGCGGCGTGGCTGATTCGCCTGGACGCTGATGCTGCGCTGAGCCCGGCGGATATCACGGCACTTCGCGAGTGGTTGAGCCGCAGCCCCGTTCATCGCGAGGAACTGCAGAGCCTTGCGGTAATGTGGGAAAAAATGAACGTCCTGACTGAGCTTGCTGTGCCACTGGGCAGGCCGACCAGTCAACCAGGGAGCGGCTTTCGGCTGTTATTCTCGCGGACTGCGCTGGCGTCACTTGTATTCGTGGCGATCCTGACGTCGATCGGGCTAGCTACGCTAGTGTGGCAGAGTACGGCACCCCTAAATGAAGCAAATGGCCTGTTCGCGACGGCGATCGGCCAGCAGAAGACGACGACTCTTGCCGATGGCTCCGTCGTTCTGCTCAATACCGACAGCCAGATCGAGGTCGACTATCGTGCAGGCTTCCGCGACCTTCGATTGTTGCGCGGCGAAGCCCATTTTACGGTCGCTAAGGATAGCGAGCGACCGTTTCGCGTGTTCGCGGGCACCGGCAAGGTACAGGCTATTGGCACCGCATTTTCCGTGTATTTGAAGGACCAAAGCATCGATGTAACGGTAACGGACGGGCGCGTCTCACTGGCTACATTGAATCAACACACTGCCGTCGGCGAGGTGCCACCGATAGCCGATAGCATGGATCAGCCCTTGTCCGGGTCAATTGAGACAGAGACAGACGACTACGTCGAAGCGGTTGCTGCGCTGAGCGCCGGACAGAGTGCGACTTTACAGGTCGCTTCATACTCCGAATCGAGCGCCAGGAGTATTCAGGAAAGTGTCCGAACTGTCCCAACGCGGGATCTGGCCAAAAAACTGTCGTGGCGCGACGGCATGTTGACCTTCTCAGGAGACCCGCTGGACGTTGTTGTCAGCGAAATCAGCCGATACACGCCAATCACGATCGAAATTGCCGACCCGGCAATCCGAGCGACGCGCATCGGCGGACATTTTCCTGTGGGGGAGACGGAGGCGATGTTCGACGCACTCGAGGCAAATTTCGGGTTGCGCGTAACGCGTATGAGCCGTGATCGTGTCGTGCTTTCCGCTGCGGACGAGTAGCACCGTTTCGTCCAATGGTAAGGGGCCAGGTCCGGCCATCCACCTGCGGACCTTGTCGCGTCTGCACGTCAACCCCTGGCGAATGTCCAAGGGTCCCCGCTTCCGGCCTCGCAGAGAAAAAAGAATCAAATTGGATTACGGGTTTCCGGCCCTCGGTGGTTATCTGATTGACAAGTCCGATCTGGAACATCGACAGAAGAACTGCGTGTCCGGACGGGTTGTTGGGGGAACGCAACATCGGGTGGCCCGAGTAACGCGATGGTTGGCGAGTTGGCTGGTGATAGCCATGCTAAGTACCGTGAGCATCGCGGCCGAACCATCCGGTGAGCCGTTGTTTGACATCGATATACCGCCGTTGAATGCGGCGGAAGCGCTGAACCGGCTGGCCAAACAAACCGGTGCTGTCATGCTTTTCCCCTACGACCTGGCCGAATCTCGACAAGCCAACGCAGTATCGGGTCGATATTCACTGGGCGACGCGCTGGAGCTGCTTCTGCGGGACTCGGGACTTTCGAGCGGACTGTCTGACAAGCGTGTGATTCAGATCTACGTTGCCGAAAAGACTGGACGTGATTCCGAAGAAGGGGACGACATGAATACGAGAAAAAAGACAGGGTTCGTTGCGATGCTGGCCAGCGTGTTCAGCGTCAGTGCGGAAGCGCAGGATTCGGGCAATCTGGCGGGCGATGCCAATACGGTCGAGGAAGTGGTCGTCACGGGGAGTCGAATCGCCAGAAAAGACCTCAACAGTGTCGGCCCGATGACGATTATCGGCGCGCCGGAAATCGAAGCAACCGGTGTGACGTCGCTCGAAGTGTTGCTGCAGCGACTTCCTTCGTCGGCGGGCTTCGGCGGCAATCAGACGTCTGCGTACTGGGTTTCGAACGGCTGGGGTACGCCACAGATCAATCTGCGTGGCATGGGCATCAACCGGACGCTGGTCCTCCTAAACGGCCGCCGAATTGTCGCCGGCGGAACCGGCGCGAACACCTCCGTCGACCTGAGCATGATTCCGGTTTCGATCATTGAGCAAATAGAGGTGCTGAAAGACGGTGCCTCGGCCATCTACGGCGCCGATGCCGTTGCCGGTGTCGTCAATATTATTACGAAGAAGAATTTTGAAGGCGTCGAAGCTGCCGTCAAGGCGGGTGCGGCGTTCGAAGGCGACGGCGAAGAACTGCAACTCGACCTGACGTGGGGTGTCACTAACGAGCGCGGCAGCTTGATGGCCAATATCAGCTACCAGGACGCGGACGAGGTTTACATGCCGGATCGTGTCGATTGCCCGAGATCTGAGGTCAATGGTCAGCTGGTTTGCTTCGGCAGCAGTAGCACGACGGGCGGACGAGCGCTCCTTCCCGACGGAACGCGCATCAATTTCAATCAGGATCCGAACGGCAGCGGCGATGACTTCGCAATATACGACCCGTTGATTCATAACTTCGATTTCAATCAGTCGTTCAACGCGGTCAATCCATTGGAGCGACTGTCGTTTTCAGCATTTGGAAATCATGCTTTGACGGACCGGCTCGGGATATTCGGCGAGGTCATGTACACGAATCGACAGACCGATCAGCCTGCCTCGCCGACGACAATAAGGAATATTTTCTTCGACGCCAGCCATCCGACCAATCCGACCGGTGAAGATGTATTCCTGGAGAACCGCCGTATTGCGGAGAGCGGTGATCGCCAGTTTTTTCAGGAAACGGATACCTGGCGGGTTGTTGCCGGGCTGGATGGCGAGTTCTCGGATACTTGGCATTGGGATGTTTCTTATAACTGGGGGCGTAATACCGGCATTGACGGTTCGACCAACATCGTCAACTTGCTGAGGCTTAACGAAACACTGGATACATCAATCTGCGGCACCGGCGGAATTCCGTGCGCCGATATCCTGGGTCTCGGCGACGTGACGCAGGACGTAATGGACTACATCCTGTTCACGATGATCGGTACCGGTGGCAATGAGCAGACGAGCATCTCGGCGAACGTGTCGGGTGAACTGTTCGATGTACCGGCTGGCCCTGTGCTACTCGCCGTCGGCTACGAGAACAGGAACGACAAGGGCTGGCGCAATCCGGACTCGCTGGTCGTTATCGGTGCCGCGAATACGAACGCGGCAGACCCGATTTCGGGTACCGTCAAGTCCGACGAGTTTTACGTGGAGGCGAGCGTACCGATACTGGTTGATGCGCCGCTTGCCCGAAATCTTGCTTTGGACCTGGCGTTTCGCTTCTCCGACTATGAAACGTTTGGCAGCGACGACAACTTCAAGCTTGGTCTCAATTGGCAGATTATTGACGATCTGAAGGTCCGCGCAAACTTGTCAACGGCGTTTCGCGTACCGAACGTGAATGAATTGTTTGGCGGTGTCGCCGAAGGCAACCTGACGACGACGGATCCATGCTCAGGCTGGAGTGACCTCGATCCGGGCAACGTCGTTTATCAGAACTGCCAGGCCGACGGTGTTCCGGTGGGCTATATGCAGCTGGGCAATACGATTCTGACAACGGTAGGGGGCAATACTGCTCTGGAGCCCGAAAGCGCCGATACGTTTACGTTTGGTATCGTCTACGAACCGTCGTTTCTGGAAGGCCTGGCATTGACTCTCGACTACTACGACATCGAGATCGAGGACGCCATTACGCAGATTCCAGGATCGACTAAGCTCGACGTTTGCTACAACACGCCAAATCTTGCCCATGAATTTTGTACGCCGGCGCATTTTACGCGTAGTTCGTTGAGCGGAGACGTCAACTTCCTTTCGGCTCAGCCTGTCAATTCGGGATTGGAAACGATTAAGGGTGTTGATTTCGGGCTTACCTACAATTTTGATCTGATGGATTTACCGGCCGCCTTTGATTTCAAAACGACACTATTAAACGAATACGAAATCACGCCATTCTCCGGAGCGGAGCCAATCGTTCTTGACGGACATATCGGCGGCGGCAACGGTGGATTTTCCCGTTTTCGCTCCTACATGTCGCTAAACGTCGGCGCGGAACGATGGGGCGGAACCTATTCGATACAGGTCATCGGCGAGGGTGACGACTTTAATGCAGATCCACCGGCGATCGGTGCGGAAATCGACTCCGTTGTCTACCATTATCTGCAAGCGACTTACGAATTCTCTGACAGCATGCGGCTTGCAATTGGTATCGACAACCTGTTCGACGAGGATGCTCCCTACGTGGCATCCTGGACGGATGCGAACACAGACACGATGACCTACGATCTAACCGGTCGTCGTGGATACGCTCGCCTGACGTACCGCTGGCAGTAATGATTTCCTGTGACGTGCGGGGCGGCGACTGCCGCCCCGCGGCGAGCAAAGCCGGCTCGACTACCCGGGCGCTGCACGTTAGCAACGCGATGCGATCGGGAGTTGCGCCATGAAGGCACCCTTTCTTGCGCGCAAAGCACACAAGTGGCTCGCGTTGATCGTCGGCATTCAGGCGATGATCTGGATGGTGAGCGGGGCCTACATGGTAACGGTCGACATCGACTTCATTCATGGCGACCCTCTCGTCAAGAATGTCGTCGAGCCTGTCAGCGGTGATCTGGCCGGGCTCTATCGAATGGGCGACGTTCTCGAACGATACCCGCAGGCCACGCAGGTACAGCTCGTCGCACGACGCGGCCATCCACACTATGTCGTGAAGACCGCACAGGGCAGCACGCTTCTTGATGCAACGAACGGGGAAGTACGCACACCGATTGATCGCAGTGAGGCCATGGTGCTGGCGAAGCACTATTACGCAGGCGAGGGCGAAATCGCCGCTGCTGTATTGCTTGACAATGACGACACCCGGCCAACCGAAATCCAGTCACGGCCATTGCCGCTATGGCAGGTTCGATTTGACGACCGGATTGGAACGACCTTCTATGTGTCGCCGACGACAGGAGAGCTGATTACTCGCCGCCATACGTTCTGGCGCCTGTTCGACTTTCTGTGGATGCTCCACATCATGGATTACGAGAACCGCACGGATTTCAATAACAATCTGTTTCGTGTGGCTGCGTTCGTCGGACTGATGTTTGCATTGACCGGCGTTTGGCTCCTGTTTTACAGCTTGAAAAAGCGACAACAGGCGGTCTCACCGGTTGACGACTCAACCATTGATAATAGTCATGATCTGGTTCCGAAGACTCCATAAGTGGATTGGTCTCGCGATCGGAATCCAGGTTGGCATCTGGATGCTGAGCGGTTTGATGATGGGCTTGCTCGACCACGAGCACGTGCAGGGACATCACTACAGAACGGTCTCGAACGTGGCTCCACTGCCGGCATCTTCGCGCAATGTGCTGGACGCTGTCGACATTGTCGAGTTGGCCGCTGTGGCTACTCAAGTCAACGACATTTCATTGCGATCGTATCTTGGTGGCATCGCATATCAGGTTACGACTGCTGGTGGCTCGCAGCTTTTCGATGCGGTGTCCGGCAGTCGAATCGTCGTCAGCGCCGAGGACGCCGCAACACTTGCAAAGCGGGATTACTCGGGGCCCGGGCAGATTGTATCGATCGAACCGGTTCAGGCACCGGCCATGGAAGTTCGGCGCCATTCGGGTGAGGCGTGGCGCGTCGAGTTCGACGACGAAGAAGCGACGACACTGTACGTTGCAGCCGATGACGGCAGGATACTCGAACGTCGAAATGACACCTGGCGCCTGTTCGATGTGTTCTGGATGTTGCACATCATGGATTACAAGGAACGGGAGGACTTTAACAATGCCCTGGTCATTCTGGTTTCGTTGATTGCCGCCTGGTTCTCGATCACCGGAGTCGTGTTGTTCTTTGACAGCTTTCGGCGTGAGGATTTCCTGGCACTGGTACCGGGCGGATGGTGGCGATCCCCGGCGCGAATCGCCGTCTGTGCACCGCACGGCGAGGTTGTCGCGCGCGTCAGTTCGTTTGTCGGTGGTCGACTGTATGACGAGCTGGCCAGGGACGACATTGTATTGCCGTCGAACTGCGGTGGCGGCGGGACGTGCGGACTTTGCGTCGTGAATCTGGGGCCGGACTGGCCGGTGTCGGCAGCCGATCGCCGCCTGCTGTCCGCACATCAGCGCGAACAGGGAATACGTCTGTCGTGCCAGGCCAAAGTTGCCAACGATATGGTAGTCGGAATCTCCGACGAAGTGCTGTCTGCCCAGGAACTGACCGCAGAAGTGGTGGAGTGCCGATTCCTGACACCGTTTATCCGCGAAATTCGCTTGCGGCTGCCTGGCAA
>JABDOQ010000016.1 GCA_013043165.1 Woeseiaceae bacterium | reverse complement strand
GACAGCGATGCACTCCATTGGGGCGAAGGAACCCTGTTCATTAGTCCTGACAACATCGCTTTCGAGGGCCGCCTGGCACCCGGACCGGACTACCGACTGTATCTGTCTCCCAGATTCATCGACACGGAAGCAGAATTTGAATCACTGAAACCCGACATGGTGCAGGTGGGTCTCGTGCAGACGTTCGAAAATTTTATGGTCGCTGTTCCGGAGTCAGTGAATCCGGCAGAGTTCAATGCGGCAATCGTGTGGTGTGAATCTTTCGGACAGTTCATCACTGCTGCTGCATATCAGTAGACGGTGTTGCGTCGTGAGTTTCCGCGCTATACCTTCCGCCGCTGACCCATGGCCGACTATCAGCAATAGCTGATGGCAATAGCTGATGTGACCCTGCCGGGCCGGTTGCGAACGACCCAGGATGGCCGGACATAAACCGAGATGCCAAGGTTTCTCAATGTCCAAAATTCCAGGAAACGTCCTCTTGCTATCGCATATTCCCCATCGCACGCATCCAGGCATCGGTTAACACGGGATACTCTGCCAGCTTCATCATTTGCGCCCCTACGTCCTGCTGAAACTCCTGCATCGCGGCGGAATGTTTCTGCATGATGTCTCGCATCTCGCTTGCGTCGGGACGCGGCAGCTCGCGCATCTGTCCGGAAATCTCCGCGAGACGATTGCCCAGGGCTTCAATATCGCCGGCTGCCTTTTTGGCCGAAGATTCATCGTCGACTTTCTCGAGCACGCCGAGCATTTCCTGCATTACCTCGGCCTGCGCCTCGATTCCATCTTCATAGGAGCCAATGCCTCCGCTACAAGCAGCGACAAGCAGGGCAGATGCGACCATCAATAGTTTATTGCGCATGGGACGAACTCCTTTTTCTTGTTATTCAAGTTCTGTCATCGGCTACATAATACGCCTGAATGATCAGGCGAGCCAATCGAGTCGCGAGGCAACGACAGGGCGGGCGGTCAGTTCCAGCAGATGAGTCCATGATAGTACCGGTGGTCTTCCGAAGGTAAGCACATCCCCGAATTGACGAAACCACGTATCCGGCTCAGCCTTGTCGCCTTAGCGATCGTCGAAGGGGGATGTACTGATGTTCAGAAAAGGATTGACTTTAAGCTTCGTCACGGCCGCACTCTTGCTTGCAACGAGCACTGCTGCCCAGGCTGACGACCGGCGTTCATTCAGGGCTGGCCAACTGAGGGTTGTAACCCAGAATCTCTACGTTGGGGGTGACATTCTCTTGCCTTTGTCGGTGCCACCGGAGCAGTTTCCGGCCGCGGCCGCCGAAGTCATCGGCCAGATACTCGCGACCAACTACCCGGAGAGAGCCATCGAGCTCGCCGAGCTTTTGCGCCACGACTGGCCACATCTCGTCGGCTTGCAGGAGGTCTATATCGTCAAGATCTGTCTCGATGAGACGCAGCTTGTCTGCCCGCTCGACCAGGACTACCTCGAGATATTGCTCGACAACCTGAATCACCGTTTCTCATGGTATCGGGAAGTGGCAACGGTCACCAATATCGACCTGCAGAACCTGCCGGCCACGCTGCCGGACGGTACTCCGGTGTACGTCAGCATTACCGACCGTGACGTAATCCTCGCACATCGATTCGTGAGAACCGATAACGCGATCGCCGAGAACTACCAGACGGTACTGCCTGTCGAGAACCCCCTGCTGCCGCCAGATTTTGCCGTGCTGCGCGGCTATACGATGGTAGACGCAGTCGTTTGGGGGCGTGAGTATCGTTTCGTTAATACGCACCTCGAAGTCAGGGGCGAAGGTTCGGACCTGGAGCCGTTCTTCCGCGCGGTCCAGGCTGGACAGGCGCTTGAACTCGTCAGCGCGCTGCAGCCCGATACCCATGCTCAGGTTGTGGTCGGCGACTTCAATTCGGATCCGCTCGACGGACCGATAGTTGACTGCTTGCTCCCCGACGGCATGGGCGGCTTCGTGCCGAGTATCTGCCCTACCCCTTACGCAGTTATGGCCGGCGCGATCGTGCCCGGCGTCGCCTACACGGACGTCTGGCTGGAACGCCGCGGTCCGTTCGATTTCGGCTACACCTGCTGCCAGGCAACTCTGCTCGACAACGTCATTTCCCAGCTGGATGAACGGATCGACCTGATCTGGGCAAGACAGGCGACCGACTACGTTGGACCGCCGTTCCTGCGGAGCGTACGGGCCAACGTCATCGGCGAGGAACCCCGGGACAAGACGTTCCCGAGCGGTCTGTGGCCGTCGGATCATGCGGGCGTATCGGCCAAGATTATCCTGTTTACGCCGAAGTAATCTGAAACAATGCCGACCCAGCTGGTCGTGGGTCGGCATTACGATGACAGGCCACATGTTATCCCTGGCCACCATCCACAGTTCGATGTCGATGATTGCTATCGACTATGATCTTCCCTGATCATTTGACGAACTGTCGTTCAGGCGCTCGACCGGACGCGTCCCCAGTTTACTTCATTGCCCTCGACGGGCCTGAAAGGAATATTCTGCGATAGCAGCAGCGAGCAAAAAGCGAATCCGGTACCGATCAGGAATACGGCCGAGTGCGAGATGATCCACACCAGTCCAAGTGCCGCAGGAACAACCACAGCGGCGACATGATTGATCGTAAATGAGACGCCCGCAGAACTCGCGATATCTTCAGGATCCGCGATTTTCTGAAAATACGTCTGGATCGCGATAGCCAGGGCAAAGAACATATGATCGATTACATACAATCCCGCGCCGATGTACGGGTTTTCGACGAACGCATAGGCTGTAAAAACAATTATCAGGCCAACGTACTCAATCGTCAGTGCCGTGCGTTCGCCTATTCTACCGATCAGACCACCGATTCTTTCGGCGAATAACCAGTTGAATACATAGTTGATCAGAAACAGGGTCGTCACTTGTGCCGCCGAGTAGCCGAATTTCTCGACCATCAGGAAGGCGGCGAAGACCATGAAGATCTGTCGCCTCGCGCCGGAGAAAAACTGCAGCGCGTAAAAAAGCCAATAGCGCTTTTTCAATACCAGTGAATTGGTCTGTTCATATTCTGCTCCAAAGTGCGGAAAGCCGAGCGACATGAACACGGCGAAACAACAGCAGACGCCGCCGGCGAGCACGTAGAGCCAGACGTAGTCCAGTCCGAGAGGCGCCAGCAAGACCCATAAGGTCGCATACACGACCAGGGACGTGATCGAGCCGATAGAAATCAGCTTCCCCAGGGCTCGCGGCGCCTCGCTTTTCTTGTACCACTGCAATGACAGGGATTGTTTGACGACCTCGAAGTAATGGAACCCGGTGGACATCAACACGGTGGTCAGATAAAGGCCGATCGCATTCGGGAAAAAACCGGTCAGCGCAACGCCGATACCCAGGAGTGCCAGGGCAATGACGGCAAACGTCTGCTCTTTGAGAATCAACAATACAAACACCGTCGTAAACGCGAGAAACCCCGGCACTTCACGAAGACTTTGCAAAATGCCGATCTCGACGCCGGTAAAGCCGGCCCTTTCGACAACGAAATTATTGAGCAGCACTGTCCACGTACTGAAAGCGATCGGCATTGCGATCGACATCAGGATAAGAAGCGTGCTCGGGGATTGCCAGGGCCGTTGTTGCATCTGCGCAGTTTAAGGAAACAAGGAGTAAGCCGCCACTTGCTCCCGGCCCCGCCTCAATCTGGACGCCAATTAAAGAAAATGGTCCGGCAATGGAACCATTTTCGCACCGGGTTCGTGTAAGAAACGGATCGTAAATCCGCCGTCGCAGCAATTCGGCGACAAAATTTGACACAAAAAAGCATTCCAAAGGGAAATAACCATGAATATTTCTATGCGAAACATTACCTTACGTGGCCTGCTATTTGCGGCTATCGCCTCGCTAGCGGCGTGCGGAGGCAGTGCCGGCACCACAGACAACCCGGTAGAGCAGACACCGCCCCAAACCGGTACCGTTGGCATCTTCATCACCGACTCGCCGTCCGACCGTTTCGACAAGATCCTGGTTCAGGTAACACAGGTCGCTTTGCTGGGCAGCGGCCCGCCGGTGACGGTTTTCGAAGGTGACATCACGGTGGACCTGCGCCAGCTCGAGAACAACGGCGAACTTCTGAGCCTTAGCGACGACGTGCCACCGGGCACCTATTCCAAGGTCCGCTTATACGTCAATGACATTGTTCTTGTCGACGTCGATTCCGATGGCACGACAATCCTCGAGGAGATTCATCCGAAAATCCCGGCTAACGGCAAGATCGAACTGAACCCCCGTGGTCCACTATCGGTCGCGGCAGGCGAGACCTTGCTGTTGCAGATCGATATCGACGCGGAGAAGTCGATCAAGTATCACGAGACCGGCAACGGCGAGTGGCGCTTTCGCCCGGTTATATTCGTCGAATCGGGCGATCACGACGACTTCGGTCGCCTGACACGTATCTACGGGCGCATCGATGCGCTCGATAATGAAGAGCTGGACTTTCGTCTTTGCCAGACGGAGCTGCTGTCTGATGACGACGACAGTGACGACTACGAGGAAGACGAACATTGCATACGGGTTTCCGTGAAGGAAGACACCGGTCTCTTCGGCGAGACGGGCGACCCGATCGAGTTCGGCGCATTGATGGAGGGCGACTTCGCGACAGTCGCGGGCCTTGTGCAGAACGACGATGACGACATGACCGACATGGACGAAGATAGCGATCGCGATGATGACAGTGACAGTGACAGTGATAGTGACGGGGACGATGCGCCGTTCGAGATCGACGCTGTCGTCGTCATGCAGGGTGACAAGGGCACGTTCAAGCCTTACAAAGGACGTGTCAATGAAGGCCTCAATGTCGACACCGGCGAGTTCACGATCGACCTCGATCCCGATCAGGGAATCGAATCCGACGGCGCCCTGTTGTCACTGTTCCAGGACGGCACACGTGTCTTCGACAAGCGCGGCATGCCGCTCGAGCCGAATGCAATCGCACCTGACGTGCGCGGCTACTTCGAAGGTCGCCTGGTGCTTTCCGATGCCGATCCCGACGTCCTCAAGACAGCACTGATAGTGCTCGATTTGTCTCCCTCGGGGGACGAGGTCCTGCGGGGCGAAATCTCGACACCAAACGATGGCGGATTCAACTTGATCACCGACATGGGTGATCGTTGTGTTGCAACCGATAACGATACCGAGGTCTTCCTGATTCTCCCCGATGACGGTAATGGTATTCGCAGTATGCGCGGCATGCTCGGCGACCTGGCAATCGGGCAGTCGGTTGACGTCTACGGCGAAGAAGAGAACGACGGTTGCTTCGAGGCCGAAACGATCATCGTCGATCTCACCGTGGATGCGGTGCCGCCCGAAAATCGTGCGCCGATGGCGAACGCCGGTGACGACGCGACAGTCGATGCGGGCGAGTCAGTGATGCCCGACGGATCGGGAAGTACGGACCCGGACGGCGACGAGCTGACGTACGCCTGGACGCTCACCGCTCCCGAAGGCAGTACGGCGCAACTGGCCGCCGCTGATTCGTCTATGCCGAGCTTCACCACGGATGTGGTCGGTGACTATGTTGCCGAACTGACCGTCAATGACGGAGAGTTTTCCGACTCAGACTCAGTCACGATCACCGCAGTCGACCCGGCACAGAATCAGGCACCCGTTGCCGACGCCGGACCTGACCAGGCCGTCGAGGTCGGTGCCTCAGTGGCACTTGATGGTACGGGTAGCTCCGATGCCGACGGCGACACGCTGACTTACAGCTGGACGCTCGAGGCGCCCACCGGCAGCGGCGCTGTGCTCGACGACGCAAGTAGTGCGATGCCCGGATTTAGCGCGGATATTGCCGGCAGTTACGTAGCCGTCCTCGTGGTCAATGACGGCACCGTGGACAGCAGCGCGGCCGACGAAGTCGTGATTACGGCCGAGGAAGTCGCACAGGCGCCTGACGGCGAAATGCTCTACAACGACAATTGCGAAAACTGCCATAGGTTATCGTTTGCCGATGCGCCCAACTGGACGGCAGCAGCTATTCAGGACGCCATCGACAGTAACAAGGGCGGTATGGGTTCACTCGAGCTGACGCCGGAGGAAATCCAGGCGATTGCCGACGCGTTGGCGGCACGGCCCTGATCACACCTTGATTGCGACGAAAGTGACGGGCCCCGGGAGGGGCCCGTTTCGTTGCGCCCCGGCGCACGAAAATAGACCTGACACCTTTTTCACATTAATAGACCCCACGTAAATAAACCTGACCTCATTTGTCAGGCGGCCTGCCTGTGGAGCGGAAGCTCAAATTCGAATCGTGTGCCCGCGTCAACCTTGCTGACCACAGTAATACGACTGTCATGCAGATCCAGGATCTTTTTCACGATGGCGAGTCCAAGCCCCGAAGAATCAGAGCGGCTTCCATTACCCTGGTCGGATCGATAAAAGCGATCGAAGATATGTGATATCTCGTTGTCGGGAATGCCCGCGCCGGTATCGGAAACGGCAACGGACACCGATTGCGGGCGCTCGGAAATGCTCAGGGTTACCTCTCCACCCACCGGCGTAAATCGAATAGCGTTGCGAACCAGGTTTTCCAGTACGCGCTGGATAAGGCCAATATCCCCGATCGTAAAAGCCGAGTTAGTGTCAAGTTTGAGAGACAGGGTGATGTTTTTCTTCTCCGCCTGTAGCTGAAATTCCTGTGCAATGTCCTGAACCAGTTCCGGCACGGAGAACGATTCCAGTTGCGGTGTCACGCTGGCGGAATCCAGTTTGGACAACTCGAATAAATCACCGATCAGGCTGCCAAGCCGTACGGTGTGCCGCCGCGCGATTTTGAGATAGCGCTCGCGCTCCTCCGCAGACAGGGTCTCGCCTTTAATAATGAGCGTCTCGAGGTAACCCTGCATTGCTGACAGCGGAGTACGAAGGTCGTGAGAAATATTCGATACGAGCTCGCGGCGCAGATTATCGTTTTCCTTAAGCTGCGCGAGCTGCTCCTTGATCTTGCCGGACATTGATACGAAAGAGCGTGCAAGCTGGTCGATTTCGTCGTCATTTGCTGAAGCCGGCTCGACACATGGTACCTGCTCGAAACCTGAATCACTCACACGGCGCATTTCTACACTGAGCTTCTTCAGGCGCCGCGTCAGGAGGCCAAATACCAACAGGCCTACGATAGCGGCGGCAAGCACCACCGCAACCGCTATATAGAGGCTTATTTTGCCGACATAGGAACTCCCGATATCGCGGGACAACGCCTCGTAGTTCTGCCCGCCCAGGACGACGTACAGATATCCTTCAAGACGCTCTTCGTTACGCACCTCGAATGCCGAGAATACCTTGCGTGTGGAGCCGCTGCGTGGGTCGTCACCTCGAATCGGCATTGTGGCGGAGCCCGCGATCAGTTCCTTGAGCGGCGCAATTTCGACGCGTTCGAGCATGACAGTGTCTGGCGGCAGCCCATGACCGAGAATGTTCCCGTTGCTATCAAGCAGGTAAATTTCGGCCGTCGGGTTTATCACCATTGCATGGCTGGCAAGCTCCGTCAGGCTATCGAGGTCGGGAATGCCGTTCCTGATTAAATCCCGCTGCCCAGTGACGTACATTGCAATGGGCGCATTGAGTCGTTGCGTGAGTTCTTCGTAATACAGCTGCGTATTGATACGCCCGGCGACGAAAAAGACTGATCCCATGAGGATCACGATGACGAGCAGAGCAGCTGACAGCTTGGCAAAAAGTGTATTCATGAAAATCAAACTGCAATGTCGATATGGTCCCGGCTCGAGAACTTGTAACCGACGCCCCACACCGTAACAATCATTTCGGGCTTCGATGGATTACTTTCAATCTTCGCCCGCAAACGGTTGATGTGGGAATTCACGGTGTGTTCATAACCCTCGTGGCCGTAACCCCACACCTTGTCCAGAAGGTCCGCTCGCCGAAAAACACGCCCCGGGTTGCGGACAAAATAATCCAGCAGGTCGAACTCGCGCGCGGTCAGGTCGATTTGCCGGCCGCCGAGCGTCACTTCCCTCCGAGCCGGATCAATGGTCAGGCTGCCTGCGCTGACATTCCTTGCCAGGTCGGGCGCTGTCGGCTGCTGCTGCAGGTTCTCGATGCGCCTGAAAATGGCGCGAACACGCGCGACAAGCTCGAGCACGCTAAATGGTTTGGTCAGGTAATCATCGGCGCCCGTTTCCAGGCCGAGGACGCGATCAAGCTCAGCCGACTTCGATGTCAGCATGAGTATTGGTTGGTAGGAGCCTTCCCGCCGGATCGCTCGACAGATTTCCAGGCCATCGGGGCCGGGCAGGCAGAGGTCAAGAATTGCCAGCGACCAGGTCTCGGACGTCGCGAGCCGCATGCCTTCGTAGCCATCGGAAGCCACCACGAACTCGTCGCACAGATCCCGCAAGTGTAGCGAGACCAGCTCGGCAATGTCCTGTTCGTCCTCAACCAGGAGTATGCGGCGTTTCTTCATCGTGACTATTTCCCGTTGCGCCAGATTGTTGTGCTGGGTACGGACAGGCGTTTTCAGGGGCGCATTGGAATAATAGACCGGACATCTCACCTAAATATCACAGCGGCAGCGAGGCCCGCGGCACATCCCTGCGCCACGGTGACCTGCCGTGCTACCGATCAGTCGTCGTAGTGGTGACGAACACGCTCGATCTCGATCTTCGCGACCGGATCACCCCAACCGTGCACTTCCGGGGCAAGATCAATGCCACCGTTGATGCCGGCGTGGGGAATGACGATGCCGTCCTCGGCCAGCAGAGGATTGCTCATGCCGGTACCCGGGTCGTCGGAGGAGGCGCCAATCAGGCCCTGGCAGGGCGGAACGATGTCAGCGAAATCCTCGGTATTCATCTCGGTCCTCGCATCGTAAGACACCGAGTAAACGGTCTTCTTATGATTCGGCAATCGAACGCTGTCGAGACCCGTAAAGCCGTCATTGGTGCAAATCAGCATGCTCGCGTACGAGAGGAATCTGGCTCTGCCGCGGGTGGTGATCGTAAAGGTAGCCGAACTCGCGAAACCGGTGGCACCGGGATTATTGGCCGGAACCAATGGTGCAGCTCCTGCTACGACGTCGTGGACCTGTGTATCTTCGCCGAGGGCCTGCAGCAGCGGTGCGCCGTTGCCGTTCTCGGCAATTTGCCGGATGCCTTCGCTAGCCACCTCGCCAACCCTGAAAATGCTGGTCCTGCTCGTGTGCGTCGTGAGAATGGGTGGCGTGAGCGGCTGACCGGCGGTCAGGTTCGTGATCGTGATCTTGTATGTCTTACCGCCTTCACTGCGTGCCGCTTGCGGGAATAGTAATGTCAGCGCCAGGCCCAGGGCTGCTACAGCTATCAATTTGGAACTCATCGTTTGACCCCCTCGGTTCAATTCAGTCGAAATCGTCGAATTAATCAACATCCGGGGTAAACGTTAGCCGGCAAAGATCACATAAGTGTCACAGGGATGTCGCTTTTTGGTAACGAAATGACGTTACAGCCAGGATCTGCGACGTGATTGTGATGAATCAATCACCTGACGTTCTGGAAATCCGCGTGCCGGCAGTTCAGCTACCGCACTAACCAGCTGCCATCCGCTTGCAGGCAGGCCGTGCCGTAGACTTCCTGGTCGGCCTGATCGCCCACCCTGGCATCCAGACGAAATTCGCGGCAAGGGCCGTCACCCTGTTCGAAGGTCTGTGTGGGCGTGACCGTGTAGCGGTTACCGTTGTCGGGATTAATCCAGGTCGTGCTCTCGCCGGTTCGGGCGTCATTAAGCACCATTGCGGTCTGCATGCGGTCAGTGTCATCCATATTCTCACCGATTTGCCGTCCAATCATCGCACCGGCAATAGTGCCCACGATGATCGCGGCTGTCCGGCCACGGCCTTCCCCGATCTGCGCGCCGAGCACGCCACCAAGTACACCGCCGATTACCTCGCCTTGTTGTGCGTGCGAAGTCGTCTCACATCCGGCCATCAATCCAGTTGTCAAAAGAAAGATCGCCACCAGCAAACTCATAGTTACTTTCTTGATCATCGCGATTCCTCCCAAGCTCGGTGGTCTGAACCACACTACGATTCGACCGGACTCTCGGCCCACCGTTCCGGAATTCGGTACCAGGGTTTGTACTTACTAAAGTCGAATTCGAATCTGGTTGTTAATTCGCCAGGGCACGACACTCGGCCTCACGGCCGCGGACCACGCGCTCACCCGTCATCGGTCCGTTTGTCTCGGTGACGATCGTATTTTGCCCTTCCTGGTGATGATCGTCATAGAAATACACGACGACCCAGTCATCAGTCCGCCCGAGCTCGTGCGCCCTTGCTGTGTTGGAGAACAAGGCCGTGAAGTGCCATGTCCCCCGGTTGGTATGCAGGATAGGCAGCCATGCGAGTCCTTCAGGATTGAATCGTTTCGGCGCGATTTTCGGCAATTTTCCGGCGGCCGCACGTTGCCGATACTCGCGATCGACATCAAGCAGCACTGCAGCCGGAGGTGATGCTTGCGGCGCTTGCCGCCGGCTGCGACCACGACCGAGCAACGCGGCGAGGCCGGCCTGGACTGCAGCCACGCGACGATCGCCGATTCCAGCTACCGCAGCGAGCCGACCGTCGTGTGCAGCAACCTCCAACTCCTCGAGCGTATCCACGTGCAACTCATCGTGAATGGCATGAGCGAGCTTCGGACCTATTCCCGGCACCGTTCTGAACAGGTTAGCCGGCGCCGTTTCACCACGAAGTCGGTCAAGCTGCAGAAGGCGCCCGGTCCTGGCGATTTCATCGATGGATGCGGCCAGACCCTGACCAATTGCGGGAAGCTCGACCAATCCGGCGATGCCCTCGTTACGCAGAATATCGCGCGTATCCTGTTCCAGGGACTCAAGCGTCTGAGCTGCGTGAATGTAGGCGTTGACACGGAAAGGATTCGCCGCCTGCTGCCGAAGCACTTCCGCACAATTGCGAAAAATACCGGCGACTTCGAGATTAAACGGCGCGCTGTTCATGTTGTGAGTCCGAAATTCCTATTCCAGGTAATTCTCCCGCTCTGCAGTGACATCCTTTGCATCGACCAGCAGGATCCGGCATTTCAACCGAGCCAACTCACTATAGAACGGCCGTCCCTTGAAGAAAGACGGCACGATAAGCAGGTCCGACTCCGACCTGACAAACTCGTGAAGTCTCGTCGCCTCGTGTTCAGCAAGAATTTCAAACGCCAGCTGAATTTTAGCCTTCATTGCGAGTTGTTGCAGCCGATCCTGCGTGCGCATGACCGCATCTCTGTCAACTTCTTCGGCACGCTGCAGGGTGAAGCTCACGCTGCCGCCACCGGCACGCGAGATCTCCTCTGTAAACTCGAGACTTGCCGCCCGACGCCACCGATCATCGCGAACAAGGACCGTAATCAGCTCAGCATGCTCGCCCTGCAAATGTTGTATCGCCACACGCCAGAGATCGTGTATCGAGCTCGTCTCGGTTACCGCCAGCATGACGCGGCGAGTATTACTTGTGTTCTTTATCATCACCAGCGCCTTCGGAAAACTGTTGCCGTCTGCTTGCGAACTGGATCAATCTGTCTTCTACCAGTCGATTGAGCGTATCCGGTGGAAATTCGCCGTCTTTGTTGCGCTCCCCTGCGGCCATGCCTGTTAATACGGCAACGGCTTCATCGATGGTTTGAACTGCATAAACGCTGAACAGGTTTTTTCGAACGGCTTCGATGACTTCCTCCGCCAGCATCAGGTGTTTGATGTTGTCACGCGGTATGATGACCGCATGCGACCCGTCAAGTCCGCGTTCTTTACAGATCGCGAAAAAGCCTTCGATCTTCTCATTAGTTCCACCAACCACCTGCACGCGGCCGAGTTGATTGACTGAGCCGGTAACCGCGAAATTCTGCCGAATCGGTACACCTGAAATAGAAGATAACAGTGCGCATAGCTCGGCAACCGACGCGCTGTCGCCCTCGACACCGCCGTAGGATTGCTCGAACACCACGCTACCGTGCAGCGACAACGGTACGTCGGGCGCGTAACGTGCGGCCAGCGCCGAGGACAATATCATCACGCCTTTCGAATGAATCGCCCCACCGAGATTTACTTCGCGTTCGATGTCGACGACATCGCCTTTGCCAACCCGGGTCGTCGCGGTAATTCTGACAGGGTGACCGAACCGGTACTCGCCGAGATCTGTCACGGACAGGCCGTTCACTTGTCCGACGCATTCGCCGGATGTATCGATGAGCAGCGTGTCTCTCTTGATGGCATCGACGATCTTTTTCTGGAATCGGTCTTGTCGATCGTCCTGCTGTCGAACAGCCTCGATAACGTCTTCAATCGCCACCTCATCGGCACCGCGTTGCCTGGCCCAGTAGTCGGCTTGTTTCAGCAGGTCATCGAGTGAATGCATATGCATCGAAAGACGCTCGCTGTCGTCGGCGTAACGCGCTCGTTGTTCGATGACTCGTGCGATTGCAGCGGCACCAAGTGGAAGTAGTCCGTTTTCCCGAACACGCTCGGTGATGAGTCGGGCATATGCCTCAACGTTGTCAGTTGAACGTTCGACGTCATCGTCGAAGTCAGCCGCAACTTTGAAGAGACTGCCGAACTCATTGTCATAGACACACAATAAGTAGTAGAGCCAGCGTTCCCCGATCAACAGTATCTTGAGGTCAAGAGGAATAGGTTCCGGCTTCAACGTCGTCGTGCTGGCAAATCCCAGTGTTTCCGCCGGCGACTCGATGCGTACCTGCTTCGTGAGAAGCGCTTGCTTCAGTGCCTCCCATACGAACGGTCGGCCCAGTACACGATGAACGTCCAATACCAGGTAACCGCCGTTGGCCTGCAGCAACGCCCCGGCGCGCACGAGTCGGAAGTCCGTCAACAGCGCACCCATTTCGGCTCGGTGCTCAACCTTGCCAACCAGGTTCGGATAGCTGGGATTCGGCTCATAGACAATGGGCGCCGCCGCATCGGACTCGTTGCTTACGACCAGATTAACTTCATACGATGCGAAAAGTGCCGTCGCATCGCGCGAGAGAAACGGTAACGCCGGCTCTTCGGTGCGGCGAAACTCCTGTGCATTCTCGATTATGTCCCGCTGCACTTCCTGCAGGTAGCCAAGCACGGCCGGTAGCGCCTGATACGTCTGTTTGAGGTCTTCCAGCAATACGCTAACTGCGTGCGCTGTAACGTCCCGGTCCAGTGCACGGACTCGCTCACGATGGCGCTTTTGTAGCTTCGGCATGGTCTCAATTCGGGTTTTGAGTTCCCCACTCAGGCGCTGAATGGATTCCTTGATCTCCTTGCGTCTTTCGTCCGGTAGTTTATTGAATTCCTTATCGTCGATCACTTTGTCATCGCTGACCGGCGCCAGCACGTAACCGGTGGGTGTCTGCAGTAACGCAATTCCTTCCTTCGCCGCCTGCTCGTCCAGGCTGCGCCACAATCCGTCGACTTCTTTCTGCGTCTCGGCTTCCAGGGCCTTTAGTTGGTTTCTGTAGTCGTCGTTTTCGAAGGCGGCCGGGATAGCGAGGCGTATCTCTTCGATTAGCGACTGCATGTTGTCGCGAAATTCAGCGCCTTTGCCCGCCGGTAATCGTAGTGCGCGTGGCCGTTCGGGATTTGAGAAGTTGTTGATGTAGCACCAGTCATCCGGCGCTCCCTTCGCACGAGCCGGTTCTTTCGCCAGTTCCTCTACCAAGCGATGTCGGGCGCTACCCAGCGGCCCCAGCACGAAGACGTTGTAACCGTCGTGCTCCATCTGGATGCCGAAGCGAATGGCATTGATAGCGCGTTCCTGGCCGAGGTACGCGGACATCGCCGGCGCTTTTTTGCCTGACGCCGACCCGATCGAAAGGGGTGGGCAGACTCTGCGAAGCGCGCTCACGGGGACAGGTTGAATACCGGTCTGCTTCAAGGCGCCGGCCACAGCTGTTCTCCCAACCGCTGACTGGGGTAACCAGAGAATCACGATTGGATAGCGAAATGTCAGTAGGGGTAACCCGAATTTCGCCTTGCCACGAGTTGTGATTTACTTGTTAATAATTCAAAAATTCGCGCGCATCCGGGCATCGGTTAACACGGGATACTCTGCCAAATTCATCATTTGCGCCTTTACGTCCAATAGTTTATTGCGCATGTGATGAACCCATCTTTTTTGTTATTCAGGTTCCGCCATCGGCTAAATGATACGCCTGTAAAGATCAGGCGAGCCAATCGAGTCGTGAGGCAACGACATCGCTGGCGATCTTGCCATTCGATTAGCCTTTTTATTATTGCCGAATCGCCAAATTAAACGAAATGCGCAACGATAAAACGAACATGCGGCATGGCACCATGCAGAACGGTTATCGGTTTCTGGAGACCACGACGACACTGCCGCTGCCAGTTGACGAGGTGTTTACGTTTTTCGCCAACGCTGAGAATCTTGAACGCATCACGCCGCCCGAGCTTGCTTTTCAGGTACTGACGCCGACTCCAATCGTAATCAAAGAGGGCACGATCATCGACTATCGTCTGCGGCTCTTCGGAGTACCCTTTCACTGGCGCACCCGGATTACTGAGTGGCAGGCCAACGATCAGTTTATCGATGAACAGATCCGCGGGCCGTACGGCAGCTGGATGCATCGGCACACATTTGTCGCGTGCGATAACGGTACGCGCATGACGGACCGCGTGGAGTATCGTTTGCCCTTCCTGCCCGCCGGGAATCTCGCGCTGCCGCTGGTCCGACGACAGCTGGATCGCATCTTTCGCTATCGCGCGAGCGCCATCCGGCGCCTGTTGGTCGACGATCCATGAAGCAATAAGAAATAAAAGTGTCAGGTCTATTGAATATGCAAAGTGTCACGAAAATAACTCTGACCCCATTAATATGCATTGCCCTGTTTCTGGATTCATGGTGGGCCATGATTCCGGCCGTAACAGCCCTGATCATTGCGGTCGTACGTACAATCTTGGAAGATAGAACCCTGATTGATGAATTACCGGGTTATCAAGCCTACGCATCCCGTGTGCGGTACAAGTTTGTTCCAGGGATATGGTGATAATTGAGAACCGCAATTGGTTGATGAATTCTTGATCAAATCGAACGTCCGCTTTGCACGCGACAGGAATGACCTCGGGACCTAAGAGAAGAACAGCGAGCACTACGATGAGCGACATCCCCGTCACCATAAGACTTCGAAAAGCATCGTGCCAAGTCACCCTGGAATATGAGGACGGGACATCCTTTGACCTGCCGTTCGAGTACCTTCGTGTCTATTCACCGTCTGCCGAAGTACGAGGGCACACACCCGGCCAGGAGGTACTACAAACCGGAAAGGAGGGTGTTCGCGTAACGTCAATTGAACCAATCGGGTATTACGCGTTGCGCTTCGTTTTTGATGACGGCCATGATACCGGCCTGTATACCTGGGAATATTTGTACGAACTAGGCGCGCAACAGGATGAAAATTGGCGCACTTATCTCGGTCGACTCAAAGCGGCAGGGTATGATCGTCGTGGACCCACAGACAACTAGAATTTAGACAGGGGAATGGCCGGTTTACGCTTGAAAGCGGGTTTAAGCCCATATCACCAAAAAGGGCCACTAATGACCCCAGGCCGCCGCTCGACTATTGATCGACTCGTCAGCCCAAAAGCGGCCATTGGACTAAACTGGGTCTGAAGGGCCGCTGATGACCGGTTCCGGACGGTCGGCGGGTGACCACAACAGCCATATATTGACGTGAATAAAGAGCCAATCGCGTAGTATTTTGGCGGTTAGTAATGATTGCAGGATGTCAATGGACTACATAATCACTCTCTTGACCGACCCGGCTGCGTGGGTTGCACTGGCCACGCTCACGATTATGGAGGTCGTGCTCGGAATCGATAATCTGATTTTCATCTCGGTGCTGTCCAACAAGTTGCCAGAGCAATCGCGCCGAAGAGCGCGTCGAATAGGCATTGCAGCCGCCCTTGTCCTGCGGCTTGGATTGCTGGCGACAATAGCGATCATCGTCAAACTCACGACGCCGGTATTTGAGTTCTTGGGGCAGTCGTTTTCGTGGCGAGATTTGATTCTGATCGCGGGTGGATTGTTTTTGGTCTGGAAGGCGACCACAGAAATCCATCACTCGGTTGACCCTGCTTCCGGCCCGGACCGCCTGAACCCGGCCGTGGTCGCAACCAGCGTGGGTGCCGTTATCGGACAAATCCTCGTTCTCGATTTGGTATTCTCGCTTGACAGCATCATTACGGCCGTTGGCATGACCTCTCACATTCCGATAATGGTAGTCGCCGTCGTTATCGCGGTAATGACCATGCTGCTGGCCGCAGACCCGTTAGCAGATTTTGTTCACGCTAACCCGACCGTCCTGATGCTGGCACTTGCTTTCTTGTTATTAATTGGTACGACACTTATCGCTGACGGTTTCGGCGCGCCTGTTGCTAAAGGGTATGTGTACGCGGCGATGGCATTTTCAGCATTTGTCGAAGGTCTTAATATGATTGCTCGACGCGCGCGGCAGCGAAAGGAGTCGAAGCAAATCGATGTTCCTTAATAACCGGCGTTAGTTTGGCTGGCCACCTTCGATTCGAAGTACCCTACGTGCAGGCCGTCTCCTTTTTTGTGTAAGAAGTGAGACCTACGTCACAGCGCACCGGGTTTCCACGTGAAATTTCCTTTGTAACTTTCTAATCTTGCCAGGCATGCATACAGGTTATGGAGGTATCTCATGATTTTCTTCGGATCAAAGGGAAAGGTCGTCGCCGGAGAGGTGGTGCAGGGCGTTCAATGTGAGAGCTGCCAGAATAGCCAGCACGCGTCATTCGGCATATTGAATTACTTCCATCTTTACTGGATTCCGACATTTCTAACGTCAAGAAAAGCCGGTATCGAGTGTATGCACTGCAAACGCACCCTCGTTGGTGATGAATTGCCATCGCACCTCGCTGATCAAATCAAGTCTGGCGTATTCACTACAGGGAATACGCTACCAATGTTCTCCGGTTTGATCATAATCGGTGTTCTCATAATGATGGGGATGTATGCGGTACAACAAGACGATGCGCGCGAAGCCACCTATGTCGCCGAGCCGGCGGTCAATGACTACTACGTAGTGAATCTCACAGAAATGTTTGAAGAGGTCGATGCCGAGTATCCGTACGGCCTTATGCGCATTACAGACGTGTCATCAACCGGAATAGAAATGCAGGTTGGCAATATGGCTTACAATAAAGCATCCGCCGTCAAGAAAGACATTCGTCAAGGCAAGGCGTCTACCGATACCTATTATGGTTCCGAAACCCTCCTTTTCGAGTTAGCTGATTTGCAACAATTAAGAAACTCTGGAGCAGTCTACTCCATCGAGCGTTGACTATTGGCACACAGGCAGAGACCTTTGGCTGAACGCGCATAGTCGCGAGCTCGAATCGTGCCGGGCGTATTACTTACGCCGTGCGGCCCGGTGAAATTTCAAAACCGCGGCGATTCAAATACGCCAGGAAATCGCGGACACGTGTGGTCCAATCGAGTTCCTCGAGCGTCTTTTCGATTTCCTGCCCGCGTCTGGCACGTTCCGCCGGGTCCGACAGCAGCCGGTTCAGTGCATCCACAAGTCCGCTCATGTCACCCGGGTCGAAGAGCAGGGCTTCATTCGCGGCATGGTGAATCGAAAACGGGATCGTGTTGGTGCTGACAACCGGAGTACCCGCCGACGCGGCCTGCGACACGCTCATTCCGAAGCCTTCCATTTCCGACGCCGACGCGTAAATGTCCGCTACCGAGAACATAGGCCCGATGAACTCGTCAGGAATCGCCGTCAGCAAGAATGCTCGGCCTTTCAGCAAAGGAGTGATTTCGAGTTGTTTTTGCAGCGACTCGAAGACGTCGTTCTCCGGGCCGCCGCCAATTAACAGGTAGCAATTGGGATGTGTTGCCGCGATCTCGGCAAAGGCCGCCAACAACAAGTCCTTGCGCTTCGTACGGTCCATGCGGCTCGTTTCAAATATCAGGGGTTTCGTAGCGAGCTCGTCCTCTGACAGGCCGGTCTTCTCCGACAGCCAGCGGAAAGTTTCCTGTTTCTCTTCATCGGTATACGCGCGAAAAACGTCGCGATCCACGCACGGGGGAAAATAATACGTTTGCTCGACCGGAACGTGATAGTGGGTCCACAATCTCTCTGCAATTTTCGCCGAAGTCGCTGCGAAAGCATGCGTCCGCTGGCAAATCATGCGTTCGTGATTGCGCCGTTCACAGAATCTCAAGCCTCGCCGCTCGGCCGTGCTGCGGTGGCGATAATTAAAATCCTTGAGATCTCCCAGCGAATGGGGTGTCCATACGTGGCGGTCGCTGCGTGCCAACTCGTGCTTGAGATTCGCGTCGACCTCGGGTTCCTGGCTCAGGATTTCGCGCCCGAGGGCGGCAGCCGCCACGAGCTGCCGGTATCGGGGATCGAGATGAACGTCAGATCGCTGCAGATTTTCCATCACGTGATCAACCACGCGGTTTTCGACAGTCGCATCGAGCGATCGCGCAGACGACCACAGGCTCGCCGCCGCACGAACCTGCTGCTCGATCGAGCGTTCGGCAAGACGAACGTGATAGATCAGCATTCGACCGAGATAGAAGTCCGGTGATTCCCCCAGGGCACGCCAGTGGATGCCGTCGCGCAGCGCCTCGAACGTGGTTTCCGTAACGACGCCGCTAAGAAGCCGGGTCAGAGAGCGCTCCACGATCAGGTTGCGCCATCGCTCGATGAGGCCGACAGCAAGCACGGCCGCATCCCAATAGTGCGTGTTGATGAATTCGTACAGCTCCCACGGCTGACAACCCCTGGTTTCTGCTTCGGACTGACAAAATTTGAAAAGCCAGTTGAGCTGATCATCCAGCGCGACCGAGATATTTTCCTTTGCAATAAATATCTCGCCGCCGCCAGGAACATACACGTATCGGACCTGTGGAGACATGTAGTCAACGCCGTGCCGCATTTCATCGCTCTCGAAATGCGGGAAGCCACCACGGGCAAAAATAGTTACGTTGTAGCCGAGCTTTTCGAACTTTCCTGCGAGCGTGTTCACATACAGGTTCTGGCCGCCGGTATCAGGAGCTCCCCCGAACGGAATCTCACATCCGCCGTATCCGTGATTCGTGACCAGCGCAATCTCCGGGCAATCATTGGACCGGAAAAGTATGTCTGCAGAACTCAATTCACTGTCTGACATCGTTTACACTCGAATTTGCCCATTACAACCCGTCGCGCATCATGATGCTTTCGACTCGGGCATCCCTTCAGCAGCACGCCTCCGCAACCAGTATTCGATGCCATCGAGCACACCCTTTGCGCACTCGTGAGGCGACTGGTAGACCAATGGGGTGTCGAGTGCCTTGAGTTCCGGGTGTGCATTGCCGACAACGACGCCGGCGAACCCGTAGTCGAACATCGCGAAGTCGTTTGCGGAGTCGCCGCAAACGATCACGT
This sequence comes from Woeseiaceae bacterium, assembly GCA_013043165.1. Taxonomy (GTDB): domain Bacteria; phylum Pseudomonadota; class Gammaproteobacteria; order Steroidobacterales; family Woeseiaceae; genus UBA1847. The sequence continues at coordinate 16,193 of JABDOQ010000016.1, read as the reverse complement.
CGCACGGCTCGAAGCCGAGATAATGCGCCACGTATTCGGCGGCGGTGCCCTTGTTGCAGCCGTGCGGCAGGACGTCAAGGTCACGTTGTGAGCTATAAACGAGTTCTGCGCGGATCGATTGCTCGAGGAGCATTGCGCGGATCTGCTCCAGTTCGGCGGGATCGGCATCCCGCAGAAAGTAGCTGACCTTGTAGTCGGACTGAAATTCGTCATCCTGGGGTTCCAGTCGCGCAAACCCGGCAAGAATTGACCGCACGCGATCTCCGTCCCAGTGTTCCAGTTGGCAGACGGGCCAGCCCGGCACGACATCCCGTGATGGAAAGAAACAGATCTCCGAGCCGACACCGCCGACTACGACGTCGGGTTCGGGTAGAAGTGTGGTCTCGACCGATTCGATTATCGAATCCGGGAAGCGCCCGGAGGTCAGGACCAGCCGAACATGCGGCTTGTTCCGGCCGTACCAATTCGCGAACTCCGCAAGTTTTTCATCATCGCCAAGGAGCGTGTAGTCGACGTCACTGATAAGGAGTGTTTGTCTGTTCATAATGGCAGTCCGGCCGCCGCGCCAGGAGTTGCGACGACTGATTTTCCCTCCAGTTGCAATGGTTTATTTCGGCAGATCGTCTTCCGGCCCGTCTATTACGATGTCGGCACGACGCTTGTGCTTCGAGATTTCCTGGTGCTCGATTGCCAGGACTCGTTCGAGGAATGCTTCATTCGGGTCACGGGCGCGACGATTTCGCGCTCGATGAGTCTGCCGGTAGTCCCGATCGATAAAAACACGAAAATCGATACCATCGACCAGAGACGTGTAGCAACCCTCGACGATAATGACGTTCCGGACACCCGGTTCGATGATTTCGCAGGTCACCAGGTTTTCCTCGAACATCATCAGTGGTTTGGACAGCGGTTTGTCCGGATGTTCCTTCAGCGCACGGACGTGGGATTCGATGAGATCGAGCCTTACTTCTCCGAGGCCCACCCATTCGATGTCGCTCTTGCGTCTCAGGTAGTTGGTTTTGGGAGGCAGCCTGAAATAGTCATCCTGGCAAAGAATCAGGCAGTGCCACCCTTCCGCTTCCAGCAGGGCGGCGAGACAGTTGGCGATCTCGGACTTCCCAGAGCCGGATTCACCGGCGATCGAGACGGAGATCGTGTCCTCGGGGCTGTTGAGCGCTCGCTGGATATGCGGAGAAATTTTGGCGGCTGCTTGCCGGTGGTAGTTGGTAATGACGAGTTTGTCGCCAATCATGTTAACGAGGATCCCAAGCCACGGTCTGCGAAGTGTACCAGAGCTTCGACCTAAAGCCTCTCGAGCGTCTCGGGGTATTCCGGGCTGACCGGTTTGGTCGGGGTCCAAAAGGTCAGATTCTCTACCGTGAATGTTGCGCCCTCCGAATAAAAACCGATCCGGCCCCGGGAGAACTGATCGTCGGCGAGGCTCAGCACGATAAAGCCGTTCAACGTCAGCTCGAAATACTGTCCATAGGCAAGAAGACTGAATCGATAGGGCCCTTGCCCGGTCAGGAAGTTCGACCCCTGGAGCTGTTGATAATGGAACGATTCCTCGTAACTGCCCTCCGGATTGAAGGCCCAGGCCCGAAGCTGGGCCATTCCCTTGTAGAGATCGAGGCTGAGGAAATAGCCGTCTCCCTCATCGTCGACACGAAGCAGGAGTCCGCATTTGCCGCTCTCGTCGATATGAAGGTCCCCGGAGAGCACGAAATCGTCGAATTCTCCCTGCATCAGGAACATCTCCATGCCGCTTTCGCATGCGACCCTGCACATTCCGGGCGCCGTATCGAAGCTCGCGGTCGGGTTTCCGAGCACGGGCGCAAGCGGAAACAGTTGTTCGGGGTCCTGCGGCGACGAGAAAACGTCCCGGAATCCGGCGAAGCGCCTTAGCCGTAATCGTCCATCGTCGTCGGCAACCAGTTCTTTTGGCGGGGCCATCAGGTGCAGGCCTTCGATCTTCAGACCCTTGTAGAAGAAGTTCCAGACCAGGTAGCGACCGTCGTCCTGGCAGATCCTGGCGGCATAGTTGCCCTGCGGCAGCAGTACGTTGTCAGCAAGATTTCGGTACGGCCCCTCGAGTTTGTCCGCGTACCAGTAGTGGATCTTGATGTCCTCCCGGATGGAGCAAATCAGGTAGTATCGGTCGCGCAGTCGCACCAGGCTGGGTACCTCCAGGTCGTCGTAGCGCATCGGGTGGAATAGCGGGGCCTGCAGTTCGAATTGATTGGCGGCGGTTTCCTTGAGAAGGGCGACGCAACCTCGCCGGATGATCGGCCCTTGTGGAACGCGCGCCGATACTACCAGGCAGCCTTTCCCATCCTGCTCGAAGAAGCACGGGTCGCGAAAGCTCACCCAGTGGCGGCCCTCGTCAACCGTCGATTCGTAGTGCGGGCTCTTTGCTTCGAGCGGAAAGGCGCCCTGATTCACCTTGCGCCAGTGGTAAAGATCGTCGCTGACGGCTAGGCCGAGTCGCTGCACGCGCCCACGCTCCTCCATCGAGAGCCCGGTGTAGAACATGCGCCATGAGCCGGGCTGATAGGGATCGCGGGACACGTGCATGGTCCACAGCATGTCGTCATCCCAGGCAGGCGGGTCGCTGATAAACAATGCGTTCTTGACGCGCCGCCAATGCAGGCCATCTCTGCTCACGGCGTGCGCGATGTAATCGTGATTGGGTAACGTCAGGTGAAATAGATGGTACTCGCCGTCATGCACGACCACATCGACGTCACCGATCTCCGATTTGCGGAATCCGTAGCCCGAGTACATTACGAAGCGTCGATGGCCAGGGCGACGGCACCCAGCAAGCCGGCATTCGACTCGAGCCCCGGCGTCACGATCAGTTCCCGCGGTTCGCCCGCCGGGTCCGTCAGGTCGAGGTAGTCATTGAGATGCCGTGCCGCGGCGTTTCGGATCATCGGCAGCAGCTCGGTGGTGTTCATGACCCCGCCGCCGAAGATCAGCTTCGTTGGCGACGCCGTCAGTAGCAGGTTGACGGCAAGCTGCCCCAGGTAATCGGCCTCCATGGCGAAGGCCGGGTGGTCAGCGGGCAACTCGTTGAGTGGTTTTCCCCAGCGCGCCCGAATCGCCGGCCCGGCCGCAAGGCCCTCGAAGCAGTCGCCGTGGAACGGGCACATCCCGTCGAAGTCATCGTCGGGCAAGCGGCGCGGTTTCATGTGGCCGATCTCCGGATGCATGAGGCCATGAACAGCACGGCCGTTGGCTACGATACCGCCACCGATGCCTGTGCCGACCGTGACATAGACGACGTTGTCGTGTCCGTGGGCTGCACCCCAACGTATCTCGGCCAGCGCGGCGGCGTTGACGTCGGTATCGAGGGCCGACGGCAGCGTGGTCCACTCGCGGATCGCCCGAAGCAGGTCGAAGTCGCGCCAGGCGGTCTTGGGCGTCGCGCCGATGTGGCCATACCGCGGTGAGGCGGGATCGACATGGATGGGCCCGAAGCTCGCGATCCCCAGGCCGCTTGCGACGTCCAGCCTGGGTTGCAGCCAGTTCCTTATGTCGAGCAGCGTCTCTTCCGGCCCCCGCGTCGGAATGCGGGTGCGCTGCAGCACCTCGCCGGCCGCCGTCGCGATACCGCAGATCACCTTGGTGCCGCCCAGCTCTATGCCCGCAATTCGCTGATCACTTGTCATGACAGAAGTGTACACAATCAGCCGTTTCCCGAGCCAGATGAACATCGCCGTCGTGCGGATTGCGTGCGAATCCAGTGGGCCTCGACCGGGCAATGCGGAAAATAACGCAAGCCCTGCCTGGGTCAGAATAATTGTTAAGATGTGCGAATGAACAGAATACTCCCAATCATATTGTCGGGCGGTGCCGGTACCCGGCTCTGGCCGGCCTCGGTATCGATGTACCCGAAACAGCTGTTGCCACTAGTGAGCGGCAAATCCACGATGCTGCAGGACACCGTGAAACGACTCGACGGCGTCGAAAACGTCGCCGATGAACTCCTTGTCATCTGCAACGAGAACCACCGCTTTCTCGTCGCGCAACAGTTGCTCGAGATCGATCGAAGCGCTCGAGTTCTGCTGGAGCCCGAAGGCCGCAACACTGCGCCTGCCGTTGCGCTGGCGGCATTCCTCGAGAGAGAGACCGATGCGGAAGCGATCCTGCTCGTGATGCCGGCCGATCATGTCATTCGTGATGTTGCGGCGTTTCGGGCGGCGCTTGACGTCGGCCTGGGCGCGGCTCGTGACGGCAAGCTCGTCACCTTCGGCATCGTGCCGGACAGGCCCGAGACCGGCTACGGCTACATCCGGGCAATACCGCAGGGCGCAGCGGCCGTGCCCGTCGAGTCGTTCGTCGAAAAGCCGGATGCGGACACCGCAAAGAAGTACGTCGACAGCGGTGAGTATTTCTGGAACAGTGGCATATTTCTGTTCCGTGCAGACGCCTATCTCGACGCCCTGGAGCAATTCGCGCCCGAAATTTACGAATGTTGCGTAAAGAGTATGGAGCAACGGCAAACCGACGAGAATTTTGTGCGTCCGGGTACTGATGATTTTCTGCAATCACCTTCCGACTCCATTGACTACGCGATCATGGAGAAAACCGACAAGGCGATGATGGTGCCACTGAAGGCCGGCTGGAGCGATGTCGGCTCCTGGGGGGCATTGCACGAAGTCCGGCAACAGGACGAATCCGGCAACGTGATTGATGGCGACGTCGTAACGCATGATTGTCGCGACACCTTCATCCAGGCCGAGAACCTCCTGGTTACGGCTGTCGGCCTGGAGGATGTCGTCGTCGTGCAGACCAGGAACGCGGTTCTCGTTGCAGACAAGTCCAGGTCGCAGGACGTCAAGCACATCGTCGATGATCTTAAAAGCCAGGACCGGGAAGAGACCAAACTGTGGCGCCAGGTATTCCGTCCCTGGGGCAGCTACGACAGTCTCGAGAACCAGGAAGGCTTCCAGGTCAAGCGGCTGATCGTCAATCCCGGTGCGGTGCTCTCGCTGCAGAAGCATGCACGCCGGGCCGAACACTGGGTCGTTGTGCGCGGCAAGGCGCGGATCACGAAGAACGATGATGTTTTCGACCTCTGCGTCAACGAATCAACCTACATCGCCATTGGGGACGTTCACCGCATTGCAAATCCCTTTGACGAACCAGTGCATATCATCGAAGTCCAGTGCGGCGACTACCTGGGCGAAGACGATATCGTCCGCCTGGAGGACAACTACGGACGAGAGGGCACGACCACCTGATGGCAGGATTGCTGCTCGCCGCGTGACCAAGCTACGTCCGGCACGGCAGGTAGACGGTAGTGCCGGTGGTAAAGCGGCCGGATCCTATCATTGACAAAACCGGATCCGACCCAATATTAACAAGTGGCGGCTCCGCGCATAGGGCGTAGGCTATTGGTGTGAGATTTGGTGACCCGCGCCTTATCTGTTCATAGGCCTGCAATCCGAGCGGCACAATGTACTCGCATATCAAGAAATTCGCTCGTCAGCTCAGGGAACGTAATATCTGGCACGTTGCCATAGCTTATCCAGCGGCAGCATTCGCGCTTCTGCAAGCCGTCGAGTTTTTCGTCAATAATTATCAGCTCAATTCCAAGCTGCTCACTGTTGCAATAATTGTCTGTGTCGGCGCGCTGCCAATTGCATTGATTTGGAACTGGTGCCACGGCCGGCTTGGTGTGCAGGCCGTGAGCAGACAAGAGACCTGGTTCTATAGCGTGACTGCGGCTCTGACAGCAGTCGCTGTCGGTTGGTATTGGGTAACTTCGACCGAGCCCGCAACTGCCGATCTCGCCAAATCCAGCACGCCGGTCGAGATGTCGATCGCGGTTCTGCCGTTCGAATCGGATGGCGGAAGCGCTGAGCTTGATTATTTGCGCGATGGCATCCCGGAAAGCCTGATCCACACCCTCTCGGCCATCCCGAATCTGAAGGTGATATCGCGATTTTCAGCGTTTGCGCTTCGGGATAAAGTGAGGCAACCGCAAGAAATAGGCCGCCTGCTCAACGTGACCAGGATACTCTCGGGTCAGCTGGAGCGTAATGGCGACAACGTCGTTGTTCGTGCAACGCTCGTCGACACCCGCGACGGACGAGAGGTCTGGGGTACGCGACTTGTCCGGCCAATGACAGAAATTCTGGAGCTTGAAGAAACGATTACTTCTGACCTTGGCGCGGCACTGCAATTGAAGTTGCCAGCACGGGCGGCGTTTTTCCGCGGAAGTGAAAGGGTGGATTCGACCGCCTACCGGCACTACTTGCAGGGTCGATTTCTGACGCACGGCTCGACCGGGGAAGAGATCGATCGCGGTCTCACGCACCTTCGCGAGGCGACGGCTATCGAGCCTGCGTTTGCACCCGCCTACGCTGCGATCGCTGACGCGATGATCGTCAAGGCATTTTTCTCGGCATCCGCGCCATCAGCGATTGTTGGAGAAGCCCGGACCGCGGCGCAGTCCGCTATCGCACTGAACCCGGATCTTCCCGAGGCATATGCTTCGCTGGGATCAATATTGATGTTTTTCGACTACGATTGGTCTGCGTCCGAGGATGCTTTCAAGAAAGCGATCTCGCTTGGGCCGACAAGTTCGACGGCTTACTATCGCTATTCCAACCTGTTGACCGCTCTCGGTCGTTTCGACCAGGCGTTGCAGATGGCTAAGAATGCAGTCGAATCAGATCCAATCTCGATTGGCGCATTGCATGCTCTAGGCTTTGCGAAATTGATGGGAGGAGACTTCGAAGGAGCTGCTGCTGCGTTCGGAAACGCGATCGAAATTCACCCTGGCTGGACCTGGGGCTACGTAAAAAAGAGTCTCGCGCATGCGCTGATGGGCGACCGGGATGAGGCTCTCGCGATGGCCGAAAAAACGGAGGAGCTGATCGGGGGTTGGGGCTCCGCCTTTCTGCAGGGATGGCTCGCCTGGGTGTACTCAGTTACGGAGCAAGAGGAACTGTTGCAGCGTGTCGTCGCCAGAGTAAGCCAGGGTATCGAGGAAAATCGAATCGAAGAACCGTTTGGTGTTGCAATCACCTATCTTGCCGCCGGAAAGCTTCGTACAGGTCTCGACTGGGCCGAGAGAACCGTGGATGAGCAGTCTCCGAACGCAGTGTTCTGGAATGTTGGCACCGCGGACCACATGCAACTGGGTCCTGCCGAGCTGCGAGAAGATCCTCGCTTCATCGAGCTGCTTCAAAGAATGAATTTGAGGGACTGATAATCCGCGTATCGGCAGTTCGATGGATAGATCGGCGGCTGCGCTGCCTCGCCTGCGAGTCCTCTTCAAAAGGACCAGATAACGCCGGCGGACAGCGTCCGTTCGGCGCCATAAAGCCTGACCCCGACCGGGATATCGGAACCGCCAGCCCGGTTGATTCCTGCCAGGTGGTCCTGGTAGGTCTTGTCGGACAGGTTGTCGAGACGTGCCTCGATGCGCAGGGCATCCGTCGGAGTCCAGTTCAGCGTCGCATTGATGAGCGCATAGCCAGGCGTGCGCTGCTCACCATTAAATATCGAGACGTTGTCCTGCTCGGAATAGGCAACAAGCTCTGACGCAATCGATAGCCTGTCGTTCTCCCACAACAAACCGATGGAGGCGTTGGGCGGAGCAAGTCGATACAGGTTGTCACTGATATCTCTGCGCTTGCCGCGAGTCCAGGACGCTACGCCGTCCAGGGACCACTGTTCCGACAGCTCAACCTGCCAGGCGATGTCAGCACCGTAGATCTCGGCGTTGACATTGCTGAACTGCAGAGCCGGGCTGCCGGACATCATCTGCGAGACCATGTTCGCGACCATGTTGGTCGATGGCACGCCCTGGATGTATTCGTCAATGCGCTTGAAGAACAGCTGTGGCGAGATCGCAAAACGTCCGATAGTGCGACCGAAACCGATCGTTATTTCATTGGACCGTTCCTCGTCGAGATCGAGGCCGCCGATGTAGCTGCGGCCGTCAGCCAGCCCGCCTGTCGCCTGCAACGGCAACCACAGGTATAGCTCCTGGTAAGACGGCGCACGTGTCTTGCTGCCGAGTTCAAATCGCCACTCGGTGCCGGAGTCGATCTGCCATCGGTATTTAAGCACGGCGTCGACCGTACTCCAGCGCTTGCTGCGATCGGCCGCGTTGAACGCGTCCGCGAGCAATGCAGCGTTGGCGCCCATGTCACCCATCATGCCGACGGCGAATACTTCACCCGCGCCGGTCTCGACGCGCCTTGCGCGCAAGCCGACTTCGATATCGCCGAGCCCGGCGTCTCGTTTCCACTCAGCGAATACGGAAAACACGTCGCGATTTGCATCGACGAAATTATCAACGCGGAACATTGCGTTGTTCGGATTCGTGATTGTCGCGTCATGGTCAGCGGTCGACGTGTCGATGCCGAGTATCAATGTCGAACCCGACAATGCAACGGTCGTAGCAAGGCTGGCCTGAGTGCCGCTACCGGTCGAGAAGTTCTGCCGCTGCATCGGCGGCATCGGCGCCTGCCTGAGACCGAAGTTATCCATGAGATGTTCGACATCGTTCCAGGCAACACGGGCCTCCAGTGAGACGTTCTCATTGAGCTCCAGCGTCGCCTGGGCGCCGGCCAGCATGGTGTCGATGAATCGAATGTCCATCGGCAGTGCCGGCGTACCGGTGTCGTCGGTGTCGAGGCGCCCGGCAAACAACAAGACGGACGTCCTGTCACCCGCGAACGCGTAGCTCAGGTCCGAGCGCTCCCGATGCAGCCGCGTTGGCCGGTTTTCGCCAACCGGCGTGCTTACGCTATCGCCTTCATCGAGTTCCGCAACGAGCGACAGCTTGTGAGTATTGCCTGCCAGCGTGAGGCGACTGGCCGATGTACTGACATTGCCGTTTGCCGAGTAGCGGCTGCCGACAAAGCCGGATAAAGCCGGTCCGGCGATGCTGAAATCCCCGCGCGACAGGGCTGTTGAAACATGACCACCGATCGACTCGGGTGCGAGCGAGACGCTCGGAATGCCGCGAACAACAGAGAGATTTTCCGTGATCATGGGCGACAGGTAGGACAAAGGCGCGTCCATGGCGTTGGGCCCGCCGGACACCACACCAAGATGATCGATAACGACCGAGATCCGATCGCCGAACATGCCGCGGTACTGGGCGATCCCGGTAACAGGGCCGTTCGCATTGACGTTGGCGCCAGGTATGTCTTTGAGCGCCGTGGCCGTATCGACCAGGATTTCCCGGTCAACCTCAATCTGTGCCAGGCCCGTCGTCACTGATCTGCCTGTCACGCGAATCTCGTCGACATCGGACGCACGCCCGTCGATGGGCTCCTGGGCAACCAATGCGGCGGGCAATAGCAGCAAGGCGGCCAGGGCCGTGGTCAGACAAGTCTTCATTGTTTTCTCCTCAAAAGCACTCGATCACGTAGCTGTCGCTGCGCAATCCGAAAGGTTAAAGCGAGTGCGTCTCAGGCAGGAGGTGCGCGGGAGCGATAGCCCGTGGCTTGCGCGCCGAAAATCAGTGCGACCGCGTCTTCGTTAAACAGCGGCGTGTCGGGCAGGACATCGGATGTCGTGTTCGAATCCGTCGCGATCACCGAGGCGAGCATATGCCCGATCGGGCATTGCTCGCTGCTGCCCGGCGAGGCGACATCATCCCCGCCGCCGTGATGGTGATGATGGCTGTCACCGGCGAGCGCCTGCATGATCTCGGCAGGCATGCCCTCCGGACACAATTCGTAAAGCAGACCGCTGTGCGCTGAGCCCGGCATGTAGCCGTCCGGCGTCAACGCGCGCACCGCCAACGTCGCCAGTGCGGCGACGAGCAGGAACTGCCTGTTGCGGACAAAAAGGTTCATCTGGTTGGTATTCTATCGGACCTTGTCGTCAAGACTATAGGTAATGTCTCCAACATCCCGCGTACGCAGGGCGACAACAATGGGGTCGGAGCCATTTTGAGGGTTCGGCTACAACAAGCGGATTCGGCCCCGTTTCACCGGAATTACCAGCCCTGGAAGAAACTTCCGTCTGCGAAATCCCAAAGCAGCGTAACGTAGTAGCGCGTATCCCAGGTCTGATCCGACAACGGCACCTCCACGCCCAGGTTCAGCGCGACATGGCCGCCGCGGGTCAGCCCGAAACGGGCCTGCGGCAGTACGGTCCACTCGAGATCTCCGTTGCGCGAGCGGAACGGGTTCGTGGCCGTGATTTCGAGAGCGGGAAAAATGCGTCGCGGCCACGGCGTGTGCACCCAGTGCACGATGCCCGCGAACTCGGCCTCGCCGTCGCTGGCGCCCGCGAACGGGAACTTCAGCCGCAGGCTGCTCTGGAATATCCAGGCATCCGACAGTACGCGCCCGTAGGCGAGATAAGTCTGCAGCTCACCATCGCCCTCGGCTTCGACCGGAATGGCCCAGACAGCGGCGGCCGAAAGAATATGCCGTTGGCTGAATGAAAGCGCTTGCTTGTAGCCAATCTCGGCCTCAGCGAGCTCCGACACAACGCCTTCAGATTCATAGACCAGCTCCACGATCGCCTGACCGGCCTTACCGACGCGCTTTTCGAATTCGAGCACGTGCTTTTGCGAGTTGTCGCCGTCCTGGTCGGTAAAGCGGCCTATGTACACCACCTCATCCTCGGGGAACGCTTTTTTCGTGCGGGTCGGCAGGAACAGGTTCATTTCACCCGGCGGATACGCCAGCGTATCGACGAGCGATTTGATGTACGCCGTGACGTTCGCGATGTCCGCATCGCTCAATGTCTCACCCTGAGCCGGCATCTGCTCGGCGAGCCCCAGCGCGTGGCCGCCGTGCTTTATCACCATCTCCCAGTCACCGGCAGGCTCGCGGCTGTTGAAAAGAGGATCGGAGAAATCCGCCGGCATGACACCGAGCCCCCTGACCACCGGGCTGTCCGCGTCCGGTCGACCGCCCGTTCCGTGGCAAACGGCACATTGCGTGGCATAAACTTTCTGGCCCGCGTCGAGGTCCGCGCCGTCGACCCGTGCGGGTGACAACAAGACTATAAGTACGAAAAAGAGTGCTGATTGAAGCGTAAAAACAATACTGACTTTCACCGCTGTCTCCCGACTTTCCGAAAGCGTGGTTTTACGTCTTCATCTACGTGACTCGGCCAGCGGCATAAATCAGTGCTTGTACCTACCGGCCGGGTGCGGAAGTCGAGAAATAAGAGGTAAAGGCGTGGGATTCCTGTCTAGTCTGCACAGCCCGCCGAGAAAGACGAATTAGTGACCGGTCAGGATCGCGATCGTGGCTTGACCCAGCCTTTCCCGACCATCGTCTCGGCTGCTTCGAGAATGCTCTCCTCCGTGTTCTTGAGTTTGATCCCGAGTAGCTCCGCGGGGCGGTCGCTCCTGAAGTCATAGCGCAGGTTGGCAGAAGCCCGAGCCAGGCGCAGCGAAAAGCGCTTGTCCAGGTACGCAGCGACGTACAGGATCAGCCTGGGCAACACCCGCATAGGTGTCTTGTACTTGCGCGACAGGATCTTCGAGATTTCGAGCATCGACATCTGCCGATCCGAGAAAATTATGCGGTGACCTGCAGCTTTGTCCGATGTCAGTGCGCGTACATGGCCCATGGAAACATCACCCACATCGACGAGGTGAAACCGGAACGGGGCGCAGGCGGGATAGGTCCAGCCGACCAGATCGCGAATGAAAGAAAGACTGGAGCGGATGTGATGTTTCGCGAGCGGCCGGCCGATCACTACCGACGGGTTTATGGCTACCGCCTGCACACGATCGCCATGCTCGTCCGCGAACTTCCACAGCAAGCGCTCCGACTGTGTCTTGCCCATGCCGTAGGGGTCCAGCCATATGTCGTCGCTCGTGCACCAGTCATCTTCGGTATAAGTCTTGTCCTGCTGGTCGTAACTCATTACGGCGGCAATCGACGAAGTCATGACGATGCGTTTGACACTCGGCGTCCTGGCAACGGAATCAAGCACGTTCTGCGTGCCTTTGACGGCCACATCGATGATCTGCTTTTGCGGGTCGGGAGCAGCCAGGATTACGGCTGTGGCGGTGTGGATCAACGCATCGCAACCCTCGAGCGCGGCATCGAGGCTTCCTGGTTCGAGCAGGTCTGCCTCGAACAACTCCAGCTTTCCGGAATACTGCTCCTTGAGCACGTCGAGATGCGAACGCTTGGCGTCGTCGCCGAGGTTGCGTACGGTCGCGTGGACGGCATGACCGTCGTCGAGCAGGTCGATAATGACGTGGCCCGCAATGAACCCTGCTGCTCCCGTTACGCAGACGCGACTCATTGCGGAAGCGAGTCGGCTACTCGCTGGAATCGGGCGTACTTGCGCCGTTCTAATTTTTCGAGGAATTCAGGCATCGGTGAATTATATAGAAAAAGCGGCTAACGGTTTCCTGTGGATTGTTGAATTTACATTCTAAGAATCCGCGTGTCGGCAGTTCAATCGAGCCAGGTCGAGGTCCATCTCTCAGCAACAGTCGATTTGATCGCGCACTTGTTCGGCGGCCTTGCGCAGCTCTGCGATCATGGCAACCGCGGGCTTGCGCATGTCCTTTGGTATTCGCGACATAATCAGGGCGACCGCGTTCTCGGTTATGCCGGCGAGCCGCTTCGCTTCCTTTGTGCCGGTAGCGGTTAGCTCGATCAGCCAGCGGCGTCCGTCGTCCGGGTCCTGGTGCCGCTCGACGAATCCGCGTGACTCAAGCCCATCGAGCAGCCGGGTCATTGCCCCCTTTGTCACGCGCGCATGACTGGCGAGGGCCGACGCATCCCAGGTGCCTTCGAGTAGCGTCTGAAGGACCGCGCATTGTGCGACGGTCACGGTGCCACAACAAACCTGGTCGCGCTCCATCATTGCGAACATACGATAGAACGCGACGACATCAGCTGCGGGTGTTCTCATGGTTTCGTTGCCCGAATCGTATAGCTAAAGACAGTCCCCGCGACCTCCCTGGCGCGCTCGATGCCGAACTCCGCGATTGCTGCGCTGATGACCGGATCGTCCGTGGCAAAGTCGAATATTTCTCCGGCCGGCCGTCGCTGCAGCTCGATGGCCGTGAAGCCAGCGTCTCGCATGTGTCCCACGTAGACTTCTTCTGTTTCCGCACCGGCAACGCATCCGATCAACGCCGCGACGCTTTGCGCCACCTCGGGTGGCAACGGTTCCGTAAGCAGGATGTCACTGATCGCCAACCGTCCACCTGGCTTCAATACACGAAATGCTTCGCGAAACGCCGTCTTTTTATCCGGGCTCAGGTTGATGACGCAGTTGGAGATGATGACGTCGGCTGACCCTGATGCGACGGGCAGTGCCTCGATCAACCCCTCTCGGAACTCTACCGTCCGCGCATAGCCGGCGTTCACGGCGTTAGTTCGTGCGCGCGCCAGCATCTCCGGTGTCATGTCGACACCGATGAAACGTCCGTTGCTGCCGAGCTTCTCTGCGGCTAGCAGTGCATCGAATCCGGCGCCTGACCCAAGGTCAACGACGACTTCACCCGGCTGCAGGCTCGCAATTGCCGTCGGGTTGCCGCAACCAAGCCCGAGGTTCCCGGTAGCTGCAGGTCCGGCCAGATCCACGTCGGAGTACCCGATCTGCGTCGCAGTTTTGATCTCGGCGGTGGTACCGCGGCCAGTTGGTCCGCAACAGCTGGTTTTTTCGTTTGCAACGCGCGCATAGCCTTCGCGCACAGCCGTATGTGTTGGTGTCTCTTTCATGGCACAGCCCTTTAGTTGAACCGCTCAACTATATAGTTGAGCAATGCAACTAATTTGTCAAGCAGTTTCTTCGAAAGACAGGAGATTCCATAAAATTTGTGGTGCGAGTCCGACCGCAAACTGCACCAAAACTGAAGAGCCCGGTGCCTGACAACGCGGAATCCGCAGTGCTATAGTCTTCCCACTACCGCAGGAGCGTAAGCATCTGAAATACGAGGAATAAAAATCAATGTCGCTCGTATCTGAATTAAAACGCCGAAACGTCTTCAGGGTGGCGCTTGCGTATCTTGCGGTTGCCTGGCTGCTTATCCAGGTCGCTGAAACAACTTTTCCCTTGTTTGGCCTGCCGGATTCGGCTGCGCGCCTGGTCGTTGTGGTGCTTGGCATCGGACTGATTCCCGCGTTGATCTTCTCCTGGGTATTTGAGCTGACGCCCGACGGAATCAAGAAAGAGTCCGAGATTGATCGCAGTCAGTCCATCACAGCAGCGACAGGCAAGAGTATCGACCGTATCGTCATGTTGGTACTCGCAGTCGCGCTGGTCTACTTTGCGTTCGACAAGTTTGTCCTCTCTGAGGTGCGGGTTGAGTCCGCAAGACAGGAAGGGCTCTCGCAGGGCCGCGTTGAATTCTATGGCGACAAGTCCATTGCTGTGCTGCCGTTCGTGGATATGTCAATCGGCCACGACCAGGAGTACATGTCTGACGGTATTGCAGAGGAACTTCTGAACTTGCTTGCGCAGATTCCGGAACTGCGCGTGATTTCGCGTTCGTCCTCATTCTCATTCAAGACGGCGAATATCGATATTCCGAGCATTGCCGAGAAACTAAATGTCGCCTACATACTCGAGGGCTCGGTGAGGAAATCGGGCAACAGGATCCGAATCACCTCGCAATTGGTCGAAGCGCGTTCGGACACGCATCTCTGGTCAGAAACCTACGAACGCGAACTGGACGACATCTTTGCGATCCAGGACGAAATAGCCGAGACGGTTGTTGGCAAACTTGAAGTCATGCTGCTGGCTGAGCCGCCCAAAGTGCGGGAGACGGATCCCGAGGCGTACGCGTTGTTTCTCCAGGCGCGCCACCTTCACGAAAACCCGTCCACGGAATCATTTCATAAGGCGCTCGAAACCTATCAGGCTGCGCTCGCGATTGATGAAAAATACGTTCCAGCGTGGGTGTGGCTCGCGGCGCTGTATGACGACATGGCGCATAGCCTGGGGATACCCTACGAGGAAGTGGGGCGGCTGGCGCGCGGCGCCATACAACGAGCGCTGGCTATCGACCCGGACGACGCGATGGCGCTGGGCATGAGCGCAATCATTGTCCGGGAGTGGGATCACGACCTGGCTTTCGCCGCAGCGCAGATGCAAAGAGGAGTAAGCCTCGATCCAAATAACCCCGTACTCCTTCGTTGGGCAGGTATTCTCATGTTGGCGCTCGGACAATACGATGACGCCATTCGAGTCAACGAGTTCCTCTTTGAGCGCGACCCGGTCGGCGTCATATCCAAAATTAATCTTTCGGCGGCCTACCTGCACGCAGCTCGATTCGAGGATTCGATAGAAGTGAGCAAAATGCTATTGACGGCACGTCCCGACAGTGGCATTGGACGTTTCCTGTTGGCGCTGGCTTACTTGCACACCGGTGATATGGAGTTGGCACTGCAGCAAACCGAGCAGCGAGGAAATTCCGTGCGCCTTACAGCGGTAGCCGCGATCGCGTTTCATGGCTTGGGCCGGCTGGATGAGTTCGAATCGACATTGACCGAGCTGCGCGAATGGTATGACTCCGATGGACCAACGATCGCCAACCGCATCGCTCTTGTGCATGCATTTACAGGCGACATCGATGCCGCCTTTGAATGGCTCGAGCGCGCATCGCGCGACGGCGTTCTCAGCTTGTCACCGGATGATGCCGATTTCGTGAATCTGCACGACGATCCGCGTTGGGACGCATTGATGGAGAAGGCGGGCTTTTCGAAAGAGAGACTCGATGCCATCAAGATCAATGTGAATCTTCCTAAGTAACTTCGTTTGATGCCCAAACCGAGATCAGCTGGCGTCACTCAACGTTCCCTGGCGGATCACAAAAGCGCCACATTATGTGTTGTAGTGTTACATTAGGTTGCGCTGGCAGGAATCATCATGTTATTGATCGGCAACGTCGTATTCTTCGTTTTCGGTGGGTTCGTAATCTTCCTTGGCTACGTTCTCGGTGGCATCTTGTTGTGCCTTACGATCATAGGTATTCCGTTCGGCCTTATGTGTTTCAGGCTCGCCGGTAGCGTAATCGCGCCTTTCGGACGCGAGGTGCGTGAAACGGAACCACCGGGCGGTGCGCTTACGCTGATCATGAACATCATCTGGATCATTCTCCCGGGGCTCGAGCTTGCCATCATGCACCTGGTTCTCGCATTGTTGTTTGCAGTGACGATCATTGGCTTTCCAATCGCGGTACAGCACATGAAACTTGTACCGATGGCGTTGCTGCCATTCGGCCA
>JABDOQ010000109.1 GCA_013043165.1 Woeseiaceae bacterium | reverse complement strand
AGACAACAACAATTCTCTTGGAAGACATGATTATTTGCATTGCACGACATCACTGGTCGTAGCGACGGTGTCTTACGCGCCGCCCCCTAGCACAGCATAAAGCCGCACGCGGCTGGCAAGCTTGGCCAGGCGCAAGGAAATGAGCCCCTGTTGCGCTGCAAAGTGGCTGCGCTGCGCGTCCAGCACGCCCAAATAGCTGTCAATACCCTTGGCATAGCGCAGTGTGGCCAGTCGGTAGGTGTCCGCCACAGCCGTCACCAGGGAATGTTGCGCCGCCACCTGCTCATCTATGGTGCCTTGCACTGCCAGGGCATCAGCGACTTCGCGAAACGCGCTCTGGATCGTGATTTCATACTGGGTCAATATGATTTCACGCTTGGTCTCGCTGACTCGTAGTGCGGCCCACACGCGGGCATCGAAGATTGGCATGGCAAATTGCGGCGTAAAGGACCAGGTACCCGTTCCGGAATCGAAAAGACCGGAAAGTTCGTCGCTCGCACTGCCGACTGCTGTCGTGAGCGAAATGCGTGGAAACAGGGAGGCCCGCGCCGCACCGAGGGAGGCATAGGCCCCGATGAGGCGATGCTCGGCGGCCATGATGTCTGGGCGACCTAACAACGCCTCGGAAGACAGTCCTGGCGCTACGACCTTTGGCGGGGCAACACTGCTCAGGCCAGGCGCCAGCCACTCCTCGGGTATCGGAGCACCAGCCAACAAATTAAGGGCATTTCGATCCTGTGCCACAAGCCGGATATAGCCGGCAACATCACCTCGCGCCGTATCCAGAGGCACTTGCGCCCGTTTGAGATCCAGTTCGCTAGTCACCCCAACGTCATACCGCTTCTTTACCAGGTCGTAGGCTGTCTGCTGGGCTTCCAAGGTGGAATGGGCCAACTGGAGTTTCTCCCGATCTGCGGCAAGGGTCAGGTATACGCGCGCCACCTCAGCCACCAAGGCGACTTGGGCGCCGCGCCGCACGGCGTCGGTGGCGAAATATTCTTGCAGCGCTTGCTCCGACATGCTGCGGATGCGGCCGAAGAAGTCCAGTTCCCACGCGGCGATTCCCAAATCGACGTGGTACTGGTCAACGGTGCGGGGTTCACCGGGCTGAATGAGATCGGCGGATCGGTGTTGTCGACCACCGCCGCCCTGTACTCCGACCGATGGGTAGAGCTCGCCCCTCTGGATGCCATACATCCCCCGTGCCAGCTCTACATTCAGGGTGGCCAGGCGCAGATCGCGATTATTCTCCAGGGCTTGGTCGATGATTTTTTGCAGGCGTTCGTCGCTAAAGAAATCTCGCCAATTCAGATCGGTGGCCACATGCGCTTCGAGGGACTTCTTGCCGTACGCCGCACCGACTGGCCACTGGCTCGGAACAGGGGCTTCCGGCCTCTGGTACTCAGGGGCGAGGGAGCAACCACCAAGGACAAGCCCGGCGCCGCAAAGGACCGGAATCAGTGACTTATTCATGCGCGCCTCCTGCGGTTGTGGCTTCCATTGCTGGTGCCGTGTGCTTTCCACGCTTGCCCAGAGCCCTGTAGATCATCACGTAGAAAAGCGGTGCGAAGAAAATCACCAGTAGCGTGGACGTTACCATTCCACCCAGAACCGCAACGCCGATGGCGTTCTGCGCCCCCGATCCGGCCCCGCCTGCGAGGGCCAGCGGTAGCACGCCGAAACCGAAGGCCAGGGAGGTCATAACAATGGGCCGCAACCGCAGTTTCGCCGCTTCCAATGTCGCCTCCACCAGCCCCGCCCCCACTTCAAGCCGGGCCTTGGCGAACTGGATGATCAGGATGGCATTCTTGGTGGTGAGCCCCAGGGTGGTCAGCATGCCGATCTGGAAATAGACATCGTTGAGCAACCCCAGCATTCCCGAGGCGATCACCCCACCGATGACGCCCAGCGGTAGCGTCAGCAGAATTGCGATGGGAATGGGCCAGCTCTCGTAGAGGGCCGCCAGGCTCAGGAATACGACGAAGATAGAGAATGCGTATAAGAGCGGAGCCTGGGAACCGGCCATCCGTTCCTGGAAGGAAAGCCCGGTCCAGTCATGGCCGATCCCCTGCGGTAGCCTGGCGACGAATTCTTCCATGGCTTGCATGGCTTCACCGGTACTGTGGCCGGGCGAAGGTTCGCCCCAGATGTTGATGGACGGAAATGCGTTGTATCGCGCCAGTTGGGGCGATCCCTGGGTCCAGCGTCCGGAGGCGAAGGATGAGAATGGCACCATCTTGCCCTCCTTATTGCGAACCTGGAGCTTTTCCAGATCGTTGGGCAACATGCGGTACGGAGCGTCGGCCTGGACGAAGACCTTCTTGACCCGTCCGGACTGGATAAAATCATTGACGTAGGCGCCACCGAAAGCCGCCGCGATAGTGTTGTGGATTGTTCTAATCGGTAGCCCCAGAGCACCTGCCCTGTCCCAATCTACATCGACGCGGAATTCGGCCACATCCTCCATGCCGTTGGGCCGCACCTGAACCAGGCGCGGGTCCTGGGCGGCCATACCGAGAATCTGATTGCGCGCCGCCATCAATTGCTCGTGACCGAGGCCGCCGCGGTCTTGCAATTGAAAGTCGAAACCGGTGGCGTTGCCAAGCTCGATAACCGGGGGCGGCGCGAAGGCGAAGACCATGGCGCCCTTGATTCGGGAGAATGCACCCATGGCACGGCCAGCAATGGCCTTGACTCTGAGGTCGGGCCGTTGCCTCAAATCCCAGTCCCTGAGCTTGGCGAAGCCGATGCCGACGTTTTGCCCCTGGCCGGAAAAGCTCATGCCTGCGACCCCCATGAAGGATTCCACAGCGTCCTCTTCATGCTCCATGAAATGCGCGCGCACTTGGTCCATCACGGCATGCGTTTGCTCCAGCGTCGAACCTGAAGGTAGTACGGTCTGCACCAGCAGAATGCCCTGGTCTTCATCCGGCAGGTAGGCGGTGGACATGCGTGCAAAAAGGACACCCAGGGCTACGACGATCAGAGCGTAGACAAGAACATAGCGCAGTTGTCGCGTGAACACATGGCTGACTAGGCGCACATATTCATCCCGCAACCGGAAGAAAGCACGATCGAACCACAGGAAGAACGGACGCAGGAACCAGATTGCGGCCTCGGCCGGTTCATGTCCTTTGGCAACCGGTTTCAGCAGCGCGACGCAGAGCACCGGCGTCAGTATCAAGGCCACCACCACCGACAGCAGCATGGCCGCGGCGACGGTCACGGAAAACTGTCGATAGATAACGCCGGTGGAGCCGCCGAAAAAAGCCATGGGGAGGAATACTGCGGCGAGTACCATGCCAATGCCGATCAGGGCAGGGGTGATTTGCACCATGGACTTCGCCGTGGCCTCCCGCGGCGATAGTCCTTCCTCGCTCATAATACGTTCTACGTTCTCCACAACCACGATAGCATCGTCTACTAGCAGACCAATCGCCAGCACCATGGCGAACATGGTCAGCATGTTGATAGAGAAGCCGAACAGCCCAAGGACGGCGAAAGTGCCGAGCAGCACCACTGGCACGGCAATGGTGGGTATCAGGGTGGCACGAAAGCTCCCCATGAACAGCCACATGATTAAGAAGACCAGTACAACCGCCTCGACCAGTGTCTTGACGACTTCTTCAATGGCCACCTTGGTAAACGGCGTGGTGTCATAGGGGAAGATGACCTTCATGCCGGCCGGGAAGTACTGGCTCATTTCCGCCAGTTTTGCCTTGACGTTGTCGGCCGACTCCAGCGCATTCGCTCCGGCGGACTGGCGAATCGCCAGGGCGGCGGCAGGTTTGCCCATGTACTCGGCGATGACGTCGTAGCGCTCAGCACCCAGCTCCGTCCTGCCAATGTCCTTGACTCGCACCACCGAGCCGTCGGCATTAGTGCGAATGGGGATTGCGGCGAACTGCTCCGGGGTCTGCAACAGGTGTTGTACGACGATGGCCGCGTTTATGCGCTGGCCTGGCACGGCCGGCGCCCCGCCGAGCTGGCCTGTGGACACCTCCACGTTGTAGGACCTGAGTGCCAGAATGACTTCATCCAGGGTCAGACGGAAGTTGGTCAGCTTGTCCGGATCCACCCAGATTCGCATGGCGTACTGAGAACCGAAGTTCTCGACTTCCCCCACACCCGGCACCCGCGAGAGGATCTTTTCCAGGTTGGATTGGGCGTAATCCCGCAGATCGTCACCACTCATGCTGCCGTCCTCGGAGATGAGGCCGACGACCATCAGGTAGTTGCGAGTGGACTTGCTGACCTGGACGCCCTGTCGCTGCACGACTGCGGGCAGATTCGCAAGGGCGAGCTGGAGTTTGTTCTGTACCTTGGACCAGGCGATATCCGGATCGGTACCGGCGGCAAAGGTAAGTTCGATCCGGGAGGCGCCGGAGGATGAACTGGAACCCGACAGATACAGCAATTCATCCAGCCCTGTCATCTTCTGCTCGATGATCTGGGTAACGGTGTTTTCGACGGTCTCGGCCGAGGCGCCGGGGAAAAAAGCATCCACGGCGATGGCGGGCGGGGCGATGGGCGGATACTGGGCGATGGGCAGGTTATGGATCGCCAGGGCGCCTGCTGCCATCATGGCGATGGCGATGACCCATGCGAAAACCGGCCGGGCCAGGAAGAATTTGGATAGCATAGCGGAAATCCGTCAATTCACCGAGGCGATAGGTTCCGGCGTGTCGGCCACTGGCCGCCTCGCGGTGATGGCTTCCTCAAATGGCGTGGCTACTACTGTCACGGGGGTTCCGGGAGGCAACATCAGCAGTGCCTGTTGGCCCTCGACGATCACCCGGTCGCCAAATTCGAGCCCGGCCGTCACCAGCCACTGATCACTGGTTTCTTGTTTGAGCGTCAGCATGCGCATCTCGACTTTTCCCGCCTCATCCACGAGCAATGCGTAGGGTTCGCCCTTGGGATTGCGCATCACACCCTGCTGCGGGACGACGATGGCCTGCTCATTGGCGTATTCCGTGACCACTGCCCGGACGAACATACCGGGTAACAGCACTCCCTGCGGATTGGGGAATACCATGCGCAGAATCACCGAGCCAGTACTGGGATCGACGGAGACGTCGCGGAACTGCAAGGTGCCCTCATGTGCATATTGAGTGCCGTCCTCCAGAACCAAACCAACGGCGCTCTGGTCGCTGCCGTCGGACTGCCGGCGGCCTCCCTCCATGCGCCTTTCCAAGCGCAGTAAATCGCTGGTGGATTGCGGCACATCCACGTAGATCGGGTCTAGTTGTTGAATCGTCGCCAGCGGCACTGGCTGATAAGCAGTGACAATGGCGCCATCGGTAACACTGGACTTGCCAATTCGTCCGTAGATGGGTGCCGTGACCCGGGTATAGCCCAGGTTGATGCGGGCAATTTCCACCTGTGCCTGCCAGGATGCGATGTCGGCCTCCACCTGTTTCAACGCGCCGAACGCATCGTCGTAGTCCTGCTGGCTTACCGCCTTGTCCACCAGCAATTCCCTGAATCGCTCCTCCCTCGCCTGGATGGAAGGCTGGTTGGCTTCGGCCCGGCTCAGGGCCGCGCGGGCTCTGTTCAACGTGGCCTGGAATGGCGCGGAATCGATCTGATAGAGCACTTGGCCGGCTATGATCTCCTCGCCCTCGATGAACAGGCGTTTAACGATCAGGCCGTTGATCTGCGGGCGAATCTCCGCAACACGGAACGCAGAAGTGCGGCCAGGCAATTCGCTGGATAGCGTGACCGTCTCCGGTTGAACCGTGACCGTGGATACTTGTATCTCGGGGGGGGCAGGCGGTACAGGCGGCTGGCGGTTGCAGCCTGTTAGCGCGAGCAAACCTGACAGGACCGCGAAAACCGCACATTTGGGTGGATTCACCGCTCTGTGATATCGCATTAAAATATCTCCGAAGGGCATCGTTAAACGAGTAGGCATCATGACTATGTCCTTTCTGGCGCATAGGCTCGGAGAAAGGCATCAACGATTTGCGTGATGCGGTTTTGTTCCTCGTCTGAGGGAAAAGTGGATACGCCAAGCATGCGGCGACTATTCTCAAAACCATCCAGCATGGAGATCAGCATTTCGGCGGCAAACTGGGGGTCGTCGCGGCGCAACTTTCGGTCATCCATGGCACGATCAATAAAGCTGGTAAGTCGGACAAGGGTTCGGCCCGGCCCCTTTTCAAAAAACGCCTGCGCCAACGCAGGCAGACGCGGCGCTTCAGCAATCAAGGTACGAAAAATGGCCACTCCTTCGTCGCCGAGTATTCGCTGCCGCAAGCCCACACCCAACTGGATCAGCTGTGTACGAATATCAGTGCCATCACCATCAAGGGGCACCAGAATCGTATCGGCGGCACGGTTCGCCACTTCGCTGAACAAGTCTTTCTTGTCCAAAAATTGGTTGTAAACAGTTTGGCGGGCAACCCCTGCGCGTTCTGCGATTCGATCAATGCTAGCGCTGTAGCCTTCTTCCATAAAGGCCTCCGTGGCGGCATCAATCAAGCGCTGGCGGCTTTCGGTTTTTGCGGACTCTCGGTTGAATTTCACGGTTCACGCCCTGCGATATCGACTGTACAGTCTAGTCTAATTTAGACTGTGCAGTCTAGTCTCGTTTTGAATGGACTGCAAGCCTGTGAGTGGCAAATTGGAATCCTGGCGCTGCCGACAAAATGGACATGGACGAATCATTGGGAAGGACACGAGGCCAATTTTCATTGATTCCGTTAAGTGGCTCCAATAATGACACTCAAATCAGTTGGAACCTTTGCGCCCATCGCTCGAAGCTCCACGCTGTTCGATCTCAATTAGCTTGGCTTTCACGTGAGCCAGGATGGTTAGAAACTCTGCCCGAACACCTTCGCCGATGCCCGAGAAGATATCATCCGTAAGATCTTTCCCGACTGTGATCCCTTCCGCCATCAACGGGTTGATCTTTTCCGTTATGTAGATGCGATTTGCCCGCCGGTCATCAGGATCTGCACGCCGCTCGACCCATCCACCGGCCTCCAAGCGATCCAGCAACTTGCTCAATGGCGCCCGTTGCACTTCCAACTCGTCGGCCAGATGACGTTGAGTTCGGCCGTCGTTCCTATACAGGTGTGCAATCACAAACCATTGCGAACGGGTCAGACCGAGGTGCTTTACGCGTCGATCGAACGCACGCCGCATGAGGCGAGCGACATCGTGCACCAGGAATCCCAGACTGTGGCTGAGGTCTTTCGGTATATTTCCTTGCTTTTCTATTTCCATGAATACAGTATTCTAGGTATCTTAAAGCGATTCTAATAACAGAATTTACGGAAGGCTAGACTTTGAGCCATTTTTCCATAATCATCCCCTCGATACGGGCGCGTCTTTTCGACTGCAGATCGAGTTTATTTGCCACTTTCGTCTTGTTATCCGGGTTGTTTGCCGCTGGCTGCAGTGGTTCGCACGATGACGAGGTTGGCGGTACGCCCCCGGCGACGGTGTTGCAATTTCGATTACAAACGCTGCGCCCGGAAATACGAGAAATCCGCGAGTCCATCACAGGTACAGGAACGATTGGGGCGGCCCAGACCAGTAATATTGGTGTCGTTACGCCCGGTATTGTCGAGCGCGTATTTGTCAGAGTTGGCGATCGGGTGAAAAAAGGTCAGCCACTTTTTCAGACCAGAAAAAACGACTATGAAATCAGCGAGCAATTAGCCCGTGCAGAACTCACGGCGGCCGAGGCGCGCGCCGAGCAGGCACGCCTGGACTACGAGCGGGCCATCGACTTGCTTGGCAAGGAATTCATCTCACAGGCACAGCTCGACACGGCTGCGAACTCGCTGAAGGCAGCGAAAGCGGAGGCCGGTGTTGCTGAGGCCAGGCTGGCACAAGCCGCGCAACGCCTTGCAGATACTACTGTCCGGGCCCCGTACGACGGAGTCGTCACGGGCCGCAACGCTGATGAAGGGACGTACAAATCAGCGCAGACCTTTGGCGCAGATAGTTCGGTATTGCAACTACAGGAAATCAAGATCGTCGTTGCCGTTGTGCGTGTCCCCGAGATCTATATAACGAGATTGAGTATTGGCACACCCGGCGACATTTTCATCGGTGGCATGGACGGTTTGTTTCAAGCTGAGATTTATGCGATCAACGATAAGGTCGACATGCGGTCACGAACCGTAGAGGTGCGATTTGGGCTGGCCAACGATGATTATCGAATCAAGC
The DNA here is from genome assembly GCA_013043165.1 of Woeseiaceae bacterium. Lineage (GTDB taxonomy): Bacteria > Pseudomonadota > Gammaproteobacteria > Steroidobacterales > Woeseiaceae > UBA1847. The sequence goes on along the minus strand of JABDOQ010000109.1, from coordinate 5,345 downwards.
CGGGACTATTCGTGCAGGCCGACATTCATCCTCCTGAGCGGACCGCAATGCTGCTGGAGCAGGACGCCATTCTGGACCGATCCGGCGATCCGTATGTATTCCTGCTTGAAGATGGAATTGCCCAAGCGCGGCCTGTCGTACTTCGCGAATACGATCCGCGAAAAGTTGAAATACTGTCCGGGCTGGGCGAACACGAATCGATACTCGTTGGCCCTGACCTTATCCGATTGACCGACGGTGATCTGATACCGAGCATCCACGATGCGGATCGCTGATACCTCAATTCGCCGCCCTGTTCTCGCGGTGATGACTATCGGCGGCCTGGTCGTGCTCGGCTGGATATCACTTGGCCGATTAGGTATCGATCTTTTTCCGAATGTGGAATTTCCTTACGTTTCTGTAATAACAACACTCGAGGGCGCGGGCCCTGACACGATCGAAACAGAGGTGACGGACGTCATCGAAGAGAACGTCAATAACATCTCCGGCGTTAAGCAACTTCGTTCGGTCAGCTCAGAAGGTTACTCCCAGGTCAATATCGAGTTCGAGCTTGATGAAGACGTTGACGTAAAAGCACAGGATGTACGGGATAAGACCGCGCTTGCGCAGCAAAACCTACCGATCGATGTTGATCAGCCAATCGTGGACAAAGTGGATCCTGACGCGGCGCCAATTCTCTCGATCGTAATCGCGAGCGACATGGCTATTGGTGAGCTCACCACCTTCGCCGATGAGGTAGTGAAAGAAGCCGTGCAACGTGTACCGGGCGTCGGCTCTGTGACGCTCGTTGGTGGACGCGAGCGCGAAATGCGAATCTGGCTTGATGCAAGCCGAATGCGCGCACATGGTGTCACGGCTGCCGAGGTCGTCAACGCTATCAGTTCGGAGCATATTGAAATTCCCGGAGGGCGACTTGAAATAGACGGGAGCACGCGCGAGTTTGGGGTCAAGACGATTGCCGAGGCCTTGATAGCCGAGGACTTCAGGAATCTCGTGGTCCGGTTCAATGCGGGCCAGCCACCGACCCGCATCCGCGATTTTGCGCGCGTTGAAGACGGGCTTCAGGACGAGCGTACATTCGCCCAACTCAACGGCAGGCCTGGCATTTCGCTTGACGTTCGCCGCCAATCCGGCAGAAACACGGTTGAGGTGGCACACGCAGTAAAAGCCGAGGTCGAAAAACTCAGGTCAATTGCTCCCACAGGCGTTGATATTGTTATTGCGAGAGACATTTCACGGTTTATTGAGTCGTCGATCAGCGATGTCCTGAAAGATCTGTTGATTGCTGTGGCGTTAGTCGTGCTGATTACTTACTTCTTCCTGCTTAGTTGGCAAGCGACGCTTATTGTTGCGACGGCGATACCGGCGTCTTTGATTGCCACGTTCTTCATGTTTTATGTTTTTGGCTTCACCATCAACATGCTCACACTTCTCGCGTTAACGGTTGCGATCGGTCTGCTGGTGGACGATGCAATCGTCGTCATCGAAAGTATTCAGCGCGATGTGGACAAGGGTGTTGAGCCGTTCGAGGCAGCATCGACAGGCACACATCGCGTCGGCCTTGCCGTGTTCGCTGCCACTTTCGCCACGCTTGCAGTATTTGTCCCGATTGCATTCATGTCCGGGGTCGTTGGCCGGTTTTTTCTCCAATACGGTCTCGCCATCGTATTCTCCGTGTCTGTCTCGTTGTTGGTTGCGCTGACACTGACACCAATGCTGTCTGCCCGCTTCCTCAAACCCGTGTCCTCGCACTGGAAGATCCTGAGGCCGATAGAGGCTTTTCATGTCCGCCTGGAAACAGGCTATGGCAGCTTGATCCACTACGCTATTCGCTATCGCTATCTCGTTCTCATCGCGGCATTTGGCAGCCTCATCGTTGGCGGATGGTTTGCGGGCCAGATCCCAAGTGGCTTTACGTCCAAAGCCGATCGCAGTGAGTTTCAAGGGGCCATCGAGCTTCCGATCGGCCATGGCATTGGAGAATCCAGGCTGGCGGCAGCCAGAATTCAGGACGCGTTGTCGGGCGTGCCGGAGGTCGTAGATATCTTCGTTACGGCCGGGTCCGGACGTCAGGCTAAAGTGAATCAGCTTGACCTCTATGTTTTGTTAACACCGAAACAAGAACGTTCTCTTAGTCAGTTCGAGATTATAGATCTCGCGAGAGCTGCGCTTGCCGAGGCCGTGCCGATGGCAATGAAGAGTTCGCTAATTGAGGTTCCGTGGATATCGGGCGGCGGCCTCTCGACGGCGGATATCGAGTACGTTGTTCGCGGCTCAGATCTGGATGAGATCAACGCCTATGTAGAGCCGTTGATGACAGCCATGCGAGAAAGCGGCGCATTTGTCGATGTTAGGTCTACGTATGAATTCGGTCGCCCCGAGTTACAGATCGTCGTAGACAGGCTTCGTGCTGGAGATCTCGGTGTCTCCGCTCGAGATCTCGCAACGACCAGCAGAGTCATGATTGGCGGCATTGATGCGGGGACTTTCGAGTCTGGTGGCAAACGCTATGACGTACGCGTCCGTCTGGAGGAACCGCAGCGACAGAATCTCCGACAGCTCGAGCAGGTTCAGGTTCGATCGGCGACCGGCGCACTCATAGATCTCAGAAGCTTGGCTGATCTCAGGATCGCCACGGGCCCCGCGCAAATTGATCGTCAGGATCGTGCCCGCAAGATCTCTATTCTGGCGAATTCCGGTGTTGGCATGGCGCTGGGCGAGTCAATAGAAGCGCTCGACGAACTGATCGTTGCGCAACCGCTCCCAGCTGGCATGACATCAACGTTCGAGGGCATGGCACGCCGTTTGAGCGAGACGAAAACAGTCATCGCGTTTGCATTCATGTTGGCGCTCATCGCACTTTATATGGTACTGGCCAGTCAGTTCGACCGGTTTGCACAGCCGCTGGTCATTATGCTGACGGCACCCTTGAGCTTTTCCGGTGCGTTTGCGGCGCTGTATTTCGCCGACCAGGAAATGTCGATGTTCGCCCAGATCGGCCTTATCGCGCTAATGGGCATCGTGATGAAAAACGGAATTCTACTCGTCGATCGGGCCAATCAGCTTGTCGCGGAAGGAGCAGGCCTCGAGGATGCAATCATGCATGCCGGGCCCGAGCGGCTCCGTCCGGTTCTTATGACGGCATTTGCAGCAGTATTCGCGATGTTGCCGGTTGCGCTCACGACATCTGATGGTGCGGAGTGGAGAAATTCCATGGGCTTCATCATCATTGGTGGTTTGTCCTCGTCAACTTTACTGACCCTGCTGGTTGTACCGGCGGCCTATGTGCTGCCAGCCGATCTGCGACAGTTCAGGCTCTGGGTATCGAGCAAATTTCGGTCAGCCAAAGCAACATGAGATTGACAAGAAATGAAAATCAAAGAAGCTCACCCTAAAAATCAAATGGGACCGCGACCGCTGGCCGGTAAAGTGTTGCGATTGCGTAGCAGAGAGACGACGACATGACACCTGAGATCCTGTTTGGTGCAATCGCGACTTGGGCATCATTTTTGTTTGCAGCGGCCTTTATCGCTGCCTTGGGGGGCTCGTTCCTGGAAGACAGAATCGGCAGGTACGCGACGCACGTGCTGGACGCTTTGATGATGATCGCGACGATTTATGGTTTGACCTTACTTTTTGTTACTGGCCATGACATCGTCGACGTGCAGCTCCTTTACGGCATTGGTTTAGCTTGGTCAATCTCGGCGCTTGGCGCTGAAATCGTGATCGGCCACTTTCTGTTCAAGACGCCCTGGGGACGGCTACGACGACTCTACGATATAAGAACCGGGCAACTTTACTCGATGGTGCTTCTGGCGTTGCTAGTCTCGCCCTATGTCGCATCACTACATGCTGCAGCATTGCAGCTGTAACTGCGGACGACGTAAGTTGTACGGAATCCCACACAGTCGATCCGCCACATCTCACCAATGGCATCGGGTGCAGAGTCTATTGTGAGAGCAAAACTGAGGATACTCAGAAAGCTCGGTGGAATCAGTTGGTTACTTTTGGGTCATCTAACTCTTTGAAACCGGTGGTCAGAAGACCACGAATATCAAGCGGTTACAGATCTGGTCAACTTGGGTCCGAGAATTGGGAAGCTGACAATCTACCCAATCATCAAAACGTGTACGTTCGAGCCGATCACGCTGTACGTCGCCTTCGGGTTCATTTCCACTCGTTGAATACAACTCGTCCGACGGGCCGGTATTTAGTGTACAACATACGTTTGGCGGCAGCGCTTTGCGACACGCAGAGAGTTGACGAGAAATGCCTGCCTTAAATTTGCCACTTCTGATTAGACGCGATCGAGCACAAACGAGCATCTACTGCCACTTAGAGAATCCACGAACGCCCTCCAAGTTGTTTAAAAACAGAAGGTTACGGTGCGGCCTTTCGCCCTCCGAAGGCAGGGGTCACAGGTTCGAATCCTGTCGGGCGCGCCATTTTTCCCCTTATACTTCAGAGCGTTACAAACGGTCCTCCTACGCCGTTCCGACCACTGTCTTTTTTTGCGTGAGATTTGCGTGAGGGGCAATTCGCAGCACCGTATTGGGCCTTCGCACACACACTTTTTCCGCAGCTTCGATGAGCCGTGCAATGTCGGGTGCCGAGTAGTGTGTCGTCATTCGATCGGACTTGTGCCCCAACAGATCCTGACGATCTTCAAAACTCACACCCGCTGCACGCAGCCTATGCCCGTACGTATGACGGAGGTCATGTGCTCTAACACTAGGCAATCCGGCCCGTGTTCTGGCGCGCTTCCATGCGGAGTTGAGAATGCTTTTCACCGGGTTGCCCCGATACGTGAACACAAACTCCGCATGCTTGTCCCGCTGCTCGTCGACGACGCGACGAGCAATGGAGTTCAGCACCACGACCCGTTCCTGACTGTTCTTGGTCTGAAACTGCTCTGTTATGGGCAGGATGAACACACTGGTATTGAGCTCGGGGACCTGCACTTCCCAGTTCCATCTAAGCTGCAATACCTCCTGCTTCCTGCAGCCGGTATTCACCTTGTACAACGCAATGCGCTGCAGATGTGCCGGCAACTCCCTGAACAAGCAATCCTGCTCTTCCCAACTCAGTGGATAAGGTTTCCTTACCGGACCCTGCTCCATCTCAATCAGCGGCGGCGCATCCAGCCACGACATACCGTTGTCGTGCCGCCAGACTCTGGCGGCGAGGTTCAAGATGCGTCGAATGCAGCTCAATTCCTTGTTGATTGTGCCGGCTGAAACACCGTCTGCGCGACGGGCCCGGCGATACTGAGCGAGGGTGTCGTTGTGAATACGATCTAACCGCAAATGCCCAATGTGTGGGATGGCCCGATCCAACGAATAAAT
>JABDOQ010000107.1 GCA_013043165.1 Woeseiaceae bacterium | reverse complement strand
AGCGTGACATCGACATCCAGTACCTCTGCCACGGTCAACGTGACCGTGTTGGAGTTCGTCGTTTGCGGCGTGCCGCCGACCTCATAGCTGACGGCGGCCGTATTATCGATATCGGTGCCGGCGATGGTCCCTTCTGCGATGCACAGCGGCGCAGTCCCGAGTCCGACCAGGCCGATAGATAGCGCTGTCAATTTGCGTTTCATGTCAGATATTGGATCTGTTGAACAGGTGTCGTATCTTACAAAACGTCGCCACCTGCTTTTGTTGTCCAAGTTAACAGTTTAGAAGGGCCAATCGGGCTGGAAGCCACGTCAGTCATACATTTGGGCCAGGAATCCCATATTCGATAATTGGCCAGAAAACGACTTTAGGGCAATTAAAGTGTTCGATTGGACAAGAAAAAAGTAACGCTGCCGGTCTGCAGCGCCGCGGACTCAGTGCCGCAGGAATTTTCATTGGTTATCGCGACAAGCGAAGTCATAATGCCTCGCTGATCCGCACTCATTTAAGGACTCATGGAGCTGACCAAAAGCGAGCTGGCGACGCTCAAAGATGCCTACGCGACGCTTGAGAATCCGTCGCTGGCAATACGGATCAGCTCTGCGGTCGGCATGCCCGTGGAGGCCGTGACGCGGGAACTCGGCAAGCGGGCGCCCGATGTGATCGTCGAAGCCGTCAGCAAATCGACTCACAGGGCGATCGAGTTTGTACTGCAGAGTTCCATGCGCAGCATCAAAACCGAGGAGCAGGCACCCGCAAGTCCCCGATTACACACGGCCGCCGCGATGACCACGGGCGCCGTCGCCGGCTTTTTTGGCCTCGAGACGCTGATTGTCGAACTGCCGCTGACGACCGGCATCATGTTTCGATCGATCGCCGACATTGCGCGCGCGGAAGGGGAATCACCACAGGATCCGGAAACCATCATGAATTGCATGCAGGTCTTCGCGATGGGGAGTCGCACGTCGGATAAAGATGACGCCGCCGAGACGTCCTACTATGGCGTACGTGTCGCCATGAGTAAGGCGGTGACCGACGCGCTGCAGTACGTTGTGGCCCACGGCATGGGCAGTAAAAGCGCACCGGCACTGGTGCGCCTGATTTCAGCTCTGGCCAGTCGGTTCGGCGTTGTTGTCACGCAAAAAGCAATGGCACAGACGATTCCTGTCATTGGGGCAATCGGTGGCGGACTCGTGAACACGATATTCATCTCTCACTTCCAGGATATGGCACGCGGACACTTCGCAATTCGATCGCTGGAACGCAGGTACGGAGCGGAGGTTGTCCGGGAAGCCTATCTGCAGCAAAAGTCAGTCGCTGCCGCGCCGCCCGGATGATGTGCTCGACCGACTGTCGTCGTCGTGAAGCTGGCTGGCCATGTCAAATGCGACGTCCGATGCCCGTCTGAAATCAGCTCGCCGGTCATCAAAGCGCTCGTAGGCGCAGTTGCACCGCGCCGCATCGCAGTCGGCCAGCGGTAGCTTCGGTATTTGTTCGATGAGGAATCGCTTGTCCGCAATGGGCAGCGCAGCCTGGCAACAATCATTTTTGTCTACGACAACCTGGACACCGCGGTATTTGATCTTCGTGGTTTTTGTAGCAGTCCTGGGATTTCCGTTGAGTTTGGCCAGTAAGCCCATCGCTCAGTTCCTCCGTTGTGAACTGCAACACTAGCAGCAGCACGTATGAAAAACGCTGAGCCGGGTCTTGGTGCCAAGCGGAACGGCGTCACATTGTTGATTTCGCGGCAGGCGGTCGATTTGCGGCGATTGCAGGCGATAACCTGACAGACGGTAGCTGTGGTCCGACGAGGAACATTCCCAGCGGCAGTATTCGGGCATACGATGACATAGTAGTAAAAGGTGGGTGAATCAGTATTATGTCAAGCGAACACAAAGCGACGCATCACGCGCACGCACGACTGGCGAAGACCCGGGCGGAAATTGAAAAACTTCGCGATCGCAAACAGCCTGTTATCGAGACGATCGATGTAACGTCGTTGCAGATCGACGAGTCCTATGGTGAAGACTGCGATCCGTATAACAGCACCGGGCAGTTTCTGGCTGATGCTCTGAAAAAGAAATTTGACGACTAGCCGGGAACGGACTCGGCGGCAAGTTCTTCAGCAGCGCGCGTGCCGCGCAGATCCTCGATGATCACAGCCACGGAAGGCGTGACGAAGAGCACCATAAAGCCCGACACCAGGATGCCGAAGCCCAGGCTGACCCCCATCGGTATCAGGAACTGCGCCTGCGGGCTCTTCTCAAACAACAGCGGTGTGAGGCCCATAGCGGTCGTCAGCGTTGTGAGCACAATCGGGCGGAATCGTCGCGCCGCCGCAGAGGCTGCGGCCTCGATAGGCTCAAGGCCCTCTCTGCGGCGCCGATTGTACAAATCCACAAGCACGACCGAGGCGTTCACGGCGACGCCTGCGAGAGCAACGATGCCGAAGATCGAGATAAACGATAACGGAAAGCCGAGTACCAGGTGGCCAAGGATTGCGCCTGCCACGCCGAGCGGAATCGAGACGAGAATCGCAACAGGCTGCAGGTAAGAGCGGAGCTGCGTGGCAATCATTGCGTAGATGATTAACAACACAATGACAAACGCGCTGCCGATGTCGGCGAGATCTTCATTCTGCTCGCGAGTCGACCCGGCTTGCACCCAACGCAGACCGGGAAAATTCCGCTCGAGCTCAGGCATCACCGATGCCAAAATTTCCGCATTGGCAATGTTGGGTGTCGAGGCCGCTTCATCGACGTTCGCGCTCACCGAGACGACGCGTCGTCCGTCGATGCGCTCAATCGACGAGTAAGCGCGACTCTCTTCAACGCTCGCGACGGTTAGCAACGGTGCACGATCACCGTTTGGCAAGCGCACGCGAAAATCGTCGAGCGACTCGAGGTTGGCACGCGTCGACTCCGGATACCGCACATAGACACGGATTTCCTCGCGGCCACGCTGGATGCGCTGCACCTCCTCACCGAAAAATCCCTGGCGCACCTGGACGGCAACATCGGCCGGACGCAGACCAGCCGCGCTGCCGGCCGGCGTCAGCTCGAATACAAGCTGCCGCTTGCCCAGATCGAAACTATCCTCGATCTCGTTCACACCGTCAATCTGCCGCAGACGCACTTTCATACTTTCGGCGGCCGCGATGAGCTGGGCCTCGTCCTGATGCGCGAGCTCGAAATCAACGTCGTCACCAAAGCGTGTGATGGTCGAGGAAACGGTCACGCGTTCGGCGCCCTCGATATCACCGACTGCTGTACGCCAGCGGCGCTCGATTTCGGCCGCGGGCATGCGCCGTTGGCCGAATGGCGTCAGCTCGATGCGGACCTGGCCGATATTTTCGGATGTTCCGAACCCGCTTTGAGCGCCGGGCCCAACGCCCTGCGCCGCGTTGCCGCCGCTCGTCGATGTTATCGATACGAAAATTTCTTCGCCGCTCTCCTGGCGCACCGCTTCTGCAACCTCGGCAGCGGCCGCAGTGATACGCCGCACGGCGGCATCGGTGCGCTCGAATGGCGTACCTTCAGGCATCGTCACCGATGCCGAAATGTTATTGCCTTCGATCTGCGGAAAGAAAATAAAGCGTACCTGGCCGTTTTGCACCAGGCTGATGCAGAGAATAAAAAACGCGATGGCAATAGCGACGGTTGCGTAGCGCCAGCGCGCAGCGAACGCGACCCCGGGCTCGACCAGGTTGTCACGGATTCTGGCGACAGTAGCGGCGACACGTTGCTGGATCGTTGCGATCAGACCGCGGGACCAGGTGCCACCGTGGCTAAGATGTGATGGCAGTATGCAGAAAGCTTCGATCATCGACATGAGCAGCACGCTGATAACGACCAGCGGAATGGCACGTGTTACGTCGCCGAAGGTGCCGCCCGTCACGAGCAGTGGCGCAAACGCAGCTACAGACGTCAGTACACCGACAATGACGGGAGCCATGACGCCATGCGCGCCGCGATTGGCGGCTATTTCGCCGCTCCAGCCATGCTGACGTTCCGAGTCAATATTCTCGCCTATAACGATGGCATCATCGACCACGAGACCGAGCACGATGATCAGACCAAACAACGAAATCATCGTGATGGTTACGCCGAGTGCACCAAACAGCAGGAATCCTCCCATGAACGCGGTCGCAATGCCGGTGCTCACCCAGACTGCGAGCTTGAGGTCGAGCATGAGCACAAGAAAAGTGAACACCAGCGCAAACCCGAACAAACCATTCCTAAGCAGCAGGTTGACGCGCTCGCGAAGCAGCCTGGTTTCGTCACGGAACTCGACAAGGTCGATGCCAGGCGGTGGCGTGTAACCGGCGAGGAAAACATCGACGGCTGCCTTAACCTCAAGTACGTCTTCGGCTTCAGCACGTTTGACGTCGACAAACACCGCAGGGCGGCCGTTATACAGGTTTATAAGCTGCTCTCGCACGAAACCATCACGTACCTCCGCGACGTCCGCCAGCGTAATTACCGAACCATCCGGCAGAGTACGCACGATTATCGTTTCGAACGCAGCACCCGTTTGCCGCTTCTTGTTGGTGCGCAGCAGAACCTCGCCCGAATCGGACGCGATCGAGCCGCCGGCAAGGTCGAGCGAAGACTGTCGCACAGCAGCGGCGACGTCACCGAAAGTCATGTCGTAGCGGCGGAGCGTGGCTTCACTGACCTCGATCGAGATTTCGTAATCGCGATCGCCGCTCAGTGACACGAGCGACACGCCGGGCTGCGTCAGGAGATCGCGTTCGATCTCCTCGGCGGCGCGACGCAGTGCGAGCGGCCCTACATCGCCAACCACTGCCAGCGTAACGACGCCACCGGTTGGTTTGGGCGCAACAACGACCGGTTTTTCGGCGTTCTCGGGCGGGAAGTCGCTGAGCCGATCGACCGCCGATTCGACATCGTCCTTCACAAGCTGGCGATCCGCGAAATCGTTGGTCTCAATGACGACTGTGCCGACGTTTTCAGACGCGGTTGAGTTAACGCGCTTCACGCCATCGATACCGAGCACGGCTTCCTCTACACGACGCGTGATACTTTCCTCAACCTCGGCCGGTGTGGCGCCAGGAAACGGCACTGTCACCGTAACCGTGCCCGGGGAAATCGTCGGGAACACCTGCGACTGCAGGCGAGAGGCAGAGATCGCGCCGCCAACGAGCAGGACCACCATCAACAGGTTTGCCGCCACGGGGTTCTGGATAAACCTGAGGATGAGGCCACGGCTCATTTCGCGATGCGGTCCGGTCATGGTGGCTTCAGTTTGCGCCGTTATCGACGGTAGCGAGCGCGCCGGGTCCACGAGGACTGACGGACAGACCGTCGCGAGCGTTTGCCGGCGGTACGGTGACGACGCCGTCGGCGTCATCGAATACCCTGACGACTGCCATCTCTCCCTCGCGACCTAATACTTGGACCGTGCGCCCGGCGAGGCGGCCGTCTTCAACGACCCAGAGTCGATCGCGTGAGGTCAATGCGGTAGCCGGCAGGCGATAAGAATCGGCTGCGTCCTCACCATTGATCTCGACCGTGACGAATTCGCCGACAGTCAACAAATCGGGACTCTCGGTCGCCACGTAGAGCGTGCCAAGGCGCGTTCGCTCATCGAGGGCTGCGGCTGCGCGAACGAGTTTTCCTGCGACAACGCCTTCGCTCGCGGCAGGCGTCATAATCGAAACGCGCTGACCGTTGAGCGGGCCGATTAGTCCGCGCTGCTCCGCCGAGACCGGCACGACTATTTCCAGGCTGTCGATCGAGAACATGGACCCGAGCGCCGCGGTGCTGCCCACGACCTGGCCAACGTCGAGCTCAGTTTCCAGAACGCGCGCGTCGAATGGGGCGCGCACGGTGGTGCGACTGAGCGCGAGCTCCGCGGCCTGTCGCGCGGCTTCGCCGCTGTGTATCCGGGCTTTTGCTGCGGCGATCTGTGGTACTCGGGCGATCAGATCCGGAATCTGACGATTTGGAAACTGGCCCCGCCAGATTTCGCGCTCTGCCGCGGCCTCTGCTTCGAGTCGCGTCAGCTCACTGCGTGCCGACTCTATTTCAGCGAGCGTGCGCTCGATCGCCAACTCGTAGTCCGAAGGATCGATTACAAAGAGTACCTCGCCCCTTGCAACACTGGCGCCGGGACGAAACGCCGGAGAGACTTTGATGACGCGCCCTGTGACCTGCGGAATTACTCGCGTTACCGTTCGCGCTTGCACAACGCCATTCAGTCGTACCGAAGGCCGAAAAGGGGTCGCGACCGGCGTGACAATCGAAACGACAGTGTTGGTCGGACGGGCAGCCGCGCTCGGTCCCGACGTGTCGGGCCTCAAGCTAATCGATAGCAGCAGCGCCATCCCGATTACAGCGATGACAAAGAAGAGTTGAAGCGCTCCTGCGTGGCGCTCCACGAATTGACTCATAGTTTTTGCAGTACGAACCGGTCTATGCTTAATAATGACGAAGTTGGCGCGCTTTGTCTGTATCCATGTGTATCAGGGCACCCACGGGTCAATTATATGACCTTACTGGCGGGCGGACGGCCGAAGCGATATTTCTCCGGAGTCACTGACCCGGATAGACGGCTGGATCCTGCCGACGTCGAGCTTTGCCTCCAGCTTGTAGGGGACTTTTTCATTGGCCGAGCTCATCAGGTCCGTGACCAGCCGAATTCCCGCGAACAGGTTTGGCGACGCCGTAAGCGTAAGACTGCCTTCTCCATATGCTTCGATAACGGGCAGTTCGTTGCCCACGCCCTTGATCAATTCATGGCCACCCAGGCTGACGGTATAAGAGACGCCACGGAGTTTGAGGGCCTCACGGTTCGGGTTGACGACATGCAGACCGATTTCAAAGTTCGGCAGGGCACCCTGCGAAGGCAAGGCACGGAACGAGTTAATCGTGACCGTAGGCGTTTCATAGCCTGGCCGCAATCCTGCACAAGCCTGCAACAAACTCGTCAGCACTATCACCAGGACAAGCAGCCACCGGGTCGAAATCATTCTGTTTCTGCTCATTGTTTATCCTCTTTCGGCCGGCAACAGCCTATCACAGACGTAACTGTTCACGACGTCAGTCTGCGGGCAGGAGGACCTTGAACCGCGCGTGCGTCGTCCGGTGAGGTCTGGAGACGTTTCTCGATTACGTCCAGCGTTCGTTTCCGGGCGTCGTCGCATTTGTCACCCTGAGCCGGAGCCCGGGTTGACGGCCCGTCACAGCTCGACAAACCGGCTTTTTTGCCGATTTCTCTGCTGTCTGCCTTAGAAAGGTCTAAACTTGACGATAGGCTGTCGATTAAAGCGGGAGGTCGTTATGCAAGTGCCGGAATTACCCAGCAATGATGCTGCCAGGGTCGCCACGCTACGCAGCCTGAATATCCTCGACACGCCCCGTGACGATCGATTCGATCGCTACACGCGAATCACGGCGCGAATCTTCGATATGCCGATTGTGCTGATCAGTTTGGTGGATGAATCCCGGCAGTGGTTCAAATCGGCCGAAGGGCTGAGTGTAAAAGAGACAAGCCGCGATATTTCTTTTTGCGCCCACGCGATACTGGACGACGACATTCTAGAGGTGCCGGATGCGCGCGACGACCCCCGGTTCCGGGATAACCCGTTGGTAGCCGAGCAGCCACGTATCCGCTTCTACGCCGGAGCGCCGCTCGAGGCGCCAAACGGTCACAAACTCGGCACGCTGTGCATCATCGACCGGGTCCCGCGTCAGCTTGGCGATGACGAAAAAACCATGCTGAAAAACCTGGCGGACATGGTCGTCGGTGAGATTATCGGCAGCGCCGACACCGAGACCGGGTTGGCCAATCGCCATTCGCAAATGCTCACGGGAGCAAGGTGCCTGGGCAAGGGCGCCGAAGCGTGCAAGCTGTCAATGCTGTTATTCGATATCAGCGAAGTCTTTGTGTCAGCGGGTGGCTCTGATCTGCAAAAACCGGGGACAATCTTTGCAGAGCTTCTCCGAGAACACTTTCCTGTTGCACAGTCGATAGCGCATTTAGGGGGTTACCACTTTTGTGTGCTGCTCAAGGAAGATGAGGCTTTTGATGATACGCTGGCGATCAATCGCTTGTGCGCCGATGCGAAAGGCTCGCTGCACTACGATGGCAGCGATGGTGCCTTGTCGATATTCGTTGGCTGCGTCGAATACGACGCAAATAAGTATGGTTCTATTGACGATATGCTTCGTGAGGCCGATGGAATGTTTTCCAGGCATGAGAAGCAGCCGTTGGCGAAAGCCAAAGATCGGCACCGGCTTGCGGACGCCCTGGTTAGCTGGCGCAAAACAATATTTTGATTTGCTTATTCAGCAACCCAATATCGGTCCGATAAGTTTCCGGGGATAAACGGAGCGCGGGCGTTACGCCGGCTTCAGCAGCTTTGATTCAACTTCGTATCGCGAACCATTTTTCGCCTCGAGGTTGACCTCCCATATTTCCTCGTCCTGTATCTGCGTACGCTCGCGGCCCGGAAGAACCCGTTCGTCGTCGACCTGCAGTCCCCAGACCCTGACGTGACGAACGCCAACAACGGGTATGCGCTTGCTGTCAAAACGGGCGCGCAGCTTGGCGTCAACGTCGTCGCTCGCCCAGATGGCGTAGCCGCTTTCGACGATCGCTGTCAGGCTATCCGGCATCGCAGCCAGCAATTTCCTGTTGGTCATCGGTCTCTTGCCTCCGGCCATGGCCGTTCAGGCCCGGCGCTGAATCCGTACCTCAATGTACACCGGGGGCGTGGCCAGAAATATAGGGATATTCTGCTATCAAAAAAGCGACTGATCGGCTCTTTTTGCAATACTTTAGCGTGTATGCTGGTCCAGATAAGGGCAGCACGAGCGCAGATCAGACATGATATTTTCAGCGACGAAACGCCTTGAGGCGGATATGGCGGAAGCGCGCACCTACGACGAGTGGAAAGCCGCAGCTAAAGCGCACGACAAGAAATCCGGCGTAATGCAATGGATAAAATCCGACGAATCGAAGCACTTTGACTACACGTCTATTCGCCGACGTTTGCGGCGCTTGCGCCGATTGAGGGCGAAAAAGGACCACGCCGCCGTGTTATTCGCGCTCAACGAGGGCCTTCACGGCAATATCGATGGCATGGGTAGCTCGGCCCTTTACGGCAAGGCGAAATTCAGCACCAAGAAGCTCATCGTGGACTATGTCGACGAAGTCGTTGACGCTCTGGAAATGCTTGCCAGTTCCGAGGCCGATGACATACCAATGGATGAAAGGCTGGATTTCTTCCGTCGTGCTCAGCACTGCTACGGTTGCTCAGCGCTCATGATGAGCGGCGCTGGTTCGCTGTTGTTCTTCCACATCGGCGTCGTCAAGGCGCTGTGGCTGGAGGGAGTGCTGCCAGGCGTGCTGTCGGGCAGCAGCGGCGGCGCGGTGGTGGGCAGCCTGGTCGGTGTACACGACGACGAGGACCTGGAAGACATGCTCAAACCAGAGAACCTCGCGCAGGAAATGCAACGCGATGAGGGACTGTTCAGGCGTTTTGAGGCATTCCGGCCGGAAGTCGCGAAAACGGAAGACGTTCAGGAGGCACTCAATCGGCTGATACCGGATGTGACGTTTCAGGAAGCTTTTGAGCTGACGGGCCGACATCTGAATGTATCGATTGCAGCCGCCGAAAAGCACCAGACATCGCGCTTGCTGAATTCGATCACGACACCAAACGTCTATGTCCGCGAAGCCGTCATGGCCTCCGCCGCGGTTCCCGGCTTCTATCCTCCGGTCGCGCTTGCCGCTAAAAACGACCAGGGACAAAAGCAGCCATACCTGCCGTCACGGCGATGGGTCGACGGCTCGTTGAGCGACGACCTGCCTGCAAAACGCCTGTCGCGCATCTACGGCGTGAATCATTTTATTGTCAGCCAGATCAATCCGCATATTTTTCCGTTTGTCACCGACACCAAGAGAAAAAGAGATCCAATTACGACTGTAAAACTTGCCAGCGGGCGGATTGCACGCGAGTGGATCAATGCCAGCGCATCGCTGTTTGAGCGACCGCTGGCGTGGAACCCCACAATAAACAAGGTTACAAATGTGGCGTTGAGCATCATCAATCAGGACTACTTTGGTGATATCAACATTCTGCCGGATAAACGTATGTTTAACCCGCTCAAGTTACTGGCGCACAAATCGATCGAAGAGATCATCGAACTGATCGAAATGGGTGAGAAAGGAACCTGGCCGAAGATCGAGATGATCCGCGTGCAGACGAAGATCAGCAGGAAACTCGATGAAATCCTGCGCGGCCTGGATCACCAGGAACCGCGGCTGCGCAGCAGCGTATCGCGACGGGCCAGCTGATTTGATGAGCAACATTCTGATTTCGGCGGCGGCACTCATTGTCGCCGTCGTCATATTCCGTTTTGCATTTCCACGACAGTTTCTGCGCCTCGTGTTGCTGGGAGCTCGCAGAATCATGGGTCTCAGGACGCGATCGGTCGAGTTCGACGGCACTCGCTGGCCGTATCTTTTAGGTGGTCCGGAGTCCGGCGAAGTCCTGGTCCTGCTACACGGCTTCAGTGGCGACAAGGACAACTGGCTGATGTACGCGCGCGGCCTGCGAAAAAACTACCGCGTCATCGTCCCGGACCTGCCGGGCTTCGGCGATAACGCGCGAGATCCGAACGCGGACTATCACATGGATGCGCAGATGCGATGGCTGCTCGCATTTGTCGATGCGATGGGAATCGACAGGTTTCATCTCGGCGGCAATTCGATGGGCGGATACATTGCGCTGAAATTTGTGCTTGCATACGCCGATAGAATCCAGAGCCTCGCGTTGCTCGACAGCGCCGGCGTTCTGGGCAAAACCAAGAGCGAACTGCAGATTGCGACCGAAAACGGCGAAAGCCTGCTGACCGTTTCGTCGCCCGAAGAGTTCGACAGGCTGCTCAAGTTCATAGTTTACAGGCCGCTGCCGCTGCCCGGCTTTATCAAGCAACCGTACTGTGAAGACCTGATAGCGCACCGACTATTCCTGGAAGCAATCTTCTGGCCCATGGCTGAGGAAATGCAGGAACGGCCTCTGAATGATCAGCTGCATGCCATTGTGGCGCCAACCCTGGTCATTTGGGGTCGCCACGACCGGCTCATCGACGTGAGCTGTGTCGATGTGCTGAAAGCTCAAATTCCGAACAATCACTGCGTTGTGTTAGAAGAGACCGGACACGTACCGATGCTGGAACGGCCCATGGAGTCCGCGGCAGTGCATGTGCAGTTCCTGAGCAACTGCCGCGCAGCTACGCTTTAACGGCGCGGATTTTTTTCTTGGTGGGAGTTTTCTTGCCGCCGGTCTTCCTGGTCTTCCTGGTCGGCTTGGCGGCCTTCTTCAGATCTTTCAACGAGCGCTCGAGGCAGTCAACGAAAAAGTCTATGTCCGGCAAAATTTCTCGTGTTGAGGTGACATTGAAAGACATCTGGCCGTTGTAACTTGGTGTTGCGATGAACAAGCCCATGCCGTTGGCCAATGGCGCCATGCCAAAACTGCCCACCTGACAAGCGCCGTTCATGTACAGCGGTATCTGCGGCCCCGGCACGTTCGAAATGAACAGATTGCACATGCGAACTGTCGTGCTGGCGCGCAATACCAGGCGGCTGGCCATCACCAGGGTTGATGCCGGTACGTGCTTGCTGAGATCCGTCATCAATCGTGCCGACATGCCGGCCTTCGCGGCCTTGCTTTCCTGTGTCGCATTGTGGACGCATATCAGGCGATCAATCGGATCCTCGATGTCGGTACAGATCGGCGTCGTCATCGAGGTAATGTCATTGCCCGGCGTATCTGCATCGGATGCAGCGCCTCGACGGGCGTTTATAGGCACCCAGGCAACGAGGGAATCATCAGGCAGCTCATCGTGGTGCTGCAGGTAGTAACGCAGGCCGCCACCGCATATCGCGAGGACAACATCGTTGATCGTGCAGCCCGGGACGGCTTCACGCACGGCTTTCAGGTCAGCCAGCGGGAACGACCTCGCGTCGAACATCTTTTGCGCTGAAACGGCGTCGTTGAAGCGGGTATCAGGCACGCCATGCTTGTCCTTTTTCTGCGACCGCAGCGCGCTCTGCGCGAGGTTGTAAAGGCTTGGCACGGCACGCATGACCGCGTCGGTCATGCCGATCGGGGAGCGTATTGTATGCCAGGTCGCTCGAACGGCCATATCCAGCAGACTGGGTTGCGGGCTGCGACGTAGTTTCGCCATATTCAGCGGCATCGCGGGCGTGCCCTTGTTGTCGATATCCGCCATCGCTCCAAAAAAATCGATGATCGCCGTGCCGTCGACGGCGGCATGATGAATCTTGGCCGCAATGGCGTAGCTGCCTTTGGGAAGCCACTCAATATTGTCGAGACCCTCTACAACGTACATTTCCCAGAGCGGGCGGTCCATATCCAGGGGCCGCGAGTGATAGCGTGCCATGTGAATGCAGAATTGCCGCCAGTCTCCCGGTCTGGGGAGTCGGCCGTGCCGAACGTGGTACTCGAGGTCGAAATTCTGGTCGTCGACCCAGTATGGAAAGTCGAGTTCGAGTGGCACACGCACGAGCCGTCGCTTGAATAACGGGCTCATGTGCAGACGCCCTTCGATATGAGCCAGTATGTCCTTGAAGCGAACGACGGCGCCATCCGGCACCGTCGTCGGATCGAAAATGGCTATCGATGTTACGTGCGTCAGGTTGTCTTCTGACTGCATGTACAGAAATTGGGCGTCCTGCGGACTTAACTGATCCATACGTTCTACTCCCTATTCAGACGGGCAGCGCGAGCGCTTTTATCTGCTCCAGGCGATGCATCAGCTCGCGGAGACCCTGACTTGTTTGTACCCGGCGCGCGGTGAGTTCGGCATCACCCGCTTCGGCAAGACCTCGATTCTCAATCCATTTATAGCCGTTTTCAAATAATTGTTTGCCGATCGACGCCTCGCTACTGATGCGTCGTCGCAGATAGGCTGCTCTGCCATACGCAAAACACCGTCGCAGGCAGTCATCGCGATCGAGCGCCTTGTCGGGCGGCGTGACGGCCGCGACATCGGCGACAACATAGTGCGCTTCCACGAATTGGGTCAATGTGGCGTGCGCGACGAGCGGCCGAAATTCGCGCAGCAGCCTGCTCGCATACTCGGCTTCCTGCGCCAGCCTGTCTTCCCAGTCATCGGCATACCGTCGCAGCTCCTCGCTGACTTCATGATGAAACTCTTCGCGCGGCGCGTAGAAGAATTCGAATTTGAACAGGTCGCGAAGCCGATCTACCTCTTGCCAGAACGCCTGCATTGGAGCTTCTTGTGACGTCGAGGCGCGGAGCAGCGCTAATTCTGCAATAGCCTTCGTGACAAAATGATGAATTGTTGTGTTTCGGTAGTAATTCGCCACGGCATGTTGCTTGGGCGCGATCGCGTAAACCTCCTCGGGGCCGTCGTCATAACGAGTGAGCATTCCGTTATTCACCAGCACCCGGGCCATCGCCGCCAGCTCCGCTTCGTTTTCGACCTCGAAATGGTGGGTAATCCTGATCTTCCGGGCATTGGCCCATAGCACGACTTCCTTGATCTCAATTGCCAGCTCGTGACGTGTCAATGCGCGCGGCGAACTGCCGAGCAACAGCATTGTCGCCAGCGACGCCAACGTTATCGGCGTTACCCGATTGGCCTCGACGCCGACCTTGAGAGCGAGTTTGGCGCATGCAAGCCGGTCTTCGCCTGGCGGCACTTCCTCGAGTACGACAGGCTCGCCAAAATTCATGTAGATCTTACCCATAGGCTTGTTCAGGCTGCGCATATAGCCGAGGAACCAGCGCAAGCTTTCCGGGCGCTTCTTCAGGCCAGACTGTTCCCTGGCATAGTCGCGCACATCGCTGATCAGGTCGTAGTTCAGCGAAACCGGGATGATATGTAAGCTGCCTGCATCATTGGCATGTGCCGCGTCGAGAACGTATTTCAAAATCCCGTACTTCGGTGGCATGAGTTTACCGACTCTGGAACGGGTACCTTCGAATGCCCAGCTCAGCGGAAAGTTTTTTTCCATCAGGTAGCCAATGTACTGTCGCAAAATAAGCTTGTAGAGCAGGTCATCCTGAAAGCTGCGTCTGATGAAAATAACTCCGGCGCGGCGGGCAAGGAAACCGAGTCCGGCAAAAGCCATATTTACGCCACCCATCGTGTGCAGCGCCGGAAAATCATGTTCGAACATAACCTTGTTCAGGGCCGGGAAATCCACATGCGTCTTGTGGGTGCACAAAATTGCCGTGGGATGCTGTTTGCTGATCTGTCGAACGCGCTGCAAGCTGGTTGGATCTACGACTATCTCCTTGTCGTAGCCCAGGGTAGAAATTTTGCGATTGAGCAGGTAGCTCATGTCCAGCCAAAAAGCCTGCGGTATCGCGATCAACTCCTTGAATATGTCGTCGGCCTCGGCCTGCAGGTCGCCGACTGACCGGCCCGTGTGCCGGCTCAGATCCTCGAGTGCATCGATGAATTCACGGCGTGATTTCAGGTTATGAGCGACGTGCCGCGGAACCTTGTAGCGGCTGCCGCGCAAGCGTCGTTCCGCGATATCGAGCGCGATGCTTGCCTGACCAGCGATGAACCGGGTCAGCTGATCCCGGTCTGGTGTCGCGCCAAGTCGATGCTGCAATCGTTGCCGCAATTCTTTGAGTGTCGCCGGCCTGCCGGTGATGCACTTGGCGCGCATTGGATGCTTTTTCAGAACGTACCGCGCCCTCATCGGCCCCGGGCGCCTTGGACTGCCGAACAACAGGTCCCGAAGCCTCGGCGTTGTTCCCTTGACGTCCAGTCCCTTCAACCACACAACCCGCACGGGCACCACAAGGGTCTCGTCAGTCACATTTGGGACGCTGGATAACTTTCCGGCGGGAAGATCTTCCGGGGATTCTGCCAGCGGAAGCACCACGTGCTCGACCGTTCCGGAATATCCCTGTTTTTTGCGCTCGCGCTCCAGCCATGCTTCCAGGTGCTGCTGCTCTACCCGGTGCACGGCATCCAGAACAACAAGTACGTTCCCGGTGTCATTGGTCGGCCAGGGGCTGACCTTCACTCACGCGCTCCGCCTGCAGATACGTCGGTTAGCACAGCTCGGGGCGACCGCGATTTTCTTGAATCAGGGTCTTGTTCCAGTGCGCGCAGGTACATCGCCCTTACGTCGGCCACGTGTTTGTCGATCGTGTCCGCCGACCATTTGCTGGTATCGACCGGCGGCAATACTTCGACCTCGACAGTGCCCGGGTGATAAAGCATGTCGCCTTTCGGCTGCACGTCGCCGGAGTTCTGTATGACGATGGGCACAATTGGAACACCCGCCTGCATCGCGAGATGGAAGGCACCCTTCTTAAAATCCGCAAGCCGGATCGTCGGTGCACGCGTGCCCTCCGGTGATAGACAAACCGACTTGCCCTCGACACGCATGGCGTCCACGAGTGGTTTCATCGCTTCGATGGCGCTGGCAGAGTTTCTGCGGTCTATCAAAACGACACCGGCGGCCTCCATGACGCGACCGATTACGGGCATGTCACGAATCTCGCGCTTGCCGACGCCGGTGATATCGCGGCGCAGCAATCGAGCGATAATGACCATGTCGACATTGCTCTGATGATTGAATATGAATACGGCGGGACGATGTGACCACAAGTGTTGCTCGCCCTTGACCTTGAGATTCAGGCCGATCAGCGCGCTCGCGGTATCCGCGAACACCGACACAGAAAAATTCAACGCATCTCGCCTCGAGCCGGTAAGGGCGAATATCGGCAGGCCGGCGAGGAAAGAGCCGACCAGGCTGGCAGGTACCAGCAAAGATCGAATCCAGTCTGTGACACGCGTCTGCCCGCGACTTCCGAACCTGCGCACCGGCCAGCCTCTGTACTCGGCAATCGCCAGCAGTTTCTTGTTCGGATTCAGCGGGCGCGGATTGCCGACGCGCTCAAGTAGCTGTAGATCGTCATCACTATCCGAATAGAAAAAACTTTGATCGAGGTCGACGCCAAACTTCTCGACCATCGATTCGGCTGCCGTAACCTTGCCCTGGCCGAAACACGTGGGCCTGATCACGGCGCCGGTGAACATGCCTTTCTTGACTTCCAGGTGCGTACAAAGAACGTTTTCGATGTTGAGGTCATGCGCGGCCGGCTCGACCTGGTAAGGCGTTGCCGATGAAATAATTGCGACCGTGTGTCCCTTGCGCAGATGGGCCTCGACCAGCGCTCGTGATTCCGGATATATCTGGCGGGCGATATGCGATTCGAACAGCTCTCGCCCAAATGCCGCATAGCTGTCCTCGCGAACGCCGCGCAGAAACTGGGCCATGCCAAGCATCATGGCGGAAAAGCCCATCTTGCCGAGGCCGAAGCTGGCCATGGCGCCAACGAGCTCGATTAGCTCGCGAGGCGACAGGTGGCCGCGCTTGATCTGTTCCTCGATAAACGCGAACGCCGAGTAACCGGATATGACGGTGCCATCGAAGTCGAAGAACGCGCCTATCTGCGGCCCGTCGGGCAGGCGCGATATCTCAGCAATGACGTCCTGGTGCGGTAACATGAAAACTCTCCTGCGGGCCGGCGATTATACAACCGTTTCGCGCCGAGGTGTCGACGCGGACGAGGCGCTCTGCTCAGTTTTCTCGCAAATAACCCCACGTGTGCAGCTTGTCATGATCCTCAAACCAGCGATCACCGATGTCTTTTCGGTAATACATGTTCGGTATCAATATATTTTTAACCCGCTGATAAGCCTGTGCCTGGGCCTGTTTCACCGAGACACCCATGCCGGTCACAATTAGCACGACACCGGAACTGCCGGCAATGAGCCACTCGTTATTGACCAGCTTGACGTCCTCGATATGCACGCCATCCAGGTTGGGCTTTCGAAAAATAATGACTCGATCTTTGGAATTGGCCTCAAACGTTTTCGGATCGTTGTATGGAAACGGCGGAACGACGATCCGCAAGCCGATCTGAAATCCGCGTTTGGTCTTGAATTCAGCTAACGATCCGCTGGCCATGCCCGCCAGGAAGTCGCTCACCGGTATTCCAAGGCCATCCGCCTGGATCGAGATGGTCGGGTAGCCGAATCGAGCGGTGAATTCCAGTGGATAAATGCCGTTTCCATTGACAATGCAGTTGACGTCGATGTAACCGACATAACCTTCTTCCGCCAGTTTCTTTTCCAGTTTCCCCAGCGTTGCCCGAAAGATGCGATTCGGCCCGCTCCAGTACATGCAGGTGCCCATTTCACCCGTTGCCGGACCGATGTCGCCGGGGAATAACAGCTTGTGTTCGAAGTTGACATTGATTGGCATCATGAAGGTCGAGCCGTTGAAAAAGCCGCCCACCGCGACCTCAACGCCTTTCACTCGTCGCTGCAGCTGGAACACCTTCACGGTATCTGAATAGACAGCCTTGTAGGATTCAAGTACGTGAATGACGTCCTTGCCGTCATCCTCGCGGCCGACAAACAGAAGCCGTTTTATATTCTGCGCCTCGCCACTGGGCTTGATGACATAGGCAGCAGGGTTGGCTTTGACGTGCTCGATCGCCGAGTCAAAGTCGGAGAACTCCTGAAACGGAATAATGGATACGCCGTGTCGCTTGAGTTCGTTTTGTCCGAAGGTGCGATCGTCTTCCAGCTTGTCGGTGTAGGGTGTTCCACCAACCACGTGTTTGCCGGCGTCACGCAGGCGCTTGGCATGCTCGCCCTGGCCGAGCACGTCGTCAAAAATGATTACGTCGGCCCAGTCGACATGGCTCTCCCAGTCGTCGACTTTTGGTACGAAACCCTCGGCGATCGAACGCTCCGACTCATTGCCGATGTAGTACTTTACGTCCCGACCTTCCTTGTGAACCTGCCAGGCGATATCGCTGATCAGGGCGTCAAGGGACACGAACAAAAATTTCTGTGCGGCTTCCATTCTGAAATTCTCCAAGGGCAGGTGAGTTACCTATTGCTCTGACGTCGAACTGAGCCTGTTGATTATGGGCAGCAATTCATCACCACGACGCGTCCGTTCGCTATTGTGGGGCCGGCGACGAGCGCGACAAAAAAACGTCATCGCGGCGATAGCGGCAAATGTCCTCGTTTTAATCGTGTGGTTCAATTTCGAGTCCCTCGATTGAATGTCTGCCTTGAGTCGAAACAAGGGCCTTGCTACGACTTTAGCAAAGCAAAATCGATAAAACTAACAATATTAAATTGCTAGTTTGAATAGAAAAAGTTATTAATGCCACGGTTTCCCGGAGGTAGTCTGGGCTGACTTTTCGAGGATGCGCCATGATCAGAGTGCTGAGATACTACGCCGCCGACCGACGTTACGAGTCGGGTGATGAAGAACTGCTGAGCGGCTGGCAGCCCGATAGCGAGGACATGGTCTGGGTCGACTTTGATCAGGCGCCCAAAGATCTCGAAAGAGAATTGATGGAGCGGCAGTTTCAGATCAATCCGCTGGCGATAGACGATGCGCAACGCGACCGGCATCCTCCCAAACTCGAGTGGTTCGATAACTACTTTTTCCTGTTATTGAAAGGGTTCACGGCGGAGACGGACAGTATCGAGTTCTCGATCGTGCATATTTCGCTTTTTGTTGGACGAAACTTTCTGCTGACGCGACACGCTTTGCGTTCACCAAGCATCGAGAAGGTCATCGAACGCATTAATCGCAAGGAGGTCTCGGTCGAAAAAGGCCCTACGCATCTTTGCTACAAAGTTGTTCGTACGATTATCGATCGATACACGCCGATAATCCTGGCACTGGAAAGTCGCCTGGAGACTCTGGAAGAGCAGATGCTCGAAGATCCGAACGATGAATTGCTGGCGGAACTTGTCACATACAACAGCCAACTCAAAAAACTCCGCCGGATTTTCAGCTATCAGCAATCAATCCTGTCAGAATTGCCGCGCACTGATTCCGATGTGATCAGCGCACACAACAAACACGAATTTCAGGATGCTTTTGAACAGATGGAACGATTGGCCAGCCTTTCAGCCCTGCTGCAGGAGCTCACGCGTGACCTGATCGACGGCTATATCTCAATCACCTCACACCGACTGAACAACATCATGAAGATACTGACGATTGCTTCCGTGATCTTCTTGCCGCTGACTTTTATCGCCGGAATCTACGGCATGAACTTCGAAAACATGCCGGAGCTCAAGTCGACCTACGGGTACTTCTTTGTTATCGGCGTGTTGGTCACATTGGCGGCCGGCTTGCTCGCTGTCTTCAAGAAAATGCGCTGGATCTAGGCGGCGCTATTTCTTTTTCCAGCTGCCGTTAGCGTCCTGGTAGTAGTGACCGGGCGCGGTCCTTTGCACGGCAAGCTCGTAAAATCGGTAGGCAACCTGTTCGGTGGTAACACCGGTCTTCTGAGCGGTTTCCTCGAAATGGTCTTTCCGCTTAGCGTTCACATCGGCAATCAATGCACGGATTTCCGCGCTTGCCGGTGACTGAACCGCAGCGAGATAACCGGATGTCGCTTCACCAACCAGGCCCTGTTCCTTGGCGTCACCGATGTCGATAGCCCACGCGCTCTGCAATAGAAACAACAGGCCGATGGCTGCAAAGATTTTTTTCATGGTCATAATCCTCAAAATAAGCCGCTGTCTTCCGCAAACAATCCCTCGAGGTTCTTGTCGACCTGTATGCGGATTTCGTGCTGGATCTTGACGTTGAGATTTATCTCGATCGGTTTGTCCGGGGCCTCGACCTTGACGGTCGGGTTACAGCCGACGAGGAAGGAAAGTAAAACGATGTACAGAAATGTCGATTTCATAATCACACCGGGTTTCTCCAGATACCACAAATGAGCTTACCTCAAGTTTCATCCGCCAGATAGCGGTCGGGTTACTTCTTTAACCGTTTCGCCAGGATATCCTCCACGGCGCGAGCTGCCTGCAGGCTTCTCAGCATCTGGGGAATATTGTCTTCCACCCCAAGATTCAAAACGACCGGCCTTTTTTCATCCAGGTCCGGGTTCCTGCCCGTCAGCTGCAGTTTCAAGTCAAGGTCACCGTCATCGCTGAGATTAACGTCGGATGTCAAAGTCTTGAATTCAAAATTACTCAGCGCCCGGGTCGCAACGGCAATACCTGACATGTCCTTCTTATCCGGAGGCTTTGCCGGCCGGTAGCGAATAACGCCGCCCGGTTCTTCCCCGGTCAATGTTCCACCGACGATCGTGATGGTATCGGCCGCAATGGTCACTGGCAACGATGCGCCGATGCGCCCCCGGACTTCGATTGCCTCGAAATCCTGAAGCGATAAGAGCTCGGTCAGGTCAATCGATTCCGCGTGCAGTATCAGAGTATTGCTGTCCGCCGCTGTACGGAAGCTGAATGGATCGGCGCTGACGGTGCCACCAAATGCCGTCATCCGGAGATTATCAATGTCAGCGCTACGTGCATCCAGATCGAGCGTGTACATTGCGCTGAGGTTTTCGACCGGGAAGCCCATATCCAGCAGCGCGACGCTGATGTTCGAGGGCTCTGCCGCCAAACCGTTCGGCTCGCGATACGCAAGTTTCAACTGTGTTGACAGACCGGTAAACGCGGTATCCGTGTAATAGCCGGCAATATCTGATACGGCGATGTCAGAATCAGCACTCAGTAGATAGCTCGATTTCTTCTGCTCCCAGCCGGCGTCAAGATCAACGGCGACAGTTCCGGCAATCAAATCCCAGTCCTTACGCCACGGCGCCACGCGCTTTGACAGCTTTTGCGCACTCAGCGATACGGCAGCCCCAGCGAGGCTCAACCGTCCGGTGGCATTGTCGAGATTGTGCCGGGCTTTAAGGGTTCCGTTGCGATACAGGCCAACCGTTTTCAGGTCAACAGCTGCATTCTTGCCCTGCAAGGACGCATTGCCCTTGAATCCAGGCAGGCCGATGTTCTGCCCATTCCAGCCGGCCTGGCTCGAAGACGCATAGATGGTGGACTTCGCGACAAAAACCGTGTCCAGCTCGCTGCTTACGATGTTCTCGAAAAAAAGTGGCATCGTGACCGTTATGTCCTCGGCGACAGACATGCCTTCGATCTTTGCGTCCAGGGAATCGGCCGCGAACCGCCAACCGGCGTCGACGAGATCCAGCCTTGCCGGGGAAGCGAGCCGGGCATCGACTCGGCCAACTCTTGTTTCGGCTGTCGACCATCCCGCAATCTTGAGCGTCGCCCCCGGTTTCACATCCGCATACACGCCGCCACCCGGAAAAAACACGTCTATTGCGGAGGCGAACTCGATCCGGCTTACCTTGCCGACAGGTAACCTGGCGTCGGCCATCGTAACGCGAGTGTTCATGGAGCAAGCAGGATCCTGATGGCAGGCAAGGCCACTAATGACCAGTGGGATTTTCTGCCATTCACCGTAGCTGACACGCAGCGACGACTGCGCCTGTTGCAGGGACCATGTTACTTCGGGGAAGGTCGCCGAAACGATGACCGGGCTGCCGGTCTCGACGACAATCGCTGCGATTTCATCGGGGCTGCTGGAATAGGTCAGTTGCCACGGTGATGACGGCGCGAAATCAGCGCTTATCGTTGGCGACTGGGCCGCATCGTCGGGAATCTCGACAGCGAAACGCAACGCCGCAGTTCCTGATTGAAAATCGACTTCGTCGGGAAGGATCCTCGACAGTTTGGCGATAGCCTCCCAGGCAGGCAGGTCGAGTGCGGCGCTGCCGGTCAGCGTGATTCCCTGCCCACCTTGCTGCAGGTTGGCGGTAACCGAATGTTCCTGCGCTGGCATGAGCTCATTCGGCAGCGAGAAGACGACACCATGGTTGGTCGCGTCGATCGTCGTGATCGTCGCCGACATCGCAATTGACGCGACAGTGGCCCTGATTGTTTGCTCGCCTTTCGTCAGAACCCAATGAAGGCTGCCGATCGTCGGATAGGGTGCCAGACTGAACTCGTCAACCAGGACTTCGTTACTGCCCAAATTGTCCGGCAGCGTCAGCAGCCGGTCTATCAGCAGCGCCGTTTCGAACGGTTCTGCATCCGTATCTGCGGGCATTACGACGGATACGCTTCTCGCCTTGTAGATGTTCGATCGAGTCGCTGACCGGCCAATCGGCAGCTTCAGGTCCCGTATCGATATAGTCGTGCCGTTGTCGTGCAAAAGCTCGAGGTAGCCGATGCTGGCGTCGTCGGTCGCGAGCGCGTCCAGTGACACGTAGGTGACCGTGAATCCGTACTCGCGCAACAGCGGATTCGATATGCGCTCAATGAGCGTGTCGCGCAGGAACCAGACGGCCATCGCAAGCACAACGACGACGCTCGCTGCGACCAAGATGTATTTGGTGGCTCTCATTGGATAGACACAGGCCTGGGTTCGCCAGCCCCAAAGTAACACGGACCCGAATCGACTACGGGTGAAAATTTACCAGCGTCGTACGCGCCCCGTATCCATGTGCACGAAGTCGGATGCTTCGTAGTAACCAACGCCGCCGCGTTTCATGGCGAGCGCCTGATCCCGCAGCCTCGCTGTACTTACGCCTTCGAGGCGTACATCAATGGCTTTACCCAGGATGTGCTGGCTCTTCTTCGCAACGCCACTCTTTCGGCTCTTGCCACGCAGCATTTCGTTGGTCCTCGGCGACCGGTATGCAGATACGACCTGGTAGGTGCTGTCGCTGCCCAGCGCTTCACGGACGTCGTAAATGAAATCGAGAAGCTCCGGATCCATTTCGGCCGCATCGCCGGTACGGAAGTCGAACAGAAAATTATTGATTTCTTCGAGCGCCGAGGGGACATAGCGACCTTCCCGGGCATAAACTACGTTTAATCGCTTGCCGGTATGGGTATGGTAGAAAGACAGCTCTCGCTCATCTTTGACCAGTGTCCCCTGGCTGACGGTCGCGACAGAAGCGAGGATCAGGAGTAAGGCAATAGAACACGTGTTTCGCAGTAGTTTCATGGCTGGCCCGGGATCGTCCCTGTGTGGCAGTGACTCGGATAAAAATCAAAGACAAAGTATGGGGTCTGTTTCCGAAATTTCAAGGTACCTTTTCACGTGTTGAGACAGCTGTTGATGATTGCCGCAAGCCTGGTCCTGATGCCCTGGCAGGCACCCGCCTGTGCCGCCCCTGGGGCGGAAGACAAGGCTGCACAGGATACCGCGACCGCATTCAGCGCTCTCGGGTCCCAGTTTCAGAGGTTGGAGGAGCAGCTGCGGCAACACCGCGCGCTGGCCGAAGCGGGCGGCTGGCCCGAGGTGCCGGATGGTCCAACCATACACCCCGACGCTGAAGATTCCCGTCTTGCGACGCTAGCACTGCGACTGTCAGTTTCCGGTGATCTTTTCTCTGCCGATACCGGTTTATCGACGTCCGCATACAACGAGACTCTGCAAAATGCGGTCCGTCGCTTCCAGGCTCGGCACGGTTTGGATGTCGATGGCCTGGTCGGACGAGGGACATTGCGGGCGCTGAATGTAACGGTCCAACAGCGCATCGATCAGATTCGCGTTAACCTCGAACGGGTGCGCTGGGACCTTGATGACAACAGCGAAGACCTGGTTCTGGTGAACATTCCCGCATTCAAAATGCATGTCATTCGTGATGGCAAGATCGTATGGACGACTGACGTTATAGTCGGTGACCCTGAAAACAAGACGCCGGTTTTCCGTTCCACGTTAAAGAACCTCGTGTTCAATCCGACCTGGACCGTGCCGCAAAGCATTGCCAGCAAAGAATTACTGCCGAAGATCAAGCAGGATCCGTCTTTTTTTCAACGCGGCAACTACGAGCTTTACGATCGGGCCGGTGACAAAGTTGATCCATCGAGCGTCGACTGGAGCGCAGTGGATAGAAAGAGTTTTTCATACACGCTGGTGCAACAGCCGGGCCCGACGAATCAAATGGGCCAGATCAAGTTCATGATTCCGAACGACTACTCTGTTTGTATGCACGATACGCCCCAGAAATCCTTGTTCGCCGTGGCTGCGCGCGCATTCAGTCACGGCTGCATTCGAATCGACCGGCCGCTCGGTCTTGCCGAGGTTCTCCTCGACAACGAGAACTGGACCAGGAAAGAAGTCGACTCCCAGGTCGAGTCCAGCGAAACGAGGTCGGTCGTCCTGACCGAACCCCTGCAGGTGCACATCGTCTACTGGACGGCGGAAGTTGATGACCTTGGCGTCATGCACTTCTACGACGACATTTATAAATGGGATGCGACGGTCCTCGAAAGGCTGGATAAGCCGTTTCAGAGCGACCACCATGATCAGCCCGGCGCCAGCTACTGATTTACCAGAACAAGGGGAATAGCACGTGGCGATTCGCGCTGAGCGCCAGTAGGACCTTGGAGCGGTTTCGCCCTTACACTCACAGGTAGGCGATAAGCAGAAACCCTGCGACCGAGATTGCCGCGGCGATCAAAGCGTAGGGTATCTGTGTAATGGCATGTTGAAACGGTGTGCAACCTGATGCCTGCGCCGTCAGCACGGTGGCGTCGGAGTAGAAACATGCATGACTGCCGAACGTGCTGGCAGAGAGCGTTGCACCGATAACAAGAACCATGTCCGCTCCGAGGTTGTTGGCCAGCGCCGTTACGATGGGCAGTACGATCACGAAAACGCCCCAGTTCGATCCCGTCATGAACGAAACGAGTGCCATCGAGGCGAAAATCACGGCCGGCAAGGACTCTGGCGTCAGCAAAGGTTGCATTGCCGTTACGACGTACGGCGCCAGGCCGAGGACGTCGTTGACATCCTTCAAAATAAACGCTGCCACCAGCACGCCGAGGGGTTCGATCATCATCTTGAATCCATCGACGATCGTGTCAAAGGTGTCGTTCATGCTCAGCATGCGCGTAACGAGTATGTAAATAGCCGTGCCGCCGAGCGCGATATAAATACCAACCAGGAAGTCCTTGTCGAAGTACAGGGTAGCCAGCACGAGCACGGTCATCGGAACGATGAACATCGAGATGCGGGGCTTTACGTCGGGATTGGCTTTGATCGACTGGTTGGCCGCCTCGATATGGGCAGCGCTCGGCGGAACCGTGTGGCCTGTCGTCTTTGCGCGGGTTTCGGCAGTTTTCATGGGACCAAAAGATGGAACGATGCCCAAAATCACGAGCGGCACCATGAGTACGGCAACCCAGGCGTACAACATGTATGGGATGGCGCTGATGTAGGTTGCGAAGCCTTCACCTTCGGGCGCGATACCGTTGGCGACGATGAGTCCGGCGAAAAACACGCCCCAGGTGGAAAACGGAATAATGACGCTGATCGGTGCCGCCGTCGAATCCACGACGTACGCGAGCTTCTCGCGCGAAACCTTGTACTTGTCGGTCAGGTTGCGCATGGCTGATCCGACAGCAAGGGAATTCAGATAGTCATCGACGAACATCAGGATGCCCAGGCCCCAGGTTGCCATGAGCGCGCTTTTCTCGGAACGGACATAGCTCGACATCAGCGTCGTAAACGAGGAGGTCGCGCCCGTGCGAATGAGTATGCCGATCAGGCTGCCCATAAAGCCGCATACCAGGATCACCCAGGCGACGTCGTCATCAGTCATCACCCGGATCGATGCCTCGGCAAACTCGGCAACGAAGCCCGTGCCGTGAATCATGATCAGGCCGGCCAGGGAGCCGGTAATGAGCGACTCGATGGGCCGATGCGTGAGGATTGCCAGGGTGAAGACAATCAGTGTCGGTAGCAGGGTCAGGGCGCCGAGGTCATCCATGCACCATTATGGCAGAATCCCGCGTAGGGCCTTAGTGGTTTGCCGTAATGGCGCACGGTGCGCCGATGGGCCACTATTCGACCCCGAAATACTCCTGATTCACCCACCGGTAACCCACATATGAAGAACAAGCGCGTCTACTCATTTGCTGATGGCGATGGCCACAATAAGAAACTGCTCGGCGGCAAGGGCGCCAATCTGTGCGAGATGACCCAGATCGGAATCAATGTTCCCCCGGGTTTCGTCATCACCACTGAGGCGTGCCTCGACTATTTGAAGGAAGACAAGCTGCCTGCGGGGCTCATGCAGGCCGTGAAGGAAGAGATCGCGCAGCTCGAGGCGGCTACCGGCAAGTCCTTCGGAAAAGGCGACGATCCCCTGCTGGTTTCGGTCCGCTCGGGCTCGGCCATGTCGATGCCGGGCATGATGGACACCATTCTCAACCTCGGCCTGAATGACAAAACGCTTGCAGGCTTGATTCAGCAAACCGGCGACGAGCGATTCGTGTACGACGCTTATCGTCGCTTCATCCAGCTTTTCGGCAAAGTTGCGCTGGGCATCGAGGATGAACATTTCGACGAGCATTTCGAGGACGTCAAGCAACGTGCCGGCGTGAAAGCCGATGTCGGACTGGATGCAGGTCACCTCAAGGAAATCAGCGAGAAGTTTCTCAGCGTGGTCCGTCGCGAGAGCGGCAGTGACTTTCCACAAGACGTGATGATGCAACTGCAGCTTGCGGTCGAGGCTGTGTTCCGCTCGTGGATGGGCAGGCGCGCGGTCGATTACCGGCGCGAATTTCATATCACGCCCGACATGGCGAACGGCACGGCCGTAAATATCTGCACGATGGTATTCGGCAATATGGGGAATGACTGCGCGACCGGTGTTGGTTTTACGCGCAACCCGGGCACCGGTGAAAACGAAATGTTCGGTGAATACCTGACCAATGCGCAGGGTGAAGATGTCGTTGCCGGTATTCGGACGCCAAAACCGTTGCAGGAAATGGAGTCCGAGATGCCCAAGCAGTTCAAGCAACTCGTGGAGCTGCGTAACAAGCTCGAGTCGCATTACCAGGAGGTGCAGGACTACGAGTTCACGATCGAGAAAGGAATACTCTATTGTCTGCAGACGCGCAACGGAAAAATGAACGCGGCCGCGATGGTCAAGACTTCTGTCGACATGTTCGATGAGAAGTTAATATCCAAAGATCAGGCATTGTTGAGAATTGACCCCGAGCTGCTGGAGCAGCTGCTGCATCCGAGCCTTGATCCGGAGAGCATCGCCAGGCCGATTGCTACGGGATTGCCGGCCTCCCCCGGCGCGGCGTCGGGAAAATGCGTGTTCGATGCCGATCTTGCCGAAAAATTCGGCAAGATGGGTGAGCAGGTGATCCTGGTGCGTGAGGAAACGCGCCCCGAGGATATTCACGGCTTTTTCGCGTCCGAAGGCATCCTCACGAGCCGGGGCGGAAAGACTTCCCACGCGGCAGTCGTCGCCCGAGGCATGGGCAAGCCCTGCGTTGCGGGAGCTGAGGGGATAGTCGTCGATGTTGCGCTGCGACAGGCGCATGTCGGTGAGTACATTCTCCACCAAGGTGACGTCATTACACTCGATGGCGCGACGGGCATGGTCTACCTTGGCGCTATTCCGACGGTGCCGCCGCACTTCTCTGATGACCTGGAGCGGTTGCTCCGCTGGGCGGACGAGACGGCCAGGTTGAAGGTCATGGCCAATGCCGACACGCCTAATGCGGCCAAAAAAGCGCTTGAATACGGGGCAATGGGTATTGGTCTGTGCCGTACCGAGCGAATGTTCAACGCCAGCGACCGTCTGCCGATCGTCATTGACATGATCCTCGCCAATAACGAGCAAGATAGAAAAGCCGCATTGGACAGGTTGATGCCAATCCAGCGCGCGGACTTCGTTGAGCTATTCTCGGTTATGTCGCCGAACCCGGTTACCGTCAGGTTGCTGGATCCACCAATGCATGAATTTCTGCCGACAGAGCAGCAGCTACTCGAGCAAATCGAAACATTGCGCCTTTATCGCAACGTCGTACGAGGACGGTACACGGCGCTGGCAACCCTGGCGCATCCGCCCGAATTGCCCGAAGCATTCAATGAACTTAGTGAGGAACTCGTCAACGATGCGCTGAGCAAGAAAGAGCGCATGCTAAAAAAGGTGCTGGAACTGCAGGAAGTCAATCCGATGTTGGGCCACCGCGGCGTCCGCCTCGGTATTGCTTATCCGGAAATATATTCAATGCAAATACAGGCGATTCTGGAGGCAACCGTGGAATGTGCGAACAACGGCATATCGGTGCGTCCCGAGATCATGGTGCCGCAGGTGATCACTGCACAGGAGCTCTCGAAGGTCAGGCTCACGGTTGATGCATTGACGAACCAGCTCGAGAAGGGTTTTGGCAAAAAGATCAGGTTCAAATTTGGAACGATGATTGAAACCGTGCGGGCGTGTACACGCTCGTCACAACTGGCAGCACACGTTGAGTTTTTCTCGTTCGGCACCAACGACCTGACCCAGGCTGTTTTCTCGTTTTCTCGCGAAGACGCGGAAAACAAGTTCCTGCCGATGTACAACGAAACCGGAATTCTGCAGGATAACCCGTTCGAGGTGCTGGATATCCAGGGCGTTGGCCAGCTGATTGACATGGCTGTGTACCGCGGCAGGCAGCAGCGCGAAGATCTGAAGATCGGCATCTGCGGAGAGCAGGGCGGACATCCGGAGTCGATTCGTTTCTGTCACCACGTCGGTCTTGACTATGTTTCCTGCTCGGGGCCGAGGATACCAATTGCCAGGCTGGCGGCCGCGAACGCGAAGTTGCGTGAGAAAGATTTTGCCGAGGTGCGCGTCTAGTCAGTTACTGTCTTTCGAGAAACTGAGCTCGCGCATACGAGGCGTTTTCTTGAAGTGATGTTTCTGCATCCGACGCAAGATGTTGTCGAGCATGCGGATAGCAGCAAGGATGTGCGGTCCCTTGTTGAGCATTACGCAGTCGGCGCGCTGCGACATAGCAGCGTCGCTGATTTCGGCGCGGGATGCCTGGCCTTTCTTGGCTTCCTGTTCGAGAACCTGCGTTGCCCACAGGACGGGCATTTGCGCGGCCTCACAAAACCAGAGTATTTCTTCCTGCAGTTCGGCGAGGCGCTCCCAGCCGCATTCGACCGCGAGATCGCCACGCGCGATCATGACGGCGGCAGGGTAGCTGCGCATGGCGGTCAGCAGGAGTCTTGGCAGATTCTTGAAACCGCGCTTCGTTTCTATCTTGATGACGATACCCACCTGTTTGTCGGGGAACTGCAGTAGCGCCTCCTGCAGCAGCAGGATATCTGTCGGCTCCCGAACAAATGAAAGGCCGACGGCGTCAGCGTGTTGAATAACAAATTTCAGGTTATGCCGGTCAAAGTCAGTCAGGCCCGGCAGCCGTATATCGCTGCCCGGGAAGTTGATACCGCGATTTCCACGCAGGCGGCCACCGATCGGTTTGGCCTTGGTAATCTCCACGTCGAGCCGATCGTCAGTTACCGACTGCACAATGCCTGCAATCTTGCCGTCGTTGAGGGAGATCGGATGCCCCACGCCAACAAACCCGAATACTTCCGGCTGCTGGCACGAAATATGCGCGGGCGCGACAATATTGCCGTCAGCATCTTCTTTTGCCGGCGCGCCCGGGATGTTGTCCTTGTGGAGAATCAGCGTATCTCCGACCCGCAACAAGATCGGCTGCTCGATAGCCGGTAATTCGCCAACGCGATAGACGAGCTTTTCGCCCGCATCGTGCCGCACGAGACGTAATTTTGTCCCGGTTGCGATATAGGCGCCTTTCCAGATTTCAAGCACCAGGCCCTTCGCGTCTTTTTCGACCACGATCAGGCGACGTTTCTTGCCGCGCGTATCCTTGAAACGGAACTCATTGCCTTCCTCGGCGCATTCGATGCATTCGCGGGGTACGGGTATGACGGCTGACTTGGTACCACGCTGCAACACGTCGTCGGGCATGAATCGAATTCGCCGAGGCCCAATAACGCGTCCGAGCGGGTCCCGTCGTGGACGAAGGTGAATCACTCGAGGTCCCGGGCGGAGCTGGCCGGTGCGGAGTTTTGGCCCGGCGAGATCCATTATAATGCGGCAGTTTTTTTCGGCCTCGGCGCTGGCAGTCCTTACGTTCTCAATCATGGCCCGCCACGTAGTCGCGTCGTCATGCGCGCAGTTGATTCTCGCGACGTCCATGCCGGCTGCCATCATTTCTCCGACGAGCTGCAGGTTTTCCGCTGCCTCAGCCGGCAGCGTGACCATGATGTTTACGTCCCGACCCTCCGGGTGATCGCCGAGGATTGCCCGCTTGTGTGCATCGGCGCGCGGGTTTCTGAGTTGCAGGGATACGCCTTCGAGGTCCAGATCATGGGCCGTGCTGCCACCGAGCTTCTGCAACGCCGTCCAGACAGCGTGTACAGATCCCATCACGTTCCGTTCAGCGCGCCCGAGCGACGAGAGGCCGAGGGTGGCAAGATCTTCCTGAAGTTCACTGATGTCAGATTGGCGCAGCGCGACGTAGTGCACGAGATTCGTGGCACTGTCGCGGAATTGGGGATGCACGGCGGCAAGGTCGTCCGAGTAGTCAGACTCGAGCCTTTTCGCAGCTTCGCTGATCGACTTCAGCTGGTCGCTCAAGCGCTCGATGACGACTTGCCTGGCCATTGAGGTTCTCCTAACCTACCTTTGTAAGGTATTTTACGCGCAGAAGCACTTATGGATTCCACCTATGCAAAGGGGGCTACGCCAAATGGCGAAAGTACTGATCCTATATTCCACCACGGACGGCCACACAATAGAGATCTGCAAGCGCATCAAGCAAACAATTGAAACCAGCGGCTACAGAGTTCAATTGCAGGACCTTAAGGATGAGCCGGAGTTGGTTCCGGGAACATTTGACAAGGTTGTGATAGGCGCAAGTATTCGCTACGGAAAACATCAGCCGCTGGTCGGTGAGTTCATAAAAGAAAACCAAACCACGCTGGAAGGATATCCGAACGCCTTCTTCTCGGTAAATGTTGTCGCACGAAAGCCGGAAAAGAACCGGCCCGAAACCAATCCGTACCTGCAGAAGTTTTTGCAGAAAATCGACTGGGAGCCTCAGCAGCTCGGCGTGTTTGCCGGCAAGATCGATTATCCGAGTCTAGGCTTCGTCGACAAGCAGATGATCCGTCTGATCATGTGGATAACCAAAGGTCCTACGGACCCGAACTCGATCGTGGAATTCACGGACTGGGACAAGGTCGATGAGTTCGGACGCATGGTTGCGGAGATGTAGTCCTGGCGAGCGTCGATATCTGCCGGCAACTTGTATCAGTGCAGCCATGGCATGGCGTTTTTGATGCAGCGGTCCGTTGGTCAGAACCCGATGCGAAAGATCGATGCAGGTCGCGTGGTCTCAAACGGCAGGTCCATCAGGTCGGTCTCTCGCCGCATGCGCAGCTCTGCTCCCGGGTCATAGCCCCAGCGGATGCGTGACGGGCTCTTCAACTTGACATCGAGGGAGCTGCGCCACTGTTCCTTTTCCATGAGACGCCGCTGTTCGAAATAATCGTCCAGGACTCGCTTGCGAAACTGCTCCAGATAAAGGGCATCGATATCGACGGGATCGCCGCGTCGAGTACCGTAAACCACGACTTCTTCCATTGACTTGTCGTCGGCTTTGGGCCGATCCTCTGCTTCTTGCGCAACCGTCAGCAGCGGCATCGCAGCGACTGCTGCGGTGAGTCCCAACAATGTATTACGAAGCGTGTGCATCAATCACCGAGTGCCGGCGCCCAATCCAGTGTTCCAAACCAGTAATCTCGTGACGTTTCGAGCCAGCTATCGGTTTGCCTCACCGTCACCCATGCATCGAGGAAGTTCAGAAGCTGCTGCTCACCCTTCTTCACGGCGAGCGCCTCGCTCGAAGCGACCAGCGGCTCGTTGATCGGCAGATCGAGTTTCGCGGGATTCCTGAGTACCAGGAATCGGACTTCGGGGATGCCGGCCAGGTAGGCGTGAGCGCTACCCTCGAGTACCGCTTTCTCCGCCGGCTCTTTCGTCGGAAATACCTTGACATTGGCGCGATCGAACAAGGTCCTGGCCACGTTCGCCGCCATCGTTTCGGCAACCGTCGTGATGGTAACGCTCTCGTCGTTCAGGTCATCCAGCGTCTTCATGTTTTGTGTCTTGTTCGTGTTGGTTGCAAGTCCGACACCGGATATTGCGAGAGGGCGGCTGAAGTTCACCTTGAGCGCACGTTCCGGTGTAATCGCCATGCCGCCTGCGATTAGATCGATCTCGCCCTTGTCCAGGGCCGGTATTATTGCGTCCCATCCATAGACCTTGAGTTCCGCATCAACACCCATGTCCGCGGCAATCTGCTTTGCCACGTCGACTTCGAAACCAATCAGGTCGCCTGACTCGGTGCGCATGGTCCAGGGCACGAATTCAGCGACACCGACGCGGATCGTGCCCCTGTCGAGAATGTCGTCGAGTACGTCAGCCGCGGCCAGGGAAGTAACAAACAAAGACAACAGTGGCAGCAGTCGTCCGAGTAACTTGAATGGTTGCATGATGAGTCTCTCAGGTAGCGATGCGATTGCGCCATTAGTAGTAAGAAGTTTGGTAGATAGCGATGGCAATGTCCAGCCGCCAATTTCGGGATTTCGGACTTTTGCCGAAGCGGTCGAGTACTTGCAAGAGCGCTCATGCAGACGCACCAATCCTCGCGCTCGAAAAAATCGAGCGTGCCGCCCGCCGCCTGACGTGGCACGCAGCGACGTGACGGTCCCTGCATCCGGCGCCTAGTGAATCTCGGCGGGTGCGTGCCGGTTCAGGATCTCCACGATTTCCGCTTTGGTCTGATCGGGGGTCATCACGCGGATCTTCAAATGTTCCTTGTCGATCTTGATTGCGTCGTTCGGTATCCCCGTTGAGATCAAATCGTCTTTGACATTCCAGATCGTCCCGGCGTCTTTGTAGGTTGCTACCACTGCTGTAGTCATCGTACTTCCTCCCGACTGATGCGGCAGGCGATGGGCAATCGCGCTGCCCGCTCAGCCATAAGTGTTCCGCGCCAACGGAACATCGTAAGTATTGGTGCGATTGGGAGCATTTCAATACGCTGCAGGAACGATACGAAGACTCGCAATTCCCTGCTCGTGTACCGATCCAGGGCCTGACTGGGCCGTCGAGTCTATCAATAGTCGAGCGGCGGTTTTGGGTCATGTTCGAGTTCGAACCATTGCGCAAGCATTGGAAGAAAATTATGGTGATGCCGCTACCCTAGCGCCACGGTCGCAATGATTGGCATGACAAGAAACGCTAACAGTGTCTGGAAGGTAATAATCGAGGCCATCGTCTCGGCGTCGCCACCCAATTGCCTGGCCAGAATGTAAGCGGAAGGAGCCGTCGGCACCATGAAAGCAACCAGTATTACCGCAGCGGCAACCCCCGAGAGTCCAACGCCAGATAAAAGCAATGCAGCGCACGCCGGCTTCAAGCCAAACTGTACTATCGATGAGATCGCGATCGATCCGGCGTGTCCCGGGACGGCTTCTGGCTTCAAGGCAGCTCCCACGGCCAGGAGCCCGAAGGGCAGCGCGGCCCGCCCGACTATTTCCAGAATATCTTCTGTTATGCCTGGCAGCCCGATCCCACTGAGGCTCAAGAACCAGCCAATGGCACAACCCAGGACCAGCGGGTTGCCGGCGACCTCTCGCACAAAGGGCGTTATGCCTCTGTTTGCCGCCTTCCCGTACACGATCAAAACGAATACGCATAGGAGATTGATCAGTACGATCATAAATCCCGCCGCTACCGCAGCCATCGTCAAGCCTTCGAATCCGAAGAATGCCTGGGCGACGGCCAGAGCGATATAGGTGTTAAAACGCACGCCGCCCTGGAATATTGACGTAAATGTAGGGCCATCCAAAGAGGGTCGAAATCGATACCACAGGACAAGCGCCGTTGCGGCAATCGCAAGCGTGCCGACCACAACGGCCAACATTCCAGGCCAGGGCACACCATCCAGCGACTGATTGCCCAGCGTTCCGATCAGCAATGCTGGAAACAGTACGAAATACGTTAGTTTCTCCATGCCAGGCCATGTGTCCTCGGGCAGGAATGCCGCTCGCTTCATGCCAAAGCCGGCCAAGATGAGAACCAGAACCGGGGCTAGAGCGGTTGCGAAGGATCCCATGGCTCACAGCGCTCGTTCAGGCGAATACAGCCAGGAAGCGTTACAGCACGGGACTGGTGATTCTACGTTTCCGAAAGCGATCGAAATAACGGGCCTCTCAGACGAACAGCAGCTTTGGGTCACGAGCCGTCATCTTACCTCAGGTTTTTCGACCGGCTGCTATGCGTTGCGAAGCAGCTCCACAGTTAGCTTGCTGGCGACCGTCTCAGAACGGCCATCAGGAGACACCTACGGCGACCACAAGAGTCCCTCGCCGAACGCAGGGCTGGCTGCGCACCGGCGCCGACGCTTGTACCTTTCAAAGTGGACTAGAGCTCCGGTTGATAGTCCGTATCGATATCACAATAGCCGAAGTCTGGATCCTCGTTGTTATCGGTGGAAATCCAGACGCAGCACACGATCGATTCGCATTCAGTCCGCGAGTCAATACCCATACACGCATTCGGATCACAGTCGATTTGATTAATGTAGTTTTGCGTGTTGGTTTCGATGCCTTGCGCAGAACTCTGGACACTTAGTAATTTTGCCTCGAACTCCGGTACGAACGGCGTTGGCTCAAAGCCCAGACGAGCGTCAATCTCTTCCACGATATTCAGAGCCGCACCCTGTACACCTGCAATCGCCGGGACAATCTCTGACAGTGGATGGAATGGCGATGGCTCGAAGCCCATTACTTCTTCGATCATCGAGGCCACCATGTCGTCCACCGAGACAAGCTGCCTGTTGATCGCGTCCAGCCGGTTCAGCGCACCATTCAGGTTAGGGCTCGGTACAACGGGATCCGGCGGATGATCCATCGCCTTGATGATCCGACTATTTGCCGAGACGAGTATGTTCTCGGCAGCACCGAGCTGGTTGATCTCTGGTTGGAACGGCGATGGCTCGACGCCTGCTGTGGCGACGCCCAGGTTACCGAGGAACAGCGCGGCTACCAGGGCAATCGGGGGAGGCAACAGAAATGCTTTTTCCCATTTCATTTTCGTGATCTCCTTGCTGCTGATCTATCGGCAGCCCGGCGATCTTGGGTCCTTCGGGGAGTGGACGATGGCTTCTCGAAGGAAGCGAGGACCCGTGGCTTTGCGTCTCCAGCTTTGGCTGGATTTGCCTTTATCAAAATGATTATCCGACTTAGGAAAAATCGGTCAATTCTGGGATGTACTTAATATCCGCAAAGGGTCAGCAGCCGTCATTTTACCTCGGACCAGGCGAGCTTCCGCTTTCGGCCAGTAACGGACATACAATCGCCCTCGTTTTCTATTTTTCTAGGTGTTGTTTCTCATCCAGCTTCTGCTGGATCTCGCGGAGCTGTCTGCGGTGATCGGCCTTGTCGCGAAAGTGCGCGAAAATTGCGTACGCGAACGGGAACAGAAAGAGAAAAATAACTATCCAGAAAACTAATGCCGTTAATCCCATTTCTCTTCATCTACGTTGGCTTGCGGCGCAAATTTAGATATTTAAACAGCCGCAGAAGTTACCAGGACTATTGAGGGGACCGCTTCGGGTTAGTAGCAGCCCTTGTGGACCAGTCTAACCTAGCAGCCGTTAACGAACCTAACAGCGGCTTGCGGCCAAAGGCAGCAGTCAGGGGTGAGTTTCAATCTCCGAAAGTAGGCGCCTGAGTTCGGCCAGAACCAATTCAGGTTCAGTGTCTGGAATGAAATGTTCGCTCCTTGCGGCGATCACACGAGTCGTGTTTTTCGAGAGGTTTTCCTGCGCCACCTGATACTTATTGTGCAAATCGTTGTAGATACGAAATCCATCTTCGGAAACCTCGGCAAGCCGGATTCTTTGGAAGTCGAGTCCTCTAGAAATTACTCGGATTGGCATAGATTGATCAATTAGCGGTGAGTCATCCATCTCTTTTTGACTGTCCCAAACATTGTGTCCCAGATTTGCCCTGAACCAATAAAGAATCTCCTGCATCTTTTGCCAGTCGTCCTCCGACATCTGGGCTTTCATCTCGCGTATCCAATCCTCGTGCGCCGCATCGATAAGAAGCAACCCCTTTACGTTTGATGGATAGTGCGCTGCATAGTAGCGCGCAATGAGTCCACCGAATGAGTAGCCAACTATGACCACATCGTCGTCTGGTGAAACAGCTTTGACTAACTCCCTCAATTCGTGACTATAGTCTTTGACGGTCTGATTCAAACTAGGTGGAACCGGATCGCTGTCACCAAATCCTAATCGCTCAAGACGACAGACTTTGTTTGCAGCGGCAATTTCTTCAAATACTGATGAAAATGCCTGCTCGCCGCTAATTCCTGACGGTGCTTCCAAGAATATCGTCGGGCTTCCCTTACCGGCACAGACGTAAGACAGTTGGTAATCATCGACCGACAAACTCCCGATCATCTGCCTCGGTTCGGGCTCTGGGCCGCAGGAAGCTAGCAGTACCATACCAATCGGTATTAATGGCCGAATAAAAATCCGCACTTTCAGCATGTCCATATTCAAATCAGATTTGAGTCAAACGACTGTTTTGGGTCATCAGCGGCAGTTCATAATACCCCGAAAGCGGCCATTTGAATGGCAGGATTGGGGGGTAAAGCAGGCGTCGCGAGTGGAAACTCCTGGCCGGGAAGGACCCGGCGCAGTGTCTCAGTCTTCC
>JABDOQ010000094.1 GCA_013043165.1 Woeseiaceae bacterium | reverse complement strand
TCCAGCTTGTCGTCGGTGACGCCCACCTCGATCACGTCACCGGGCTTGAACTTGCCCTGCAGTATCTCCTGCGCCAACGGATTCTCCACCTGCTGCTGGATGGCACGCTTCAATGGGCGTGCGCCGTAGACAGGATCGAAGCCGGCGGCGGCGAGCTTGTCGCGCGCAGCATCCGACAAGTGAATGCTGATGTCGCGATCAGCAAGGCGCGCATGCAGGTAGCTCAACTGGATATCGACGATCTTGCGGATATGCTCGCGGCTCAGCGGATGGAACACAACAAGGTCGTCAATACGATTGATGAATTCGGGCCGAAAGTGGCTGCCAACCACGTCAATAACGGCCGCCTTCATCGCGTCGTAGTTATCTTCGCCTGCCATCTCCTGAATCAGCTGCGACCCGAGGTTCGAAGTCATGACAACGACCGAGTTGCGAAAATCAACCGTGCGTCCCTGGCCATCCGTCAGGCGCCCGTCGTCGAGCACCTGCAGCAGCACGTTGAATACGTCCGGATGCGCTTTCTCCACCTCGTCGAGCAGGATCACCGAGTAGGGCCGGCGGCGAACCGCCTCGGTCAGATAACCGCCTTCGTCGTAGCCAACGTAGCCCGGAGGCGCGCCAATAAGGCGTGCCACCGAGTGCTTCTCCATGAACTCGGACATGTCCAGGCGAACCATGGCTTCGTCCGTGTCGAACAGGAAGTCTGCGAGCGCTTTGGTCAGTTCGGTTTTGCCGACACCGGTCGGTCCTAGGAACAGGAACGAACCGATGGGACGCCGCGGATCTGAAAGGCCTGCGCGCGAACGGCGAATCGCGTTCGCCACGACCGTGACCGCCTCATCCTGGCCAACGACGCGCTTCTGTACGACGGATTCCATCTGCAGCAGCTTTTCTTTTTCGCCTTCGAGCATCTTGCTCACCGGGATGCCGGTCCACTTGGACACGATCTCGGCGACTTCCTCTTCAGTGACGTTGTTTCGCAGCAGCACCGTCTCGGCGTTTTCACGTCGCTTGGTTTGTTCGAGCTGCTTCTCGAGCTCTGGAATCCGCCCGTACTGCAGCTCCGACGAGCGTGCGAGATCGTTGGCGCGGAGCGCAGTATCATAGTCGATTCTGGCGCGTTCGAGATCTTTCTTGATCTGTGCCTCCCCCTGTATCATGACCTTTTCAGCCTTCCAGATTTCCTCGAGGTCAGCGAACTCCCGTTCCAATTCGTCAAGTCGCGATTC
Organism: Woeseiaceae bacterium; assembly: GCA_013043165.1. Taxonomy (GTDB): domain Bacteria; phylum Pseudomonadota; class Gammaproteobacteria; order Steroidobacterales; family Woeseiaceae; genus UBA1847. The sequence continues at coordinate 62,460 of JABDOQ010000094.1, read as the reverse complement.
GAGCTCCTTGCGCCGCTTCAGCGACGCGTCATCGGTCTCTTTCTTCAGGGCCTCTCTTTCGATCTTCAGCTGGATGATGCGGCGCTCCAGCTTGTCCATCGCTTCGGGCTTGGAATCGATCTCGATTCGAATACGCGAAGCCGCCTCGTCGATAAGATCGATCGCCTTGTCCGGCAACTGACGGTCCGCAATATAACGATGCGATAAAGTCGCCGCGGCGACGATCGCCGGGTCCGTAATCTTGACGCTATGATGCACCTCATAGCGCTCTTTGAGTCCGCGCAGGATGGCGATCGTGTCTTCCACCGTCGGTTCTTCAATCAACACTTTCTGGAAGCGTCGTTCCAGGGCCGCATCCTTCTCAAGATACTTGCGATACTCGTCCAGCGTTGTTGCACCCACGCAGTGCAGCTCGCCGCGCGCCAGCGCGGGCTTGAGCATATTGCCAGCATCCATCGAGCCTTCGGCTTTGCCGGCACCGACCACGGTATGCAATTCATCGATAAAGAGAATGATCTGGCCTTCCTGTTTCGCGAGGTCGCTGAGCACGGCCTTGAGGCGTTCCTCGAACTCACCGCGAAACTTGGCGCCCGCAATCAGCGCGCCCATGTCGAGCGACAGGATGCGTTTGCCGCGTAACCCCTCGGGCACTTCGTTATTGACGATACGCTGCGCAAGGCCTTCCAGGATCGCGGTCTTGCCGACGCCAGGCTCGCCGATCAGCACAGGGTTGTTCTTGGTGCGGCGCTGCAGGATCTGGATCGTGCGACGAATCTCGTCGTCACGACCGATAATCGGATCGAGCTTGCCCTGTTCGGCGCGCTCGGTCAGATCAATCGTGTACTTGTCGAGCGCCTGGCGTGTGTCTTCTGCATTCGGGTCATTGACCTGCTGGCCGCCGCGCAGATCATCGATCGCTTTCTCGATCGCACCGCGCACGGCGCCGGCTCCTTCCATGACGCTTTTCAGCGGCGACTTGTCATTCATCGCCGCCAGCACGAAGAGCTCACTCGAGATGTACTGATCGTCGCGCTGCTGCGCGAGCTTGTCGGTCACATTGAAAAGCTTCGTCAAATCGGAGCCAATATGCACGTCACCACCGGCACCTTCGACCTCGGGCAGGCGATCGATGACGTCGCCGAGCTGGGAGCGCAGCAGGTTCACGTTGACGCCGGCTTTCGTCAGCAGGCCCCGGACGCTACCGCCCTGCTGATCCAGCAACGCGACCATGACATGGGCGGGCTCAATGAACTGGTGATCCTGGCCGACGGCGAGCGACTGCGCGTCCGCCAGCGCCATCTGGAATTTGCTTGTCAACTTGTCCGAACGCATTGCAATCCTCTCGGCCGGAACACCGGCGAATCTACACGTGGTGCTTAGATTGCGGCGCCGGCACTGTTTTCAAGGGGCGCGGCGCATCTCGCGCCGGGCTTCCTCTCACGAACGCCGCGCCACGAAGCTGATCATGCGGCCGCAGTCGGGTTTTCGCCTATAGGAAAAGAACCGCTCGGTATCGGCATAGGTGCAGAAGCCGCCCCCGTACAGGCGGCTGACGCCGAGCGCGGAGAGCCGGCGACTCGCCAGCTTGTAAAGGTCGGCCTGCCAGCGGCCGCGGCTATTGGCCACGAAACACGCGGCGGCGCCGGGGTCCTGTGCCATAAGGGCGTCCCGAACCTCCCCACCAACCTCGAACGCCGGCTGCGAAATAGCCGGGCCCATCCAGGCCAGCAGATCACGGGGCGCGTGGCCCATTTCGGCAATCGTCGCTTCAAGAACGCCCGCGGCGAGCCCGCGCCATCCGGCGTGCGCTGCGGCAATCTCGCTGCCATCGGTTGCGCAAAAGAGCACGGGCAGGCAATCGGCGGTACGGACGACACAAACATCGCCGACCTGCCGGCCCACGGACGCGTCTGCATCGGGCGGCGAATCGTAGTGACCCACGGCAACAACGTCCGCGCCGTGTACCTGCTTCAGCCAGCAGGGTTCGCCAGGCAGGCGCAGCGATGCAATGTCGCCGTTGCGCAATGTCGTGCCGGCGATAATAGAATCCGGCGCCGGCCAGTCTGCGGGGATCCAGGCAGCGCTCATGCCCGTTTCGCGTCCTGCCGCATGACGTTGAGCAGCGCCTGGAAATCGTCCGGTGGCGCCACTTCGAACTCGAGCTGCCCCCCCGATACCGGATGCACGAACGCCAGACGTGCCGCATGCAGGGCCTGACGCTTAAAGCGACGCAGCGTCTGGATGAGCTCCTCCGAGGCGCCTTTAGGCAATGCCAGCCTGCCGCCGTACACCGGGTCGCCGACCAGCGCATGGCGTCGATGCGCGAAGTGCACGCGGATCTGGTGAGTGCGCCCGGTCTCCAGTTTGACGCTGACATAGGTAAACGCGCGAAAGCGTTCGATAACCGTGTAATGGGTTACGGCCGGCTTGCCGTCCTTCCGGATGCTCATGCGTTTGCGATCCACCGGATGTCTTGCGAGCGGCTCATCGATCGTCCCGCCACCGGTCAACACACCACTGCACACGGCCAGGTAGTGGCGCGATATTTCCCGATCCGCCAGCAGGCGCACCAGCGACGTGTGTGCCTGCAGGGATTTCGCCACGAGCAGCAAGCCGCTGGTCTGTTTGTCAATCCTGTGAATGATCCCGGCGCGTGGAACCTGCTCCAGGGTCGGCGCGTGGTGCAGCAGGCCATTCATCAAAGTACCGGCCGGATTGCCCGCGCCAGGATGCACGACGAGGCCAGCGGGCTTGTTTACAACCAGCAAATAATCGTCCTCGAACACGATATTCAGGGTTATCGGCTCAGGTTCGGCCCAAACGCTGGCCTCCGTCTGCGGCTGCAGCGACACGATTTCACCACCCGCGACCGCATCGCGCGGGCGCTTCGGCGCGCCGTCCAGGGTAATCGAGCCCGCCAGGAGCCATTCCTTTAGTCGGCTGCGGGAATACTCGGGAAACATCCGCGCCAGGGCCTGGTCCAAACGTAGCCCGGCGAGTTCCGCCGGGATTGCTCTTGTCTGCCGTGCTTCGCTCATGGATTGGCTTTGGTTTGCGGTATACTCGCCGCCCCGGCAGCTCCGGGGCGACGGCTCATACGTGGGAACAACACAAAGTATGCAACTTAATTCAGAAATCATGAAGCGGGCTCGCCTGCTTCTGATCCTCGTTCTCGGCGCGGCTCTTGTCGCCTGTGCCGGCAAAGACGAGAAACAGTCCGAAGTCCAGAACATTACTGAGGCCTACGAGAAAGCCCAGCAGTCGATCGCGCGCGGCAATTACGGTCGCGGCATACAGATTTTTGAGGCGATCCAGGCCCGCTATCCGTTCTCTGATTTGTCGCGGCAGATTCAGCTGGAACTCATGTATGCGTATTACAAGAGCGGCAAGCGGGAACAGGCGATCGATGCAGCCGAGACTTTCATGCGCGAAAACCCGATACATCCCCGCGTCGACTACGCGCTGTATATTCAGGGACTGTCCTATTTTCAGGACGATCCGGGGCTGCTGGAACGCTGGTTCCGAAAAGACATAAGCAAACGTCCACCCAAAGAACTCGAGCGATCCTATGCATCGCTGCGCCGTCTTGTCGAGCGATTCCCGTCGAGCGAGTATGCGCCGGACGCCGAGCAACGCATGATATTCATAAAGAATCGGTTGGCAGACTACGAGAACCACGTCGCCGACTACTACCTGCGACGAGGCGCGTACGTTGCAGCACTAAATCGCGCCAAGTCTGCGCTCGAGCAATTCAATGGTGCTGCGGGCAATGAACAATCCCTCCAAATAATGGCCGCAGCGTATGAGAACCTCGGCATGGAAGAACTGGCCGAGGACACTCGAAAAGTCCTGGCCGCGAATTTTCCGAACGAAGGATAGCTAGTCCGGGAACTTGTAGCCCGACGTGATCGGATATCGCCAGTCACGGCCGAATGCCCTGCGACTGATACGCACACCGGGCGGCGCCTGCCGCCGCTTGTATTCATTGCGTTTGACCATCTCCAGGACAAGCAGCACCGTGTCGCGATCAAAGCCGCGCCTGGTTATCTCCATGACTGAGAGATCCTCCTCGATGAATGCCTCGAGAATTGGATCCAGGACATCGTAATCGGGCAACGAATCGCTGTCTTTCTGATCAGGCCGCAGTTCCGCCGACGGCGGGCGCGTGATAACGCGTTCAGGAATCACGCCGCCGAGCGAATTGCGATAACGTGCCAGTCGATAAACCAGTGTTTTGCTGCAGTCCTTGATCGGTGCGAAACCGCCGGCCATATCACCGTACAACGTTGCGTAACCCACGGCCATCTCACTCTTGTTACCGGTCGTCAGCAACATCCGGCCGCTTTTGTTCGAAATTGCCATGAGTAGCAAACCGCGGCAGCGCGCCTGAATATTTTCTTCGGTGACATCCGTTTCGCAATCGCCAAAAATCGGCTGCAGCTGACCGATGATCGCATCGTAGATTGGTTCGATCGGGATCACGTCGTAACGCACGCCCAGCGTGGCCGCCTGAGCTGCGGCATCTTCCTGGCTCATCGTCGACGTGTATCGAAACGGCATCATTACTGCACGCACGCGGTCCGCACCAATCGCATCGCAGGCAACAGACAGCACCAGCGCCGAGTCGATGCCCCCGGACAGGCCGATGACGACTCCGGGAAAACCATGCTTTGTCACATAGTCACGGGTACCCGTCACCAGCGCACGATAAACGCTTTCCTCGGTAGCCAGCGCGGCGGCGCAATCGGCGGGCTCCGGGACAACGCCCTTGGCCGTACCCTGCAGGACCACCGGGTACAGGCTTTCCTCGAACGGCTGCGCCCGAAAAGTAACCTCGCCGTCTGCATCCATGACGAACGAGCCGCCGTCAAAAACCAGCTCGTCCTGACCGCCGACCATATTCACGTATATCAATGGAACGCCAACCTCGGCGATACGTGCGCGAACCGTTTGTTCTCGCCTTACCTGCGTACCAATTTCGTAAGGCGAGCCGTTGATCGCGATAATGCACTCCGCCCCGGCGCTGCGGCTGCGAGCCATTGGCCCGCGCTGCCAGACGTCTTCGCAGATATTGAGACCCAGGCGGATACCGTTGATTTTGAATACAGCTGCGTCTTTGCCTGCCGTGAAATAACGCTCCTCATCGAACACGCTGTAGTTCGGCAACAGCTGCTTGCGATAGCGGCTGATAGCGCGCCCGTCCAGGAACACGGCACAACTGTTGTAGATGTGATCGTCCTCGTACTCGGGAAAGCCGATCAGAACCGCGATGCCGAACAGCTTGTCTCGGATCTCAGCCACGGCGTTCTCGACACGATGGCGCAATCCCGCGTGGAAAAGGAGGTCTTCAGGCGGATAACCACAGACGCTGAGCTCAGGGAAAACGACGAGGTCCGCGCGCTGCTCGTCGCGCGCCCGGCTCGCATATTCAATAATCCTGGCCGTATTGCCCGCGATGTCACCGACCGCGAGATCGAGCTGTGCGAGTGCGACTTTGACCGAGTTGTCCATTGAATGCGGGGCGATGCTAGCCGGCAAGCACTTCCTGCATCCTGGCCCCCAGTTCGGCAGGCGATCTGACCGTGGCCACACCGGCTGCGTCAAGAGCCTTGAATTTGTCCTCAGCCGTTCCCTTGCCGCCAGCGATGATCGCGCCGGCGTGTCCCATTCGTTTGCCCGGCGGCGCGGTCACGCCCGCAATATAGGCAACGACCGGCTTGGTGACCTTGTCCTTTATAAACTCGGCCGCCGCTTCTTCGTCCGTGCCGCCGATTTCGCCGACCATGATCATGCCCTCGGTATCCGGATCAGCCTCGAACAGTTCGAGACAATCGATGAAGTCCATGCCGCGGATCGGGTCGCCACCAATTCCGATGCAGGATGTCTGGCCGAGGTCATTTGTCGTCGTCTGGTACACCGCCTCGTAAGTCAGCGTTCCGGAACGGGACACGATGCCGATACGGCCCGGTTTGTGTATGAATCCGGGCATGATGCCAATCTTGCATTCGCCGGGCGTGATGATACCCGGGCAGTTGGGGCCGATAAGCCTGCAGCTATGGTCCCGCAAAGCCGACTTGACCTTGACCATGTCATTGACCGGGATGCCCTCTGTGATGCAGACGATCAGTTCAACACCCGCATCGGCGGCTTCGAGTATCGCGTCTGCGGCAAACGGCGGCGGCACGTAAATCATGCTGACGTTGGCGCCCGTCTCATCCACGGCATCGCGAACCGTGTTGTAAACGGGGACGCCGAGATGCTCCTGGCCACCGCGGCCCGGAGTCACGCCAGCGACGACTTTAGTACCGTATTCGATGCATTGTTCGGTGTGAAAAGATCCCTGGTTACCCGTGATGCCCTGGCAGAGAACCTTGCTGTTTTTATTGACCAGAATGCTCATTGGAAATACTCGTCAGGTCGCCGCGGCAACCACTTTCTGCGCCGCCTCGGTAAGATCCTCGGCTGCAATGATATCGAGCCCGCTGTTGGCGAGCAGCTCAAGTCCCTTGTTCACGTTCGTGCCCTCGAGGCGCACGACGACCGGCACTTTAACGCCAACGTCTTTCACCGCGCTGATGATGCCCGCGGCAATATCGTCACAACGCACGATGCCACCAAAGATATTCACCAGAATTGCGGCGACCTTGTCATTCGATAGTATGAGTTTGAACGCCTCTGCAACGCGCTCCGCCGTCGCGCCACCACCTACGTCAAGGAAGTTCGCCGGATCGCCGCCGTGCAGCTTGATCAGGTCCATCGTCGCCATGGCGAGGCCGGCACCGTTCACCATGCAGGCGATGTTGCCGTCAAGCGACACGTAGTTGAGGTCGTGCTCGGCCGCATCACGCTCTGCTTCGTCTTCCTGCGAGGTATCGCGCAGCGCGGCGATCTCGGGCTGGCGAAACAATGCGCTGCCGTCGATGTTGATTTTGCCGTCGAGTGCCAGGATGTCGCCGGCCTTTGTCGTGATCAGTGGATTCACCTCAATCAGGCTGGCGTCGGAATCGAGGTACAGCTGGTACAGCCTTTTGATCAGACCGCCAAACTGGCGCATCTGTTTCTTGTCGAGCTCAAGGCCGAACGCAAGCTGGCGCGCCTGGTAGTCCTGCAGGCCGGCATCGGGGGCAACAGCAACCGAGAAAATCCGCTCGGGTGTTTCTGCGGCAACCTTCTCGATATCCATGCCACCGGCGGCAGAAGCGATAAACGAAATGCGGCTTACTTCACGGTCGACCAGCATGCTGAGGTAAAGCTCGCGGTCGATTTCGGAGCCTTCTTCCACGTATACGACGCTGACCGGGAGTCCGTCGGGTCCGGACTGGTGTGTCACCAGTCGAACGCCCAGCATGCCGTCTGCATATTCACGAACTTCGTCCAGCGTCCGCGCGAGCTTGACGCCACCCGCTTTGCCGCGCCCCCCTGCGTGTACCTGCGCCTTGACGACCCAAAGCTTGCCGCCGAGTTCTTCTGCCGCTTTGACGGCAGCGTCAGCGGACTCGGCAGGTATACCGCGCGGCACCGGAATGTCGTAGTCAGCGAACAATCGCTTCGATTGGTATTCGTGGAGATTCATGGGCGTTCAGTCTTTGTGCTGGCGAGGGAGAATTCCGCCCAAGCGGCGAAAAAGTGGCCGTATTTTGGATGTTTACGGGACCCTTGTCCATATTCAGTCTACAATCGGCGCAACTCATTGACGCGATTCATGGATATCTATTGAACTCGTTACCAGGCAATGGCCGGTTTTTAGCGGCATATCATCAATGAATGAGGCGCAAACCCAGACCTTACTGAGGCGTTCCTTCCGCGGTTCCCGGGATGCCCTGGTGCAACGAGCCATGGACGAGCCGGAACTGAGCTGGCGCTTGCTCGTTACCCTGAACGCGTTCCGCCTGCTGATTTGTATCGTGCTGCTCGGCTTGTTTTTCGCCGGCGACGATCCGCGTTTCTTCGGCGACACCCACCCGACACTTTTCGCGGCAACCGTCGCGGGCTACCTCGTCTTCGCCGTGCTTTCGGCCGTTTTGCTGCGGCAGCGCTGGGCCCCCAACAGCGTGGTCGGCACCACGCAAGTGCTGGTAGACATTGTGGCGGTCGTCATTCTGATGCATGCCAGTGGCGGTATCTCGAGTGGTCTCGGCGGCTTGCTCGTGGTCTTCGTTGGCGCTGGCAGTCTTGTTCTGCCCCTTCAATATCCCGCGATCATGGCTGCTCTCGCGACGTTTGCGATCCTGGGCGAGCAGGCTTTCCTGAAATTGACCGATCTGGACTCGGCAACAAATTTTCCAGCCGCCGGGATCTTGAGCGCCATCATCTTCGCGATGGCACTCGCCGCACAGCCGCTTACGCGGCGTATCCGTGCCAGCGAGGCCCTGGCCCGTAAATTCGGCGTCGACCTGCAAAATGTCTCCGAACTGAACCAGTACATCGTTCAGCATCTGCGCGAGAGTATCGTGGTAATCGACGCAGACGATACCATCCGCCTGATCAACAGCTCCGCGATTCAATTGCTTGCGGCCGGCGAACCCGACCCCGGGAGCCCGCTGCGAACCGCATCGGATGCATTGGGCGACTATGTGCGTGCCTGGCGGGAAAATCCGTCCAAGTCGTCTCACGCCGACTTCACGCTGATCACAGAGGGCGACAACGTGCGAATCACCGCCCACCTCGCACCGCTGGGCAAAGACGGGCAGCGCAGCGGACCGGTTCTTATTTTTCTCGAGGACGTCAGCATCCTCAATGCGCGCGTGCAGCAGTCCAAACTGGCATCCCTTGGACGACTCAGCGCAAGTATCGCCCACGAAATCCGCAACCCCGTCGGTGCCATGAGTCACGCGGCGCAGCTGCTGCGAGAATCGCATGGCCTGACCGAGGACGACAAACGCCTGACCGAGATTATCGAGACGCATTCGGGGCGCGTCAGCCATATCATCGACAACGTGTTACAGCTGTCACGCCGCGAATCCAGCCGACCGCTGCGGCTCACGCTGCGGTCCTGGCTCGACGACTTTGCGCGCGAGTTCGTACGGACACATGAACTGCAGGAAGGTGAATTCACGATCAAGGACATCCCGGACGATATCGAGGTACGCATGGACCCGAGCCACTTGCGACAGGTCCTGTGGAATCTCTGTGACAACGCGGTCAAGTATGCGAGCGAGACGGGCGGCATCATGGTGGAGATTCAGTCGGGACGAATGCAGAGCCGCGGCCGGCCGTTCCTCGACGTACTCGACTGCGGCCTCGGCGTCGATGCGGCAACAGCCGAGAAAATATTCGAGCCCTTTTTTACGGCGCGCTCGGGAGGCACGGGTCTCGGCCTCTATATCTCGCGCGAGCTCTGTGAACTGAACCGCGCGACTTTGCTGTATCTTGACCGGCCGGGTGGAGGCAGTATCTTTCGTATCGTATTCGCCGATCCCGAACGCTGGGAATCGCAGGACGAACAATGAAAAAACCGCTGGCACTGGTCATCGATGACGAGCCGGACATCTGCGAACTGCTGACACTGACACTGGGTCGCATGGACATCCGCACGGAATCGGCCGCCGATGTCCGAAGCGCCAAGGCCCTGCTTCGCAAGCACAGATTCGACATTTGCCTGACCGACATGCGCCTGCCCGATGGCGACGGCCTTGAACTCGTTGATTGGATGCAGAGCAACGCATCCGGCGTCCCCGTAGCGGTTATCACGGCCCATGGCAATGTCGAAACGGCGGTACAGGCCCTGAAACTCGGTGCATTCGACTTCATCTCCAAGCCGCTGGATCTCGGCAACCTCCGGAGCATCATAGAAAACGCCCTGCGCGTGAAGGCGGCTGCGCACGAAGACGGCTCGGAGCTGCTTGGCGAGTCGCCGCAAATGCAGGAACTGCGGGCCATGATCGACAAGGTCTCACGCTCACAGGCGCCCGTGCACATATCCGGCGAATCCGGCACGGGCAAGGAGCTTGTCGCCCGACTGATACACGAGAGCGGGCCGCGCGCCGATGCACCCTTTGTCGCGGTTAACTGCGGTGCGATTCCGGGCGAGCTCATGGAAAGCGAATTTTTCGGCCATCGCAAGGGCAGCTTTACGGGTGCGATCAATGACAAGGCCGGCCTGCTGCAGTGCAGCGAAAATGGCACGCTTTTTCTCGATGAAATTGCCGACCTGCCGCTGGCCATGCAGGTGAAGCTGCTGCGTGTCATCCAGGAAAAAAAAGTACGGCCCGTTGGCGCATCGCAAGAAGAGAGCGTCGATGTCCGCATACTTTCGGCGACGCACAGAAACCTGGCGGAAATGGTGGCCACCGACGAATTTCGCGAGGACCTTTACTACCGCATCAATGTCATAGAGCTGCATGTCCCCGCGCTGCGCGAGCGGGGCGATGACGTACTGCTGTTGGCCGATTTCATTCTGCAGCGTCTGGACTCGGCCGCCTCGCTCGATGACAGCGCGCGCACCGCGTTGTTGAGCTACGCGTTTCCCGGCAATGTGCGCGAGCTGGAAAACATGCTGGAACGCGCCGTCACCTTATGCAGCAGCGGCACGATTTCCGCAGCCGACCTGCAGACACGAGCGGCCGCCGACGCGAGCATCGCAAAAGCGCCGCTCGCCGGCAAACTGGGCGATCAGGTCGAGAACATCCAGCGCCAGGCAATTGTCGAGGCACTCGAAAAAACGCGTTACAACAAGACGGCGGCCGCGAAACTGCTGGGCCTGTCGTTCAGGCAGTTGCGCTATCGCATCAAGAAACTGGGCATAGAGTGACAATTTTTGTCACTTATTGACAGGTCTCGGTCGCATCAAAGCCACGTTTGTCACTTTTCACCGACGAATGGCGCCGCAACCTACGCCAGGAATACGCCGCTGCGTGAATAAATCCTATAAAAAACAACTATCTGTTAAACAAAGCAAGAAGTTGGCACAGAGCTTGCTTTATCTCTGGTACAGGCGATTTCGCCGTTTGATTTTACAGCACTCTTACATTCATGGAGAACAAGAGATGAAGAAGCAACAGGGTTTTACACTTATCGAGCTTATGATCGTTGTCGCGATCATTGGTATTTTGGCGGCCATCGCTATCCCGGCTTACCAGGATTACACGATCCGCGCGCAGGTTTCTGAAGGTTTGAGTCTTGCCTCCGGCGCCAAGGCTGCCGTAGCCGAAACGCAGATGGATGTGGGCACTTTGCCAGCCGACAACGGTGCGGCCGGAATTTCGCCGGCTGCCGATATCAAGGGCAAGTATGTTACTACGGTCACGGTCACTAACGGGCTGATCTCCGTCGCTTATGGCGGACCCGACGCTCATTCTCTTCTTCCTGCTACAAGCATCCTGCTGCTGTCGCCAACGACGAATACAGGTAGCGTTGAATGGTCTTGTAGCTCCACCACCATCGACAACAAGCACCTGCCGGCTTCTTGCCGAACCACTCCGTAAGTCTTCCGCTCGCTTAGGAAGGCAGAAACAAGCAAAAGCCCCGGCACCCCCGGGGCTTTTCTTTTGAAGACCCGAAGATGATTCGACAGCGCGTGATGCGCGTCACAGTTCGCGGCAATAGCGCCGACCGGGTCGCGAGATGTTCGGGCAAATACGCTAAAATACAAGCGCCACCGGGAACGACAAGTGATCGCATGAAACGAAATCAACAAGCTTTTACGCTCATCGAGCTAATGATCGTTGTTGCGATCATCGGTATCCTGGCCTCACTCGCAATAGCCGCTTACCAGACCTTCCTGGTCCGCGCTCAGGTCGCCGAGGGCATTGGCATCGCCGCCGCTGCCAAGAATGCGGTTGTCGACACATTTCTGCAAAGCGGTCGACCGCCGGCTGACCGAACTGACGCCGGTTTGAGTTCGGAGCCCACGGACACCAGCGGCAAGTACGTCCACAGCGTGGACATCGAGGACGGCCGGATCGACGTAACGTTTCGCAACGACTCCCATGCAGAAATTTTCGACAAGACGATTTCTTTCACACCGTATATGTCAGGAAGCAGCGCCATTGTGTTTCGATGCGGGGCCGCGGCGGAGCCGGCCGGGGCGCCACTTACCGATGGCACTGTGACGAGCGTACACCAGGACCCTACAGTCGAGGCGCGCTATTTGCCGTCAGCCTGCAGGCCCTAGCGCCTCAGAGGACCCGTTGGGCGGCCAAAAGGCGTATTTTCGGCGTTTGACTTAATCAAATGCCGTAACTGTGAACCCCCGCACAAAATCCAGTTGAATCGCGGACTTGGATCAGTGAGACTGTGACGCTGAGAGAAACATTACAGTTAAAGTAACCTATGGCAGCAACGGCATCCCAATCGAACCTCGCAGGCCTGCCCCGGCGCCTGGTCCAGGACGGCATTATCGCCGAGGACCAGCTTCAGGAGGCGTCTGAAGCCGCCAAGAAGGAGCGGCTGCCGCTCATTGCCTACCTGGTCAGTGCCGATCTTGCCAATGCCCGGGCAATCGCTGTCGCCGCATCGCACGAATTCGGCGTTCCGCTGCTGGATCTCGATGCGGTCGAAATCGATCTCGACAGTGTTCGTGCCGTCGATCAGAAACTCATCAGTAAGCACCGGGTGCTGCCGCTGGTAAAACGCGGCCAGCGGCTGTTTTTGGCAATTTCCGATCCAACCAATTTGCAGGCGATCGACGACATCAAGTTTGCAACGAGCCTGCGTGTCGACCCGGTCGTGGTCGAGCAGGACAAACTCGAAGAACGTATCAACAAGGCAATCGACGCCGTCGACACGAGCATGGGTGGACTCGATGACGATGACTTCGATCTCGAGAATCTCGACATCGGCGGTGAAGACGAGCAGCGCGAGGAAGAGTCGCGCGATGATGTCGAGGATGCGCCCGTTGTCCGCTTTGTAAACAAAGTGCTTCTCGATGCGATCAAACGCGGTGCTTCGGACGTTCACTTTGAACCCTACGAAAAGATTTTCCGGGTCAGAACCCGCCTTGACGGCGTTCTTTCCGAAGTAGCACAACCACCTGTCGTACTCGCAAACAAGGTCTGCGCCCGCCTGAAAGTCATGTCTCGTATGGACATCGCCGAAAGACGCGTTCCACAGGACGGCCGGATAAAAATGCGCCTGTCGAAGAACCGGGCAATCGACTTTCGTGTCAACACTTGCCCGACTTTGTTCGGAGAGAAGATCGTACTTCGAATCCTCGATCCGTCCAGTGCCAAGCTCGGCATCGAAATGCTCGGCTACGAGGACAACCAGCGTTTGATGTACGAGAAACACCTCAACAAGCCGTACGGCATGATTCTCGTCACGGGCCCGACGGGTTCCGGTAAGACGGTGTCGCTGTATACCGGTCTGAATATCCTCAATACCGAATATCGCAACATCTCGACGGCCGAGGATCCGGCTGAAATCAACCTGCCAGGTATCAACCAGGTCAACGTAAATCCCAAGGTCGGCCTGACATTTGCTTCGGCGCTGAAAGCATTTTTGCGCCAGGATCCGGATGTGATCATGGTCGGCGAGATTCGTGATCTCGAAACGGCCGAAATCGCAATCAAAGCCGCACAGACAGGGCACCTGGTGCTGTCAACCCTGCACACCAACGATGCGCCGAAAACGCTGACCCGTATGGTTGATATGGGCGTCAAACCGTATGCAATTGCGACCTCGGTCAGCCTCATTATCGCGCAGCGTCTCGCAAGGCGGCTGTGCGGAAATTGCAAGGAAGTCAGAGATATTCCCAAAGAGGCGCTCGCGAAGGAAGGCTTCTCGGCCGAAGAAATCGAGGCCGGGCTATCAATCTTCGGGCCCAAGGGCTGCAAGCAGTGTAACGACGGATATAAAGGTCGACTGGGCATCTTCCAGGTCATGGAAGTCTCGGAACAGATGGGGCGCATTATTATGGAAGGCGGTAACGCGATGCAGATCGCCGAGCAGGCGACCAAGGAAGGCGTCATCGATCTGCGACAGGCCGGATTGAACAAAGTCAAGGAAGGGCTTACCAGCCTGGAAGAGGTAAACCGGGTTACAATCGAGTAAATTTCACATTGAAGAAATGGATGAGATAAATGGCTGAATCGGCTGCAATTAGCACGCCGTTCTTGTGGGAAGGAACCGACAAGAGCGGCAAGAAAATCAAGGGCAAGTCCCTCGCCAACGATGAAGCGGCAGTGCGTGCGGATCTGCGGCGTCAGGGCGTCGTGCCAACGCGCATACGCAAGCAACGCAAGGGGCTGTTCGCTGGCGGTGGCAAGATCGAAACAGGTGATATTGCCATTTTCAGCCGCCAGCTTGCGACCATGCTGTCCGCCGGTATCCCGCTCGTGCAGGCCTTCGAGATCGTTGGCAACGGTCACGAGAATGCCGCAATGCAGAAGTTGATCCTCGGCATCAAGGCCGATGTCGAAGGCGGCAGCGCATTGGCTGAAGCACTCGCGAAGCAGCCTTTGTACTTCGACGACTTGTTTGTCAACCTCGTTGAAGCCGGCGAGCAGGCTGGCGCGCTCGAAGGCTTGCTGGACAAGATTGCCACGTATAAGGAAAAGACCGAGGCGATCAAGAAGAAGATCAAGAAGGCCCTGACCTACCCGGCCGCGGTTCTGGCGGTAGCGTTTATCGTTACCACGATTCTCCTGATCTTCGTCATTCCGTCATTCGAGGACCTGTTCCAGGGCTTCGGTGCCGATCTTCCGGGCTTCACCCGAATGGTGATCGACCTGTCGGCCTTTGTGCGAGACAAGGGAATCTTCCTTGTCGTAATAATCGGCGCGGCCGTGTCTACTTTCATCTACTTCCAGAAGCGCTCACGACCGTTTCGACATTTTCTCGATCGCATGATGTTGAAATCGCCGATCATCGGTCCGATCCTGCAGAAAGCGGCAATTGCTCGTTACGCGCGGACGCTGTCGACGATGTTCGCTGCCGGCGTACCGCTGGTTGAGGCCCTGGAATCTGTAGCAGGTGCCACTGGCAATATCGTTTACGAAGTCGGCGTAATGGAAATGCGCGATGAGGTGGCGACCGGCCAGCGACTGCAGCAGTCCATGGAAAACACGGACCTGTTCCCGAACATGGTTATCCAGATGATTGCGGTCGGCGAGGAATCGGGCTCACTCGACGAGATGTCGGCCAAGGTTGCGGACTTCTACGAAGCGGACGTTGATGACGCTGTCGACAACCTCAGCAGCCTGCTGGAGCCGGCGATCATGGGAATTCTCGGCGTGTTGGTTGGTGGTCTTGTCGTCGCCATGTACCTGCCGATCTTCAAACTTGGCGCGGTTGTATAGAGAACCGAAGCTCATTTGCAAAAAAACGGCGTTCGGAGGACACTCCGGACGCCGTTTTCATTCCCGCTGCCAACAAGTTTGATGGAGTCACAGCATGGTTGAACTGTTCACGCAGTCGGCGCCGGTTTTTATTGCCGTAGTTTTCGCCTTCGCGCTGGTTGTCGGCAGCTTCCTCAATGTCGTCATTTATCGACTGCCCATCATGATGGAGCGTCAATGGCGGGAGCAATGCGACGAGCTCGGCAACACCCCACCCATGCAGGAAATGCCCAAAGACCGCTTCGATTTGATCGTGCCCAGGTCCCGCTGCCCGTCGTGCGGCCACATGATAAAAGCCTGGCAAAACATCCCCGTGATCAGCTACCTGATCCTCGGCGGAAAATGTGCAAACTGCAGGGAGTCCATTTCGGCGCGTTATCCGCTTGTCGAAATGCTGACTGCCATCCTGGCAGCGATCGGTGCCTGGCGCTTCGGCGTGGGTTGGGAATCGGTCATGGTAATCATCATGACATTCGCACTCGTGGCAATCAGCGTCATCGATGCAGACACGCAGCTCATACCGGACTCGATCGTGCTGCCGTTGATGTGGACCGGATTGCTGATGAGTCTTTTTCACCCTATGGCGGGCGGCGATACTCTTTTCATTGCCCCCAAAGACGCGATCGTCGGCGCTGCAGCCGGCTACCTGAGCCTCTGGAGCGTGTACCAGCTTTTCAAGCTCGTGACCGGCAAGGAGGGCATGGGATACGGCGATTTCAAGCTGCTGGCGGCTCTCGGGGCCTGGCTGGGCTGGCAACAATTGCCCGTGATCATCCTGATGTCAGCCGTCGTCGGCGCGATCGTAGGTATCGGCATGATGGTCTTCAAGAGCCATGAGCGCAGCGTGCCCATACCCTTTGGCCCGTACCTGGCTGGCGCCGGCTGGATTACGATGCTGTGGGGCGATGCGATTATGAAAACCTACCTCGACCTGATGATCTGAGTGAGCCCTGCAAACAACCGACAACCTCTGCGCATAGGTCTGACTGGTGGCATTGCCAGCGGCAAGTCGACCGTTGCCAACATGTTTGCCGAACTCGGCGTGCCCATCATCGATACGGACGTCATCGCACGTGAGGTCGTGGAGCCGGGCCAACCCGCGCTCGACGAGATTCGCGCGCAATTTGGCGATGAGGTCTTCGCCGCCGACGGGCAGCTCGATCGCAATGCCATGCGTAGGCGGATTTTTTCAGATGAGCATGCCCGCCTGCAACTCGAGGCAATCCTGCATCCGCGCATCGGCGAAGAAACCCGACGCCGGGCAAGCACGGCGACCGGTCCGTACCAGGTCATTGTCGTGCCACTGCTGGTTGGCTCACCGCTGGCACAATTCGTGGATCGCGTCGTGGTCGTTGACTGTGATGAAGAATTACAGGTTCAGAGACTTCTGGCACGTGACGCAGAAACCGTCGAACAGGCTCGGCGTATCCTGTCTGCACAAGCCAGCCGGCAGGCACGTCTCGCGATTGCGGATGACGTTATCAGTAACGACAATGCGCTGGACGAGACACGTCGCCGGGTCCGTGAGCTTGACCGAAGCTACCGGGATCTGGCCAGTCGCGTCTAGGGCGTAGTGTTACTCGGTTGTCTCTCGGACGGAGCTTTCTTTCTGTGCGGCTTCCTTGTCAGCGCGGACAACGGCTTGAAACTCGCGAATGTCGTCTGCGCCAACGCGACCACTTTGCAGGATCAGCTGCGAATCTCTGTCGAGCTGCTGCAGTGCCAAATCCGCGAAGTAAAGCGCTTCATCATAGTAATTGCGGGATGCGAGCTGCGCGGCCATCCGCATGGCATGCGAGGCACCGGGTCGGGACCGCAAGGATTCCTCGAATGCCGAAACAGCCTGTGATGATTCGCCGGCATAGACGCTGGTGAAGCCGAGAAAGTATTTGATTTGAGAGTATCTCAATGACAGTGGATCGGCGTTCTTCGGCACCTGCAGCATGTCTACAAACATGTCACGCACAGCTTCTATAGAAACGTCCGGACAGCGCTGTTGGGCAACGGATGAAGCGAACTTCGTGTACAAATTGAATGATCGAGGGTCATAAATACTGGCGGATATGAGGTTTGCAGACCGGTCAAAATCACTGGCCGCAAGGATGCCCATTTCGCATAAAATCGTGTTTCGCATCATCCGCAAAGAAAAATTATTTGGCATGTTCTGAATTGCCGTGTCGATTACCTGCAACGATTCGTCATAGCGCTGGACGTTGTAGAGCTGCATGGAATACTGCGCTTGCGCGCGGGCCGACGTCGGCGCCTTCCTCGCCGATGCCTCAACCATGCTTGGATAATCGGCCCAAATCGATGCCGAATATCGCGTGAAGCCTGCAAGCAGTAACGTTACAGCTACTGCTATCGCGAAAAAGAGCTGACCGCTGACTTTTTTCTGCAGCAAGGCAACCAGGGGCAGGAAAAGAAAAGCGGCCGCCAGATAATTGCGATGTTCGAAATACAGCTCCAGGTTGATCACAGACGATTCGAGTACGTGACTCGCGTAGAAGAACAACGCCGCCAGCGCGACCAATGGCCATTTGCGCCGCTTGATCATCGCAACTGAAATTACCCCGATGTGCAGAAGTGTACTCAGCACCGTTGTGACGGGCGACAAGAGACCTGTTGACTTGATGAAGTGATCCTGGAACACACCGGTCGTATAGAGCTCCGGCACGAACCAGTGCTTCAGATAATCGGCGAGTATTCGAGGCTGAGTGAGAAGGCGTTCGTAGAGACTGAAATCTCTGGGCGGCGAGATTTCAAAGAAGCCACCGCTCAGGGTCTTTTCGATCAGGTAGAGCCCGATCACTGCCGAAGGTGCGACGATGAAAATAACCGACCAGTAACGATTGAGGGCGGCCGGTCGCGGTTGTTGACTGCTGACGACGGTGACTTCTACGACTCCGATCAGGAGCGGCAGCAGAATGCCGTTCTCCTTCGATATCATTGCCAGAAACGTGAACACGGCAACCGAAGCGCTCATGATCAGATAGGCTTTCTTCGCATTTGTGGCGAGAAACGATCGGCCGTACAAATGGCCGATGAGTCCGGCAAATACGAACAAGGTGGCCAGCTGCGCCATACGTTGCACGGCGTAGAGAGTGGTTGATACCAGAAACGGATGCAGCAGCCAGCATGCAGTCGACACCAGGGCGATCCAACGTGCGTTTTTCTTTTCGAACTGCAGCAGGCGCAGGATTTGGCCGATCAGGACACCAAGCAAGGCACCGTTGAGCAAATGAATAAGCAGGTTGGTGCGCTTGAAAGGCAATGGATCGGCAGGCCAGTTGTTGGCATCCAGAAGAAAACTGAGCAATGCGAGCGGGCGGCCCGTCGGGCCGGCGTGGCCGCCAAGGACAAACGCTTTGAAGGTCTCCCAGTCCTTCACACCACCGCGATCCCCCAGCGCAGCAATGGAGCCGAAATCGTCAAAAACGAACGGGCCACCCAGTCCCGGCCAATAGGCGAGACCCGCCACGAGGAACAACAGAGTCCAGCCGCCGATAATGGCTGCATCGTCCCATAGGCGAGGTTGTTTTTGAGCAGTGGAGTCCATCATTTGGGGGTTTCCGGCAGGCGTCGCTGGCGGGCATTCTAGCCCGACAGCAGATACAACTGCATTAAATCGGGCGGCTGCCGCACGACGCGGCAAATCGATGGCGCAGCCGGCCTTCCCCGGCGGCAAGTCCGGCCTATTTGCCACCCGGTGCCCGGTGGCGCAGAATAGCCCTATGGCCAAACTCGCTGGGGAAATTGCTGCCCAAACCGCCACCGCTGCGGCCCATTATGAGCAGCCGCTGTCAGAGCGAATGCGTACCTTCCTGCGGCTCGAGTTTCTGTACCAGCAAATGCTCTACAACGCCGAGGAGGGCGCGGACTGGGCCACACGGGCCACCATTTCCTCGCTACTGGAGATCCTGGCGATTCTCTCGCGGGGCGATGTCCGCAGCGAGGTTCTCAAGGAACTCGACCATCAGCTCGACGCCCTGCAGCGCTTCCAGAGCCAGCCCGGCGTCGATAATGCCCGTCTTGGCGCACTGGTTCGCAATCTGGTTGCAAGCCGCGAGGAGATTGGTCGCATCGGCACCGGCTTCCTGCAGCCGATCAAGGAAAGCGAATTCCTGAATGCGATCAAGCACCGCAGTGCGATTCCGGGTGGTACCTGCGAATTCGATCTTCCCGAGTACAGCCATTGGTTACGTCAGCCAATCGCGCGCAGACAGCAGGATCTCGCCAGGTGGATAGGTTCGATACGTCCGATTTGCGACGCGGTCAGCGAGGCGCTCTGGCTCATCCGGGAAAGCGCCCAGCCAGCGGATCGGATGGCAATCAACGGCATGTACCAACACAACATGCAAAAAGACGGCAACAGCCGCCTGCTTCGCGTCAGCCTGGCGGGTGACAGCCCGCTATTCCCCGAGATCAGCGGCAGTCAACACCGCTTCACGATTCGTTTCCTGGAATGGTCGACCATCGACAGCCGCGCCGTACAAACCGGGCACGACGTACGCTTTCAGCTGTCCATCTGCTGAAGCGCCGCTATCACGGGCAGGTCAGCCGGCAGCAGGTTTTGAGCGTCCAGCCTGTGCGTTGGCACCCAACGTAGCCCCTGGCCCTCGCGCCCGACGGGATCGCTGTTCCAGTCGCTGACAATAAAAAACTCGATGGTCACGATTCGATCTTCGTACTCGTGACGCAGGTTCATTAGAGAAGAATAAGCGGTCACTTCGATACCCAGCTCTTCAGTCAGTTCCCGGGTCAACGCCTGTGCTGCGGATTCATCGGGGCCGATCTTGCCACCCGGAAACTCCCACATTCCGTGGAATGGGCCGCCACCCAGTCGTTCGGCAATCAGTACGCGACGCTTTGAATCAAACAGGATGCCGGCGGCGACGTCAAAATGGTTCAAGAACGATCCGCTCTAGTTCAGTTTGCCGTGGCATTGCTTGAATTTCTTGCCTGATCCGCAAGGACAAGGCTCATTTCGGCCGACTTTTCGGCCGTCACGCACGAACGGCAATGCGGGCTGTGGCGCCGGGCCGGTCGCTTGCCCACCCTGGGCTGCCGGCTGCGCACCGAGAGCCGACGCCGCGGCATGCTGATACTTCATTGCCGCAGCCGCCCTCCTGCGTTCGGCTTCTTCATTCAGGTCCTCTTCGCTCTGGACTCGAATACGGGACAGAATACTGATCGTGTCGTGCTTGACTTGCTCGAGCATCACACCAAACATCTCGAACGCCTCGCGTTTGTATTCCTGCTTGGGATTTTTCTGCGCATAGGAACGCAATCCGATTCCCTGCCTGAGATGGTCCATTCCGGCAAGATGTTCTTTCCAGTGATGATCAAGCTGACGCAGCATGACTTGCTTTTCGACACGACGCATGAGATCGGCGCCGATCTCGCCAACCTTCGCGTCGTAGACGCTTTTCGCTTCGGCGATACAGCGTTCACAAATGGCTTCGGCGCTCAAAGTCTTGTCTTCACTGGCCCAGCGAGAAACGTCGACCCGCATGCCAAAATCCGATTCCAATGCCTGGTTCAGACCTTCCGTGTCCCACATCTCATCCAGGCTTCCCGGCGGAATGTGCTGATGCACGGTTTGCTCTACAACCTCATCCCGAATTGCAGCCACCGACTCGGCTATTTCCTCGGCATCCATAAGCTCGGAGCGTTGATGGTAAACGACCTTGCGCTGATCGTTGGCGACGTCATCGTACTCGAGCAGGTTCTTGCGAATGTCGAAGTTGTGCGACTCGACCTTGCGCTGGGCGCGCTCGATCTGGCGGGACAGGAGGCGGCTCTCGATCGCTTCACCCTCGCGCATCCCGGCCCGTGACAGCAGGTTCTTGGTGCGCTCGGGATCGCCGAAGATACGCATCAGCGTATCTTCCATTGAAAGGTAGAACCTTGATGAACCAGGGTCGCCTTGACGTCCCGAGCGTCCCCTGAGCTGGTTATCGATGCGCCGGGATTCGTGCCGCTCGGTGCCGACAATGTGCAGACCGCCCGCCTCAATAACCTGCTCGTGCCGTGCCTCCCATTCTTCTCTTATCCTGGCCTCGTCCGCACCCTCGCCGGCATTCGCGAGCGCTGCATCGAGACTGCCGCCCAGCACGATGTCAGTACCACGACCGGCCATGTTGGTCGCAATCGTGATGGCGCCCGGCCGGCCCGCATTCTGCACAATCTGTGCCTCGCGTTCATGCTGTTTGGCGTTCAAAACCTCGTGCTTGATCTTCCGCTTGCCGAGAAACGACGACAGCAGCTCTGACGCTTCGATCGAGGTTGTGCCGACGAGGACTGGCTGCCGGCGCTCACTGCAATCGACGATATCTTCGACGATTGCCTCATATTTGTCTTTCTCGGTCAGGTAAACCAGGTCCGGATGGTCTTTGCGTATCATCGGTTTATGCGTCGGGATTACGACAACCTCAAGGCCATAAATCTGTTGAAATTCAAAGGCCTCGGTGTCCGCCGTACCGGTCATGCCGGAGAGGTTGTTGTACAGTCGGAAGTAATTCTGAAACGTAATCGAGGCGACCGTCTGATTCTCCTGCTTGATCGATACGCCTTCCTTGGCCTCGACGGCCTGGTGCAGACCATCGCCCCAGCGACGACCGGGCATCGTGCGACCCGTGAACTCGTCAACGATAACCACCTCGCCGTCCTTGACGATGTAGTCCACGTCGCGCTGGTAGATCGCATGCGCCCGCAGTGCGGAATTCAGGTGATGCAGCAGGCGGATATTGCCCGCATCGTACAGGCTCTCACCTTCCGCAAGCAGACCGGCCTTCGCCATTAGCGACTCGACCTTCATATGACCGTCTTCGGTCATATAGGTTTGCTTCGCCTTTTCATCGACGGTGTAATCGCCGCGACCGACAAGTCGGCACGAGGTGACCTTCTTACTGGCGTCGACCAGCACGACGTCGGCATCATGCTCCTCCGCAATGCCTACGGCCTCGGCAAGCGTCATGACGTCCGACGGTTCGCCGTCATCGCCATTGACCGTGAGGGGTTTCCCTTTCTCATCAAGCAGCGACACACGGTTTGCGGTAATTTCGAAGTTCGAGGGTTCTTCGGTTTCCTCTTGCCGCTTTAGCTTCGGAATCTGCTTGTTGATCTGCGCGTAGAGATCGGTGCTGGACTCCGCCGGGCCCGAAATAATCAGCGGTGTTCGGGCTTCGTCGATGAGAATCGAGTCAACCTCATCAACGATGGCAAAATTGAGCTTGCGCTGCGCCTTGTCCTCGGTCGCAAACGCCAGGTTATCGCGCAGATAGTCGAAACCTAGTTCGTTGTTTGTGGCATACGTAATGTCCGAAAGGTAGGCGGCGCGCTTTTCTTCCTGGCTCTGGCCACTTTTCGATACGCCGACGGTCAGCCCGAGAAATTCGTAAATCGGACGCATCCAGTCGGCATCACGCTGCGCCAGATATTCGTTGACCGTGACGATATGGACGCCGTCACTGCTGATCGCGTTCAGATAGGCCGGCAGCGTCGACATCAGCGTCTTGCCCTCGCCCGTACGCATTTCGGCGATATTGCCGTCATGCAGCACCATTCCGCCGATCAACTGCACATCAAATGGCCGCATATGCAGCGTGCGCACGGCCGCTTCGCGGGCGACCGCAAAGGCTTCCGGTAACAGGGCGTCGAGGGTCTCACCATCCTCGTAGCGTTTCCTGAACTCCGCCGTCTTTGCCTTGAGCTCTGCATCATCAAGCGCCTGTACGCTTTCCTCGAGGGCGTTGATCCGTTTGACGACTTTTGAGTACTGACGCAGCAGGCGCTGGTTGCGGCTGCCAAAGATGCTAGTCAGGAATTTGGCCACTGAGGGCTCCCGGTTCCGGTAAAACAAAGGCCGCTATTCTAAGGTGTCGCGGGGCTATTTAGAATCCAAAGTGGCGATTTATGGGCATTATTTGCGAACACAAGGACGCGCGGCGGATGCCTCGAGGTTTGGGCCTTGGTTGATCAGGATTGGAGCGAGCTTACTTCGAAGATTCGCGAATGAAGTTGACCGGGTTGACCCGGCTGCCATTGCGCAATACCTCGAAATGCAGGTTGGGACCCGTCGCGCGGCCGGTTTCGCCCATGAGTGCAACGGTCTGTCCCTTCTTGACCTCATCTCCGACCGAGACCAGGTTTTCCGAATTGTGTGCGTAGCGCGTCGAGTAGCCGCTGCCATGGTTGATCTCAACCATGGTGCCGTAGCCGTAGCGTTTGGCGGACCAGGTAACGACACCGTCGGCAACGGCGACGATTTCGGCGCCCATCTTGCCGGCAAAATCGATGCCCGTATGATTGGCGGGCTTACCGGTAAACGGGTCCGTACGCTTGCCAAAATAGGATGAAATCCAGCCGGCACCGACCGGACGACCCTGTGGATACACGCGATCTTTGAGGTTCTGATTCATCAGAACACTTTCGAGGACACTGAGCTGGGCCTCGCGATTATCGAGCTGATTGCCGAGCGACTGCATCGCATCAACGACTTCGGGTACAGCGACATTGGATCCCGCGACCATCGGTTCTTCCGGACCACCCAGAGCAGGATCCGACTCGAAATCGAATTCCCCGTCATCAATATTTGCCATTTCCGTAAGGCGGCGGCCGAGTGCATCGAGCCGGATCATCCGGGCATTCATTTGTGCGATGCGAATGGCAAGTGCGTCCAGCTTGTCTTCGTTGCCCTGCCGAATCGCGGCAATATTGTCGCGCTGATCCTGCAATGCACCCGTCAGGTCAGCCAGTTCATAAGTGCTGACGCCCGAACCCGTCTTGGCGGAATACCAGTATCCCCCTCCGAATCCCGCGCTCACGACGATGCCGACAACAACGGCAATCGCCACTCCAGCTCTTACGCCGGACAGGTTCAATTGCCGGGGTTGTCCAAAACCCTTGCCGAAAATTACAACGTTCATCGAGCACGCCTCGAATGCGTTTCAACGGATAGTAAGACTCTCATGCAAGCCACGAATCCAGAGGCAAAGCCCCCACGACCGCTTGTTCGCGTTATTATCAACTTGCAGTACCTGCTCACTTCGGTAGCCCCGCTGCCCTGGTAATCAACCCAGGGCCGGTGGTTTTGCGTCCCCGCCTCACAGCGGGTTTGCCCTTATCGAGAGCAACAATATGCATAATGCAGGTTTTTATTACAAGGTTGCCATCCTGAACGGTGACCCCAGTCACTCGGGATGCGGAAAAAGCGCTACCTACGTCACATTTTCTATGGCCACAAAACAGCTTGGAAATTTGCTGAATCCCAGTAATGACGGGGATCTAGCCGATATCGTTCGGCGCGCTCGCGAGATGGGCGAGCTGACAGATGTGCTTGCCCGGGCGCTGCCCGCAGAGCACGCGCAGGGCATTGTAGCCGCAAATGTGCGAGAAGACGGAGAACTCGTTGTGATCGCGGCCACGTCGGCCTGGGCGAGCCGACTTCGCTACGAGGCGGACACGCTGCTCAAGGCAGCCCAATTTGTGGGCATAAAAGCCCATATTTGTCGAATACGCGTCAGCCAGGGCTGACCACCACCCCACCACCATTCTGACCGCGGCGGCGAGCACGCGGAGATTTTGCTAGCTCCAGCTTGCGCAACGTCGCTTCGCAAAACACACCCGCACTCGCCGCCGCTGCCGCATCGTGCTGCGTGAGGGTGTCGGTTGGGTAGCTCCTCGAGCGTCGTGCGTTTGTAGGAGCGCCCCCAGGGCGCGAAGCGACAGCGGCGGTCGTCAGACCGCTTGGGTTGTCGGCCGCTGGCATTGTCCCCTTTATGGGGAGGTGGCCTCCTACAGGGAAAGCCGTGCTCGTCGCCGCGGTCAAATGGTGGGTAGAGGAAGAGAGGTGGTAGTTTCGAGCTTACGCGTACGCGGGTGTTGCGTAGGAGATCGGCGCCTTCTTCGGATCAGTAAACGTGACTTCCTCCCACGCCGACGTATCCTCCAGCATCGCCCTCAGCAGACGGTTGTTAAGCTCGTGGCCCGATTTGTACGCGCGCAGTTCGCCGATCAGGCCGTGCCCCAGCAGATAGACGTCGCCGATGGCATCCAGGATCTTGTGAATCACGAATTCGTTCGCGTAGCGCAGGCCGTCTTCATTGAGGATGCGATAATCGTCAAGCACGATCGCATTATCCATACTGCCACCAAGTGTCAGGTTGAGCTCACGCAAAGCTTCGACATCGCGCAGGAAGCAGAAGGTCCGTGCGCGGCTTACTTCTTTCAGGAACGACGTCGATGAAAAATCAATCGTTGCCTGCTGACTGATCTTATTAAACACCGGGTGGTTGAAATAGACTTCGAAATTGACCTTGAAGCCGTTGAAAGGAACAAACTCGGCCCACTTGTCGCCGTCTTCGACTCGAATCTTTTTCTTGATGCGTATGAACTTTTTCGCGGCGTTCTGCTCTTCGATACCGGCAGACTGCAGCAGAAACACAAAAGGTCCGGCGCTGCCATCCATAATCGGTACTTCCGGCGCCGACAGATCGATATGCAGGTTGTCGATGCCGAGTCCCGCCAGTGCAGACATCAGGTGTTCAACCGTCGCAACCTTTACGTTGTCCTTGATGAGCGTCGTACCGAGCATTGTTTCCCCGACGAGACGCGGATCGGCCGGGATATCAACCGGATGATCGAGATCCACTCGACGAAACGTGATGCCTGAGTTCTCGGCTGCAGGGCGCAGCGTCATATAGACCTTCTCGCCCGAATGCAGACCGACTCCGGTCGCACGTATGGTCGTTTTGAGGGTGCGTTGTCTCAGCATGGCGCGGGCAAGATTATCATAGGCAAGAAAAACTCTTCAAGATTTCAATGTCTTAGCAAATTGCCTTCCCGCTTCGGCAAGGTATATGCGGCCGAGGGCAGGAAGGGTGCCGGCCCGGAGTCACCCGGGCCGGCAAAGCGGAGGAGAGATCCCGACGGTGAGTGAGTAGCACCCCGGGGCCAGGCCCTCTTTGCTCAGTCGGCCTGGCGCCGCAGGAACGCCGGAATATCCAGCAATTCTTCCTGCAGCCCGGACCCTTCCAGACCGTCACCAACGGCGCGTTTGCGCTGCACTGTCGGCTTGTCCAGCGTGTGGTAATTCGGCTCTGCCTCGGCCGCCGGGCGACGCACAATGCGCATCGGCGATTCGGCGTTTGCCGCCTGTTGTCCCAGGCCCGTCGCAACGACCGTGACTCGTATCTTGTCCGTCATTTCCGGATCGATCACGGTACCAACGACGACGGTTGCGTTCTCCGATGCGAACTCCTTGATCGTAACGCCGACTTCCTGGAACTCGCCGATGGACAGGTCCATGCCCGCTGTGACGTTGACGAGGATGCCATTGGCGCCGGACAGGTTGATGTCTTCGAGAAGTGGACTCGATACGGCTGCCTCAGCCGCTTCGCGTGCACGGTCTTCGCCCGACGACACGCCAGAACCCATCATCGCCATGCCCATCTCCGCCATGACCGTGCGCACATCTGCAAAGTCGACGTTGATAAGGCCGGGCCTCGTGATGAGCTCGGCAATACCCTGCACTGCGCCCTGCAATACCTGGTTCGCCGATCGAAAAGCGTCCAGCAAGGTCGTTTCGCCACCGAGTACGGCCAACAGCTTCTCGTTCGGAATCGTAATGAGCGAGTCAACATACTTGCCAAGTTCGCCGATGCCGTGCTCTGCAATCTGCAGCCGCTTGTTGCCTTCCATCATGAACGGCTTGGTAACGACTGCCACGGTCAGAATGCCAAGTTCCTTGGCAACCTGAGCAACGATCGGTGCAGCACCAGTTCCCGTGCCGCCGCCCATACCAGCCGTTATGAACAACATGTCCGCGCCTTCGATTACTTCGAGAATGCGGTCACGATCTTCCATCGCGGCCTGACGGCCTATATCAGGGTCGGCACCGGCACCGAGTCCTTTCGTAATGTTGCAGCCAATTTGCAGCGAGGTTCGCACGCGCGATAGTTTTAGCGCCTGCGAATCCGTGTTGGCACAAATAAAATCGACACCTTCGATGCCGGTGTCCACCATGTGTCCAACCGCATTGCCACCGCCGCCACCGACACCGATGACCTTGATGATCGCAGTCGAACTATGCGCATCCATTAATTCAAACATTGAGTCTTCCTCCGCTTGTTTACGTTCCCTGTGGGGTACTCACTGAACCCCGTTTTTAAAAATGGCCCTGGAACCACGACTTCATGCGGTCCCACACCTCACCTAAATTGCCGCCGATCGGTGTACTGCGCCGATCGCGTCGCGACAGATTTTCATTGCCGTACAAAAGCAGCCCTACGCCGGTGGCATGTATCGGATTGCGAATGACGTCCATCAGCCCTTCAACGTATTGCGGCGCACCCAGCCGGACCGGCATGTGGAATACCTCTTCGGCCAGTTCGACGGCGCCTTCCATCTTGGCACTGCCGCCCGTGATGACGATGCCGGCTGCGATGAGCTCTTCAAAGCCGCTTCTTCGAAGTTCATCGCGAACCAGGCCAAAAAGTTCCTCATATCGGGGCTCCACGATTTCCGCGAGCGTTTGCCGGGCAAGCCGCCGCGGCGGACGCTCACCGACGCTTGGAACCTCTATCGTTTCGTCGGGATTTGCCAGCTGCGACAGCGCGCAGGCGTATTTGATCTTGATCTCTTCGGCGTACTGCGTTGGCGTACGCATAGACACGGCGATGTCATTGGTAACCTGATCGCCCGCTATCGGAATTACGGCCGTGTGCTGGATGGCGCCGCCGAGGAATACTGCAATGTCGGTCGTACCACCACCAATGTCGACAATGCAGGAACCGAGTTCTTTTTCATCGTCAGTTAGCACGGCATAGCTGGAGGCGAGTTGCTCGAGAACAATGTCGTCAACTTCAAGTCCGCAACGTTGCACGCACTTGACAATATTTTGGGCGGCACTTTCAGCGCCTGTCACCATGTGTACCTTTGCTTCCAGCCGCACGCCGGACATTCCGATCGGCTCACGAATGCCTTCCTGGTTGTCGATAACGAATTCCTGCGGGAGGATATGCAGGATTTTCTGATCGGCCGGAATGGCGACGGCACGGGCCGCGTCAATGACTCTGTCGACGTCACCGGAGCTCACCTCTTTGTCGCGAATGGCCACAATGCCGTGCGAGTTGAGACTGCGCACGTGGCTACCGGCGATTCCGGTGTAGACCGAGTGAATATCACAACCGGCCATGAGTTCGGCCTCTTCGACCGCACGCTGAATGGAGTGCACGGTCGACTCGATGTTGACGACAACACCTTTCTTCAGGCCGCGCGAGGGGTGTGAACCGATGCCGACTACCTCGATATTGCCATCGTCGTTCAGCTCGCCAACAATAGCGACGACTTTTGACGTGCCGACGTCCAGGCCTACGATCAGGTTTTTGTCGGGGCGCTTTGTCATTCAATCTGTGCCTCTGGCTACGAGCATTTTTTGCCCTGCCGGCTTCGGATCTGTGACCGGAGTATTCGGTCCACCATTCCACCCAATCGTGAAACCGTTGCCATAACGCATGTCGACGTAGTCGATCTCCTTCGCATGGCCCGCGATGATGTCGGTGACAATATTGAGGAACAGGTCCGTGCGCTCAGCGACACTACGACGCCCCAGGCGGACCTCGATGCCGTTATTCAGGGTCATTTTCCAGGAGCCGCGCGCATCCAGTTTCACGCGGCGCAGATCGAGACCGACGGGTATCAGCTGGTCACGAACCGCCAGGTAGCGTGTCGCCACCTCGGCCGAGCGGTTATCCGGACCGCTGAGCCGGGGCAACTCGGCCGGTGTGTGCCGGGCCTCGGCAACAAACAGCTCGCCGCGTGTATTTAGCAGCCCGCTCTCGCCCCAGATGGCGGCCGGCACCTGTTCAGTAACCGTGATCGAAATGCGGCTGGGCCAGCGGCGGGCGACCCTCGCCTGATCGATCCACGGTAGCGCAACGATGCGCTCCTGAATTCGATCAAGGTCTGCGCCCACAAAGCCCTCGTCAATTTCTTCGCTGATCGCCTCTTCTATCTGCAGCGCGCTTACGCGCTGGAACGGGCCGCTGATTTCGATCGATGATATCGCCCGATCCAACAAGGTCAGGGTTAGCTCGTAGGTTGCAAACACAATGCCAATGGCGACCAGGGGTGCGACGATACGGCCGATACGAATGGTCGGAATCTTCATCTGTTTCGCGATTTTTGGCTTGCGACGCCTGGCCTGTTTACGAGACATGTGCTGCCACCTCAATGGTTTCCAAAGCCTGCCTGACGCGAAAACTCGTCTCGAGAATCCGCCAGCAGAGCTCTTCAAAATCGATTCCTTCTTTCTTTGCTGCCATCGGTACAAGGCTGTGACTGGTCATACCCGGAACCGTGTTCACTTCCAGAACGAGCGGCTGACCGTCCGCATCCGCCATAAAGTCCACGCGACCCCATCCTGCGCAGTCGAGTTCGTTAAACGCCGCAACCGCGAGGTCTGCATAGTCTTGCTCCGCCGCGTCGTCCGAGGTGCCGCGACAGATGTACTCGGTTCTGTCCGATTCATACTTCGCGCGGTAGTCATAGAAAACACGAGGTGTGACGATACGAATGCTCGGCAATGCGCGCCCCTGTAGTACGGCGACAGTGAACTCGTCGCCGGTAATGCAGGTTTCGAGCAAGGCCGTTGTGTCGTACTGCAACGCAAGATCGACGGCTGCATTCAGTTCGGCGCGTTCAAAGATTTTCGACATGCCGAAGCTGGAACCCTGCCGTGACGGCTTGATGATGAGCGGGAAACCCAGCTGTTCGGCGCCGACCGACGCATCCGCTTGTGAACGAATCACCGCGTAATCCGGTGTCGGGATGCTGCAGGCACGGAACAGGTGCTTGCTTCGGACTTTGTCCATCGCGAGCGCCGATGCCATGACACCACTGCCCGTGTATGGAATATCGAGCCACTGCAATGCTCCCTGCAGCGCGCCGTCCTCACCGCCCGGCCCATGCAGCGCGATCCAGACCCGATCAAAGCCTGCATTGGCAAACTTTGCGAGCGACTTTTCAGCCGGGTCCCAGGCATGCGCATCGACGCCTCTCGCCAGCAGGGCTTTCAGGACCGCGGTGCCCGTGTTCAGGGATACTTCCCGTTCGCTCGACAAGCCGCCGAGCATTACAGCAACACGACCGAACTCATCGGCATTGGTGGCAACGCGTCTTTGTTCGAGATGCGTCGTGCTCGTCATGATGTCACCTCACCGACAATACGCACTTCGTGCTGCAGGCTTACTCCATGAACATCGAAGACTGTCTTCTGCACGTGCTCGATCAGTTCTTCGATATCATTCGCCGAGGCGTCTTCGCGATTGATGATGAAATTGGCGTGCTTTGTAGATACTTCCGCACCCCCGATGCGATGCCCCTTGAGGCCCGCTGCTTCAATCAGTCTCGCCGCGTAATCGCCGGGCGGGTTGCGAAACACGGAACCGCAGCTCGGCAATCCCAGTGGCTGCGTTCTTTGGCGGCGCTCGAGCATCGCCTTCATGTCTTCCATGCTTGGCACGACTTCGGGGTCAAAGCGAAACGTCGCCTGCAGGAACCATTCGTTCACAGGGCCCTTCACGCTGCGGTATGCGACGGTATAGTCCTGCGGCGTCCGTTCATGCAGCTCACCGCTGCGATCGATAGTCTGCACAGACTCGACCCGCTCCCAGGTCTCACCACCGTGTGCGCCTGCGTTCATGGCCAGCGCGCCGCCGACTGTTCCGGGAATCCCGGCGAAAAATTCGGACGGTCCGAGCTGCCAGCGAATGCACTGGCGTGCCAGCTGAGTGCAGGGAACGCCGGCACCGGCCCTGACACGCTGCTCCCCGGCACGTTCGATGTGCTTCAACATTTTGGTCGCCGAGATCACTACGCCCGGGAGGCCGCCGTCACGTACCAACAGGTTGCTGCCAACGCCGAGCCAGAACAAAGGGGTATCGGCGTCGAGTTCCGCGAGGAACGACGCGAGGTCATCGATACTTGCGGGAATGAAAAACGTCTCGGCCGGTCCGCCGACGCGCCATGACGTGTGGCGTGACATGGGCTCGTCATGTCGAATCTCACCGTACACTTTGAGGTCTCTGGCCGCCGCCATCATGAGTGCACCTTTAGCGACGGGCCTTTGCCCAGAAGTTCGGGCAGGCCGCTCGCATAAGCGCCAATGTCGCCGGCACCCATCGTCAACACCAGGTCACCTTCGGCGAGCAGGTCTTCAAGAACCGGCTGGAGATCGTCGAGCGATTCGACGAATACGGGTTCAACAGCGCCGCGCGTGCGAATCGCGCGCGCCATCGCGCGACCATCGGCACCGGTGATCGGGTCTTCGCCCGCCGCATATACATCGAGGAGAATCAGGGTGTCCGCTTCCGACAGCACGGTCGCAAAATCATCCATCAGATCGCGCGTACGCGTGTAGCGGTGAGGCTGGAATACCAGCACAACCCGCCGCTCCGGCCAGCCTGACTTCGCGGCAGCCAGGGTTGCCGCAATTTCGGTTGGATGATGGCCGTAGTCGTCAATCAGCAAGACCTTTCCGGCCGCCGTCTGAACTTCGCCGAGACTCTGGAATCGACGGTCAATGCCTTCAAACTTCTCGAGGGCACGCACGACTGCCTCGTCGCTTATTTGCAGCTCGTCCGCTACTGCAATCGCGGCGAGCGCGTTGCGCACGTTGTGTAGGCCCGGCAACTTCAAACTTACGTGCAGGACTGGGGACAATGCGTCAGCTTTGTCCCCGTGCGAACGTTCCACCTTGGCTGATCGATCCCCGTGCGCATGTTCCACCTTGCTGTGGCGCACACGGACAACGTCAAATTCCGCCCGAGCTTCATTGAAGCTGATGTTTACCCCCCGAACATCCGCACCGTCGTCGACTCCGTAGGTCGTCACGGATCGTCCGATGTCGGCGAGTATGTCGTTGACGCCGGCATCATCACTGCAAACGACAGCCAGTCCGTAAAACGGCAGATTGTGCAAGAACTCGATGAAACCGCTCTTGAGTTTTTCGATATCGCCGTCGTAGGTCGACATGTGGTCAGCATCGATGTTGGTCACGATGGCGAGCATCGGCTTCAGATGCACGAATGAGGCGTCGCTCTCATCTGCTTCTGCAACCAGGTATTCGCCCTGTCCGAGTCTCGCGTTCGCGTCGGCGCTTTTGAGTCTGCCGCCGATTACGAATGTAGGATCAAGACCACCTTCGGCCAGGACGCTTGCAACGAGACTCGTCGTCGTTGTCTTGCCGTGGGTACCGGCGACAGCGATCGAATAGCGGAAGCGCATCAGCTCCGCAAGCATTTCAGCACGGCTGACAACCGGCATCAGTTGCTCTCTGGCTGCTGCCACTTCAGGGTTGGTTTCATCGACCGCGCTGGAGACGACTACGGCGTCGGCATCACGAATGTTGTCAGCAGCGTGGCCGATGAATACGGTGGCACCCTGGGTTTCAAGGCGCCGTGTCTGTTTGTTGCGTTTCAGGTCTGAGCCCTGCACGGCGTAGCCGAGGCTCAACATGACTTCGGCAATACCTGACATGCCGGAGCCGCCGATACCGACGAAGTGCACGCAGTGAATTCGGCGCATGCGCTTTATCATTCGGTTCTCCCAAACCACGGCTGCTGTGGATTCATACGGCGGCTCATGCCAATGCCCCCGCCTGTTGCAGGCACAGCTCGGTAATCCGATTCAGAGCGTTCGGCGATGCCAGGGAGCGCGCTTTTTCGGCGCGTACCCGCAGCGCCTCGCGTGACTGCAACCACTCGCGCAGCAGCTCTGCCAGCAGCTCGGGTGTGAGGTCCGACTCCTGGATGATCGCGGCAGCGCCTGCCCGGGTCATCGGGGCGGCATTCGCAGTCTGATGGTCATCGACAGCTGCCGGGTACGGCACGAACAGCGCGGGCAGACCGGCCGCGCAGAGTTCGGCTATGGTCAGCGCGCCGGCCCGGCAAACCACGAGGTCGGCCCAGGCGTAGGCTTCTGCCATGTCCTCGATATAAGGCAGCAGCTCAACGTCGACGCCGGCATCGGCGTAGGCCTGCCGGGCCGTACCAAGCGTGCGGTCACCGCACTGGTGCCGGACGATGGGCCGCAGCTCGCCGGCAATCCGGGCCAACGCCGCCGGAACGCTGCGGTTCAACGCCAGTGCCCCCTGGCTGCCCCCGAGTATGAGCAGCCGCAGCGGGCCTTGTCGCTTGCCATAGCGTTCGGCTGGCGCCGCTATAGCCGCAATATCTTCGCGGACCGGATTGCCGACCGTTTCCGCGTTGACAGAGGAATTAAAACTGCCCGGGAAGGCTTGCAGCACAACCCGGGCAAGACGCGCCAGAAGACGGTTGGTCAGGCCCGCAGCGGCATTTTGCTCGTGGATCACAAGTGGTCGTCGCATAATCCAGGCAGCAACGCCGCCGGGACCGCTAACGAATCCACCCATGCCGAGCACCGCTGCGGGACGGCGACGAAGGATGACGCCGAGCGACTGCAACAGCGCCCAGCCAATTTGAAACGGTGCGATCAGAAGCGCAAGCGCGCCCTTGCGGCGCAAGCCCTTCACACTGATCCATTCGATATCGATACCGGCAGCCGGAACAACGCGAGATTCCAGGCCGCGGTGAGTTCCGAGCCATACGACATCACGCGAACTGGCCTGCAGCGCACGTGCCACGGCGAGCGCCGGATATACGTGCCCACCGGTGCCGCCTGCCATTACGAGGATGGGTCGCGTGCTCATCGTCTGCGCCCTCGCTTGCGATTTACCGGCTTCGCATCAACGGCCAGCTCGTGATGGATTCGAAGCAACAAGCCGATACAGATCATCGTCATAATCAGGCTGCTGCGGCCATAGCTGATCAATGGCAGCGTCAGGCCCTTGGTCGGCAACAAGCCCATGTTCACGCCAACGTTGATAAACGCCTGCAGCCCCAACCACGTTGCAAGACCGATCGCGATGTACGCTTCAAAAAAGCGCTCGGCGCTTGCCGCGCGCATGGCAAGTTTGAAAACACGCCAGAGCAAAGCCAGGAACAACGCAATCAAAACCAGGGATCCTGCGAGGCCGAATTCCTCGGCGAATACGGCGAAGACAAAATCCGTGTGCGCTTCGGGCAGGTAAAAAAGCTTTTGCACGCTGTCGCCGAGGCCGACACCAAACCACTCGCCGCGGCCAATTGCGATCAGCGACTGCGTCAACTGGAATCCGGAGTCGTAGGGATCCGCCCAGGGGTCGAGGAATCCGGTGAGGCGCTTCATGCGATACGGCGACGTAATTGCAAGGGTCGCCATGCCGATCACCGCGGCCGAAAAGAACACCAGGAAATCGCGGAATCGTGCGCCGGCGACAAACAACATGACGAGTGCGGTGGCGAGCAGCACCAGCGCCGCACCGAAGTCCGGCTCTTTCAGCAACAGGACACAGGCCAGTGTCAGCACCAGCATCGGGCGAAGGAAGCCGACGAATTCCTCGCGCAGTGACTTGCTGCGGCGCACAAGGTAGCCGGCCAGGTAGAGCAGAAGGCAGAGGCGTGCCGGCTCTGATACCTGCAGATTCAGGAAGCCGACGCGCATCCAGCGAGTGCTGCCGTTTACCTCGTAGCCGATACCCGGAACCAGCACCAGCACCAGCAGGGTCAACCCGGCGAATAACAGCAACGGCCCGAGCGTCTGCCATACCTGCATCGGTATAAACAGGCAGATTCCGCCTGCGACTACGCCAATCGCTGCCGCCAGCAATTGCCGCTGGACGTAGAAGAACGGGTTGCCGACAGCGTTCTCCGAGATCGAAATCGATGCCGAGGCCAGGATCACAAACCCGCCGAGCAGGAGAGCCAGCACGATCGTCAGCAGGACCGAATCGATCTGCAGCTCGGTTTTCAGGCGCGCCGGAAACGGCATCGTTGCGCTGCGAGAACTCATGTCTTGCGTCTCCACATCATCGCTGCAACGCCCCTACCGCTGCGCAGAACGCTTCGCCTCGCGCCATGTAGTTCTTGTACTGATCGAGACTTGCGCAGGCCGGCGCGAGCAGCACGGTGTCGTCCGACACAGCGCAGGAGGCGGCCAATTGCACAGCCGCCGACATGTCTTCAGCGAAAAGGACCGGCATGACCGTGTCGAGTGCACCGGCGATTTTCTCTGCGTCGGTCCCAATCAGAACCGCGCCGCGTAATTTTCCCTCGAGCGCCTGGGCGAGTTCCCGAAAGTCGCCGCCCTTGCCATCGCCACCGGCGATCAATACGAGCATGCCGTCGACGGAATTTATGGACGCTACGGCCGCGGCGACGTTGGTCGCCTTGGAATCATTGATGTAATCGACGGCACCGACACGTGCGACAAACTGCATGCGGTGCGGCAAACCGGGGAATTCCGCGAGCACCTGCAGCATGGCTGGCATACCGAGTCCTATCAACTCGCCGGCAGCCAGTGCCGCCAGAGCATTCAGCTGATTATGCACGCCATACAGGGCGAGATCGTCAATCGAAATGAGCAGCGCTTCGCCGCGCGCGAGATATGTCACGCCGTCCTCCGTGCGCAGCCCAAACTGATTCTTGGTCGGCGCATCGAGACCGAAACTAATTACGTGCTTGCAGTGCCGGGTGTGCTTCTTTGCTTCCGCATCTGAACGGTTTACTACGGCTGCCGTTGCTTCGCGGTAAACGCGATACTTGGACTTGCGGTATTCGGCCTCATCGCTGTGCCAGTCGAGATGATCGGGTGATACGTTCAGAAGCACGGCGACGGCCGCTGGCAGCGTCTTTGTTCTGTGCAATTGAAAGCTGGACAGTTCGAGCACGTAAAGCTGTGGCGTCGGATGGTCCAGGAGGTCGAGCGCGGGCTCGCCGAGATTTCCACCAGCCAGGGAATCACGACCATCTGCCCGACACATCAGGTGAATCAGGGTTGTAACCGTGCTCTTGCCATTGGAACCCGTGATGGCAACGAACGGGGCTTTTGCCTCACGAGCGAACAGCTCGATGTCGGAAACGACCTCCAATTTCTTTTTGCGCGCATTCGCAAGCAGCGGGTGATGGTCCGATATGCCGGGTGAAGCGATGATGCGACCAACACCAGCCGGCAGTTTCACATCGCCGAGCAATACCTTGGCATCCGGCCATACTTCGTTGAGTTCTTCCATGCCAGGCGGCTTCTTGCGACTGTCGAAGAACATTGCATCGATGTCGCTTCTTCTGAGGTAGCGCGCAATCGACAGGCCCGTCGCACCGAGCCCCACGACGAGATCCTTATGCGCTGTTGCTCGTGCCGCCGTCATCGTATTTTCAAACTCGCAAGACCGATCAGCACGAGAATGACCGTAATAATCCAGAATCGAACAATGACCTTGGGCTCGGCCCAGCCTTTCAGCTCGAAATGGTGGTGCAGCGGCGCCATGCGAAAAACGCGTCTGCCGGTCAGCTTGAATGAGGCCACCTGTATGATGACGGACAACGTTTCGACGACGAATACGCCGCCCATAATCGCGAGCACAATCTCCTGGCGTACGACGACCGCAACCACACCCAGCGCAGCGCCGAGCGACAGTGCACCGATGTCGCCCATGAAGACCTGCGCCGGGTAGGTGTTGAACCAGAGGAAGCCGAGACCGGCGCCCGCCAGCGCCGTGCAGAAAACCAGGATCTCGCCCGTGCCTGCAACATACGGTATGCCCAGGTATCCAGAGAAATTGATATTGCCCGTAACGTAGGCAAAGATTCCGAGGGCACCGCCGACAAGGACGGTCGGCATGATCGCAAGACCGTCGAGGCCATCAGTAAGATTGACCGCATTACTGAAGCCGACAATAAAAAAGTACGTTACGACAACCTGAAAAAACCCTAAGGGGATAGCCAGATCCTTGAAATACGGAATCAACAATGAAGTTTGCACCTCATCGGTTGCCGTAACGTACAGAGCAATGGCGGCAATAAGAGCCGCACTAGACTGCCAGAAGAGTTTCTGCTTCGCCGAAATGCCGGCGGGGTCCTGCAATACGAGTTTCTTATAATCATCGACATAGCCGATGACACCGAAAGTCAGTGTGACGAACAGTACGACCCAGACGTACAGGTTCTCGAGATCTGCCCAAAGCAGGGTGCTAACGGCGATTGCCGTAAGAATCAGCGCGCCTCCCATTGTCGGCGTGCCGGCTTTGAGCAGGTGTGTGTCCGGGCCGTCTTCGCGGACCGGTTGACCGATCTGATTGACGCTCAGCCGCTCGATCATGCGCGGGCCGATAATGAACGACAGGAGCAGTGCCGTCAGGGCGCCGAGAATTGCACGCATCGTCAGGTAATTAAATACGTTGAAACCCGATTCGAATTGCGCAAGATACTGCGTGAGATAGAGCAACATGATCAGGCCTCCCTTCTCACGGCTTCTATTTCACGCAACGCATCGACGACGCGCTCCATGTGCATTGATCGGGATCCTTTAACCAGCACATTGACGGAATTGTTGAGCTTGATGCTCAACTCATCGACGAGCGTGTCGATGCTGCCGTACCAGCTTGCATGCTCGCCGAAACCCTCAACCGTATTGCGCGACAAGTTCCCGACTGCGAACAGGCGATCGATACCACATGCACGCGCCGCTTCGCCGACTTCGCGATGCAGCGCCGCGGCGTCGGATCCGAGTTCCTTCATGTCGCCAAGCACGAGCC
Organism: Woeseiaceae bacterium; assembly: GCA_013043165.1. GTDB lineage: Bacteria > Pseudomonadota > Gammaproteobacteria > Steroidobacterales > Woeseiaceae > UBA1847. Next base: position 24,534 of record JABDOQ010000094.1, on the reverse strand, counting down.
AGTTCTCGCCGGAAAGCTGCGACAGGAACTTTGCTGCCGCGATGACCGACAGCGGATTTGCGTTGTAGCTGTCGTCGAAGAGCGTCGCGCCATTGGTGCCCTGCAGAGCCTGCAAACGGCCGCTGACCGGACTCACACCTTCGAGCGCATTCTTGATTTGTGCGGCATCGATTTCGAGCGACCAGGCGACGGCGGCAGCGGCACAGGCATTCCTGACGTTGTGAACGCCGGCCAGCGGCAGGCAAACGTCGATCTGTGCGTCCGGCAAGTGCAGTCGAAACTGCGTTTGCTCAACACCGGCAGCAATATCATCAGCAAACACGTCGGCCGACGGGCTGCGTCCAAAGCTGACCAGGCGAATGTCATCAACCAGTCCGGACCAGTAATCGAAATAGGCGTCGTCAGCATTAAGAATGGCGACCCTCGGTCGCTCGGCATTCTGCAGGATCTCGCCCTTTGCATGCGCCACACCATCGATCGAGCCAAAACCCTCGAGGTGCGCTGCAGCCGCGTTGGTAATTACCACGACGTCCGGTTTTGCGAGCGCCGTCAGGTACGCGATTTCACCGGCGTGGTTGGCCCCCATTTCAAGAACGGCATAACGGTGTTTGTCTGCGATTCTCGCCAGCATCAACGGCATGCCGATATCGTTGTTGAGGTTTCCCTGTGTCGCCAGGGTTGGCGCCTGTTGCGCCAGGCAGGCCTTGACCAGTTCTTTTAGCGTGGTCTTGCCATTGCTGCCGGTAATTCCAATGACCGTTACATCGTGCTGCCTGCGCCACGCCGCAGCAAAGCTGCCCAACGCCTCACGCGTGTCGTGCACTTTGATCTGCGGGATATTTTCGTCGACGAGCCGCGTCACTACCGCGCCCGCTGCACCAATCGCCTCTGCCGTGGCGAGGTAATCACCGCCGTCAAAGTTCGGACCCTCGAGCGCAAAGAACAACTCGCCACTTCGCAGGGTTCGTGTGTCCGTGCTTATGCCGGCGAAATCACGGTCGTCACCGTGCAGCACGCCATTCATGTTCTTCGCCGCGGCACTCAGCGATGCAATCATGGCGCCGCTCCTTTCCCGCCGGCTCGCAGTGCGGCATCGGCTACCGCGTAGTCCGAAAAGGGGCGAAGCTCCGTGCCAATTCGCTGGTAGGATTCGTGGCCTTTGCCAGCGATCAGCACGATGTCAGCATCGCTTGCCTGGCCAATTGTCCAGGCGATAGCCGCCGCGCGATCCTCGATAACTGTTGCCCGCTTCGGCCGCTCCAGGCCCGACATCACCTCGTCGATAATCTGGTCCGGGTCTTCCGAGCGCGGATTGTCGCTCGCAATTACGACACGATCAGCCAGCCGCTCTGCGGCCCTGCCCATCAGCGGGCGTTTGCCCGCATCCCGATCACCGCCGCAACCGAAAACACACCAGAGCTTGCCCCGACAGTGCGGGCGCAGCGCGCGCAACGCCGCTTCAACGGCACCCGGCGTGTGCGCGTAATCCACGTAAACTGCTGCGCCGTCCGCGGCGACGCGTTGCATACGGCCCGGCGGTGCCTGCACCTTCGATAGCACGTCGCAGGCGCTGTCAAGCGAAACTCCCTGTTGCAGCATCAGTGCCAGCACGATCGCCGCGTTCGCGACGTTGAAATCGCCCGGCAGCGGCAGGAAGAAACGTCCGTCTCCCCACGAGCTGACGAAGCCAACGTCGGATCCCCGTCCGTGGGCGACGATAGAACGCACGAAAACATAGGGCCTGCCGTTGGCTGCGCGGTCGAATTTCGTCGAGACAGTAATGACCTCCTGCCCGCAACGAGCCGCGAGCTGATCACCGAATTCTGAATCGAGGTTCACGATTCGATTTCGCGTGTCCGACTCGAGAAACAATCGCGCCTTGGTTTCGAAGTAGTCCCGCATATCGGCGTGATAGTCGAGGTGATCGCGCGTCAGATTCGTAAACAGCGCCGCCTCGAAACGCACACCGTCGACGCGGCCTTGCGACAGCGCATGAGAGGAAACCTCGACCGCGGCGTAACTTGCACCTTGCTCGACGAATCCTGCAAGTCGGCCATGAAGCTCCACAGCGCCCGGCGTCGTCATGCCCTGCGAGTCTTGAACCTCGTCGACGCCGTAGCCCAGCGTACCGACATAGCCGCACCGTTCGCCCAACAGCTGCGCACACTGCGCGACAAGCCATGCCACCGTGGTCTTGCCGTTGGTTCCCGTGACGCCGATAACGCCGAGTGCTTCCGATGGCCGGCCGTAGAAACGATTGGCAATTTCACCCAGCTTGTCAGCGAGCCTGTCGATCGCAAGCATCGGCACGCCTATGTCCGTTGGCGCCGCGGAGATCGATGCGTCGTAAGCAACTGCACTCACGCCTGCTGCTTTCGCTTCGGCCAGGTAATCCAGGCCGTGGCTATTCATGCCCCGGCACGCGAGAAAGAGAAAACCTTTGCCAAGCTGGCGGGTGTCGCTCGCAATCCCGTCGATGAGAACGGGCGGTGCGTCGACGAAGCCCTGCAGCAGTTCGGCGAGGTTTGGAATTGAGGACAGGTGTTCGGCGGGCATGCTCATCGACTCGGAGTCCGAAGGGCCATTGCCTGCAGCGCATCGCCCGGATCGCGCAAGGGCATTGCGTCGGGCGCCACGGCCAACAGTCGAAGCGACTCGGCCATGACGTCCGCAAATACGGGCGCAGCAACGTCGCTACCGTAGTAGAGTTCGCCGCGTGGTTCATCGATCACGACGACCGTTGCGAGGCGCGGGTTGCTGGCCGGTGCGAGACCCGCGAATATTGATATGTACTTGTCCTCTGAGTAGCCGCCCGTGGCGAATTTCCAGGCTGTGCCGGTCTTGCCCGCAATGCGATAACCATCAATCGAAGCCTTGGTGCCGGTACCGCCGGGACGCACTACCTCTTCGAGCATGCGTCGTACTGCGGCGGCCGTCTCCTGTGAGATTACCTGTCGACCATCGTTCGGTTGTTCGAGGCGAACCAGTGATATCGGTCTGAGGCCGCCGTCATCGCCGATGACAGCGTAAGCTTGCGCGAGCTGCAGCGGCGTAACCGACACTCCGTAGCCATAGGCGAGCGTCGCCTGGCTGATGGGTTGCCAGTGACTGAAATGCGTCAGCATCCCGGCCGATTCGCCCGGGAATCCGCTCGTCGTCAGCGTGCCAAAACCAAACTGCGTCATAGTGTCCCAGAGCTGATCCGGCTCCAGTGTCATGGCAAGCTTCGTCACACCGACATTGCTGGAGCGTGCGAGTATCGTCGTTAAACTGACGCGACCAAGGTTGCGCCTGTCTTCGATCCTTTTTGCACCTACATTGACGTAGCCAGGCGCTGTGTCGACAACGCTGCTGGGTCGGTACTGGCCACTTTCGAGCGCAGCTGCGACGACGAGCGGCTTGATGCTCGAGCCAGGCTCGAAAATGTCCGTGATCGCCCGGTTGCGATAGCGTGCCGCTGCGAACTGCGAGCGGTCATTCGGGTTGTAGGTCGGCTGGTTGACCATCGCCAGCACTTCGCCGGTTTTTACGTCAAGCACGACGATCGAACCGGAGCGTGCCTCGTAGGATTTGATTGCCGCCTTGAGCGAGCGGTAGGCGAAATACTGCAGCCGCAAGTCGATGCTGGTCTTCAGGTCTTTGCCATGGTGCGCCGGCCGAATGCTCTCCACGTTCTCGATCGAGCGACCGAGGCGATCTTTCAGAACCCGCTTTGCCCCCGACTCACCCGCCAGCCAGTGATTAAACGCGAGTTCAAGACCTTCCTGCCCTTCATCATCGATATTCGTAAAGCCAAGCAGGTGGCCCGTAACCTCGGACGCGGGATAGTATCGGCGGTATTCCCGCTGCACATTAATGCCGGGAAGATTCAGCAGCAGCACTTTTTCCGCCTGCTCCGGATTGAGGTGCCGCTTCAGGTAAAGAAATTCCTTGTCCATGCTGCGAGTGATGCGACGCATCAGCGTTCTCGAATCGACTTCCAGTGCACGGGCCAGCCGCGGAATATCGTCGACGGCCGAAGCAAACTCCTTCGGATTCACCCAGATGCTGTCAACCGGCGTACTGATTGCGAGCGGTTCACCGTTTCGATCACTTATCGTTCCGCGATGAGCTGAAATTCTCTCGGTTCGCAGATGTCGCGTGTCGGCTTGCTTGTTAAGAAAGTCCTTGTCGAGAACCTGCAGGTACACGGCACGCCCGACCAGCGTTGCTGCCACAAGGGCAAAGAACGCCAGTACGACCGTCACTCGACCGACAAAACGTCGTGCCGCCTTTTGTTTTGTCTCCGCGCCGCGTGCCATTAGTGCTCAATCACAAAAATATCGCTGGCCTCGGGTCGCACCAGGGAAAGATCTTCGGATGCAACCCGTTCGATTCGTGCATGCTGGGCCCAGGTGCTTTGCTCGATCTGCAGTTGGCCCCATTCAATGTTCAGTCCATCGCGCTCGTGCGTCAGCTCCTCGAGTTCCACGAACAGCTTGCGTGATTCGTGCTTGGTATAGACCAAGGCAATGGCGCTCAATACGCACACCACTGCGAACACGAAGATGAGAAGGAACGGCTGCGCTGGCTGGTTTACCTGCATCATGTGCGCTCCGCGATGCGCAGGCGTGCACTGCGAGCTCGAGGGTTGACAGCTATCTCGTCCGCCGTCGCCTTAATGGCCTTGCCGATAGTTTTCAATTTCGGCCTGAATTCATCCGGAATCGAAGGCATCCCGCGATACGGCTCGGGCTCGCGCGACGCATTGCGCATGAAGCGCTTCACGATGCGATCCTCAAGCGAGTGAAAGCTGATGACGCAAAGGCGTCCACCCTGTCTCAAGACATTGAGTGACTGTCCAAGGACGGCCTCAAGCTGCTCGAGCTCGCGATTAATTTCGATGCGAATCGCCTGAAAGGTCTTTGTTGCCGGATGTTTCCTGGATCGCTGCCGCCCGTAGGGAGCCGGCACCGCGGACTCGACGATGGCTGCCAATTGCGAAGTTCGTTCAATCGGCGCTGCAACCCTCGCAGCGACGATTGCGCGAGAAATGCGCGCGGCGTGTCGCTCCTCCCCGAATTTCGAAATTACCTGTCTCAATTCTTTTTCATCCACGGACGCAAGCCACTGTCCGGCCGACACGCCCGACTCCGGGTCCATGCGCATATCGAGGGGGCCATCGCGCAGGAAACTGAAGCCTCGATCGGCTTCATCCAGCTGCGGTGATGAAACTCCGAGGTCGAGGAGTATCCCGTCGACCCTGCCGAGCAGGGATTGACCGCTGACGTCACTCCTCTCGCTAATGAATGTCTCAAGTTGCGCACAAGCACCCTTTATCAATTCGACACGTGCATCGTCTTTAAGAGAGCTGGCTGCTGAAGCGATTGCCTGCGGGTCACGATCGATTCCGATCAGTCGACCATTCGCATTGAGTTGCTTCAGAATCTCCCCGCTGTGACCACCGCGCCCGAATGTTGCGTCGACATAACAGCCGTCTGGTTTTATTTTCAGTCCCTGAAGGACCGGCCCCAGCAGCACCGGCACATGCGCGTTGCTGCTCATTGCATGGACAGCAAACTAGAACGAGATCGACTCGAGGTCCGCCGGCAGATCGCCGTCGTCTTCCTCGTTGAGCCACGCATCGCGTTTCTCGTTCCAGGTCTGTTCATCCCAAAGTTCAAATTTGTTGCCCTGCCCGATTAACATCGCGTTCTTGTCGAGCCCCGCGAACTCCCTGAGTTCTTTCGACACCAGGATTCGTCCACTCCCGTCCATGTCGACCTCGGTCGCGTAGCCGACCATAATGCGTACAATTCGACGGGCCGCTTTGTTCATGCTGGGCAGGCGAACGAGTTTGCGCTCGAGCTCTTCCCAGTCGGGCAGCGGGTAAACGAGGAGACAGTGATCCTTATCGACAGTCACGATGATTTCGCCGTCACAACGGGAGACGAGCCGCTCCCGGTACCGGGTCGGCATGGCCATACGCCCTTTGGCGTCCAACGTGACTTTGGTAGCCCCTCGAAACACGACGTTCGGGACGGCCCCGGGCTCCGCTCTTCTGGCGCGAATCCTGGGCAGCTCGCCCCTTTCCTCCCACTTTTATCCACTTTTCAACACTATAGGTGGCGGTCGCGTCGACCGTCAATAAACAAAAGCAATTAGTCTTTGTTCTACAGTGACTTAGAGGCTATCTCGTGGCCCAAAAAGGGCGAAATGTGGCAGGGTTCGCGCTAGGCAAATCAGTTATTTACAACTACTTCTTCGATGAGGTCTCAAAAAGGGGTCGCAATTACGCGACAGGGGCCAGATTTGCCCCGAGTGCGCAGTCATTTGCGCAGCGTGCGCTTCGCGGCCCGTGCGCACCAGGAAATTCAGTATAACTTACTGTTTTAAAAAGAAAAAGTGGGAGTGAGAAAGCCGGAGCCAGCAATAAGCCGGGTTCTGTCATCGACAACCATTCATCTGGGACAGCTGTTGCCAGCTGCCTCTAGCAACCTACCCGGGAGTCCGTTCGGAACCGACGGTGGGCAAAAAGCCCTTACTCCCCTATTTGGTCTTGCTCCGGGCGGGGTTTACCGTGCCGCGAACTGTCGCCAGTCGCGCGGTGCGCTCTTACCGCACCTTTTCACCCTTACCGACACAAGGCCGGCGGTATATTTTCTGTGGCACTTTCCATGGGCTCACGCCCCCCAGGTGTTACCTGGCGCCCTGTCCGAAGGAGCCCGGACTTTCCTCTGCATCAAGCAGCGATTGCCTGGCCAACTCCGGCTTTCTCGCCGCCGATTTTACAGGATTAACCGGGCTCGAACCGAGGTTTTATTGGCTGCGAATCAGCAGCAGTCGTTTGTACAGGTTGTTGCGCTTGAGGCCGGTCGCTTTAGCGGCGACGCGTGCCGCATCCCTGGCCGAAAGATGCGCTGCGAGCGCCTGCAGCAGTCGGTCGATGTCGAGCGATGACTCTGCAACCTCGTTACTGCCGGCGACCACAATGACGAACTCACCCTTGCCGACAATCGAACCGTCGGCAATTTTGTCGCGCAAGGAACCGAGCGAGTCCTGCACACACTCTTCGTGCATTTTCGTGAGTTCGCGCCCGATAAATGCAGTTCTTTGGTCACCGAAGACATTGCACAAGTCGGCCAACACCTCGGCGATGCGATGCACCGACTCGTAAAAGACGAGCGTCCGGGTTTCACGGCTGAGCGTATTCAAGATGCTTTGTCGCGCGGCTTTTTTCGCGGGCAGAAACCCTTCGAAGCAAAACCGGTCCGTCGGCAATCCTGCCGCCGAGAGCGCCGCGGTAACTGCCGACGCTCCGGGTATCGGCGATACGGCGATGCCGCCGGCATGCGCTGCCTGCACGAGGCGATAACCCGGATCGCTGACCAGGGGCGTGCCCGCATCGCTCACGAGCGCGATAGATTGTCCTGACTCGAGCGACGCGATGAGCTTTGGCACAAGCTGTTGTTCATTGTGATCGTGCAGTGACAAAAGCCGTGTTTTGACCCCAATATGCGATAGTAATCGCCCGGTGTGGCGGGTATCCTCGGCTGCAATAAGGTCCACTTCAGCGAGCGTTCGGCGCGCTCGTGGTGTCAGATCTTCCAGATTGCCAATGGGTGTCGCAACGATGAACAGCTTGCCGCTCATTTGGCGCACAACCTTTTCCGGTTATATGAATATGATGAAAAGTTTCCGACATCCTGCCCGCGAAGCACGCTCGCTGGCAAGCACCATCATCCTGCTGGTCGCGGCGCTGATACTTGCGGGTTGCGAAACCACCGGTTTTGGCGGTTTGACGGGCAGCGGCGAGGGACGTGCTGAACGGCTCGCCAGGAATGGCGAGCATGCCGAAGCGGCCAGTGCCTACATCGGCCTTGCCAGCGACGCGATCGGCGCGGAGCGCGACCGCCTGACGCTGTTGGCCGTCGAGCAATGGCTCGATGCCGGCGACGTGGCGCGGGCCAGGAATGCATTGGGCAGCGTGCCCCGACCGGATGCCGGCAGCTTGCTGGCAATCTGGAACACGAATTCAGCCGCGCTGTCGCTGTTTGCGGGCGCGGCCGACGATGCGCTGGCTCTGCTGGAGCCGATGAGCCGCGAATCGCTCTCAGAGCGAGACAGGCTCAGAGTCGAAGCGCTTCGCGCCGACGCCTGGATACAAAAACAGGATCCGGCTCGCGCCGTGCAGCTGATGATGCAGCGCGAGAACTGGATCAGTGACCGCCGCGGCATCGAGCAGAACCGCGCGCGACTGTGGCAAGGCTTGCGGGTCAGTAGCCCGCAGGTTTTGCGTCGCGCCGCCGAAACTGCAACCGATCCTGTCGTTCGTGGCTGGCTCTCTGTCGGCGCGCTTTCGGCTGCCACGGGTCAGCAGGGTGTTGGCTGGAGTAATGGTGTACTGCGCTGGCGGGCGGCCAACGCCAACCATCCGGCAATAACGGTGCTTGGCGATATCGAACTGTCGGAAAACCTGTTGCTCGAATACCCTCGGCAAATAGCACTGCTGCTGCCGCTGTCCGGGAGAACGGCGAGTGCGGGAAAAGCCGTTCAGAACGGATTCCTCGGAGCGTATTTTGCGACGGCCGCCGGACTCGATGACCGGCAGAACATTCGCATCTACGACGTCAACGCCGAGGGCGGCGCCAGCGCAGCGTACGCGATAGCCGTCGCCGACGGCGCTGAGTTCGTGGTCGGACCATTACTCAAGAATAGTGTCGTACAGCTGGCCAACGACATTCTTGTCCCCGTCCCTGTCCTGACACTCAACTATCTGCCTGACGATATGCTTGCGCCGCCGGGCCTGTATCAGTTTGCTCTGGCTCCTGAAGACGAGGCGGCGTCCGCTGCGACGCGCGCGCTCGACGACGGCTACACCCGTGCCGTGGCACTTGTACCGAATAACGATTGGGGTCGCCGCGTCCTCACGAGCTTTTCGACGGAACTTGAAGGGCTCGGCGGTACTTTGCTCGACTACCGCAGCTATACGCCGGGCGATCAGGATTTCTCGATTGCGATCGAAAACCTGATGGGCCTTACCGGCAGTGTGCGCCGCTACCAGCGTATGCGCGCAAATATAGGCGCCGGGCTGCAGTTCGATCCGCGTCGACGCCAGGATACAGATTTTATTTTTCTCGCAAGCGACGCACCGGCCGGCCGTTTATTGAAGGCGCAGCTGAAATTCCACTACTCCGGTGACCTGCCCGTCTATTCAACTTCAGCCATTTACTCGCTGGACGGTCGCTCGAACGCTGACCTTAACGGCATCATGTTTGCGGACACGCCCTGGGTAATCGACCCGCAGCCGTGGATCGCGGAGCTGCCCCGGGAATTCGCAGAGTATTGGCCAGGCGAACGCCGTCTCGCTCGCCTGCACGCCATGGGATACGACGCCTACAACCTCATCGCCGCGCTGTACGCAGCTCGCGGCGGGCCCATGGTGGAACTCGACGGTGCGACAGGAGCGCTGTTTGTCGATACCAGCGGTCGCGTTCATCGACGCCTTGCCTGGGCACAATTTCAGCAAGGCAAAGTCGTTGCATTGCCGAGGACGAAACCGGCAGGCGGCCTTATTCAGGACATCAGCGTCGAGGGTGAAGCGATCACGCCCGACGTTGCGGACGACGCGCCGTGGGACTTGCTGCCAGAGGAATTGTAGGCGACAGGGCAGAGCAAAAAGCGCTGCGCTTCCTCATCCGCCAGGGGCTGAAACCTGTCACACGCAACTTCAGAAGCCGCGGCGGTGAGATCGACCTGATCATGCTGCACGGCAACTGCCTGACTTTTGTCGAGGTGCGTTATCGAAATTCGTCGCGGTTTTCGACCCCGGCCCTGACGGTCGACCGTCACAAGCAGCGCAAGATCCTGCGTACGGCCGCCCTGTTTCTTGCCCGCAAGCCGCAGTTCGCCCGCCTTGCGTCACGCTTCGACGTTGTTTCAATCACTGGCGGTGAGGACGGCACGATCGAGTGGCTTCAGGACGCATTCAGACCTTTTGACTCAACCCTGTGACCAGCAGCCCTGCCAGGACCGCAGGATCGCACAGCACCGGGAGCCGCGACAGCTGATAGAATTCCGTCGAGACCCAGCCAGCCGGAGTAGCCATGGACCCAGTCACCCGAGTCCGCGATCATTTCGCGGAGAGCATCGCAACGAAACAGATTGCGGCCGGGCAGCTCGCCGACAGTATCGTGGCTGCGGGCCGCCTGATGAGCGATGCATTGCTCGATGACGGCAAGATCCTGAGCTGTGGCAACGGCGGTTCCGCCGCGGATTCGCAGCATTTTTCATCAGAACTTCTGAATCGCTTCGAGATGGAGCGCCCGGGCTTGCCCGCGATAGCGCTGACCACGGACACGTCGACGCTGACCTCAATAAGTAACGACTACGCATTTGAGGAAATTTTCAGTAAGCAGGTCCGCGCACTCGGCAGAACGCAGGACGTTTTGCTGGGCATTTCGACCTCGGGCAATTCAGAAAACGTAATTCGCGCGATCGCCGCGGCACACGAGCGCGGCATGAATGTCGTGGCGCTAACCGGTCGTGACGGGGGCCGGATGGCCGAAGTCCTGGCGGAGGGCGACATCGAAATACGGGTTCCAGCGACCCGGACCGCGCGCATCCAGGAAGTTCACCTCGTCGTCATCCACTGCCTGTGCGATCTGATAGATACAGCGCTACTGGGCGCCGATTAGCCGCCTGATGTCAGTCGCTCCCCGCCCTGCTGACGCGCGGTCGTCGACCTGCACCGATCCTACTTGACGATAGTCAGGTGCGGACGCGAGCGCGTCTCGTCAATATCCGGCCTCGTTGCGGGCGGCGTTACGGCCTCGGCATCGTGCGAGAAGATCATCCCCTGGCCGGTCTCTCGGGCATAAATACCGAGGACGGAGTGCATCGGCACCCAAACGTCGAACGGCACACCGCCGAAGCGTGCCCGAAAGCTGACCGCTTCATTGGACAAATCAAGGTCGTGTGCAGCCGACTCGCTGATATTCAGGATGATCTTGCCATCTTTTATGTGCTCGGCCGGCACGCTGACGCCCTCAAAAGAAGCGTCGACAACGATGTGTGGTGTGTGCCCGTTGTCGCCCATCCACTCATGCATCGCGCGGATGAGATACGGTCTCTTCGATCGGCTTGGCTTATTCACTGCTCTTGTTCTTGAATCGGCGCTTGATGGCGATAGCTTACCATCTATTTGGCGCGGCGCTTGAGACTAAACATAAGCTGCCGGATCTGCCGCAATCCGTGGGCTGCTACAGGCGCATTTCCTGTTCGAGTTCGGTAAGGCTCTGCTGGAACGAGCGCCTCGCAAATACCCTGTCCATGTACGTCTCGATCGGCTCCGCATCGGCTCCAAGATCAATACCATAATTTGGCAGGCGCCAAAGCAGAGGGGCGATCGTGCAATCCACGAGCGAAAACTCCTCGCTCAGAAAATACGGCCGCGCACCGAATAATTCATTGCTCTGCAGGATACTCTCGCGCAGCAGCTTGCGGGACTTGGTGCCAAGCTTGCCGTCGCCGCCCGATTCCGCCTCTTCAGCTATCGAATACCAGTCGGTTTCGATACGAAACAGCGCCAGCCGGAACTGCGCACGTGTCACGGGATCGACCGGCATCAGCGGAGGATGAGGAAAACGCTCGTCGAGATACTCGATGATGACGCGCGAGTCATACAGCGTCAGATCCCGGTCCACGAGCGTAGGCACCGTATGGTAGGGATTGAGATCCATCAGGTCCTCCGGCAACTCCGGGCCCGCAATATTCGTAATCTCGATATTGATGTTCTTCTCGGCGAGAACCAGTCGTGCGCGATGACTATGGATATCTGTCGGTCGCGAGAACAATGTCATCACAGAGCGTCTGTTGGCTACTACGGCCATTATTTAACATCCTTCCATATTTGTTTTTTGAGCATCGAGGCAAGGATGTAGAAAAAGATCAGGAACATCAGCACCCAGACACCGAGCTTACGGCGATCGGATCGAATCGGTTCAGAGATATAGGCAAGGAAATTGACGGTATCACGGACAAACTCGTCATAATCTTTCGCATCCATCGACCCCGCCGTGAGCGGCTCAAAACCTTCGAAGGTCGTCGTGACAGAACCGTCTTCATTATCGTGTGTCGAGAAGTTGGCGACCTGAAATCCCTGCAATTCCCACAAGACGTGCGGCATGCTGGTACCTGCAAGAACCAGATTATTGACTCCTGTCGGGCTGTCTTTCGATACGTAGAAGGTCTTCAGGAAATTGTAAACGTGATCGGCGCCCTTCGCCCGCACCATCAACGACATGTCGGGCGGTGCCACACCATACCACCGCGCAGCGTCCACCGACGACATGGACGCCTGAATGGTCTCGAACGTCTTGTCGGCATTGAACATCAGGTTGTCGATCAGCTGTTCTTCCGACAGTCCGAGGTATTTTCCGATTGTCTTGTAACGAACGTACTGTGCCGAGTGACAACCCGAGCAGTAGTTCATAAAGTTGCGCGCGCCGCGCTGCAGAGACGAGATATTTCCCGGATCGATGTCGGCTTTTGCCATCTTCGTACTACCGCCCGCGGCCATTGTCACAGGTGCGGCGAAGCACAAAGCCAGTGCCACGAGTACAGCGATCTTTTTGAATTTACCCATGGTAGACCACCCTGTCCGGCACCGGCTTCGTCTTATCGATGGCCGTGTAGTAAGGCATTAGCAGGAAAAATGCGAAATACACGACCGATAAGATTCGAGCCATCAGTACGTATAGGCCATCAGCCGGCATCGTTCCCAACCAGCCCAGCATGAGGAACGTAACCGTGAATACGGCCAGGGCAGATTTGTAGATCCAGCCACGATAACGTATCGACCTGACTCTCGAACGATCCAGCCACGGCAGAAAAACGGGCAACAAAACGGCCGTAACAAACAGTATGAATCCCCATAGCTTGTCCGGAACCGCCCGCAGAATTGCGTAGAACGGCGTGAAGTACCACACCGGTGCGATATGCTCAGGCGTCGCCGTCAGGTTAGCCGGTTCGAAATTGGCGTGTTCGAGGAAATAGCCGCCCATATCCGGGGCGAAGAACACAACCGCGGAAAAGATCATCAGGAAAATGATAATCGCGACCAGGTCCTTGCTCGTGTGATAGGGATGGAATGCGACACCATCGACCGGCTTGCCGCTCGCGTCCTTGTTCTTCTTGATGTCTATGCCATCGGGGTTGTTCGAGCCCACTTCGTGCAACGCGACGATGTGGACAAATACGAGCCCGATTAATACCAGTGGCAGAAGAATGACGTGCAGAGCAAAGAAACGGTTGAGCGTAATATCCGATATTGAGTAGTCGCCGCGGATGATCTCTACGAGCGCATCGCCTACCCACGGGATTGCGCCAAACAGCGAAATAATCACCTGTGCGCCCCAATAGGACATCTGCCCCCAGGGCAGCAGGTAGCCGGCAAACGCCTCGGCCATGAGTACCAGGAAGATCAGCATACCGATCAGCCAGATCAGTTCACGCGGCTTCTTGTAGGAGCCGTAAAGCATGGCACGGTACATGTGCAGGTACACGACGATGAAGAAAAACGACGCGCCCGTTGAGTGCATGTAGCGAATCAACCAGCCCCATTCGACGTCACGCATGATGTATTCGACCGAAGCGAATGCATCCGCAGCCGCCGGCTTGTAATTCATCGTCAGGAAAATGCCGGTCAATAACTGAATGATCAGTACAACGAACGCAAGCACGCCGAAGACATACCACATGTTGAAATTTTTCGAGGCGTAGTACTCGGTGACATGATATTTGAGCGTCGACGTCATTGGAAAACGATCGTCGATCCACTTGACTAAGCCGCCCTGCGGCTTGCCCACTTCTGCTTCGATTCTTGCCATTATGCTGCTCCCGAATCCTGGCCGATTAGAATAAGGTCATCTCTGACAAATCGGTACGGCGGAACTTTCAGGTTGGTCGGTGCAGGAACGCCTTTGAACACGCGTCCCGCCAAATCAAACTTCGAGCCATGGCACGGACAGAAAAAGCCGCCTTCCCAACCTTCAGCAGGGCGAACATCGAAATCCTGCAGCGGCGCGCAACCCAGGTGCGTGCACGAGCCTTCGATCACGAGATATTGCGGTTTGATCGAACGCGTCGCATTGCGCGCGTATTGCGGCTGCTGCGTAACAACGTCGGACTTCGGATCGCGCAGCTCGGGATCCACCTTCGGCAAGTTCGCCAGCATTTCCTTGGTGCGACGCAGCACGAAGACCAGCTTGCCGCGCCAGAGCACACGAACCATCTCACCGGGCTGCATCGAGCTGAGCGGTACTTCGACCGGGGCACCGAGAGCCTGAGCACGCGCGCTGGGCTTCAGTGAAGAAAGAAATGGAATCGCCGCCATTCCTGCACCTGCGGCACCTGTAACAAGGGTTGCAACGGTAAGAAAATGACGCCTGTTGCGATCAAGGTCGTCTTCGGTCATCGGGCACTCCAATACGCCGTTTTTTTTAACGGCCGCTTCTGCAGCGAGTTTTTGCTTTGTTTCGAAACCGTTGTTTCAAAAATAATAGATTTGCAGCAGGCCCGGATTACCGTCAGGATGACGGATAATCCGGAGCTAGGTGCGGAACCACGGCGCATTATACACGGGGCTTGTCAAAATTGGCTAGGTGCTAGAGCAAACAGGATTACCGGGACATCGCGTGGCCGATTCTAGATCAGTTTTCGTCTTTTTATTGCAGTCCATCGTCGTAGGCCTGGCGGTCGCGTTTCTGGTGGTTCTGGTCCGACCGGACCTGATGCCAGGCTTGCGGGATCCCGTCGAAAAGCCCGCGAGCTTTGCCGACGCCGTGGATTTGAGTGCCGGGTCGGTGGCTAATATCTACACCAAACGCCTTGTTCCGGACGGCGACGCGTCTACCGCAAGAACGAGATTTCGCGTCGATACCAGCTTCGCGTCGGCCGTCATCATCGATCCCGAGGGCTTCCTGGTAACCAACTACCACGTTATCGCCGATGCCACCGAAATCCGGGTACAGCTCAGCGACGGCCGCATTACGGATCCCGAAATAATTGGCGTGGACGCCGAAACCGACCTGGCCCTGCTGCGGGTCGATTTCGGGCCTCTGCCGGCAATCCGAATGGGCAGCTCGGCCCAATTGCGTATCGGTGACGTCGTGCTCGCGATCGGCAATCCTTACGGCCTGACCGCCTCGGTAACCCAGGGAATTGTCAGCGCGACCGGCCGCGGGCTGCTTAATCTCGTGACTTTCGAAAACTTTATCCAGACCGATGCGGCGATCAATGCCGGCAATTCGGGCGGTGCACTGATCAACAGTCGCGGCGAACTTGTGGGTATCAACACAGCTGTGCTTGCACAGGACGCCGCAACCGAGGGCATCGGCTTCGCGATACCGATCGACCTGGTTCGAGGGGTTGTAGATCAAATCAAGCAAAACGGTCGCGTAATACGCGGCTATATGGGGCTGGTGCCGGACGATCTGACAAACGCCGAGCGGGCGGCGCGCGGTATCGAAAATGACGTCGGCATCCTGCTCATCGAGGTCTACGAAGATGGGCCGGCTGCGGCCGCCGGGCTGCAGCGCGGCGATGTGATCCTGACCATGAACGGCGAGCCCGTCTTTTCACAGCGGCAGGCGCTGCTGATATCAGCCAGCACCGTACCCGGCGATGCGGTCGAAATCACGGCCATTAGGGAAAAAGAGCGCTTCAATTCGACCGTGATCGCCGGCGAGCGCCCGGAAGACCCTCGGTAGCGCCGCACGAATCGACGCAGCGGCTGCGCGGCCGTTTTTTGCTTGCCGGCCAATGAAGCGCCCGCCGCCGTCTAAACGATGCGGCGGATAGACGCACCCAGCTGTCCGAGCTTCTCCTCGATGCGTTCGTAGCCGCGGTCCACGTGATAGATGCGATCGACCAGCGTATCGCCCTGCGCGGCCAGCCCTGCAAGCACGAGTCCGGCTGAAGCGCGCAGATCAGTCGCCATCACGGGAGCGGCCGTCAGCCGCTCGACGCCGGTACAGATCGCGGTGTGACCTTCCAGGCGAATGTCCGCACCCATGCGCTGCAGTTCCAGAACATGCTGAAATCGATTCTCAAATATTGTCTCGGTAATGGTGCCGACACCGTCGGCCACGGCGTTCATCGCACAAAACTGCGCCTGCATGTCGGTCGGGAAAGCGGGATACGGCGCGGTTCGGATATCGACCGATTTGGGCCTGCGACCCCGCATGTCGATGTCGATCCAGTTTTCACCGGTATCGATCCTGGCACCTGCTTCTGCGAGTTTGATCAGTACCGCCTCGAGCGCATCCGGTGCGGTTCGCTGCGCGCGAACCTGACCACCCGTCATGGCCGCGGCAACAAGATAGGTACCGGTCTCGATACGATCGGGCAAGACGGCGTAATCGGTGCCGCCAAGGCGCTCCACGCCCTGAATCGAGAGCGTACTGCTGCCCACCCCCTCGATCTTTGCGCCCATCCCGATCAGGAAGTGAGCAAGGTCGGTCACCTCCGGCTCCCGTGCCGCGTTCTCGAGCACGGTTTCGCCATCGGCCAGAACCGCAGCCATGAGCAGATTCTCCGTTCCCGTGACCGTCACGGTATCGAAGACGATGTGAGCACCCCTGAGCCGATCCGACCGCGCCTTGATAAATCCTTTCTCGACCACGACGTCAGCGCCCATCGCCTGCAGGCCCGCAACATGCAGGTTGACCGGCCTCGCGCCGATCGCACAGCCACCGGGCAAGGATACGTCCGCCTCGCCAAACCTGGCCAGCAGCGGGCCCAGAACGAGAATGGATGCACGCATCGTCTTGACGAGTTCATACGGCGCCTCGCGCCTTTCGACACTGCTCGCGTCGATCTCTACCTCGAGCTGATCATCAACCGTCACCTGCACGCCCATTATCTGTAGCAAAGACAGCATCGTCGTTACATCTTTGAGGTGCGGCACGTTGCTGACCCTGACTGGCTCAGTGGCAAGCAGCGTGCCCGCCAGGATCGGCAGCGCGGCGTTCTTTGCGCCGGAAATCGTGACTTTGCCCGCCAGGGTCCGGCCACCCTCTATTAGTAGCTTGTCCAACGCCTATGTTGCCCCGCTGCGTTCGCGCCATTCGTCGGGCGTCAAGGCCGTAATCGACAGCGCATGAATCTCGTTGCCGACCAGGGCGCCGAGGCACCCGTAGACGAGCTGGTGTCTTGCCAGGGGGCGTTTGTCTGCAAACTCTGCCGCAACGACCAACGCCTCGAAATGAGTATTGTCTTCACTCATCACTTCTACGATTGCGTCGCTGAATTTGGCCTCGATGAGGCGCCTGATTTCCGCTGGGTCCATGTGCAGGGCTTCGCGCTTATTGCCTGGGGAGCGCAGTGTAACCGCAAAGTACACAGCGGCCCAATGCGTGAGCACGATTGTGTATCATATCCGGCCCGTGCGGGCTCGCCGGCATGTAATAATGCGCGGAATCACTGGCCGCCAGCCACCGAATACGACGACCTATGCTTGGCAATACCCTTTTAGTCATCGCCGGCCTCTCCCTGCTCGTGTGGGGTGCCGATCGTTTCGTTCACGGCGCGGCCGCAGCCGCCCGCAACCTCGGCATTGCTCCGCTGCTGATCGGCCTGACTGTCGTTGCGTTTGCAACGTCGGCGCCGGAAATCCTCGTGTCGATCGTGGCGGCGACCCAGCATCAGCCGGGTCTCGCCATTGGCAACGCGCTCGGCTCCAACATCGTCAATATCGGCCTCGTGCTGGGCGTGACCGCCATGGTTCGGCCTATCAAGCTGGAATCCGCAACTTTGCGGCGAGAGATGCCGGCCCTGCTCGCCGTCACGCTGCTGACGGTGTCGTTGTTTCTGGATGCCCGCCTCAGCCGTGTCGATGGCATCGTGCTGCTGACCGGGCTGGTCATCGTGATGTTCTGGCTGGCGCGCCTCGGCCTGATCTCGGCCGCCAACGATCCGATCAAGCGAGATTATGAAGCGGAAATCCCGACAGACGTCAGCATGACGATGGCCATAGTCTGGCTGATCGTCGGTCTTGGTACGCTGCTGATCGGCGCGGAACTGCTGGTCCGAGGCGCAATCGGTGTTGCCGAGGGACTGGGAGTCAGCGAAGTCGTAATCGGCATACTGGTCGTCGCACTGGGTACGAGCCTTCCCGAACTCGCGGTTTCACTGGCGAGTGCGCTCAAGGGCGAGTACGGCCTGGCGATCGGTAATATTGTGGGCTCGAATATCTTTAATTTGCTCGCTGTCATCGGTGCTGCGGCCACGATCCAACCCGCCGTTCTCGCGCCGACGGTGCTGTCGCTGCACGTATTCGTCATGGTCGCCTTTACGCTGGTGTTATTTGCAATGTCCTATGACTCGGACGGCAAGGCCCAGCTGTCGCGCCTGGAGGGATTGGCGCTATTCGTTGCCTTTATTGCTTATGACTCATACGTCATTGTGCAAAACCTATAGAATGTGGCGAGACGACACCGCTGAGAACGACTCTTGCCTGACACGCTGACAAAGGACGAACTGCTTGCGCTCGCTGCCGAAGTTCTCGACATCGAGTCGCGCGCCGTTGGCAATCTGAAATCTCGCCTCAATGACGATTTCGTGGCTGCCTGCAAACTGTGCATGGAAACACCTGGCCGCGTCGTCGTTACCGGCATGGGCAAGTCCGGCCACGTGAGCAACAAGATCGCCGCAACGCTGGCTTCCACGGGCACACCGGCGTTTTTCATGCATCCTGCAGATGCCAGTCACGGCGACGTCGGCATGATTACCGGACACGACCTGCTGCTTGCCATTTCCTACTCCGGCGAAACCGGGGAACTCATTACCATACTGCCGATCGTCAAACGCATGGGGGCAAGACTGCTGGCGATGACCGGCAACCCGAAGTCGACACTTGCGAGAACAGCCGACGTTCACCTCGATGTCAGCGTGTCTGAAGAGGCATGCCCATTGAACCTCGCGCCTACCGCAAGTACCACGGCCACGCTTGCAATGGGCGATGCACTGGCCGTAGCTTTGCTGAAGAATCGTGGCTTCACGGCCGAAGATTTTGCCCGATCGCATCCCAGTGGCAATCTCGGCAAGCGCCTTTTGTTGCGCGTTGCGGACGTCATGCACAGCGGCGATCGCGTACCGGCGGTCAGCGCCGACGTAACCCTGCGCGATGCACTGCTCGAAATGACCGACAAGGGTCTCGGCATGACCGCTATCGTCGACGCAAATAACAAGGTCCTGGGCATCTATACGGATGGTGATCTGCGCCGTACGCTGGATTCGGGTGCCGATGTTCGCACAACGATCATTCGGGATGTGATGCACACAAACTGCAAGTCAATCTCGCCTGATGTTCTTGCTGCGGAAGCACTGCACCTGCTTGAAAAAAACAAGATTACGTCTCTGCTGGTCGTCGATGACAGCGACACGCTGGTGGGTGCACTGAATATTCACGATTTGTTTCGCGAAGGCCTGATGTGAGCAGTATCAGCAGCAATCTGGCCCGCATCCGCCTTGTGGCTTTCGACGTGGACGGCGTGTTCACGGATGGTCGATTCTATCTTTCCGACGACGGCATCGAGACCAAAGCTTTCAATACACAGGATGGCTTCGGCATTCGGCAACTCATCAGGGCTGATATTGCAGTTGCTGTTATCAGTGGTCGAAAATCCGGCGCCGTTGAACGTCGCATGACTGAACTGGGCGTGCCGCATGTAGTACAAGGCTGCGCTGACAAAGTCGCCGCACTGGATAAAATCGCGGACGCGCTCCGCATCACTGCAAAAGAGTGCGCGTACGTTGGCGATGACATTCCGGATTTAGCGCTGCTAAAGCATGTTGGAGTCCCGATTGCCGTGGCCAACGCGGTTGAGCAGGTGCGCAACTTTTGTGACTACACGACAACAGCGCCCGGTGGATTTGCGGCGGTTCGGGAAGTGTGTGAGCTGGTGCTGGCCGCACGGGAGGACTCAACGTGATTAGCCCTCGAAACGCTGCGCTTTTGGTCGTAATGACAGCAGCCGCACTCGGCAGCTGGTACCTGGCGCGCTCCGACCGCTCCGGCGATTCAGACGCGCAGCCCTACGATGCCGTGCATCGTGGCTACTACCTGAAGTCAGCGCGCATCCTCGGAACCGGCGAGAATGGTGATCTTCTTTATGAAATCGATGCTGAACGCGCCGAGCAACAGACCGACAAACGCATCGAGTTCACCGATGTGCGCATTCGATACTCGCCCGGCAGCGCGATTCCGTGGACCGTCAACGCCGATGCCGCGACCTTGAGTGAGGACAGCCCGCGAATCACGCTGAGGGGACATGTTCGTGCGACCAGCAACGCCGACTCCGCCGAAAACGAGACGGAAATACGAACCCAGTACCTGGAACTCGACCCGGAACGATTTGTGGCCGAGACCGATCAGCGAGTGCAAATTCGGATTGGGGCGCGCAGCCTCACGGCGACCGGCATGCTAGCATCACTGAACGATGACAGAATCGAACTCAAATCCAATGTTCGCGGCAAGATTGCACCCTGAATGACCATCAAGGCACGCCTCCCCAAGTACTTTCACATTCTGCCTGTGCTGGTACTGATGCCACTTGGCGCTACGGCCCAGGTAACCGACCTCGATCTGCGGCTGCCCTGGGACATCGATGCAGAATCCACGTCATTCGATGGCAAAACGTCGATGATCATTTTCACGGGCTTGCGCTTGTCGCAAGGCCGTATCGGCATCGAGGCCGATGAAGGTCGTGCCACAAACACGGAAGGTGAAGATGGTTCCTGGCAGTTTACCGGCAATGTCGTTATTGACATCGAGAATGGACACATCGAGTGCGACTCTGCAGATCTGGTGTTTGTGAAATACGAGCTGCGAAAAGCAACGGTCACCGGATCGCCGGCGACATTTGAATTGAAGCGGCCGGGATCCGATGAAGTCACTCGTGCCGAGGCCGGAAAATTCTTTTACGATATCGATGCGGGGATCATCGAGTTTTCGGAACAAGCGACAATCAACGAGGGTGACAACCAGATTTCTTCGAACTACCTCGTCTACAACATTACGGAGCAACGCATAAACGCCGACGCGTCAGGGACCGAGGATGGCAGGGTTCGCATAACGTATACGCCGACCAGTGGTGAAATCGCCGATATCAAGGGCGCCGCCGACTCCGAGCGCCCGGAGGCCAAAGACGACAATCCATGAGCATTCTCAGCGTTCAGGATATTTCAAAGAGCTATAAGCTCCGCAAGGTCGTCAAAAGTATTTCCCTCGAGATCAAAAGCGGCGAAGTGGTCGGCCTGCTCGGCCCGAACGGAGCGGGAAAGACGACGGCGTTCTATATGATCGTGGGGCTGATTGTCGCGGATAGCGGCAAGATACTTCTCGACGGCAAGGACCTGACAACACAACCCATGCACCGCCGCGCCAAGCTGGGCCTGGGATACCTGCCGCAGGAAGCATCGATATTCCGCAAACTTACCGTAGAACAAAACATCCTCGCCATCCTCGAAAACCGCGACGATCTCGACCGCGCGGGCCGCGAGCAGGAACTCGAGAATCTGCTCGACGAATTGCATGTCGGTCATGTCCGAAGCAGCCTCGGAATCAGCCTGTCCGGCGGTGAGAGACGTCGCGTAGAAATCGCGCGGGCGCTAGCCGCCGACCCGCTGTTTGTCCTGCTCGACGAACCCTTTGCCGGGGTTGATCCGATCTCGGTTCTCGATATTCAGCGCATCATACGACATCTGTGTGAACGCGACATTGGCGTACTGATTACTGACCATAATGTCCGGGAAACGCTCGGAATCTGCAGCCGTGCCTATATACTGAGTGATGGTATCCTGATTGCTGCAGGGTCTCCCGAAGAAATTCTGCAAAATCAACACGTACGAGAAGTATATCTCGGACAGGAGTTCAAACTCTGAGGCAAGATGAGCGCACGACGCCCTTGCGCCAGCGCAAATCGCCCATAGAGTAACGGTATCTCATGCTAAAACCATCGCTGCAGCTCAAACTAGGTCAGACGCTGACGATGACGCCGCAATTGCAGCAGGCGATTCGTTTGTTGCAGCTGCCAATCCTCGACCTGAATGCCGAAATTCAGGAAGCGCTCGAGGAAAACATCATGCTCGAGATGGAGGATCTTCCGGAGCTTCCCAAAACCAGCGCCGAATCCACAGCGGAAGTCGAGGCCATAAAGGCCGACGATCTCTGGCAGACGCGGGCCGCTGAACGAACGCAGGACAGCGGCTGGAATGGCGAAGGCCGGCCCATCAGCGAATTCGCTGACGAATCCAGGCAGACTTTGCGTGAACACTTGCTCTGGCAGCTGGAAATGGAGCAGTTTTCGCCGCGCGAAGTCGTCATCGGCGAAGCGATCATTGATTCGATCAACGACGATGGCTATCTCACGGTTGACCTCGAGGAAATCGCTGCCAGCCTGGACGAGGAATCGGGCATTCTCGATTCGGAAATCGAGCGTACTTTGACGAAAATCCAGCGCCTCGACCCGGTCGGCGTGGGCGCGCGTTCAATCTCCGAGTGCATTGTTCTGCAGCTCAGCCAGCTCGAATGGAAGACGCCGGGCCTGCAGCTTGCGATCAGCATCGCCAGCGATCACCTGGATCTCGTTGCAAGCCGCGACTACGGAGAGCTGCGTCGCGGCCTCTGCGCCACCGAGGAAGATCTGCATGAGGCACTCGCGCTGGTGCGCGGCTGCAATCCCAAACCCGGGCTGGCCGTGAGTCCGCCATCCGCGGAATATGTGATTCCGGATGTGTTCGTTCGCAAAGTCGACAACCGCTGGCAGGTGGAAATCAGTCCCACCGGTGTTCCCCGCCTGTCGGTCAATCAGCAGTACGCCAGGCTTTTGCACGGCAGCAGCGAACATGCTGTGCTGAAGTCACAGCTGCAGGAAGCGCGCTGGCTGATTCGCAGCCTCGAAATTCGCAATGAAACCTTGCTAAAAGTTGCCACAAGTATTGTGGCGCGACAAACCGAGTTCCTGGAGCACGGCGACGAATCCATGAAGCCCATGGTATTGCGTGATATTGCTGAAGAAATAGCCATGCATGAATCAACGATTTCGCGTGTAACTACCAACAAGTACATGCATACGCCTCGCGGCGTATTCGAATTCAAGTACTTCTTCTCCAGCCACCTGTCGTCAGCAAGCGGCGAGGATCAGTCGTCGACGTCGGTTCGCGCGAAAATTCGCAAACTTATTGGCGCCGAGAACCCGAAAAAGCCGCTGAGTGACAGCAAGATCACGAACTTACTAAAAGACGATGGTATTTCTGTTGCCAGAAGGACGGTCGCGAAGTACCGTGAAGCCATGAATATCCCCTCGTCCAGCGACCGCAGGAGTCGCGAGACGAGGTAGCCAGGTAGGTACGTATCACGACTTGAGGAGGACACTTAAAGCGTTATTCTGGACTTGTGATGAAAACAGCAGGTTCCGATGGCCACCGGGCGGGGGTGTCACGGCGGAACCGCGTTACAGAAATACAGGAGACCACTATGCAATTGAATGTTTCAGGCCATCACGTCGAAGTTACTGCATCCCTGAAAGACTATGTCGAATCGAAAATAGAGAAAATCGCACGACACTTTGACCTCGTGTCTGACGTCCAATGTATCCTGACCGTCGAAAAACTGCGCCATAAAGCCGAAGCAACGGCGAGGGTGAATGGCGGTACCATCCACTGCGAACACACGGAAGAAGACATGTACGCTGCCATTGATGGAATGGTCGACAAGCTTGAGCGACGAGTGCGAAAGTACAAGGAAAAACTCGTTGATCACCATGCGAGAGACAATCAGAAATCCAGGTATGCCTGACCCTGCACCCGAGCTGCGCGGTTCCGTGCCGCGCAGCTCATAAACAATCGAACCCCGCGCCATGTCGCTCGAAAACATAATCAAGCCCGACGGTGTGTTGTGTAATGCCAGCGCACGAAGCAAGAAACATTGTCTTGAGATCCTCAGCGAGCTCTTGGTGCGCTCGACGCCCGACATCGCCAGTGAGCTGATATTCGAGAATCTGATTGAGCGAGAGCGCCTGGGTTGCACAAGCCTCGATAAAGGTGCTGCGTTTCCGCATTGCCGCGTCGCCGGCATCGACGCAAGCAACGCGGCGTTAATGAAGCTCTCGGAGCCAGTCGATTTCGACGCCGCCGATGGCGAACCGGTTGACCTCGTATTTGGCATGATGGTGCCTCTCGAGATCGGCGACGAGCATCATGCCGATATCAAACTCGTGACAAGCCTGTTGGCCGATGAAGGCCTACGAGCCCGCCTGCGCAGTATCAATAGTAGTAGCGATCTGTACCGCGCATTAATCGACGGA
This sequence comes from Woeseiaceae bacterium, assembly GCA_013043165.1. Taxonomy (GTDB): domain Bacteria; phylum Pseudomonadota; class Gammaproteobacteria; order Steroidobacterales; family Woeseiaceae; genus UBA1847. The sequence continues at coordinate 187 of JABDOQ010000094.1, read as the reverse complement.
GCATCGCTCTCACATTCCGAAGATCCATGTCGAACGAACTCCGCCTGATTATCGTTAGCGGCCTTTCGGGGTCCGGCAAGACCGTGGCGCTGCACGTGCTGGAGGATCTTGGCTATTACTGCATCGACAATCTTCCGGCGAATCTGCTGAAGGCGGCTGTCGATGAGGTGCGTTCAAGTAGCAAGAA
>JABDOQ010000103.1 GCA_013043165.1 Woeseiaceae bacterium | reverse complement strand
GAATCGACGCGCCGGTGACATCCGTCGACTGGATGCCGTGCTGCGTCGTGACTCGACCGAATCGAAGTCTGTAGGGGGCTCGTTGCTCAAAATGGGACCTGGCGGCAGGAGTGCATGAGTTTGCAGTATCGGTTCGACGCCGGTCAATGTAATATTGCGCCTGCATTTCCTGAGTTCCTCCGAACCCCCATCTGCAGATGACAGAAGCGCAGCTCGCATACAGGCGACCACCTGGTCCTGACCAATCCGTTACGCTCGGCATCGACCAAGAGACGCTCACGACGCTCGAGACCCTGCAGCGCGAGTTCGGCGACATGGTCAGCATGACCAAGCCGAATGGGCGCCTTGCTTATTTCGTCAACGATGCCAGCGAAATGCGCCGTATCCTGGTGCGCCGTCACAGCAAGTACCATAAGGGTCCTGGATTCGAACGCGTCAAGATGTTGCTCGGCAATGGCCTCATTGTCAGCGACGGGGACGTGTGGAGACGCTCGCGCACGATGATCCTGCCAGCGTTCAGCCGACAGAATGTGCATCGCCTGATGACCGTGATGGTTGAATGCTGCGACCGCCGTGCCGTCCATTGGGCCGATGTTGTCGCTCGCGGCGAGAACATCAATATCACCGAGGAGACCTCCGATTTCGCACTGGAGCTTATCCTGATCAGCATCTTCGGTGATGATTACCAGGATCGCATCCTGACCCAGGGTGAAAATCCGTTTGCGTTTCTCAGCAGGGACTCAACTCGCGACCTGGGTGTTGTCCTGAAGGTCCGCAAACTGCGCGAGCTGTTGATGAGTATCATCGAGGACAGGCGCGGCGGCGCACTCGAGGATCAGTTCGACTTCCTCACGATGTACCTCGCGGCCGTTGATAAACAGGGCAAGTCGTTCACTGATGCGGAGCTGCTCGACGAGCTAATGACGCTGATCGTCGCGGGTTTTGGAACTTCGGCCAATACGCTGAACTGGGTCTGGTACCTGATCGCGAGACACCCCGACGTCGAGGCGAGGCTGCTTGAAGAAGCCCGGCAGGTATTGCCCGGCGTTTCGGCTGTGAGCGCCGAGTCGATCAACTCGATGCAGTACACTCAACAGACGCTTGAAGAAGCGCTCAGGTTGTATCCGCCGGTCTGGCTTTTTACACGGCGCTCGCACGACCAGGACGAACTCGATGATTACGATGTCCCGCCGGGTACCGACATTTACCTGTCCCCGTTTATTCTGCATCGGACCGAACGATATTGGCCGGACCCGCTTGCATTCGATCCGGAGCGTTTTGCCCCGAGCGATAAGCCGAGCAAGGACCGGCCGTACTTTCCATTTTCACTCGGCCCTCGACGTTGTCTCGGCGAGTATTTTTCTTTCCTGGAAATGAAGGTGCATCTGGGTTTGTTGCTGCCACGTTTTCGAATGCGCCTTCTGGACGACAAGGAACCCGATCTCGAATTGGGAATCAATCTCCGTTCAGCGACCGACATCTACCTGCAACCCGAGGAGCGGTAAGCACGTTATGGAGCTTTACAACACACTCACCGACATGTTGCGCGACGCACGTGGCAAGGATCGCGAGATTCGGTTTATCGATGGCGAGAACGACGAGAGTGTCATTCGCTTCCCGGACTTATGGGATCGGGCTATCGGGCTGCTCGGTTCCTTGCAGGCGCGCGGCATGGGGCCGGGTGACGAGCTCATAATTTTCAGCAAATCGAATGAGAGTTTCGTGGTCGCATTCTGGGCGGCCGTGCTCGGCGGTATCGTGCCCGTGCCCGTTGCCGTCGGTATCAGCGATGAGCATCGGCTCAAATTATTTCGCATCGTGTCGCAGCTGGAACATGGGACGCTGTTTACGGAAATGGGATTGCTGGAACGCCTGCTCGAATTCTCCAAGCAACGGGAGTTGGATGACATCACGCGTTTGCTGGAATCCCGCACCGTGTTGATGAGCGATGTGGAACCGGCAGCGCAGGGCGAAGTCTTCGCTGCGACGCCGGACGACATTGCTTTTATTCAGTACTCCTCGGGTTCGACGAGTGATCCGAAAGGCATCGTGCTTACGCACAGAAATCTTTGCATCAATATTCGCGCGATTGTCGAGGCAACTGGCTGGAACGAAGATGATCAAAGCCTGAGCTGGATGCCGCTGACCCACGATATGGGATTGATCGGTTATCACCTCAGCGTGCTCGGCGTTGGCATGAATCACGCCGTTATGGATACCAACGTATTTGTTCGGCGACCGATGCTGTGGATGAGTAAAGCTGATGAGCTGCGTGCCACACAGTTGTGCTCGCCAAACTTCGGGTACAAGCACTTCCTCAAGCTGTTTGTGCGCAAGGGCCTTCCGGGCATCGATCTTTCATGTGTCAGGTTGATCCTGAACGGCGCGGAACCGATTTCCTGGGAGCTCTGCGAGGAATTTCTCGCGGCGCTCGCACCGCATGGCCTCAAGCGCACAGCGATGTACCCCGTGTACGGACTGGCCGAGGCAACCGTTGGCGTTTCGCTTCCGAAACCTGGCGGCGAGTATTCGCGCATCACGGTCGACAGACACAGTCTGCGCGTCGGGGATAGCTATCGTGACGTTGACCCCGGCGATCCGGATGCCGTGAGTTTTGTGAAAGTCGGCAATGCCATCCGCGATGTAAAAATTCGAATAGCGGACGACGAGGACAAGGTTTTGCCCGAAGGGATGATCGGAAATATTCAGCTGCTTGGTGGCAGCGTGACCGAGAAAGTGTACGGCGATGACGCGGCGACCGCGGAGCTGTTCACGCCGGATGGCTGGCTGCGCACCGGAGACTGCGGCGTATTCGTCGACCAGCGGCTGGTTATCACGGGCCGGCAGAAGGACATCATCATTGTCAACGGTCAGAACTACTATCCGCACGACATCGAGGAAATCGTTGCGGGACTTGATGGCATGGACCTCAACAAGGTCGTGGTTGCCGGTGCAACACCCAGGGGCGGACAGACCGAAGAGTTGATCGCATTCATTCTTTACCGGCAGGCAGTGGAAGATTTCGTGCCGGTGATCCACGAGGTTCGAGCCCTGGTTGGCGAGCAAACCGGTCTCGAAGTCGACACGGTGATCCCGGTGTCACGCATTCCAAAGACGACGAGCGGAAAAGTGCAGCGCGGCAAACTTCTGCAAGCCTACCTGGACGGCGAATTTGACGAGGTTCTTGGCCAGCTTGCGCCTGGGGACGCGAGTGGCGCCGCGATCGACGACGACGAGCTCGTGGCCGAACTCATGGCGATTTGCCGTGAGTTTTCGAAAGATCGTAAGATCGGGCCGGAAGACAACCTTTTCGAGGTCGGTGTCAGTTCACTGACGTTGACCGAGATCGTCCTGGCGGTTGATGAGAAATACCCGGGTAAACTGGATATCAGCGACCTGTTCGACTATCCGACGTTGCGAGAGATCGCGGCGTTCCTAAGAAGGAACACCACATGACGTATGCACGCATCGCCGGTATAGGCAGCTATCTGCCGAAGAAAGTCGTAACGAATCATGATCTCGCCAAAACCATGGATACATCGGACGAGTGGATTCGCGAAAGAACCGGGATCAAGCGGCGGCATATCGCCGGCGACAATGAGACCACCTCGACGATGGGTGTCGAGGCGGCGAAACGCGCTATGGAAATGGCGGGCGTCGGCGCCGAAGATATCGATCTCATCGTTTTGGGAACGGCGACCCCCGACAAGATCTTTCCAGCGACGGCCTGCATCATTCAGCGGCAGCTTGGCGTCAGGGGATGTCCGGCCTTCGATGTGCACGCGGCGTGCAGTGGCTTCCTGTATGGCCTGGACCTCGCGAACCGTTTCATCAAAACCGGCGGGGCCCGCACGGCACTCGTCATCGGCTCCGAGACGCTGTCGAGAATTACGAACTGGGAAGATCGTGGCACGGCCGTCCTGTTCGGTGACGGGGCAGGTGCTGTCGTTCTGCGGGTTGACGAGGAGCCCGGCATACTGGCGACGCATATCCATGCCGACGGCGAGTACGAAGAACTGCTGCAGGTCAGGCAAGGTGTCTCAGTCGGATTCGACGTGACCAAGGCGGGCGGCGCGTATATCGCCATGGAAGGCAACGCCGTATTTCGCCGGGCGGTGGCAACGTTCGACAACATTGCCCGGGAAACCGTGGCGGACCTCGACGGCCACCTGGACGACATCGACTGGTTCGTGCCTCATCAGGCCAACATGCGCATCATCAAAGCAGCTGCCAAGAAGCTGCAAATGCCAATGGAGCGCGTGATAGCAACCGTAGATGAGCATGCCAATACGTCGGGGGCATCCATCCCGCTCGCGATGGACCTCGCCATTCGTGACGGCCGGATCAAACGAGGTCAGACGCTGCTGTTGGCCGCTTTCGGGGCCGGTTTCACCTGGGGATCGGCGATGCTTCGCTACTGAGGCCAGAGCGTCCAGACCCCGGTTGATTCGACATAAGCCGGAAAAAAGGCCATTTTTGCGAATTTAGTGTGACCTGATTCACACTTTGAGGTCGATGCTGTCTCTATACTGCGACAGTGTGTACTGTCTCCAAATGGAGACAGCTAAAGGAACAGCCAACAGATGCAAGAGCCCCTCAACGACGACATAGCGCTTTCGGAGACTGACGTACCGCTGTCGGAATCGAGCGTGTCACTCAAGCTGGCAGTTATACAATTGCGCTGCGCGCAGCTGCTGCGGGCTAAAGAGAATGCGATCGAGCTTTCGCTCGAGGACGCCGTCGTCCCCGGCGACGCCTTCAATCCCTACGACCGCTCCTAGAACCCCAGGACTCAACTAGTTCGAAAGTCGGCTCGGTTTGCTAGTATCTACCGGGGTGACATCAAGACCATCGAACCAGGGGGTTAGGGCATGGCTATCGAACTGACGATCAACGGTCAGGCAGTTTCACTCGACGTGGATCCGAATATGCCTTTGCTGTGGGCGATTCGCGATCTTGCCGGCCTGACCGGCACCAAATTTGGCTGTGGCAAAGCGCTGTGTGGCGCCTGCAATGTGCACCTGGATGGGCAGGTGATGCGGTCCTGTGTGATCCCGGTTTCGGCGGCTGTGGGGCGCAAGGTAACGACCATCGAGGGCCTGACTGCAGACGGTAATCATCCTGTCCAGGTGGCATGGCGGGAACTCAACGTCGCGCAATGTGGCTACTGCCAGTCCGGCCAGATCATGAGCGCGGTAGCGCTCCTCGAACGCAACCCGAAGCCGACTGATGACGATATCGACGCCGCGATGAGCGGCAATATTTGTCGATGCGGCACCTACACACGCATCCGCCAGGCAATCCACAAAGTGGCGGAGGGCCAGTCATGAGCGAACTTCGACACATCAGCCGCCGTGAATTCCTCAAACGAACGGGTCAGGCCGGCGGCGGGCTGGTCCTCGCACTGACGTTCACGCCAGGCTGCGGACGGGCGGGCCCCGGACCGGCCGGCATAAACGCTGCCTCGGTAGCGCCCAACGTCTACGTCAACGTTCGCAGCGACGGCATCGTCGAAATAATTTGCCATCGCTCCGAGATGGGGCAGGGTATTCGCACCTGCCTGCCGCAAATTATTGCGGACGAAATGGACGCTGACTGGGATCGAATCGAGTTGCTACAGGCACTTGGAGATGCCAAATACGGCGATCAGAATACCGACGGCTCGACGAGTATTCGCAACCAGTTCGATTTGCTGCGCAATGCCGGAGCGACCGCGCGCGAGATGCTGATTGCCGCCGCGGCGGCAGAGTGGGGTGTGCCCGCCGAGGAATGCAGCGCCCGCGAGCATGCTGTGCATCACGAGGGCAGCGGCAAGTCGGCCGACTTCGGTGAACTGGTCGATGCCGCCGCAAAACTCGAGGCGCCGACCGAAGCGCCGTTCAAGTCGCGAGAGGACTATCGTTATATCGGCAAGTCGATGGATACGATCGACGGGTTTGCGTTTACGACGGGCCAGGCCATCTATGGCATCGACACGGTCCTCCCGGACATGCTGTATGCCTCAATCGAACGCTGCCCGGCCTCCGGCGGCACCGTCGTGTCGTTCGACGACGCCAAGGCAAGAGCGGTCCCGGGTGTCGTCGACGTAATCAAGCTTCCCGACCCAACGTCGCCACTGTTGTTTAACCTTCTTGGTGGAGTCGCCGTGCTCGCCAGCAATACCTGGGCCGCCCAGGTTGGGCGCGAGGCGCTGCAGGTCGAATGGGACCTCGGCGCGAACGGCAAGCATGAATCGGCCACCTACCGGGAAGCGCTGGTGAAGTCGGCTACATCCGCGGGCAAACCGGTTCTGACACGCGGTGATACAGCCGCGGCATTCAAGGCGGCCAAGAGCCTGCACGAAGCGGTCTATTACGCACCCTACCTGTCGCAGGCGCCGATGGAACCGCCCGCAGCCATTGCCCGGATCACCGAAGACGGCGGCTGCGAAGCCTGGGCCTGCACGCAGAACCCGCAGGCGGCGCAGGATACGGTTGCGACGACGCTGGGCATCGACAAGGAAATGGTCAAAGTCCATGTCACGTTGCTGGGTGGTGGCTTTGGGCGCAAGTCCAAGCCCGATTTCATTGCCGAAGCCGCCTGGCTGGCCAAACAGACCGGGCGCCCGGTGAAGGTCACGTGGACGCGCGAAGACGATATCCGGCACGGTTATTTTCACTCTGTCAGCGCACAGTACCTCAAGGCGGGGCTCGACGCCGACGGCAATACCACCAGCCTTTTGCACCGCAGCTGTTTCCCCTCGATCATGTCGACGTTCGATCCGGGTGCGACCGGACCTGGAGGCTTTGAGCTCGATCTCGGGCTGATCGACAATCCTTACGATATTGCAAACCTGCAGATCGAAACGGCCGATGCCAAAGCGCATCTGCGCATTGGTTGGCTGCGCTCGGTGTGCAACGTTTTTCACGCCTTCGCACTGTGTGGTTTCGTCGACGAGCTTGCCCACGTTGCCGGCGAGGATCCCAGGGATCATCTGCTCAAAATGCTTGGCAAGCCGCGCCAGGTCGACCCGGCCGACGATGGGGCGAATTATACGAACTACGGCCTCCCGCTCGAGAATCACCCGATTGATATCGCGCGAATTGCCGCTGTCGTTGAAAAGGTTGCCGATATGGCGAAATGGGGAAGGGCACTGCCTGACGGACACGGCCTTGGCATTGCCGTGCATCGCTCTTTCCTCAGTATCGTTGGCTCGGTAGCCGAAGTGAGTGTCGACAAGAGTGGCAAACTGGTCGTGCACGATATCTGGACTGTCGTTGATGCAGGAACAGTGATTAATCCGGACCGGGTGACGTCGCAAATGGAAGGCGCCGCGATTTTCGGCATGAGTATCGCCCTGCACGGCGAGATTACCGCCAAAGACGGAGCCGTAGTGCAAGGCAACTACGATTCCTACCCGGTTGTGCGCATGAGCGAAGCGCCGGATGCCATCCATGTTCACATCATGGAATCGACGGCACCTCCAGGCGGCGTCGGAGAGCCCGGAGTTCCGCCGGTTGCACCCGCGATCGTGAATGCCTATTTCGCGGCGACCGGCAAGCGCGTCCGTGAATTGCCATTACGGAAAGCCGGGCTGACCTGACTCCGAAAGCCGTTGCCCGTAGCGACGCACTCTCCGCATGAGCAACACGGTCCTTTATCTCATCACGGTCCTGATCTGGGGTTCGACCTGGCTGGCCATCGAGTTTCAGCTCGGCGTAGTCGCACCCGAGGTGTCCATCGTATACCGCTACGCACTAGCGTCTCTTGTGTTATTTATATATTGCAAAATCAATAGATTAAAGCTGTTATTTAATCTAAAAAGTCATGTGTGGTTTGCGCTCCTGGGCGCGTTTCTTTTTTGCCTCAACTATATCTTCGCGTATCGCGCACAGGTCCACATTACGTCAGCCCTGGCGGCCATCGCGTTTTCTACGATGCTGTGGATCAACATCATTCTATCGCGGCTGATATTCGGTACCCGGGCAGGGCGTCGCGTGCTGTTCGGCGCCTTTCTCGGCATCCTCGGCATCATCGTGCTGTTCGCACCGCAGGTCGGCGAAGTTTCGTTGTCGGATGAGATCTTCTTCGGCTCGATTCTCGCACTGCTTGGAGCCCTCACGGCATCAATCGGCAACATGCTCTCTCAGGGCGCACAGAGACGTGCTTTACCGGTCATGCAGGCCAACGCCTGGGGCATGCTTTATGGAGCGTTCCTGACCGCGATAATTGCGCTGTTCCAGGGCCAGCCATTCACGTTCGACGCGACATTTACGTACATCGCATCGCTGGCTTATTTGGCACTATTTGGCTCAGTGGTGGCGTTTGGCGCCTACCTGACATTGCTTGGCCGGATCGGTGCTCACAAAGCGGGTTACGCAACAGTCATGTTCCCGGTCGTGGCACTGATACTTTCTATCCTGTTCGAAGGACTGGGCCTCGACATGAGCATTGTGTTGGGAACTGCCCTGGTCCTTTTGGGCAATCTGCTGGTGTTGAGAGAGAAATGAACAACAAACGCAATCCGATCGAAGACCTGGCCCACCTCCGTCATGAGTTCGGCGAGCACGGCGGCGTAAACATGTCGATCGAGGCCAGTACTACGTTCACGGTGATCGACCCGAAGACCATGCCGGACCTGTTCGAGGGTCGCAAAGGTCCGGACAAGGGCTGCTACCTGTACGGCCGACACTTCAACCCCACGGTTTTCAACCTGGGTCGACAGATGGCTGCGCTCGCAGGCACCGAAGCCGGCTATTGCACGGCCAGCGGTATGGCCGCGATCTCGGGCGCGATTTTGGGGCTGTGCAATGCCGGAGATGAAGTCGTCGCTTCCAATGCGATCTACGGCGGCAGCTATGCACTGTTGCACGACTTCCTGCCTGCCAAAGCCGGCATCACGACGACGTTCGTAGACATCACGGATCTGGAGGCTGTAACAAGCGCCATCACCGCGCGGACCAAACTGGTCTTTACAGAAAGCATATCGAATCCGACCTTGCGCCTGGCGAACATGCCGCGGCTCGCGGCTATTGCGCACGAGCAGGACATACCACTGGTCGTCGATAACACCTTCAGTCCGCTGTTGCTCAGGCCGGCGGCACTGGGCGCGGATATCGTCGTTCACAGCATCACGAAATTCATCAGCGGTGCCTCCGATGTCATTGCCGGCGCGATTTGTGGCAGCGAGAATTTTGTTGGCCAGCTCATGGACCTGCACATGGGGCCGTTAATGCTGCTTGGACCGACGATGGACCCGCATGTTGCCGCAAGCGTCAGCCTGCGCATTCCGCACCTTCCGCTGCGAATGGCAGCACACGGGGAGCGGGCGCTGCAACTCTCGAGGCGGCTTGACGCGCTGGGACTCAATGTCTGCTATCCGGGCCTTCCGCTGCACCCCGATCACGAGTTATTCAACGAACTTCGGTCGAGCGAGTACGGTTATGGCGGTGTACTCACGCTGGATGTAGGTGACGAGGAAACGGCCAACAGGCTGATGTCGTATTTACAGAACGAGCAGCGCTTTGGCTACCTGGCCGTCAGTCTCGGTTATTTCGATACGCTCATGTCCTGCTCGGGTTCCAGCACTTCAAGCGAACTGAGTGACGATGACAAGGCCGCGGCCGGCATATCGCCGGGGTTGGTGCGCATGGCCGTCGGCTACACGGGCACGCTGGAACAGCGTTGGGGCCAGCTGCTCGCAGCCCTTGAGCACGCTGGTATCGTAAAGGCGAAGCAAGTCCGGGCCAGAGCATGAAAACCGTGAGCATCAGGACACTGCCCGCCTATATTGCCGCCGCACTGTCTGTCGCATGCCTGCAGGCGGCCGACGAGCCGCGCCTCGATGAGAGTCGGGCACTGGTGCAGTCATTTGCTGCCACTTTGCAGAGCGAACTGAAAAAGGGCCTTTCTCAGGGCGGACCTGTTGGGGCAATCAGCGTGTGCAAGGACAAAGCCCCTCAGGTTGCGTCCGACCTGTCGCGGCAAAGCGGCGCAAAAGTGCGGCGAACGAGCCTGCGGTTTCGTAATCCTGCAAACGCGCCGGAGCCCTGGGAAAGGAGCGTATTACTGGAATTCGAACGGCAGGCGGATGGGGCTGAACCGGCCGCAGGACTGGAGCACTTCGTCCAGGAAGCTGACGGCACGATTCGCTATATGGCGGTGATCAGGACAGGCGCCGTTTGTCTTACCTGCCACGGAGCTTCGCTGTCGCCCGAGCTGGCCGCTATACTCGACGCGGATTATCCTCATGACAGGGCGCTTGGTTACTCACTCGGTGATGTTCGCGGTGCTTTCAGCGTGACCTGGCCTCCATCCGGTGACGCGTCGAGCAGGTAATGGAGACCGACAAGCAGGACAGCGAAGTCAAGATCGGACTTGCACTGGGCAGCGGCTCCGCCCGGGGCTGGTCGCATATCGGCGTGCTGCGTGCACTGTTAGAACGCGGTATCGATCCGACTATAGTGACCGGTGCTTCGACGGGCGCGCTGGTTGCAGCGGCGCACGCGAGCGAACAGCTCGATGCTCTCGAAAGCTTTGCCTGTGAACTGACCAAGATCGACGTATGGCGTCTGATGGATGCCACGTTGTCGGGCGGCGGCGTCATACGCGGCAATCGTGTGATGCGCGCCGTTGGTGAGCGCCTGCAGGACCGGGCTATTGAGAGCCTGTCGCGGCCGTTTGGCGCGGTCGCCGTGGACCTGGATTCCGGAAAAGAGGTGTGGATCCGCAAAGGCTCGATGCTGGGAGCGGTAAGGGCTTCCAGTGGCCTGCCGGGCCTTTTCAAACCGATTTTTTACGACGGCCGTTGGCTTGTCGACGGCGGTGTCCTTAATCCGGTGCCCGTATCGCTGTGCCGTGCACTGGGCGCAGATTTCGTTATTGCCGTAAACCTCAACCGTCCCGTCACGAAAGGGCGCAAGCGACCAAAGCCTAAGGACGCAGAGAAGACTGAAGCGCACGACATTACAACCTCCGAGGAGAGCACCGAACTGTTGGCCCGGTGGTCGGGCCTGCTGGAGAATTTTGTGAGCTCGATACGGACGGGCCGCCGCCCGGAGGAGCCCGCGATGATCGACGTCATCTACAAGACGATGAATATCATGCAGGACCAGATATTGCGCAATCGCATGCTGGGTGATCCGCCAGACCTGGTCATTACGCCCGGCCTCGGCGATTTTCACATGATGGACTTTCACAGGGCGGCGGAAGCCATTGTGGCGGGGCGCAGCTCTGTCGAGCAGGTTGCCGCCGAATTGCCCGATGGGTCGTAAGGTAGCGGATTCAACGGACAGCCAGTCGAGGCTGGTGCAGTCGCTGGGAAATCCTGCAGCCTATCCGCACCCGGTATCATCAATCGAGGTCTTCGAAACGCATATTTCCTGGGTGATCGCGACCGGGACTTTTGCCTACAAGATAAAGAAAGCCGTAAAGCTGGATTTCCTCGATTTCAGCACGCTCGAACGACGGCGCCACTATTGCGAGGAGGAACTTCGGCTCAACCGGCGATGGGCGCCAGAGCTCTATCTCGACGTTTTGCCGGTCGGTGGCAGCTACGACCGTCCGTCGCTCGGGGGCGGCGGAAAAGCCATCGAGTATGCGCTGAAAATGATCCAGTTCCCGCAGAGCGCCCAGCTCGACAATCAACTCATTGCAGGACGACTCAAGGAAAAAGATCTTCTCGCGCTCGCCGAAACGATCGCCGGCCATCACGCGGACGCAACTATTATCGAGTTTGCCAACGACAGCGAATCGGTGCGCAAAGTCAGGGCGCCGATGCTCGATAATTTCGCGCCGCTAAAACAGGCCATCGATATGGACCTGCTTTATCGCGTGCAGCAGTGGACTGTGAATTGCCTGCGTGACCTGAAACCCAACCTGATCCGGAGGCGCAAAGACGGTTTCGTGAGGGAGTGCCACGGCGACCTGCACCTCAGGAACCTGGTCAGGCTCTCGAGCGGTATCGTCCCGTTCGACTGCGTCGAATTCAGTGCGGAGCTGCGCAACATTGACGTCATAAGCGATGTCGCATTCCTGGTCATGGACCTGGTCGCGCAGGCGAGGCAGGACCTGGCGTACGCTTTCCTGAATCGCTATCTCGAATGTACGGGCGACTATTCCGGGATGGACGTATTCGGCCTGTACTTTGTCTACCACAGCATGATTCGCGCCAAAGTTGCGGCTATTCGCAGCACGGAACGCGACGGGCCGGAGGAGCGGCTGCAGGATATAGAGGACCTCAAGCATAATCTCGCGGTCGCAGCACGCTGGATCGAGGCGCCCGCGCCTCGGCTGATCGCGATGCATGGTTATTCGGGTTCCGGCAAGACATGGCTGTCGTCGCAGCTGATGTCACAGCTTCCCGCCATTCGCATTCGGTCGGATCTAGAGCGGAAGCGGCGACTGGGTCTCGAGGAAACCGAGGGAAGTGATTCCGAACCCGGTTCAGGCATCTATTCCGAGAAAGCGCGCGCCGGGATCTATGCAAGCCTGACGGAGACAGCGGGGCGCCTGCTCGAGGCGGGTTTCAACGTCATTGTCGATGCATCGTTCCTGAGACGGGCCGACCGGCAGCTGGTTCTGCAGTTGGCCGGGCGCCAGGGCGTTGCCTGCGCATTCGTCGACACGAGCGCGGATCGCGATGAGTTGCGGCGCCGCTTGAAGGAACGGGGCAGCGGCGGCAAAGACGCGTCAGAAGCGGACGTTAACGTCCTGGAATACCAATTCGAGCACTCGGATCCCTTGATTGATGCGGAGCGAGAGCGCACGGTTGCTGTCGCGACGGAATCGACCATCGACATCGGCCATATCATCAAGACGCTCAGGCGCATAAGCAGATAATCTATCGATTTCAGGTGATTGCAGTGGAAACTTCGCATCGTACTTTACACGCTGCGGCAACTGGCCTAGACTGAAAAGCACAACAAAGTTCGAATCAAGAGCCTTTTCCCGACATCAAGAGGCCGAGGGGGTGCTGACAGTGAAATACCACCAGCAGCAGCAGACTGTGACGTTGCCCGAAATGCAGTTCGAGCAAGACACGTCATCTGCTTTTCTGACGCAGTCGCATCGCAACGCAGTCGATCGGCTGAACCTGTCGTTCACCCAGAATTGCCCATTGGCCATTCTGATCGGCGACGGCCAGTCGGCGCAACGATTCATTATTGGCAAGTTCCTTTCGAGGGTTGACCAGGATGTTGCCGTCGCGCGCATTGCCGAACCGTGTGCCAATACGACGGAGTTCATGGGGAAGCTCATTCACGCTTTCGGCTTTGATCCCAAGGACATGAGCCTGGAGGATCTCGAGAGCGTATTTTCCCTGTTTCTCTCTTTTCAAAAAAACCATCGGCGACACACGATTATCTGTATCGAGGAGGTGCAGAAGTGCGAATGGTGGGTTCTTGACAAGATTCGCAGCCTGGTGGATATGGAGCGCGACGGCAGGTATGGCCTGATGCTGATTCTCTCCGGACAGTCCGGGTTCAAGGAGTTGCTGAACAGCCGGCCACTCAGCGCTATAGCCAGCCATGCTGGAAAACGCATTTCGATCGCACCGTTCACGCTGCCGGAAACGCGCGAGTATATCCGTCGACGCGCGGAGGCGGCAGGCGCGGCCAACATCGATGAGGCGTTCGAGTTTCACGCAATCGCCCTCATCCATGAGCTTGGCGCCGGCGTCCCCGATACGATATCAACGCTCATCAGCCGGTGTTTCCGCACCGCGGCCGAAGAGGGCGTCGACCTGGTCACGAAAGAACTGGTACAACGCGCGTTCGCACTGATCGGGCCAACGTCTGAGCCTGGCGACGATGATGCCGATGCAGAGACTCTCAATGCTGCGGGCCTGCAGCCTCGAATCGGACGCCTGATAGTGCAGTTAACGGATGATGACGTCCGGGAACTGGCGCTACGCCAGAGCAACCTGCTGATCGGGCGAAGCCAGCTCTGCGATATTCGCATCAACAGCAAGTTCGTGAGCCGTCATCATGCGCTAATCAGCCATTCGCCCGAAGGAGCCACTATTGTGGATCTCGGCAGCACCAACGGCACGACTGTTGACGGCTACGCCATTACGGAACATGTGCTGGTGCCCGGCGAGACCATTGTTATCGGCAATTGCAGAATCGATTACATCATTGATGACGAGCTGCAGAAGCAGTTTCAGAGTGCCGAGCAGGCGAGCAGCATAAAGCTGAACTCTTAGCGGCTTCAATTTGGACCAGGGCGATACCAAATCGGTGACGTCCAGGCCATTTCCTGGATGACTTTGGCAACGTCGGACGTGTCATCGCAGACTTCGGGCCGCTGTTCTTCCGGAATTCTCATGCAATCGTAGAAGCTCCAGCGAGGACTTGGGTTCTCCAGCGCTCGCAGATAATAGTAGGCCGAATGCGTCGGGTCGAACTCCGGGTCCTTGAATACGCCGCAAAGTCGACTGTGACCTTGGTCGAGTCTCGCGTCGGCCGCCGAATCCATGCCGGCGCCTTTGTCGGGCGTCCCGGCCACAGTGAAGATCTTGTAATAGGCTTTGCCCTCGTCGTCGACCCAGCCCTTGATGATCTGCAGCTGCTGCAATGGCGTTGCATCGGGCGCCGAATCTGCTTCTGCGTACGCAATCAGCACCGGGCTGGAATCGTCAGCTCGCGCGCCCATGTCCGCGCCCATCGCCACGCCGTTGGCGAACGCCTGCTCGATCATGTCAGGCGCGTTGCAAATGTCGGCGTCATAGCCCCAGCCGGCGAATAATCGCGGCTTGATGCGCGGGCCCGAGGTGCCGAACACTTCGCGCCGCTCGAGCGCATCGAATATGGCGTCGCGCGAATTCTCAACGGCCCACACGCCTGCAAGGCCGCCTGGATTGCCGTCGATGCCGCTGGTGAGTAATCCGGGCTGGAGACGCTCGGCCGGTGTTGCTTCACCGGAAACATGTCCACCCCAGTTTGTTTCAGAAACTCCGCCCGGCGTCGATGTGTGCGTGTCCGTGCTGCCGATGACACCCAGTTTGGCGCTATTTACGCCAAGCCGCTGTTCGTCCCTAAGCCCCCTGAGCAGGTTCGAACGCATGAAGTCTGTTTCTGCCACACAGCCTCCACCGACCATACCGCCACGACCGGTGTCGTCGCCGCACTCGTCCGTGAGCACCTCGCTCATGATCGTTTTCAGTTGACTGTCTTCGATTCGAAGTTCGACGACCTGATTCGTCTCGCCGAACTGGCGCACCTGTTCGAATTCGCAGTGCTCGTCCGGTGCACCGAATATGCTCGACAGTCCATTGATGCACTCCGAATTGCCCTTGTGCTGGAAGATTTCCATCACGGGTTCGTTTTGCTGGCGAGCCAGGGCGTGTCTGCGCTGCTCGTCATCAGTTGCGCGGTGCCGTGTGTGGTCGGCAGGCGTATTACCGTGATCGTGATCTTCGTCATGAGCGTCGCTGTGTTTGCCGCCTTGCAGCAGCGAAAACATCCGGCCGTTGGCCAGGTTGCTGTTGTGCGGAATCGTAATGAAACTGCAATTGTTGCTGTCATTGCACTGTGGCTCGAGCAATTGCCACAGTCGTTGATCCGTTGGCGCTTCAATGTACGAAACAGGCAGTTCGGGGACGTTGTTGTTTCGGAAGATCACATTGCGGTGGATATTGGAAAGGCCGGGGGTGCCGGTGTACTCGTAGCCAATCAGGCTTGTGAAGGCGCAGGTCGCGCTTCGGTCATAGGCGTTTTCGGCGGCCGCAATCATTTCCTGCCACGGTCGCCTGGCGTATTCACGGCAGAGCGCGTCGTCGTCGCCGCACAGTTCTTCGAGGCGCTGCGGATTTTCCATATCAAGTATCGTGCCGAGCATCAGCATGCCCTGGCGTTCGGTATTCCGGTAAGCGACGCAAAATTTCGAGTCGTAGCGCGGCGAGCCTTGCGTCCTGCAGAGCGCACGTTCACCCAGAAATTCGCCGTGATCGGTGATCGACACGAAATCGAGTGGTCGGGACAGCTGCGCTGTTCCAAGTGGCCTGCCGTTCTCGTCAACGGGAAAGAACGGGATCGCTTCGCCTTTCGCGAAGCGGTGAGCGTCGTCGGGATAGGTTTCAAGGCTGTTCGCCGCGGCGTCAAAGGAATAGGCGGTATGCACATGCAGATCGCCGAACAGGGCAACACGCTGTGGCGTGTAGTTGGCACAGGGTTCGCGCTCCTCGGTGTAGGCTACCAATCGCGACTCAACGGGCCCGCTCGATGAGTCGACGGCTGGCCGGTCGGCCCTGTCGGGACCGCAACCCGCGAGAGCGAGCACAGCGCCCGCCAGCAAACATCCGGCATTGCTGCGTTTTCGTGACATGATGCCCCCTGTTTCGTCTCAAGACGCTTAAGTTGTTCTTCTTTGGCTAGCGGAGCTGCTGCAATGGCGCAGTATATATTCGCTCAAAAATCGCCACCATGCGACTTTCAATCTCGCTGATAAAGTGATCAATGTCCGGGATCTGTCTGAACGTGGCATAGCCGTTTTCCAGAAACTCCTGTAATGCCCCGAATCCTGCAGCATGAGCAGGGCCCCGCATGGCGCGAAGCAATATCCCCAGCATGGGAACGTCGACGAGCGTCTTTAATGTCTTTCCCAGTCCGGTAATCAGATGCACGAGCTCCACGCATTCCTGCAGCGAGCTGGCCTGGCGACAGGCAATACAGTAGTCATGCTCGGTAATGGTTGTCGGCAGATCGCCACCGTCGGCAAGGCATCGGCAGATCTCGATGTTGACTTTCAGAACCCGGGCATTCATCTCCGCAGCGCTGGCAATGGTGGCCAGCGCCGCCAGCGGCAGCATCGAAGTAATGGCCGGAGCGGCGCGCTCCAGGTCGCGGTCGCGATTACTGATGCCAATGCCAGCAAGATCGCTCATGATGAAGTCGATGGCCTCCGCATAGCCTTGCTGTTCATGCAGATCGCTGAAGAACGGCAGCAGGTAATCGAGCTGCCAGTTCGCAAACTGATCGTAGTTTTTCAGGAGCTGAGCATCATCCAGGTATTCGACATGCAGCTCGTTACTGTGTCGAATAAACTGCCGGAATCGATCCGCCGCTATTTTTCGTTCAGATCGTGACATCTCGTGATTGTGACTGCGATCATCGTCGCCCAGTCCTCACTGCTCGGATCGACCGCGAACCGAACGGAAAAACCAGGCGATAAATACCGCGAACGCGGCTGCTCCAACGAGCATTGCAGTGAGCTCGGTGCCGAGCCATTCGGTGCCAATGCCGTCGGGGCGACGACTCTTGGCAACCGCAACCAGCGCGATGCCGACGCCCAGCAGACCTTCGCCACCGACGAAACCGCTGCCCAGTAACACGCCACGCTCCCGACGATCGGCTGCGACCGTCTCATCCTTCGCGCTGCGCTCCATCCACAGTCGAATCAGACCGCCGACAAATATTGGCGTCATCGTGGACACCGGCAGATACACGCCGACTGCGAATGGTAGCGACGGAATGCGAGCAATCTCACAGGCCAGCGCGATGCCGGCACCTATGGCGACCAGCACCCACGGCAGGTTTTGATCAAGTACGCCGTCGATGACGAGCTTCATCAGCGTCGCCTGCGGTGCGGGCAGCTCGGTGCTGCCGAAGCCAAAGCCCTTGCCGAGCGCCAGCACGGTGAGGCACACAAAAGTCGCGGACGTCAGCACGCCAATCAGTTCCGCCGTCTGCTGTCGCCGGGGCGTCGCTCCAAGCAGGTAGCCGGTCTTCAGGTCCTGCGAGGTATCGCCGGAAATCGACGCAGCAATTGCGACGACGCAGCCGACGGTCAGCGCTGCGGCCTTGCCGAGCGAGTCGGTCCAGCCAAACAACAGGAATATCGATGCGGTGCCGAGCAGGGCCGCGATCGTCATGCCGCTGGTCGGGTTGCTGGTTACGCCAACCAGGCCGACGATGCGCGAAGCTACCGTGACAAAAAAGAACGCGAAAACGACCACACAGATTGCGGCGATCGTGCGAATACCGATGCCGCCTACGGCGCCGAACACCTGCGGCACGAAAATGAGCACTGCGGCGATAGCAACGACGCCAATGCCGACGAAGCGCAGTGGCAGATCATTGTCCGTGCGCAGAGCCGGCCCCACAGCGCCGCTGACTCGCTCGCCAAGTTGAGCAGCGCCGATACGAAAACTGCTGATCATCACCGGGATACTGCGTATCAATGTGACGATGCCAGCCGTCGCAACCGCGCCGGCGCCGATGTAGCGCACGTAGCGCGTCCAGATCTGCTGCGGCGACATGTCATGTATGAGCTGTACTGTTTCAGGAAAGAACGGCAGGGTCCGCGCATCGCCCCAGTAGGCGATGGCCGGAATAATGACAAGCCACGACAGCAGGCCGCCGCCGACCATGACAGCCGCGATGCGTGGTCCGAGAATATAGCCAACACCGAACAGCGCGGCCGACAGGTCCATGCCGAGCTCGCCTTTCTTGAGCAAGGGAATCTTGACGTGGAGGTCGCCGGGTATCACGCGCAGCCAGGAGGTCAGGAATTTAAACAGTGCGCCGCCGGCCAGGCCATAGAACACGAAGCGTGCACGACCACCGCCGATCTCATTCGCAACCAGGACTTCGGCGCATGCCGTTCCCTCGGGGTAGGGCAGCTTGCCGTGTTCCCGCTCGATCAGGAAACGCCGCAGCGGGATCATGAAGAGCACGCCCAACAGCCCGCCGCACATCGCGAGCAGCGTCATCTGCAGCAGTTCCGGGGCCATGCCCCACATGAACAACGCAGGCAGCGTGAATATGACGCCGCTGGCGAGCGAGCTCGATGCAGACCCGGTTGTCTGCGAGATATTGGTCTCGAGAATTGAGCTGCGGATACCGGCGCTGGAGAGCGCACGAAACACCGCAACGGTCATAACGGCGACCGGGATCGAAGTACTGATCGTCAGCCCGGCACGCAGTCCGAGATACGCATTGGCCGCGCCGAAGATGATACCGAACAGAATACCCAGGCCAACCGCCTTGATCGTGAACTCCGGCAGTGACTCAGTGGCTGACACGAAGGGGTCATAGGAGTCTCCGTCGGCGATCGGGACATAGGCTTTTTGGCTCAGTCCGTCTTTTTTCATTCTGTAGTCGACTGTTTGCCTGACTGAACCGGGCCATTCAGCAGTGCGTCCCTGGTCAGCTCGACGATCAGGTCGACTTCCCTGGACCCCATATCGAACACTGGTGTGTAGCGCAGAGAATGTTCGCCGCCATGAATAACCCCGAGACCTTTTTTCCGCAGGTATTCTTCCGTGCTATTGGCACCGGACACTTTGTAACGGGAATCAAGTTCACAGCTCAGCAGCAGGCCGGTTCCTTGGGCGCGTGTAATTGCACCGTCGGTCTCATCCGCGAGCGCACCCAGTCGCGTCACGAGCTCACGGCCACGAGTCCGAATATTCTCCCGGAGCTCCGGGTTCAATGAATCGAGGACGGCCATCGCGACATCCAGCGCGCGCGGGTTCGTTGACATCGTATTGCCATAGAGGCCCGTTCGATAGGTCGCGGCGGCTCTCTCCGAGAGTGCGAGTACCGAGAGCGGATACTGCCCGGCATTGACGGCCTTCGAGTAGGACTCCATGTCGGGTTCGTCGAGCTTCTGGAAGCCCGGGTAGTCGACGACCGACAACACGCCGTGCGCGCGCAGCCCGGCCTGGATTGAATCGACAACCAGCATGGAACCGTGCTCGCGCGTCAGCTCTCTTGCACGCTGGTAAAAAGCGGGCTCGATTGCCATTCCCGGATTGCCTTCGCCCATGACCGGCTCCATGAAAAACGCCTCGATGAAAACGCCTTCCTTGCTCGCATTCGAGTACATGGATTCCAGCGCAGCGATATCATTCGGCGCGACGGTCAGCAGGTAGTCGCGGTCCCGGTACGACGCCAGGTGCTTCTTGTACTTTTTCGAAGTGGAATGAGAAAACCGGGCAGGGCGGTCGGTTCGTCCGTGAAAACTGCTTTGCAAAGTCAGTCCCCGAATCTCGCAGTCCTCGTATCGAGCGCCGGGATCGGTGAGCATCTTGGTATTGATATCGCCGATGCGCGATGCGATCGACATGGATTCCGAACCGCTGTTCAGGCAAAGGAAACTGGCGAACGGTGTGCCGCCTTTTCTTGTGTGACCGATTTCCTGCCTCAGTTTCTTTACAAAATCGACCTGGTTAACGCTGGCCGTCATGATGTTTGCCATCACGTGCGGCTGATTCATCGCGTCAAGTACCGCTGCGGGCGCGTGCCCGAGGCCCAGCATGCCATAGCCGCCGCAGTCATAGACGACGGCGCCTTTAAGGCTGACGACCCAGGGTCCGGCGGCACCGGCGGGCACGTATGGGTTGACCGTGTCCTCGGCGTAAAAATTCGTCAGCCCCGCGTGAGCCTGGGCGATCTGGTCAGCTTCATTCAGTGCGAGGTAGTCGGGGTGTGATTTTTGCAGCTCCAGGAAGCACGAGTGACCGCGTTCGATGGCAATCGAGAGCTGTCGGTGCGAGCCGAGAAATTCTGCAATGACATCGTCACCAACACCTGTAGTCAGGGCACTTCCGCCAAAATCTCGCATCGTTCGTAAACGAGCGAGAGCCGATTCGAGCTTTTTGGTGGATTTGGTCATGGCAATAATCAGAGGGACGTTCGGGCGCGAACTATAGCAAATTAGCCGCGTGTAGTTACCAATGAAAGCACATGCCCTTGCGCCTCCGCAAGCCATTGATTTTCATGGTGTGAGAATGGCTTTGGATGTGCCACGAACCGAAGCGTCTAGGGCCACTGGCCAGCCGGCGGTCGGCTGTCGATCATAATTTCGTCGAGTTTTTTCTGAGCGCGCTTTAAATCCAGGAGGTCATGCCGCTCGAGCATTTCACAGTCGTCGCGAACCATCTGTGCGATGTCGACGGGGTAGTGCCGACAATCTTCGGGGCGGTCGTCATAGATGTCGCAGCTAAATTTTTCATCTTCGGGTGATTTCCGCAGCCAGGGACATCGAGGAAAATATTTACCGCTTGAGGGGTCCACCCAGATCTTTCGGCCCTGGACGTAGCGATAAATATCCGGTCGGTGGACTTCCCACCAGTCAATTTCTTCGGTTGAGGCAGACAAACCGCCATTGCCCGCTGTCTCACAACATTTGCCGCATGAGTTGCAGTTCTTCATTTAGCCAGAATACAGGACATCGCGGGAAAACAAAGCGGGCCGTGCAAAAGCGGCCTTCGTCACGGGGCAATCGGGGTGAACGGCTCGATGGAAATATGTCCCCTGGTAATCGTAAGGAAGCTCGCTTCAGGCACGGGAATCCACTCGGCCTCGAGATCGTTCAACGGTTCGGAAACTATCGCTCGCGCATCCCTCGAAAATCGGGCCGCTTCGGGCGCAATTTCCCCCGTTGCGTCGCGACTCGCACTATGGAATAACGAGCGGGAATCGCCCGCTGTCGAATAACGGACGGCATACAGCGATTCGCCGTCGCTGATGCCGAGAGTCATTTGCAGTGCATTTTCCACTGCATGTAACCTGGCCGTATGTTCGACCAGTCCCGCCATGCGTGCCAGGCCGGCATGCACGTCGCCATCCATGCCGAAGGTCAGCGCGAGCAGAAACATGAGCTCCGAGTCGGTTGTACCGCTAATGCGTGGGAACAGCTCGGGCGAAATCGCGAACGCAAGGTCTCGATGCAACTTATCGTATTCGTTAACAAGGCCATTGTGCACGAACAACCATTTGCCGTGATTGAATGGATGACAATTGGTTCTCTGCACCGGAGAGCCGGTCGTTGCCCGGACGTGCGCCAGGAACATGGGCGATTCGATTTGCGCGGCCAGCGCCTGCAGGTTCGTGTCGTTCCAGGCGGGCCGGATGTCCTTGTAGACGCCCGGTACCTCGCGCTGGCCGTACCAGCCGAGGCCGAAGCCATCGCCGTTTGTCGTGTTGTGCACGTCCGATGCATGCAGGCTTTGATCGATTAGGGAGTGGTCCGTCTTGAACAGCACGTCCTCGAGGAGAATGGGGGCGCCTGAGTAGGCAAGCCAACGACACATAAGGGTCTCCTTCAAATTTCGTATGCGGCAGGTATTGTGAGTTTGAGCAGTCAACAGGCGTTTGGCAAATTGGTCAATTAATGGATCAAAAAGTCATCTAAACTAAACTCCTACAAGGAGCCGCAGGCAGAGTTTGTTGAGCAAAATTGCAGCCATTCCGACTGAGACGATTGCCAACGTCGCCGTGCAGGACAAATCGCCACGCCAGGTTGGCAATCAATTTCGGCGCTTGCTCAATTCCGGCTACAGACTTCGCGCGGACGGTCAGGAAAAACCGGATCCGGCCAGATTGCTGCGCATCGGTTACACGCCGAAATACGAGATCGAGCTGTTTGGAACGCGCTTCTTCCTGTGCAATCAACGCGATGCCGAAGGGCTGAAAGTCATGCCCGGGTACGTCCTCCCGGCAACGACGATACAGCGAGCAAAACCGACTATTTACGCAAGGGTCTTTTACAAGGACTCCTCGCTGGCCTGGCGATCTGCAACGCACTACATCAATACGCCCGAGATGGGATGGATAGGCAAGGGTGCAGTTCGGCTGCAGGTCAAGCGCGGCGCACGCGATTGGTACAGCGCCGAGGAAACCACCGATCTTCCCTTTGAGTTGCAGGCCGCATTGGATGACGCCAGTCACCGGGGCCGCCTCAGGCAGAACGACAATAGAATCCTGTCCCTGGTGTTGCGCAATGCGCCGTCAGGACGGATTTGGCCGTATAAGGATTTTGAGGCGCCTCGCGAACGTGCAATGAAATCGCGCGTCAATCGCATTAACAACAATCGGAGTATTGCGTGGTTTGCTGACGACGATGATCCAGGGTCGCTGCAGATTGAGCCTGGTTTCGAACCCGATTTCGGGGCTGTTATTGACGTGTCCACGTCACGGAGTTCGATGTACGGCGGGGAAATAAGGAAGTATCGCATCGCATCGAGTAACCGGCGCATTCAATACCTGTTCGTTGCCGGCCCACGTCAGGTTTGGCTGGTCAACCCGCAGGCATTTACGGTCGAACTCTCGAGCTACGGATTACGGACGGTCGATGTAGTCGCGGATGAAGACCTTTGTATTCCAGGCTACGAGTTTTTCGACAACGCCGGCACAGGGGAGTTGGATGACCAGATTCCGCCGGGATTTGCAGGCCCGGTATGCCCGGTGGATCCGGATCGCGCGGACGCGTCTCCGTGGAATGAGCGCTTACCGGTCGTCAGGTCGTTTCGGCGATTCTTCGACCCTCACGCGACCTAGCCCTGATTTTTCAAGATGGGCACGACGGCCGCTTTGCGAGCATCTTTGAGTGCCTGGTCTTGTTGCTTTTCTATATCCAGGAAATTCTTTTCGAGGTCGTCCAATTTGAGGCGCAGTGTGTCAGATAATTTTTCGGATTCGTCCGCCTGCTGTCGATAGCGTTCGGCATCGGTCTGATGCTCCTTGCGGCTACCTTCCAGAGATTCGACACAGCGCACCAATTGCTTGTTGTGGATCCTGAGCTCTTCCAGCTCAGCGAGATCCCGTTCGCGTGCTGCGAATTCCTGCTTTATTTGCACGAGGTCGCGATTAAGCTGTGCGTTTTCAGTCTCGAGCTTATTCACGTTTCGTTCCAGCACCTGTAGCTGCCCCAATCTGAGTTGAGCCGCGACGATCATGTTTTGGGTGGAGCCGTGTTCCAGAGTGGATGATTCCACAAGTTTGGCAAACGACTCCTGTTCAGAGCGCGCTGCATCGACCTCCTTTTCGAGTAGCTTGCGCTTTTCAAGCGACTTGAGCAGTTCCCGCTTGTAGAATTCCTGGGCTTTTTCGAATTCCGATTGCAGAGCGGTAGTTTGTTGCCGCAATGACCCTAGTGCGTTTTGCATCGTGCCAAGCTTGGTTTTGGTGTTCTCACGTTCCGTACGGAGCATGAGTACGTTCCTGGCCAACAATTTGGATTTCTTGACTACAGCCTCAAACTCGGTTCCACGTTTGGCGATCGCGGCCCGAAGAGACTCAATTTTGGTCTGGGATCTGGAATACTTGTCGGCGAAATAGTCCCTTTCGACAGTGACGCCATCCAATTTCGTCCGGGCTGCGCTGGTGACCTGGTCTATGCGCCGTTTGCTGATGATGGCCTGAACAACCCATCCGCAGAGGCCTCCCATAATACCGCCGCCGAGTGCATACAATACTGTTTCAAAAATCGAGCTACCCATTCGTGTTCCTGATGCAGGCTTGTCCCTGATGCAGGATTAAGGACACATTTCCTGACCGAGCCAGTATGACCGGGCCGCGGATTCGGAGATGCGACGGATTCCACAAATTGAGACATAATTTTATCGTGGCTGCAGCAAGCGACGGCTTCAGCTCACTAGCTGGCCCTGGCTGCGCGGAGGAGGGCGCCAAGGGTGCGTCAAAAGTTAAGGGCTGACCTCAGCATTGCCTGAGCTTGCGGGTCAATTGCAATAGTCGCTCTTTGTATTGCTCAGCTTTGTCGGGCGAGTACTCGCGGCTAATTTCTGCGTCGATCGCATCGATTGCGTCTCGATAGCGCTTCTTGCACGCTAACCTTGCTGTTTCCAATTCGGGCACTTCTGTCGGGATTTCGTTACCCGGTAGCGCTGGGTTTTCGGATAGCGGGATTGTGCTCTCAGCTTTCGTATCAGGCTCGGATTTCTCGGGGTCCATGGTCTTTTGAGGTGGGCACGGCAACTGAGAGTACGCAACACCGCCGTCAGCGTCCGTGCACTTGTAGATCGGCGTTTGCGCGTTCGCCGCGTTGAGCAAACAGAAACTGAAAATAAATAGAAACCCTTTGATCGGCATCAGTGGTTACTCGCGTCCCCGCACGATTCAAGCCGAAACAGGAACTCCTGCATGCCGTTGCCAAGCAGTCGCGCGCGGTCGATCACAAAACGGCCCATGCTCTTGCCCAGGACTTCGGGCGAATAGCGTGGGGCCGCCGTCACTGCGCCTGGGCCGCTGCGATCGATGAGTTCGCCGTCCGCGGTCGGGACGAAGCGGCCCGGATGCTCCTTCATGTCGCGGTCGGCGTAGAAGATCAAGGCATGGGCGAGGGCGCCGGGGCGGGCGCGGCGACCGATCGCAGCCATCAGCGCTGACAGTGCATCGAGCGTCAGGTAGTTCGGCAGGTCCCAACAAAACACGAGATCAATGGCATCGTCTGGCAGTGCGTTTGGTAACAGGGATTCGGCCGCATGCGCAAGGGCAGGGCCGTGCTCTGCCCTGTTCAGGTGATCTATACCGCCGAAATGCGCGAGGTCCGCGATTTCCACGCGGCAGCGAGATCGGCCGAGCAGGGCCAGCATTGCGGTTGACGCGGCGCCGAGGTCAAGAATGACATGCCGCCTGGTCGCATCCAGTCCGGTCAGCAGCTCCTGAAACAGCGGCGCGTGAAACGCCGCCGGTGAGTCCGAAAGCGTCCGCGGGTTCGCCCGGCGCAGAGAGCTAATCACATTCGTTACGCGGTCCCGGACGGCGGATGCAGGTTCGTGCGGGCGTCCTTCGCAGGCTTTTTGGGCGTAGCCTTGTCGTCGGCGGATTTTCCGGATTTGTTTTCGGCGACCGGCTTGGCGGCGCCATTTGCTGCGGTCTTTCCCAGTGCCTTTTCAACGGCGGCCGGGTCCATCTCGATTGAGCCTTTAAAGTGCGCGCCTTCCTCGATGCTGACCTTGGGCGCAATGATGTTGCCCTGAACCCGGGCATTGACGTGTACGCTGATGCGCTCGGCCGCATACAGGTCGCCCTTGGTCTCACCGTCCACGGCGATCGACCTGGCGTATACGTCGGCCTTGACCTTGCCTTCTTTGCCGATAGTCAGGGCGCTGTTCTTGAGTTCTACGGTGCCGCTCACGTCGCCTTCGATGCGCAGGTCCTCGCCGCCGCGCAGGTCACCGTTGATTTGAATAGATCGGCCGATAACAGCAGCATCGCCGCCGCGCCCTGTCACCTTGGACCTGCGGGATCCAAAGGTTTTGTCTGATTCGTTCCGGTTTGCATCCTGCGATTCGATGGTGTCGTCGTCTTTCTTGCTGCGCTCAAACATCTCGCTCTCCATCAGTTATCTGGATGCCAGTAATTATCACGCGGTCATGGTGCTAACAAGTGTCTCCGAATTGCGACGCCTGGCACTTGTCTAACGAATCCTGCGAGAAAGCCGTGGGCTTTATCTAGAATCGAAACGCGATGCCCGCGTTGGCGGTCCACTGGAGCAACGAATCGCCGGTCACGGAAATTTCACACAGTCCCTCACCGAAGTTACTTTCGCAAAATACGTCTGAGTCGCTGTCGACCAAGCTCATGAGGGCTCGAGCTTCGAGCTTAAGTGCCAGCCTTTTTGTCAGATGAAATCGAAGGCCGCCGCCACCGGTTGCCGAAAAGAACGTCTCGTCGTCCAGACCGGGTCCGTTGGGCGAGAACCGGGAGGCACCAATTGTCAACAGGATGTACGGCTCTAGCGAATTGTCATTCTCGAAAACATAGGTACCGCCGAATTGCAGGTACTCGACCCGCAGACCGACCAGGGGTGTTGACGTAAGAAAGCCCGCTGTTTCGAGCTCGGTGTCCTGACGCGAATAATAGAGCTCGTATTGGCCGCCGTTACGACTCTCTAAATGTAACGTGAGGGCGCCGAACTGAGTGTCACCGACATCGATCTCGGCACCGCTGATTTCTTCTTCAAACGAGCCGCCGGTCGCTGCACCCAACCAGGGTGTTAATTCAAATTTCGGTTCTGCCGCGGAAGCGCTGAATCCAATCAGCGCGGCCGTGCCTGTAACAATGATCTTGACGTGCCGCATCACACTATCTTACCGCTTTCGGTGCTGGAAATTCTCATGCGTCGCTGAAATTGCGGGCATACGATACGCTGCGGGACCAATCGTTTTGGACAGGAATCGCTTTTACAATCGCGCCGTTGGTAGTCCGTTCTTGCTGACCAGGTCCTGGAATGCGGCTTGTACGAAGGACGGCGAAAACGGGCGTTTGCAATACGCGCTGTCGCCGGGTGGTTGTTTTGCATTAGTGACAAACATCGGAATTGCGGATGGATTCCGCTTCCATAAGTGTTTCCACCACGACGTTGCGAGTTGACTGTCCTGGTTGACCACTACGATTTCGCACATGGCAGCTTGGTTCGGCTCACGCAGTTCGTAGTAAGCGGCCAGCTCGGGCGAGCTTTCCATCGTACTTTTGATCACAGCGACTTCGTGACCGAGTAGACCGAAGTAGGTGATACCAAGCTTCTCGGTGCGCTTCTTCCCAAGCTTAAGCATTTGCACACACTTCCGGTTACGTGGATGGCGTCATTTCATCACTAATTGATCGCCCGCGGAGGTGCCTTGTGGGATCTTCCATCCAGGATTCCTGTGACATGGATCACATAAGCGGTCGGTTAAGTTGTAGGGCAAATACGAGTGCGGTGCAGGTCGGCCTGCTTCATCAGCAATAGGCACAGATCTGCCGATCACTGCAGTCTGACCTGCATTCAACTCGGGCCAGGTGGGGTATGCTGTAATCAGGCCTGCTGCATCGCTGGCGCACTCCGAGGCTCCTGCTCATGAAAAAAGCCGCCACCGCATTAGTTGCACTGGTTGCAATCGAACACCTTTACATCCTCGTTCTTGAAATGTTTCTTTGGACCAAGCCGGCAGGGCTGCGGGCATTCGGCCTCACTCCGGAGTTTGCCGAACAAACTGCCGTGCTTGCTGCTAACCAGGGTTTATACAATGGTTTTCTCGCAGCCGGACTGATCTGGGGCCTCGCTCGCAAAGATGACGGATTCCCGCTGCAAGTATTCTTTCTGGGTTGCGTGGTTGTTGCCGGCATCTTTGGCGGGATAACAGCAAAGCCATCTATTCTGATTGTGCAGGCGGCTCCTGCTTTGATCGCACTTGTACTGACACTACTCGCACAACGACAAACGGAGGAACACAAATGACCGCAGAATCAGTAGTTACGGTTGAGAGACGAGGTCACTGCCTTAATACTACGAGTTCGCCAACCAGACTAAAGAGTTCACAGGTGCGGAGATATTTGCCATGTTTGGTTCTTCGTAGGCGGAAAAAGGGCTCGAACGGTTGCTTCCTGAGCACGCATCAGAGCGTACGATTATCGTTTTTCCGCTCGCCGCACGGTGTTTTTGCGTGGCAAGGAGCAGGGCGGTTCGACAATCCTCTTACGCTACAAGGACTTGAAGAAATTGCGCACCGAAATTTTCGCCGCAGCGGGCGAATTGAATGACCGCTGTTGCTCAGGCGGCCGGCAAGCTGACATCATTCGTGCATGACCGAGGACAACAAAACGGGGACAAGCGTTATTCTTGTTGAGCACGGCGGCCGCAGCGGCCTGATGCGGTCGATGCTGCGATCCGTCGTGAAGGTCATAACAACATCTGACGCGCCCGACTACGAGCAGCCCTGGCAAACCGAGGGGCCTGACGCAGCGGTTGGCTCGGGTGCAATCGTAATGACGCCGCGTGGGGAACGGGTTTTGACCAATGCCCACGTGGTGCAGAACCAGGTATTCATCGAGGTTCGCCGCTACGGCAAGTCGCGCAAGTTCGAGGCTGCGGTCGAAGGTGTCGGTCACGTATGCGACCTGGCACTTCTGAATATCAAAGATCCGGGCTTTGCGAAGGGTGCGCCGGCGTTGCCAATCGGTGACCTGCCGTCGCTGGGCGACCGTGTCGCCGCACTCGGTTTTCCAATTGGCGGCGACCGACTTTCGATTACCGAGGGAATCGTTTCCAGGATCGAGATGAATCCGTACGTGCACAGCCAGCGTAACCTGCTGGCCGTGCAGATCGACGCGGCAATCAATGCGGGCAACAGTGGCGGGCCGGTGGTCAAGGATGGCGAGATTGTTGGCATTGCGTTCGAGGCCATGGACGAAGCTGAAAATGTCGGCTATATGATCGGCGCACCGGTGGTGAAGCATTTTCTGCGTGATATCGAGCATGGCGTCAATGACGGCTTTCCGGACCTGGGTATTGTGACTCAGGCGCTCGAATCCAAAGCGCACCGGCGATCGCTGGGCTTGAGCCCAAAAAGTCATAGCGGCGTTCTTATTACCGGGGTGGTGCACGGCGGCTCGGCCCACGGTGTCCTCGAAGAGGGCGATGTCCTGTTGATGCTCGATCGGAAACATGTTGCGGCCGATGGGAGCATCAGTTTTCGCAAGGGTGAACGCATCGATCTGGCTCACCAGGTCGCCAAACACCACGTCGGTGAAACCATGCCGGTGCAGGTATATCGCGACGGGGAGCCGCAGAATTTCGAACTGCCGATGAAACCACCACGTTTTCTGGTCGCCGAGGATTCCTACGATGTCAAGCCGACCTATTATCTTTACGGTGGCCTGTTGTTCGTGCCGCTGAGTCGTGACCTTTTGATGACCTGGGGATCCGAATGGTGGCAGGAAGCTCCTTCGGAAATCGTTTCGATTTATGAGAACGAGATTCGTAGCGCATCGCGGTCAGAGGTTGTGGTACTGCAAAAGGTCCTCGCCGATCGCGTAAATCAGGGTTATCACGATATTGAAATGCTGGTAATCGACAGGGTACAGGGGCGCAACATCCGGGACCTCAAGGCACTGATTCGCATCGTCGCGTCTGCAACGGACGAGTTCGTCCGCTTCCAGGGCTCGGACGGACGTATGATCGTCCTGGAGCGCGACCACGTCGAAAAGAGAAATCGCGACATTCTGCGTCGTTACGGAGTGCCATTCGATCGTTCGGCGAATCTGCAAGATAAAGCATAAAAAGTTCTACCCGATTGGCGTGCCCAGGTTTGCTAAACCACGTCGCGCCGCCTACCATTTCCTGATCCCGCAAATTATCGGTGGCGGGCCATACTTTTTTCAGGAGAGCCGTCCCTTGCCAGGATCCAGCCTTTTCACACTGCTTGATGACATCGCAACGTTACTGGACGATGTTGCTGTCCTGACCAAAGTCGCGGCAAAGAAAACGGCCGGTGTACTCGGCGACGATCTTGCGCTGAATGCCGAACAGGTTTCGGGTATCCGGGCAAAGCGCGAACTTCCCGTTGTCTGGGCCGTTTTCAAGGGTTCGGCGATCAACAAGGCGATTATGGTACCCATCGCATTGCTGCTCAGCGCTTTCGCCCCCTGGAGTATTACGCCGTTGCTCATGCTCGGCGGCGCGTATCTCTGTTTTGAGGGATTCGAAAAAGTCACCCATCGCTACTTGTACGCATCAGCCGAGGAAGAAGAACACAAAAAGCGCCTGGAGGCGGTCGCTGATAAAAGAGTCGATATGGTTGCGTTCGAGAAAAGACGGATTCGCGGCGCGATTCGCACTGACGCCATCCTTTCAGCAGAGATCATTGTCATAGTCCTCGGCACGGTGCAGGAGGCAGACCTGATTACGAGGATTATGGTTCTGAGCTTCCTTGCTGCCGCAATTACTGTCGGCGTCTACGGCCTCGTCGCGGGCATCGTCAAAATGGATGATGTCGGTATGCACCTGATAGAAAAACAGGATAGAACGAGCCTGGCGAGTTTTCAGCGTTGGTTCGGCGCGTGGATACTGCGCATGGCGCCGAAGTTAATGAGCACGCTGTCAATCGTCGGCACCGCCGCTATGTTCCTGGTCGGCGGCGGCATTCTCGTGCATGGCATACCGATAGTGGCAGAAGGCTTACATATCGTTGAAGTCTGGGCACACAGCTTGCCGGCGGCCGGCGGGATTGTTGGCCTCATCGCATCGATACTCTACAACGGCCTTTTCGGCTTTGTCGCGGGCGGCGTACTCGTGTGTGTCTACCTTGGCTTCAAGCGCTTGTTGCCGAATCGCGTAGCCACCCATTAGTGGTTTGTGGTGGAAACGCGCTTATTTGCGGTCAGGTGGGGTGTTATGAAATTCGTCAAGGTCTTGCTAATAATCATTATTGTGCTGGTCGCAGCATTCCTGGTTGGCGGCATGTTGTTGCCGTCTGGCCAGTACGTTGAACGCAGCGCTATCGTCAAGGCCGACCAGGCCGAAGTGTTCGCCATGGTTAGCGATTACCGGCAATTCAACCAATGGTCGCCGTGGGCAGCGCTCGATCCGGAGGCGGAGTACGAGTTCAGCGGACCGGCCACCGGGGTGGGCTCCAAAATGGTTTGGCGCAGCAACCACCCGAATGTCGGAAACGGTACGCAGGAGATAGTCGAAGTCCAGCCGGACACGATGGTCAAAAGCCAGCTGATGTTTGATGGCTTCGATACACCGTCATATGCGACGTTCACCTTGATACGAACGGATAACGGTACCCGCGTGACCTGGGCGTTTGATGCCAACATGGATACCATGCTCGGTCGTTATATGGGGTTAATGATGGATAAATGGGTCGGTGGCGATTACGAGCGCGGCCTGGCGCGGCTCAAGGAACTGGCCGAAAAAGCCGATTGACACCGCGAATCCGGTCCAGGGCGCGCAAGGGGCAAGGCGGCCTTTAATCTAGAACTCCGCGACAGTAACTGAACGCGCCGGAAGCGTGAACGTAGCGCCCGGCGCCTGCATAGTCGGCAGACTATCCGCCGGGTCCGCGCTGGCATCGAGTACAGACAATTGTCCGGGTGTTGATTCCACCCCATCCAGTGTGATCTTCACCGTTCTGGCATCGGCGTTGCGATTAACCAGCAGAACACGTACGACACCGCTTTGCGTATCCCGTGCGACCAGCGCTGCGCCCATTCCCGCATCCAGGCGTCCGTCCGGAAGTCCCGTAATTGTTAGTCGTTCGGCGCTCTCTGTAACGAGTTTGGCCATCAGTTCATAAGCGCGGTATAGCGGTCGCGGCGTACCCGAATTGTCGATCAGGCCCAATGCGATTACCGGAAAGAAGTCGTAGAAAATGGCATTGTGAGACCGATCAAGACCGAGTGCAGCGCCGAGCGCCACGACGGTCGCTGCGTGCAGGGCGGGATCCATCGTCGCCGCATACTGCTGGTCACCGGCACGGGTTGCGAGGTCCGGCCCCCAC
>JABDOQ010000084.1 GCA_013043165.1 Woeseiaceae bacterium | reverse complement strand
TAAGGCATTCAATACGCAGGACGGCTATGGCGTTCGTCGTCTCCTTGACGCCGGCATTGCCGTCGCCGTTATCAGCGGCCGCAAGTCGCAGGCAGTGACCCAACGCATGGCGGAACTCGGCGTTGCTCACGGCGTGCTCGGCTGTAAGGACAAAGTCGCAGCATTGGATAACCTCGCTGCGGAACTTGGCCTGTCCGCCAGTGAGTGCGCCTATGTTGGCGATGACCTGCCAGACCTGCCGCTCCTGGATCATGTCGGTTTTTCTGTGGCCGTTGCGAACGCGGTCTCGCTGCTGCAGGAGCGATGCGATTACGTCACCAACAAGCCAGGTGGCTTCGGGGCTGTACGAGAGGTCTGTGACCTCATTGTTGCAGCGGGCGAAAGCACCTGATGAGCCCGCGCACGATCTCGCTAATTATCGTTCTCACAGCTGCCGCTCTCGCCAGCTGGTACCTGGCGCGCGACAAGAAGCCCGACGCCACCGACGATCTGCCCTACGACGGCACGCATCGCGGTTACTACCTGAAGTCCGCCCGCATCCTCGGAACAGGCGAGGACGGCAGCCTGCTCTACGAAATTGAGGCCGAACACGCAGAACAGGCAGCGCGGGACAGAATTGAATTTACCGACGTCCGCATCCGCTACTCGCCAGGCTCCGACATTCCCTGGGTCGTCGATGCCGATGAAGCAACCTTGCGGGAGGGCGCACCCCGAATCAGCTTACGAGGCTTTGTAAAAATCCTGAACAGCGGCGAAACCAGCGACCAGGACATCGAAATAAGAACCCAGTATCTCGAGCTGGACCCGGAGCAGTTCATTGCGGAAACCGAGGATCGTGTTCAGATTCGTTTCGGCACGCGCAGCGTTACAGCAACGGGCATGCTAGCATCACTTAACGACGACAGAATCGAACTCAAATCCAACGTTCGCGGCAAGATTGTTCCTTAGAGAATGACCAGAATTAAGCAAATCCTCGTGTGCGTTTTCGCAATAGTCGCGGTTCCGGCGGAGGCGCAGGTTGTCGATCTCGATCAGCTCCCGTGGACGCTTGACTCTGAAACCGCTGTCTTTGACGGCAAGACCGCAACCTACCTCTACACGGGTTTGCGATTCTCCCAAGGCAATATCTCGATCGAATCCGATGAGGGCCGCGCCACCAATGGCACTGAAGACAACCGTGAGCTGAAGTTTTCAGGCAACGTCGTCATTATTGTTAACAATGGTCGCATCGAGTGCGACAACGCCAACCTGCAATTTACCGGCAGCACGCTGAGCAGCGCCGTAGTGACCGGCGCGCCGGCCACTTACGAGCTAACAAGAGCCGCGGCTGATGATGTCACCTACGCAGAGGCCGGGCGCCTCAGGTATGACGTGTCGGCCGGTATTATCGAGTTCTCGGAAGACGCCAAAATCACTGAGAGCGGCAATCAGATCGCGTCCAATTACCTTCTCTACAACATTAACGAACGTCGTATCAAAGCCGACTCCAGTGGCTCGGACGACGACCGTGTTCGCATTACTTACACGCCGGCGACAGAAGAAGAGAATGCTGTGGAGGACGACGAGAATCCATGAGTATTCTCAGCGTTCAGGACATCTCCAAGAGCTACAAGCTGCGCAAGGTGGTCAAGGGCCTTTCGCTCGAGATCAAGAGCGGCGAAGTCGTGGGCCTGCTCGGGCCAAATGGCGCAGGCAAGACCACCGCTTTCTACATGATCGTTGGCCTGATCGCCGCAGACAGCGGCAACATCCTGCTAGACGGCAAGGACCTGACGGCACAGCCAATGCATCGCCGCGCCAAACTGGGCCTCGGATACCTGCCGCAGGAGGCCTCAATTTTTCGCAAACTTACCGTTGAACAGAATATTCTCGCTATTCTGGAAAACCGTGATGATCTGGACCGCGCCGGGCGCGAGCAGGAACTCGAGAACCTGCTCGACGAACTGCATGTCGGACATGTTCGCCCAAGCCTTGGAATCAGCTTGTCGGGCGGCGAGCGACGGCGCGTGGAAATCGCGCGTGCGCTGGCAGCGGACCCGCTGTTCGTATTACTTGACGAGCCGTTTGCCGGCGTCGACCCAATCTCGGTACTCGATATCCAGCGTATAATCCGTCACTTGTGTGAGCGTGGCATTGGCGTCCTGATTACCGATCACAACGTTCGCGAAACCCTGGGGATTTGCGGGCACGCTTATATCCTGAGCGACGGCAGCCTGATCGCGGCCGGCTCGCCCGAGGAAATCCTCGAAAATCAGCACGTTCGAGAAGTGTATCTCGGACAGGAGTTCAAGCTCTGAGGCAAACTGTCTACAGACAGGCCTTGTGCCCGTCGATTTTGCCCATAGAGTAACGTAAAGCATGCTTAAACCTTCGCTGCAGCTAAAACTCGGTCAGACCCTGACCATGACGCCGCAATTACAGCAGGCCATCCGCTTGCTGCAGCTACCTGTGCTTGACCTCAATGCGCAGATTCAGGAAGCCCTGGAAGAAAACATCATGCTCGAGATGGAGGACCTCCCTGACGTCCCGAGCACCAATGCTGAAACAACCGCCGAAGTCGAAACGATCAAGGCCGATGAGCAATGGGAGTCGCGCTCGACGGAGCGGATCCAGGATGGCGGCTGGAACGGCGAAGGTCGCCCGATAACCGAATTTGCCGATGAGTCCGGCCAGTCCCTGCGCGACCATCTTTTGTGGCAGCTGGAAATGGAGCACTTCTCGCCACGCGAAGTCATGATCGGCGAAGCGATTGTCGACTCCATCAACGACGACGGGTACCTGCAGGCCGATTTCGACGAAATACTCGACTGTATTGACGATGAGTCCGAGGTCACCGAACGCGAAATCGAAAAGACGCTGGTCAAGATCCAGCGTCTGGACCCGATGGGAGTCGGCGCGCGGACATTATCCGAGAGTCTTGTCTTGCAGCTCAGTCAGCTGGACTGGGGCACGCCCGGTCTGCAACTTGCTATTGAAATAGCCAGCGATCACCTCGACCTGGTCGCCTCCCGCGATTACGGCGAACTGCGCCGCAGCCTGCGGACGACCGAAGATGACCTGCATACGGCGCTGGCGTTGATTCGCGGTTGCAATCCGAGGCCAGGAACAGCGGTCAGCTCGGCTGCTGCAGAATATGTCATACCCGATGTATTCGTCCGCAAGATCGACAATCACTGGCAGGTCGAAATCAGCCCGACAGGCGTGCCGCGCCTCTCGGTCAACCAGCAGTACGCGAAATTGCTGCGCGGCAGCTCGGAGCATTCCGTATTGAAGTCACAGCTGCAGGAGGCCCGCTGGCTGATTCGCAGCCTTGAAATCCGCAATGAGACCCTGCTCAAGGTGGCCACCAGCATCGTTGCGCGCCAGACCGAGTTTCTCGAGCATGGTGACGAGGCGATGAAGCCAATGGTGTTGCGCGACGTTGCGGATGAGATCGGCATGCACGAGTCGACGATTTCGCGTGTAACAACAAACAAGTACATGCACACGCCGCGAGGCGTTTTTGAGTTCAAATACTTCTTCTCGTCGCACTTGTCGTCGGCAAGCGGCGAGGACCAGTCCTCAACCTCGGTTCGCGCGAAAATCCGCAAACTGATCAGCGGGGAGAACCCGGCCAAACCGCTGAGTGACAGCAAGATCACCAACTTGCTGAAAGAGGAAGGAATTTCGGTTGCGAGACGCACGGTCGCCAAGTACCGTGAAGCAATGAATATTCCCTCGTCGAGCGACCGCAGGGTCCGCGAGACGCGGTAGTTAACTAGGTAGCAAACACTACATGAAGGAGGATCCCGAGACTGTTATTCTGAACCCGCAGGTAAATCAAGAATATGGGAGACCATTATGCAATTGAATGTTTCAGGCCATCATGTCGAGGTAACTGAATCCATGAGAGACTATGTCGGCGCAAAAGTAGACAAGATAGCCCGACATTTTGACATTGTGTCTGACGTCCAATGTATCCTGACCGTAGAAAAACTTCGCCATAAAGCCGAAGCAACCGCGAAAGTGAATGGCGGTACGATCCATTGCGAACACACGGAAGAAGATATGTACGCTGCAATCGACGGATTGGTAGATAAGCTCGAACGACGAGTGCGAAAGTACAAGGAAAAACAAGTCGACCATCACGCCCGAGATAATCAAAAGACCCGCTTCGCCTGACCCAATAGCCGGCCTGTGTGGTCACCTGGCCACACAGGCCGCGACAACCCGATTCCTACCCTATGTCGCTCGAAAAAATTATCCAACCCGATAGCGTTCTATGCAATGCGACGGCGCGCAGCAAAAAGCACTGTCTGGAAATACTCAGCGAGTTGCTGGTCCGGTCCTGTCCCGATATCGCCAACGAACTGATATTCGAGTGCCTGTTTGAAAGAGAGCGACTGGGTTGCACCAGCCTCGACAAGGGCGCCGCATTCCCGCACTGCCGCGTAGAAGGCATCGATAAAAGTAATGCCGCATTCATCAAACTTTCCGAGCCCGTGGATTTCGACTCATCGGACGGTGAGCCGGTCGATCTCGTATTCGGCATGATGGTGCCGACGGAGCTCGACGACGGGCACCGCGCCGACATCAAGCTTGTCACTCAAGTGCTCGCTGACGAGGGATTACGCGCGCGCCTTCGTGGCATGAACAGCAGTAGTGACCTGTATAAAGCCTTGATTGACGGTGCATCGCTCTCCGCGCCCGACGCTGAATGTCGAACGAACTTCGCCTGATCATCGTAAGTGGCCTTTCCGGGTCCGGAAAAACCGTAGCGCTGCATGTTCTCGAGGATCTGGGCTACAACTGCATCGATAATCTCCCCGCTACGCTTCTGAAAGCGGCTGTTGAGGAAGTGCATTCTCGCGATGACGATTCGGCCAAGTTGCTGGCCGTTGGCATCGATGCGCGGGCCCGCGCCGAAGATCTCCGCTCACTGCCGGAGTTGTTGCGCGAGCTGCGCGAACAGAACGTGCGGACGGAAATTTTATTTCTGCATGCAAGCGACGAGATTCTCCTGCAGCGCTACAGCGAATCCCGACGCCGCCACCCGCTGGCCGAACTCGGCACCGAGCTTCAGGCTGCCATTGAATCGGATCGGGAAATTCTCGCGGAAATTCACAACTGTGCCGACCTTATCATCGACACGTCGCGGATAAGTATTTACGAACTGGCGGATGTCATTCGAGGGCGTGTCGACCGTCGAAAACCGGATAGCTTGTCAGTTCTGATTCAGTCATTCGGATTCAAATACGGTATTCCGGCTGACGCCGATTTCGTGTTCGATTTGCGAAGCCTGCCAAATCCGTATTGGACGCTCGAGTTGCGCGGCCTGACCGGGCTGGACAAGGAAGTGTCTGATTTTCTAAACAGGCAGGAACGCTTTACTGCCATGTTCAAAGACATCATTGAATTTCTCGAACGCTGGATTCCTCACTACAAGGAATCAAACCGCGGTTACCTTACTGTCGCGATCGGTTGCACGGGCGGCCAGCACCGCTCTGTCTGCATGACCGAAAAACTTGCCGGCAGGCTGCGAGAGAAACACGATCCGGTGCTCATCCGGCACAATAGCCTGAGCGGGCATCGGCCGGATCCGGACTAAGCTGTTAAACTCCGCCGGCATGGAAGCGAGAGAGCCTACTAAGGCCAACCTGGAGCTGCTGCAAGAGCGCCTCAACAGCGGCCGCATGCGCTCGGCCAGGATCATGGTCAACAGCTTGCATCCATCCGAGGTCGCGCGCCTGCTCGAATCCCTGCCGCTAAAAGATCGTGCGGTGCTGTGGGAGATCGTCAATCCGGAATTAGAAGGCGACGTCCTTGTAGAGCTTGCCGAGGAAGTCCGCGATGGCCTGATCGAGGGTATGGCGACCGAGGACCTGATTGCCGCCGCTGATGGCATGGAGGTAGACGACCTGGCCGACCTGCTGGCAGATCTGCCGGAAGCCGTCACCCAGGAAGTACTGCAGTCGCTCGACAAACAGGACCACGAACGCCTCAAACAGGTGCTTGCCTACGACGAGGAAAGCGCCGGTGGCCTGATGAACGTCGACATCGTGACTGTGCGTCCCGACGTTACGCTCGAAGTCGTAGGCCGTTACCTGCGGGCGGTGGGTCAAATTACCGATGGCACGGACTCGATTTTTGTCGTAAGCCGCGACAACAGCTACATAGGTTCTCTGTTTTTGTCGCGCCTCGTGACCAAGGACCCCGACGAAATGGTCGCAAACGTGATGTCGACGGACGTCATGCCGATTCCGGCTCACACTCCGTCAACACAGGTCGTCTGGGAATTCGAGAATCGAGACCTGCTGTCGGCACCCGTCGTTGACGACGATTTCCGTGTCCTGGGCCGCATCACGGTGGACGATGTCGTAGACGTGATCCGCGATGAGGCCGAGCACTCCCTGATGAGTGCCGCGGGCCTCGACGAAGAAGAAGACATGTTTGCACCTGTCGTAAAGAGCGCCACGCGACGGGCTCTATGGCTCGGCGTGAATCTGGCTACGGCGTTTCTGGCCGCAGCGGTGGTCGATCTTTTTCAGACGACGCTCGACAAGATCGTGCTGCTTGCCGTCTTGATGCCCGTCGTACCCAGCATGGGCGGTGTCGCCGGAAGCCAGTCACTCACAATAATCACGCGCGCAATTGCACTCGGTCAGATCAATCGCGCAAATGCGAGTGGCATTCTGCGCAAAGAAGTCCTTGTTGGCGTTCTTAATGGCTGCGGCTGGGCGATCGTCGTCGCCTTCTTCACCTACCTGTGGTTTGGCGACTGGCGCATAGGCGGTATCATCGGCGCCGCGATGATCATCAACCTGATCATCGCCGCAGTCGCAGGCTTCAGTATTCCGCTCATTCTGCGCAGACTTCGGGTCGATCCGGCATTGGCCGGCGGCGTGGTCCTGACGACGGTCACGGATGTCGTCGGTTACATGGCGTTCCTCGGGCTGGGCGCAATGTTCCTTCTGTAAGCGAAGAATTAAGGGGTCTGCCGTCACAACTCCGAATGAAACGCGCTCAGGTCCTTCTTTATCCAGTTCGGCGCGAACAGTCTCGGCACATCGGCGCCGCTTACGAAATCAAGCAGTTCGTCTTTCACGTTCATCGCATCGTGATAGCCGAGTTTGATCAGTTCGCGCGTGTACGCTTTCTCGAACAGCAGAAAACTCAATAGTCGATTCTCACCGGGATTGCTGCCGCCGACTCCGCGCAACAATGCGCGGATGGCAAACGGCAACTCCTTGCGATGCCGATGCGCGATAACTCGCAGATCCTCGCTCGGCACGATCAGCATCGTGTCGATAGCTCGCATGTTCGCAACGGATTCCGGTCTCTTCTTCATCGGTATCGAATCAATCAGCTGGTTGATGCGAGTAATCCGCTCCAGGTCAGAATACAGTCCATCCATGAAAAGCGTGTCCAGCATATAGCCGGCGATTTGCGCAAAGCTCGGCGACTCGGGACCGGAGTCAGGCGACTGATCGCCGGTTTCATCACGAATGCCGACAACAAGTATTCTGTCCGCGCCGAGGTGTACGGCCGGGCTGAGCGGCGTTGCCTGGCGCATCGCACCATCACCAAAGAACTCATTTCCTATTCTGACCGGCGGAAAAATCATTGGCACAGCGATGCTTGCCATGATGTGGTCTAGATTCAGGTCAGTTCTCTGCCCAAGTCGTCGCGTTCTCTGCCAGCTTTTCTGGTCCTCGGTGGCCTCGAAGAACGACGTTGAGCGCGCTGACGCATAACCCGCTGCCGTGATGGCGAGTGCGTGCAGGTAACCGCTGTCGATCGCATCCTGAATGCGGGGAAAGTGAACGTTGCGACGCAGCAGCGACCGTAGCGGCGCGTTGTCGAGCAGAGATTTCGGCGCACCGACGAGCCAGCCACCCAATACAATCGAGGCCAGCCAGTGCAGGCTGCTCTTGAGCATTGTGAGATGATCGGTCCTGTAAACGTGGTGACAGCGAAAATGTCCCCAGACCTGCTCCAGTTCCGCAACAGCCGACCGCAGCTGATGCGCTCGCGTTGCAAGGACGATCGAATTGACCGCACCGGCAGACGTGCCGCTGATGATACCGAAGGGATTGACGCTTTTTCGCGGCAGCAGCTCAGCCACTGCTTTGAGCACGCCAACCTGGAACGCGCCACGAGCACCGCCACCCGGCAAAACCAGGGCCGTTCTGATGTCATTTGCCTGCTGTCTCATCGGGTCAATACGGCTTGTCACGGCGCGCCTGCGCGCAGGGTAAAGATACAGCGTATAATAGCGTCCCCGCCGCAGCTAAGACCTGTGGCTCATTATTGTGAATCAGGGAGTGCAAATTGAGGTCTTGGTACATGAAATCCGCTATGAGCGCCATTCTCGCTGCTGCGGCGGCTGCAGGCGCCCTCGCACTGGCAGCAAACGGGTCGGCGACCGAACCGCCGCTGCTGGGCAACCCCGCGCCGGAGTTCGAACTGGCCGATCAGACGGGACAGCTACACTCGCTGGAGGACTATCGCGAACAGTGGGTTGTGCTCTATTTCTACCCTAAGGACAACACCCCGGGCTGCACCACCGAGGCCTGCGAGTTTCGCGATAATATCTTCGCTTATCGGGACTTGAATGCGCAAATCCTCGGCGTCAGTCTCGACGATGTCGATTCACACAGGGAGTTCGCAGAGCATCACTCCCTGCCTTTTCCTTTACTGGCGGATGTCGATGGAAGCGTTGCTGAATCGTATGGCGTGAAGACGCGGATGTTTGGCATGGCTGTCGCAAAACGACAGACGTTCATCATCGACCCGAACGGCAACGTCGTAACGCACTACAAGAAAGTGAAACCGGCGCAACATTCGGCGCAAGTAATTGCCGACCTGCGGTCATTGGTCAAATCGGCAACTCTGGCGGAACTGAATTCGCCGAGCACAGTTTCCGCGGAATAGGCCACTCAGTGCAGGGCTTTGATCGCTTCGTCGAGTCCGGCGATTGTTAGCGGATACATGCGGTCTTCCATAAGTTCCTGCACGAGTTTCGTTGACGGCGTGTAGTCCCAGCGTTGCTTCGGCTCCGGATTCAGCCAGACCGCTTTCGGGTAGGTGTTCAGCAGGCGCTTGATCCAAACGGCGCCCGGTTCTTCATTCCAGTGTTCAACGCTTCCGCCCGCGTAGACGATTTCGTAGGGACTCATCGTCGCATCACCGACGAAAATCAGCTTGTAGTCGGAAGCGTACTTGTGTGCGATATCCAGGGTCGGCGTCTTTTCCGAGTGCCGGCGCCGATTGTCTTTCCACAGGCTCTCGTAAATAAAATTGTGGAAATAGAAGTATTCGAGATGTTTGAATTCGCTGCGCGCGGCGGAGAACATCTCCTCGCATATACGCACGTGGTCATCCATTGAGCCACCGATATCGAGACACAACAGCACTTTGACGGCATTGTGTCGCTCGGGAACCATACGAATATCGAGCAAGCCCGCATTGCGCGCAGTCTTGTCGATCGTGTCATCGAGGTCGAGCTGGTCGGCAGCACCCTCCCGCGCAAATTTGCGCAGTTTGCGCAGGGCCACCTTGATATTGCGTGTGCCGAGCTCGATAGAGTCATCCAGGTTGCGATAATTTCGCTTGTCCCACACTTTCACAGCGCTGCGGTTGCGAGAGCCCTCCTGACCCATACGCACGCCTTCCGGGTTATAACCGTACGCGCCGAATGGCGAGGTTCCTGCCGTGCCGATCCATCGGTTGCCGCCTTCGTGCCGTTCGTCCTGCTCCTCGAGGCGCTCCTGCAGTGCTTTCATCAATGCGTCGAAACCGCCCATTGCCTCGATTTGCCTGCGCTCCTCTTCGGACAGCATAAGTTCAGCCTGGTGACGCAACCAGTCCTCGGGAATCTCCTGCATGAGGTCCGCCAGCGAATCTTCGACGCCTTTAAAGTAGGCCCCGAATATACGGTCAAAACGATCGAGTTGCGCTTCGTCTTTCACTAGGCTGGTCCGAGCCAGGTAGTAAAAGTCGTCAACGCTCTGGCCTGCAAGGCCCCGCTTCATGGCCTCGAGCAACGTCAATAATTCGGTTATTGACGTCTTCATCCCGCCTTCGCGGAGCATGTAGAAAAACGGAATCAGCATGTTACTTACTGCGGATTCGTCCGCCTGTCGAGAAAGACCAGCTGCTCGAACAGGTGAACGTCCTGTTCGTTCTTGAGCAAGGCTCCGTACAGTGGCGGAATGGCGTTACGTGAGCCCTCGCCTCGCAAGACTTCCGGCGCAATGTCTTCAGCGAGCAGCAGTTTGATCCAGTCCAGCAGCTCGGAAGTCGACGGCTTCTTTTTCAGGCCGCGTACGTCGCGCACCTTATAAAAGGCCTCCAGCGCTTCCTTAAGCAGGTCTTTCTTCAGGTTGGGAAAGTGTACGTCGACGATCTCCGCCATCGTATCTTTTTCCGGAAACTTGATGTAATGGAAGAAGCAACGCCGCAAGAAGGCATCCGGAAGTTCTTTTTCATTGTTGCTGGTAATGACAATAATCGGCCGGTGCCGGGCTGTGATGAGCTTCTTTGTCTCATAGACGTAGAATTCCATGCGATCGAGCTCACGCAGCAGGTCGTTGGGGAACTCGATATCGGCCTTGTCTATTTCATCGATGAGCAGTACCGGCTGCTGTTCGGACTCGAACGCTTCCCAGACTTTGCCGCGAACGATGTAATTGCCGATATCGTGCACACGATCATCACCGAGTTGAGAGTCACGCAGGCGCGCAACCGCGTCGTATTCGTAGAGGCCCTGCTGCGCCTTGGTCGTCGATTTAATGTGCCATTCATGCAACGGCCTGCCGAGCGAGTTCGCCACTTCTATGGCAAGCTGCGTCTTGCCGGTGCCGGGCTCTCCTTTCACGAGAATCGGCCGTTCGAGCGTCACCGCGGCGTTGACGGCCATCGTCAGATCGTCGGTAGCGATATAGGAGCTGGTCCCCGTAAATCGTTTATCTGTCATATGCGTATCCGTGTTTTGCGTAACGCGCCATATTACAGCCCGGCCGGGGTCAGCGTCAGCCTGTGCTCTGCCGGTCCGGGGAGAAACGGGCTCGGTCGGCCCTGAACCCAGTCTTCATGTCCGCGACTGTAAAAGCGCGACAGAGGATGCCCGCTTTGTCCGGTCGGCATGTTCAGGATGCTGTTGGCCTCGTCGCCCGGAGCTACCGAGAAACGCTCTGACGCGCCAAACGACGGCCCCTGGGCCTTGGGCATATCCAGATCACCGCTCAGCGCATCGGCCGGCATATCGAGAAGATCGCCGACCAGCGGTATGCTGCGGCTAAGGGGGTGA
Source organism: Woeseiaceae bacterium (assembly GCA_013043165.1). Taxonomy (GTDB): domain Bacteria; phylum Pseudomonadota; class Gammaproteobacteria; order Steroidobacterales; family Woeseiaceae; genus UBA1847. The sequence continues at coordinate 31,647 of JABDOQ010000084.1, read as the reverse complement.
CGTATCGCCGCCGTATTTATTTCGCCCCAGGTCCGCCGGGACAACGGGCCTTCATAGGTCTCATTCATGTAGTCGATATTCTGCCTGACCGCAGTGACCATGAAGTCGTGCCAGTCGGCGTAGTTGCTGGGCAGCATGTGCAGCGGCTGCGCCGTCACGAGCGCCCACAGCGGTGCCTCGAACTGGTTGCTGCGGCGCAACTTGACATCATCGCCATAGGCCTCGCGCACCGGCGCCATCAGCACCTCGAACACGCGTTTTTCGACCTCGAGGCGGAATGCCCGAACCAGTCGATAACCAACTGACGCGGGATCAGCCCGCGGTATCCACTCGTTGGCCAGTCGCCGATACTCGGCCAGATCGGCATCGTCAGCAACAGTCGCGTCATCCAGGACCTTGAGCAACAGGTCACGCCAGCGTGCCAGGAACAGCGCACGATCATCGTATTGAATCGCGAGCATATCCTCGGGCGAGAATGTGTCGACAGCAAACAGGGCATCGCGAATCTGACTGGCCCGGGCGCCAAGGTCGTAGCCGCCGTCGCCGACGACGCGCAGGGCATCCGCATCGGTAACGCGCGCATTCGCGGTCCATATGCGTCCGCTCTGCGGATTCTCGACGCGCGGATATTCATCGCTGTCGAGCCATCCCTGCCAGCCCTGCTGTTCGCTCCAGTCGGCAGGCAGCATGGCATTGAAGTCGGTCTTTCTCGGAATCCTTCCGGCAATCGTCCAGCCGATATTGCCGTCGGCGTCGCCAGTAACGAAGTTCTGCGGCGGCATCGACATCGTGTTCGCTATGTCGAGCGCCGCGCTGACCGATTCCGCTTTTTCCAGATCGATCAGGCGCAGGTTCACACCTTCGGGCCGATGCGCTACCCAGCTCACGGCAATTTCGCCGTCCGGATAATCGGTGTCATCCAATACCGGTCCCCAGATCGTTTCACGAACCAGGTAGGTAACGGGGTCGCTGTCTTTGACCTTGATGGACTCGCGATGCACCGTGAACTTCCGATCCCCTTGCGGCGTTTTGTAGGTGTCCGGCGCCGATCCCGGTTTCAGAACCACGGCATCGGTCCAGTCGCCGTAACTGTTCGTATAACCCCATGCGACCTGCGTGTTGCTGCCTGCGATGACGAACGGCGCTCCCGGCAGCGTCACGCCCGCTACTTCGTAAGTCTCCAGGCCGTCGACAACCAGCCGTGCCTGGTAGTAGATGTTCGGCGTGTTCAGACCCAGGTGCATATCATTCGATACGATAGCGCGGCCATTGGCTGTCAGCGCGCCTGACACGGCCCAGTTGTTGCTGCCGCGCAGCGGGTAGCGCCCCGCTTCCCTGGCCGAGGACGCGTTGTCCGGCTTGTCGCGTACGGAATACACGGCGGGATCCGGTATCGCCGCCACCGCTCTAGCCCCGCCCATGATCGGCGCGTCCCAGGGCGTGCCCTGCGGATACAGCCATGCGTAGACCTCTTCGGACAAAACGCGATGCGCCAGCCCTCGCTGGACCTCTTTCGTTGCGCGCGAATCATTAAGCTCGAGGTACATCGCGAAAACAACCAGGACAGAGTCGGCAGGGCTCCAGGGTTCGGGTTCGGCGCCCAGGACAAAATACTCGAAAGGCCTGGCGCCCAGTGAACCCAGTCCTGAGTTTACGCCCTCCGCATAGGCCGCCAGCAGTACGCGATCCGCTTCTGCGGCATTGTCCAGGACTGCCTGGGCTTTGCTCCGAAACCGGTGGAAACGATAACGCCTGTCGGCATCAACCGCGATGGCACCAATTATTTCCGACAGCTCGCCCGCGGCCTTCCTCCGTATCATGTCCATCTGGAAAAAACGATCCTGGCCGTGCGCGAAGCCCGTGGCAAACGCCAGGTCGGCACGACTCGATGCAGTGATGACGGGAATGCCTTTACTGTCGCGTGCAATGTTCGCGTTCTCGCCGAGCCCTGCAACTGCAATCTTGCCATCAAGTTGCGGCAGGCTGGCACGCAAAACGAGCGTCGCAGCAATGCCGACGGCAACTACAAGCAGCAACACGCCTGCAATGCCACGAAACAGTAGCCGTCTCATGTTTCTCTCTTTACGGTAAGCACCTTCATTGCGTTGGTGCCGCCGCTCAGGCCGTCGGTGTCGCCCTTGGTGAAAATCACAAGATCATCGACGTCGACGAGTTCGTAGTACAACAAAGTGTTGAAAATATCCTGATAGAGGCGCCGTGGGTTCTCGACATTCGTGGCGAAGGACACCGGATATACGCCTCGATACAACGCAACTCGTCTGTTCGTTGCTTCGTGCGGCGTAAACGCATAAATAGGAATGTCCGAACGAATCCGCGACATCCAGCGCGTCGTAGTGCCGGACTCGGTTAGCGCAATGATCGCTTTGACCGACATGTGATTCGCCATGTACATGGTAGCCATTGCGATCGCTTCATCGACCTGTTCGAAACGGTCGTTCATGCGGTGAGTCGTCGTACCGGCGACGAGCGGATATTTCTCTGCGCCAACACAAACCTCGGCCATCGCGCTGATCGCTTCGACAGGATACTTGCCGACCGCGGTCTCGCCGGACAACATGACTGCGTCGGTGCCATCAATCACGGCATTCGCAACGTCGGACACCTCGGCGCGAGTCGGAATCGGGTTCTGGATCATCGACTCCATCATTTGTGTCGCCGTGATGACAATCTTGTGTTGTTTGCGGGTTTTGCGAATCAGCCTTTTTTGAATGCCGGTAAGCTCGGCGTAGCCCATTTCAACGCCGAGATCGCCGCGCGCCACCATGATTACGTCGGTAGCGTCAATGATCGAATCGATATCGTCGACGGCTTCCGCGCGCTCAATCTTGGCAACGATCAGGCCGCGCCCTCCGGCTGCTTCGAACAGCTCGCGCGCTTCGCGCACATCGTTGGCACTGCGTACGAACGAAACGGCGAGAAAATCCGCCTCCAGTTCTGCAGCAAGCTTTATGTTCTGTTTGTCGACATCGGTCAGCGCCGCCGCCGATAGCCCGCCGCCTTTGAGATTGATGCCTTTGTGGTCCGACAGGATTCCGCCGTTAATCACGGTCGTATGAATTCGAGTTCCGGAAATTTTGTCGACTTTGAGCGTAATCATGCCGTCGTTGAGCAACAGCACGTCATCGACTTTGAGATCTTCATGCAGCGTGTCGAGCGCCACGCCGACGCCATCCTGGTTGCCGTCCATCAGGCCGAGCGTGCTATCCAGAAAAAACGAGTCGCCGTCGGCCAGCGCTACGCTGTGGTTTTCAAAGCGCTGCACACGAATCTTCGGCCCCTGCAGGTCGCCCAGCAGCCCGACATCCCGGCCACACGATTTCGCCGCCTCGCGCAGCAAAGCCGCCCGTTTCCGATGATCATCGGCATCACCGTGAGAGAAGTTCAGCCGCGCGACGTCGAGGCCTGCATAAATCATCTCGCAGAGCGTATCCGCATCATCCGACGCGGGCCCCAGCGTCGCCACTATCTTGGTTCGTCTTCGCATGGCGGCGATTATTGCACAGCTGGTTCAGAATTTGCTTCCCTGCAGGCGCACGATTGAGCAGCGGCGGTGAGTGCGGGTGTGTTTTGCAAAGCAACGTTGCCTAGGCTGGGGCTAGCAAAATCTCCCCGCGATCGCCGCCGCGCTTAAGAACATTGGTGGAAGCCTAGTTGGCGGCGCGTTTTTCGAGAATCTCGACGGCCGGCAGCTTTTTGCCTTCAACAAATTCGAGAAACGCCCCGCCGCCCGTCGAAATATACGAGATCTTGTCGGTAACCCCGTACTTGTCTATGGCGGCGAGCGTATCGCCACCGCCCGCAACCGAGAACGCGTTGCTTGCCGCGATAGCTTCGGCGAGCGCCTTCGTGCCGGCACCGAAATTGTCGAACTCGAATACGCCGACCGGACCGTTCCAGATGATGGTTCCGGCACCCGCGAGTATTTTGCTGAAACGTGTCGCCGTTTCCGGGCCTATGTCGAGGATTAATTCGTTCGGCTCAACCGCGTCGATCCCTTTCGTGGTCGCCGCTGCGTCCGCCGAAAATGCGTCCGCAACGACAACATCCGTGGGCACCGGGATCTCGGCGCGGTCGCCGCGGTTGGCGGCAAGCTCGCGCGCCACATCCAGCATGTCGGCTTCGTACAGCGACTTGCCGACATCGTGACCGGCCGCAGCGATAAACGTGTTTGCGATGCCACCGCCGACAATCAGGCAGTCCACGACGTTTGCGAGCGCGTCCAGCACGGTCAGCTTCGTCGAGACTTTTGAACCACCGACGATCGCAACGAACGGGCGTGCCGGTTCATGGAGCGCCTTGGCCAACGCATCGAGCTCAGCCACGAGCAGCGGCCCGGCGCACGCGACAGGCGCATGCTCGGCGACCCCGTAGGTGCTCGCCTGCGCACGATGGGCCGTTCCAAAAGCATCCATAACAAAAACGTCACACAGCGCCGCCATCTTTTTTGCCAGCGCGGCATCGCAGTTTTTCTCGCCAGCGAGGAAACGCACGTTTTCGAGCAGGACGACATCGCCCGCCGCGACCTCCACGCCGTTGATCCAGTCCTCTACAAGCGGCACCTTGCGCCCGAGCAATTCGGACAAGCGATCGGCAACGGGCTGCAGCGAAAACTTGTCATCGGGAATGCCCTCGGTTGGCCGTCCGAGATGCGACATCAGCATGACGGCCGCATTGGCATCGAGCGCAGCCCTGATCGTTGGCAAAGCGGCGCGAATGCGGACGTCGCTGCTCACAACACCATCGGCAAGCGGAACATTCAGGTCCTCTCGAATCAGCAGCCTTTTCCCCGACAGATCGAGGTCGGCCATCCTTATGACAGACATGCTTGCTTCCTCGCCGTTGCTTACCTGGCTTTCATGAGCGCGACGGCCGTATCCAGCATGCGACACGAGAAGCCCCACTCGTTGTCGTACCACGACAGGACTTTGACGAGCGTGCCTTCCATAACCTTGGTCAGACCGGCATCGTAAGTTGATGACGCCGGGTCGTGGTTAAAATCAATCGACACCAGCGGCTCATCGTTGTACGCCAGGACGCCTTTGAGTGCACCTTCACTCGCGTCTTTCATGATCTTGTTGATCTCGTCGATACTGGTATCCCGTTCTGCGACGAAGGTCAGGTCGACACAGGACACGTTGATAGTGGGTACGCGCATCGAAAAGCCGTCGAGCTTGCCATTGAGCTCCGGAAGCACAAGCCCGACAGCCGCGGCAGCGCCAGTGCTCGTCGGAATCTGCGACATGGTGGCGGAACGCGCACGCCGCAAATCCTTGTGATACACGTCGGTCAGGACCTGATCGTTCGTATAGGCGTGAATCGTCGTCATAATGCCGTGCTTGACACCAATCTGCTCATGCAGCGGCTTGATCAACGGCGCCAGGCAGTTGGTCGTGCAGGATGCGTTTGAAATGATGTCGTGCCTGGAGGTCAGGATGTTGTCGTTAACGCCATAGACAATCGTCGCATCGATGTCCTTGCCGCCCGGCGCAGAGATAATCACTTTCTTCGCGCCGCCGGCAATATGCTTGCCTGCGGTCTCGCGAGTGCGGAACAATCCGGTCGACTCGAATACAACGTCGACGCCCAGGTCCCCCCAGGGTAGTTTCGCCGGATCGCGCTCAGCGAACACCTTGATGCGATCGCCGTTGACGATGATGTCATCGCCGTCAACCTCGACCGTGCCAGGAAACGGGCCATGCGCGGTATCGCGACGTGTCAGATGAGCGTTCGTAGTCGCGTCCCCCAGATCGTTCAAGGCAACGACGTCGAACTCGCCCGTACGACCCAACTCGTGCACTGCACGCACCATGTTGCGTCCAATGCGGCCGTAGCCATTGATGCCAACTTTAATCGTCATGCTCTTCTCCCGAAAATAATTAAGTTTGTTTCTAAGCTAATACGTCTTTCGCTACCGCGACCACGCTGTCGGTCGAGAAGCCAAAATGTTCAAATAATTCGGCTGCCGGCGCCGACTCGCCGAATCGATCCAGCCCGATGACCCTGCCCTTTGCACCGGCATAACGCCACCAGCCACCGGTAACGCCTGCCTCGATAACGACCCGTCGGGTCACGCCCGCAGGCAATACGGATGCGCGGTAGCCGGCATCCTGTGCGTCGAAAACGTCAGTGCATGGCATTGACACAACGCGTGCCTCAACACCTTCCGCGGCGAGCGCGTCGGCCGCGGAAACCGCCAGCGCGACTTCGGAGCCCGTTGCGATGAAGATGATATCCGGTGTGCCGCTCGTCTCTTTCAATACGTATCCACCGCGCACAATATCCGAAAGTTGTGCGCCGGTGCGCGGCTGAAACGGCAAGCCCTGTCGCGTAAGAACCAGGCTCGTCGGTCCGTCCTGCCGTTCGATGGCGTAACGCCAGGCGACCGCGGTCTCCACCGTGTCGCAGGGCCGCCACACGCTCATGTTCGGCATCAAGCGCAGTGACGCGGTATGTTCCACGGGCTGGTGCGTCGGCCCATCCTCGCCGAGCCCGATCGAGTCGTGCGTATACACGAGGATGCTCTGTATTTTCATCAGGGCAGCCATGCGCAGCGCGTTGCGTGCGTAGTCGGAGAACGTGAGAAACGTCCCGGCATAGGGAATAAAACCACCGTGCAGCGACAGGCCATTGCAGATTGCCGTCATGCCGAACTCCCGCACGCCGAACCAGACGTAGTTGCCGGCGGCATCGTCACCTGAGATCGGCGTCGACCCACTATGCTTGGTCAGGTTGGAACCTGTAAGGTCGGCCGACCCGCCGACGAGTTCCGGCAACACCGGGGCAAAAGCGTTTAGTGCGACAAGTGACGCCTTGCGCGTCGCCATGCTTTCGCCGGCCGCGTCGATATCGGCGATCGCTTTGCTGGCGAACTCACTCCAGTTCTGTGGCAGCCTGTCGGCCATGCGGCGCGCGAATTCGGCGGCAAGCTCAGGATGCTCCGCATCGTAGGCGGCGAACGCGCTGTTCCACTCGGCTTCATCGGCTGACCCTTGACGTTTGCCGTCCCAGGCTGCCGCAATGTCTTCCGGTATTTCGAACGGCGGCGAATCCCAGCCGAGCTGTTTTCGAGCCGCGGCGACTTCGTCGTCGCCCAGCGGCGCGCCGTGCGTCGCGGCCGTACCCTGCTTGTGGGGAGCTCCGAAACCGATAATCGTCTTACAGCAGATGATCGTTGGCCGATCCCCGTCTGCTATTGCCCGTTCAATGGCAGCCGTTATCTCGGCGCCGTCATGACCGTCGACGTCGTCGATTACCTGCCAGCCATAGGAGTCGAATCGCGCAGCCGTGTCGTCCGTGAACCAGGCATCAACCTCGCCATCGATCGAAATATTGTTGTCGTCGTAGAAGCAGATCAGCTTGCCGAGTTTCAAGGTTCCCGCTAACGAACAGGCTTCATGCGAGATTCCTTCCATGAGGCAGCCGTCGCCCAGGAATACCCAGGTCTTGTGATCGACAATCTCATGGTCCTTGCGATTGAATTCGGCCGCCAGCATTTTTTCCGCCATTGCCAGGCCGACGGCGTTGCTAATGCCCTGACCGAGGGGGCCCGTGGTCGTCTCAACCGGACCACCGCGCTCGTATTCCGGGTGGCCGGCAGTTCTGTATCCCAGCTGGCGGAAATTCCTGAGCTGTTCGATCGGAAAATCCTCGTAGCCCGTCAGATGCAGCAAGCTGTACAGCAACATCGACGCATGGCCGTTCGACAACACGAAGCGGTCGCGATTCGCCCACAGGGGATTCGCCGGATTATGTCGCAGATAGTCATTCCAGAGGACTTCGGCAATATCCGCCATGCCCATCGGGGCGCCGGGGTGGCCCGAATTGGCTGCCTGTACGGCGTCCATACTCAGGGCTCTGATCGCATTGGCGAGATCTCGCCGGGCGGGCTGGCCGGCGATTTCAGCTTTATGTGGCATGAAGACCTATCTTCTTCGGCCTGGCGGCCAATTATTGTGAGTGCGAAGCTCGCTTTCGCGAGGCGGGCATTTTCCCTGTTATAGAGGGCGGCATCAAGGGTACAATGCGCCACCCCTGAATACGAGAATGCCAAAAAACCAATGACTGACTCTTTCCTGTTCACCTCGGAATCTGTTTCCGAGGGTCACCCCGACAAGATCGCCGACCAGATTTCCGATGCAATCCTCGATGCCATAATCACCGAGGATCCGAGAGCCCGTGTGGCCTGCGAGACGATGGTCAAAACCGGCGTCGCGATCGTCGCCGGTGAAATCACAACGTCTGCCTGGGTCGACATCGAAGACATCGTGCGCGACACGGTCCTCGAAATTGGCTACGACAGCTCCGAAAAGGGCTTCGACGGCGCGTCGTGTGCCGTACTCAATGCAATCGGCAAGCAGTCGGTTGACATCAACCAGGGCGTGGATCGTGAAACGCCGGAACAACAGGGTGCGGGTGACCAGGGACTCATGTTCGGCTATGCGACCAACGAAACCGACGTGCTCATGCCGGCGCCGATCACCTATTCGCACCGCCTGGTGAGGCGCCAGGCCGAAGTTCGCAAGAACGGCACGCTGCCATTCCTGCGTCCGGACGCGAAGAGCCAGGTCACTTTTGTTTATAAAGATGCGAAGCCGGTCGCCGTTGATGCCGTCGTTGTCTCATCACAGCATGCGGCCGACATCTCCATGGCAGACCTGCGTGAGGGCGTCATGGAGGAGATCATCAAGCCGATCATCCCGGCCGAACTTCTCAGCGCGGATACGAAATACCACATCAACCCGACCGGGCGTTTCCATATCGGCGGGCCGATGGGCGACTGTGGCCTGACCGGGCGCAAAATTATCGTCGACACCTATGGCGGCTCCGCGCGCCACGGCGGCGGCGCATTTTCAGGCAAAGATCCGTCGAAAGTCGACCGTTCAGCCGCCTACGCCGCCCGATACGTCGCAAAAAACATCGTTGCAGCCGGGCTCGCCGATCGCTGCGAGATCCAGGTGTCCTATGCGATCGGCGTTGCCGAACCCACATCAATCAGCGTTCGTACATTTGGCACCGGGAAACTTCCTGATACAAAATTGACGGAACTGATCCGCGCGCATTTCGATCTGACGCCGTTTGGAATTCTCAGTATGCTTGACCTCATCAAGCCGATTTACAAACAGACCGCCGCCTACGGTCACTTCGGGCGGGAGGATCTCGATCTCAGCTGGGAACGAATCGACAAAGCCGAAGCATTGAAAGACGCTGCGGCCTGAACTGAACTTTACCTGGAGAAACACAATGAGCAGCGAAGCTGTTGCTATCCAAAAGAATGACTACAAGGTTGCCGATATCGCACTCGCCGACTGGGGCCGCAAGGAAATTGCAATTGCCGAGACCGAAATGCCCGGCCTCATGGCGCTGCGCGAGGAATACAAAGGTCAACGGCCGCTGAAAGGCGTGCGACTGACCGGGTGCCTGCACATGACCATTCAAACGGCCGTGCTGATCGAGACGCTGAAACAGCTGGGTGCGGATATCCGCTGGTCGTCCTGCAACATTTTCTCTACCCAGGACCACGCGGCAGCGGCCATAGCTGCGGCCGGAATCCCGGTGTTTGCCTGGAAAGGCGAATCTGAGGACGAGTATTGGTGGTGCGTTGAGCAGACCATCAACGGTCCGGATGGCTGGCGTCCGAATATGATTCTCGATGACGGCGGCGACCTTACCATGGTAATGCATGAGAAATATCCCGAAATCATGAAGGGCATCAAGGGCTTGTCCGAGGAAACGACAACCGGCGTCAAGCGCCTCTACGACATGATGGCCGACGGCTCTTTGATGTGCCCCGCGTTCAACGTTAACGACTCGGTGACCAAGTCCAAATTCGACAACCTTTATGGCTGCCGTGAGTCCCTGGTCGACAGCATCAAGCGCGCCACTGACGTCATGATTGCCGGCAAGGTCGCCGTTGTCTGCGGCTTCGGCGACGTTGGCAAGGGTTCCGCACAGTCATTGAGATCTCTTGGCGCCATCGTCTGGGTCACCGAAGTTGATCCGATCTGCGCTTTGCAGGCCGCGATGGAAGGTTTTCCCGTTGTCGACTTCGACGAGGTCTGTGACAAGGTCGACATCGTCGTAACGGCGACGGGCAACTACCATGTTGTTACGGGCCCGCAAATGGATCGCATGCGCGACCAGGCTATCGTCTGCAACATCGGTCATTTCGACAATGAGATCGATGTCGCCTACCTCAGGAAATACGAGTGGGAGAACATCAAGCCGCAGGTCGACCACATCGTATTCCCGGACGGCAAGCGCCTTATCCTGCTCGCAGAGGGCCGCCTCGTGAACCTCGGCTGCGGCACGGGCCACCCGAGCTTCGTGATGTCCAACTCATTTACAAACCAGGTTCTCGCCCAGATCGAACTGTGGCATAACGGCGATCAGTACGAGAACTCGGTATACGTATTGCCCAAGCATCTCGACGAAAAAGTCGCGCGTCTGCACCTGGGTCGCGTAGGTGCCAGGCTCACGGAATTGACCGATGAACAGGCCAAGTACATTGGTGTTGAGAAGGACGGTCCGTACAAAGCAGAGCACTACCGCTACTAGGGTCTGCTTAAGACTGTGTGAAACGCCGCGAGGATCACGCGTATCGAAGCAAACCCTGATGCAGCCAATGGTGAATTGATACGGATTTTGCACGTTACCGACCCGCATCTGTTTGCCGATCCGGAAGGCAGCTTGCGGGGCCTCGCCACGCAGGCGTCTTTGCAACGCGTTCTTGATCACTATCGGACCGGCGACTGGCTGGCGGACCGGGTCGTCATCACCGGCGATCTGATCCAGGACGATTCGGCGGAGGCCTACGACCGATTTCGAGAACTGCTGCTACCGCTCAATTTGCGCATGCACTGTGTGCCCGGGAACCACGACGTACGTGAGCTGATGCAGCGTGTCTGCTGTGCCCCGCCGTTTTCCTACTGTGCCCATGAAGAGGTCGGTAACTGGCTGATCATCGGACTCGATAGCTGCATTACGGGTGATGCGGGTGGCCTGCTGACTGAGGAAGAGCTTGATCGCTTATCCGACACCGTTACTCGCAGCTCCGCAAAACACGTCATGGTTTGCCTGCACCACCCGCCCGTTGACATGGGCAGCGCCTGGCTGGACACGGTCGGACTCAGAAACGGCGAAGATGTGCTGAAACACCTGCAGTCACTCGGCCGGGTGCGGCTCGCCGTCTTCGGGCACGTGCATCAACCTTACGACCAGCAACACCTCGGCATACGTATCATCGGTACACCTTCGACATGCCGTCAATTCCTGCCTGGCAGCGCCGAATTCGCCGTCGATGATCGGCCGCCGGCCTATCGACGCATTACTTTGCGCAACGACGGCAGTAGCGAGACACAGCTGGTGTGGGTGGACGATGATTAGGATCACCCGCATCTTGCTGCTGTGCGTCATTTCGTGCTGCGCCGTAGCCGATACCGAGGGGCACCCTGTAACCCTGTGGCATGTCCAGGGTATTAGCAACTCGGTCTACCTGCTCGGCTCTATCCATTTGCTGCGCGCAGAGGATCACCCGCTGCCAACCGTCATCGATGCTGCCTACAGGGACGCCGACATCCTGATCATGGAACTGGATATGGACGACATCGACGCCGCACGGACGCAACGGCTGTTCAACCAGAGTGGCGTATTAAGCGACGGCACTACATTGCGCGACCTGATGGGTGAGGAATTGTACCTGCGGGCCGAGGCGGCCGCAGCGTCGAGCGACATCCCGATCGACTTGCTGGCACAGAGCAAGCCGTGGCTGGCCGCGATCACCGTGGAAATGATGGCGTTGTATCGAATCGGCTTCAATCCGGCGCTCGGCGTCGAGATGCACATGACGTCGCGTGCGGTTGCGGACGGAAAGCCTATCGAGGGGCTCGAGGGCATCGAAGAACAACTCGCTTTCCTGGACGGGCTGTCGCTGCAGGCGCAGCGCGAGCTGTTGATACAGACCCTCGAAGACAGCGCCAACATGGGCCAGTCGATCGACGCGATGATCCGCGCCTGGCGGTACGGTGATATTGAATTTCTCGAATCGGGACTGCTGGACAGTTTCGCAGAACACGAAGAGCTGAATGACGAACTCGTGACCAGCCGAAACCGGCGTTGGGTGTCGCAGATCACCGAACTTCTCGACGACCGTGACGATTACCTGATTATCGTTGGCGCCCTGCACCTGGTCGGCGACGCGGGTGTTCCGAAGCTGCTCGCCCAAAACGGCATCGAAATTCTGCAGTTGAGCGAGCCGCCTTCCATTCGGTAGCATGCGCCACTCTTCGGGAGAGAACTCATGAGTTTGTTTACGAACGCGCAGCGGGTTATCGCGGGTGGCGTCAATTCGCCGGTCAGGGCTTTCGCCGGCGTCGGCGGCGAGCCTGTTTTTTTCAAGAGCGCCAAAGGCGCGTGGCTCGAGGCAGAGGACGGCAGCAGGTACATCGACTATATCGGGTCATGGGGACCGATGATTCTCGGCCATGCTCACCCTGCCGTCATTGCAGCCGTGATCGACACCGCCAAACAGGGACTGAGCTTCGGCGCACCGTGCCTGCTGGAAACCCGCATGGCGGAAAAAATCTGCGCGCTGGTGCCATCGATTGAACGCGTGCGCATGGTCAGCTCGGGCACCGAGGCAACAATGAGCGCGATTCGGCTGGCACGTGGGCACACGGTGCGCGACAAGATCATCAAGTTCGAAGGCTGCTACCACGGCCATTCGGATTCGCTGCTGATCAAAGCCGGATCGGGCGCGCTGACGCTCGGCGTGCCGAGCTCCCCCGGCGTGCCGGCCGGTCTGGCAGAACACACCGTCACCCTGCCATTCAATGACGCAAATGCCGTGCGGGCGGCATTTGCAGAACTCGGGGAGCAGATTGCCTGCGTCATCGTCGAGCCGATTGCCGGCAATATGAACATGGTGCCGCCCGTGCCCGGTTTTCTGGAAACGCTGCGCGAAGCGTGTTCGCAGGCAGGCGCGGTGTTGATTTTTGACGAAGTCATGACCGGGTTTCGTGTCGCCAAAGGCGGCGCGCAGGCAGTATTTGGCATTGAGCCGGATCTCACAACGCTCGGCAAGGTCGTCGGCGGCGGCATGCCAGCAGCGGCTTTTGGCGGTCGCGCGGAAATCATGGCGAGCATCGCCCCTGACGGACCGGTCTACCAGGCGGGCACGCTGTCCGGCAACCCGGTCGCGATGGCTGCGGGCCTCGCCACGCTGGAGCTGATCGACCAGCCCGGCTTCTATGACACTTTGCAGAAAACGACCCAACGATTGACCGATGGCCTGGCAGCCGCCGCCGCTGATACCGGTGTCGCAGTGGCAACCGAGTGCGAAGGCGGCATGTTCGGCCTGGTATTTACGGCCGATGGACCCGTGCGGAGCTACTCACAGGTTGCGGCGGCCGACGTCGAGCGCTTCAGGAAATTTTTCCACGGCATGCTTGGTGAGGGTGTGTACCTGGCGCCATCGGCTTTCGAAGCGGGATTCGTCTCGGCAGCACACAGTGACGACGACATCGATGCGACGGTCGCGGCGGCGCGCAAGATCTTCAGGACCCTTTAACCGGACCCCTTACGGTGTTCAGTAGCTCGTCGATTAATTTCAGCCGGGCCAGAGTATCGCAGCTTTCCAGAAACTGCTGTTTCTCCTCAAGCTCGATTGGCAGGATTTCAACAAGTCGATAGGTAACCCAGACCGCGTCATCGAAACGGCGCTCGAGCGATTCATACAAACGTCCCAGGTCATCGAGCACGCCCTCGAGGATTTTTCTTAAGGACGCATACTCGCTCGGCAACGGCATCGCCGGTTCGGGCGGAATGACGTCGATTTCCCCGATGTTCAGCCCGTTCGCCTGCTGTCGGCCGGACACGAGGCGGAAGCGCGAACCGCCAACAGCGGTGACGCCGAGCAGGCCATCGCTGCCCTGGTACCAGTCAGTGATAGTGGCCAGCGTGCCCACTTCATGAGTTGTGGCCGGGCCAGCCTCATTGCCGTCGCGAATCAACAATACGCCGAAGGGCGAATCGCTCTTCATGCATTGACTTATCATATCGATATAGCGCGATTCGAAAATGCGCAAGGGCAGTGGCCCGCCAGGGAACAGTACGGTTCGTAATGGAAAAAGCGGTACGTCCACAATCAGACCCAGTGGCATATTCAACTTAAGTATAGGTGTCAATTGTAGCGGATGCAGTAGCGCCCGATACGCGCAATTGCCTTCGCTGCTAGCTGCCGCGTGTGCGCTGCAGCATCGCCGTGAGCGTCTGCCGGGCCGAGCCAAAGCCGCCATTGCTCATAAATACCACCTGGTCACCAGACAAAACGCGTGCCGACATGTCGGAGACGAGTTGATCATAGTCACCGAACACGCGAATTTTTGCGCCAAGGCTCGACAGTGCCGCTGCAAACTCCTCGCCCATGCCTTGCGGACGGTACATCCACACCAGGTCCGCACCTTTGAGAGAATCAGCGATTGCGTCGTTATGTACGCCAAGCTTCATCGTGTTGGAGCGCGGTTCGATGGCAACGACGACACGATGGCCCGGATATCGGCTCCGAACAGAAGCAATCGTTTTCCGGATGGCCGTGGGGTGGTGGGCGAAATCGTCATAAATCGCAATATCGGCGACCGTCGCCGTACGTTCCATGCGGCGTTTTACTCCCTCGAAACGGGACATGGCATCCACGGCCTGTTCGAGCGTGACACCCGCAGACGCAGACGCAGCCACCGCCGCGAGTGCATTCTCGAGGTTGTACAGGCCGCCGATCTGCCAGCGCGTTTCCGCCGAGCGGCCGCCCGGATCCCGCAGGCTGATGCGCCGTTCAACCTTGTCGGCGAAATGTGCGGTCCAGTCGCTTTTGCCGCGCGTGCCGAAGGTCTCGACCGGCGTCCAGCAGCCCATATCGAGCAACTTCCGCAGGTTTTCATCGGCACCATTGCTGATGACTCGGCCGCCTCCGGGCACCGTGCGCAGGAGTTGATGAAATTGCCAGAGTATTGCGTCGACATCTCTGTAAATGTCGGCATGGTCATATTCCAGGTTGTTCAGGATGACTGTCTTTGGCCGGTAATGAACGAATTTGGCGCGCTTGTCGAAGAACGCCGTGTCGTACTCGTCAGCCTCAACCACAAAGTACTCTGAATTGCCGAATCGCGCCGACTCGCCAAAATTGGCAGGTACACCACCGATAAGGAAACCCGGCGCGTGGCCGGCGTCTTCAAGAATCCAGGCCAGCATGCTCGCCGTCGTAGTCTTGCCGTGGGTGCCGGCCACGGCAAAGACATGCCGTCCCTGCAAAACGTTTTCCGCCAGCCACTGGGGCCCGGACAGGTACGGCAGGCCTCGATCAAGCATAGCCTCGACGACTTCGACGCCGCGACTCATTACGTTGCCAACCACGACACAGTCGGGCGCAACGTCCAGCTGCGCGGCATCGACTCCCTCGTGTATATCGATCTCAAGTTTCCTGAGCTGCGTGCTCATTGGCGGGTAGACATTGCGATCGCATCCCGTCACCTCATGACCCGCCGCCCGGGCAAGCGCCGCGATACCGCCCATGAATGTTCCGCAAATTCCGAGTATGTGTACGTGCATGTCGCCTCAGCCTGGCACGATGGTCACTGGATTCATGACCGAATACAAGATCAGTTGAAATACGAAGACTGCCATAGCGATGGCAACGCCTATGTACCAGTGTCGGTCAAGCGTTTTTGAAATGATATGACCCTCAACCGGCACGGTCCATAACAGAATCAGCGTTACGATGAAATTGCTAATATTTTCGCTGAGGAAGGGCGTCAGAAACACGTTGCCGGCTACAAACATCAAGCTGAGCAACGCCCCGCAACCCAGCAAAGCCATCACAGCCTGCATCAAGCGTGCACTTTTTCCCGACAGCACTATTATCGCGGCATAGCACAATAAGCCCGCAATACCGGTAACCGTGCCGATCACGAAGTCCTCTTCATCCAGCTCTGCCGTCAAAAACGTCATGAGCAAACCGGCGAACAACCACAGCGCAATGATAACCACGAGCAAGAAGGTCGAATGCGGTAGTGCATCCGGCCCTTTTCGCAAGCGAATAATGTCAACTAGCGTTTCGATGAGTGCTAACACGGCGGGCGCTGGCTTTCCTGGTTGCGGGGAACAGATGATCGCATGTTAACCTCGGATTCTGAATATCGCTTGCAGCGCACCGATGCCCCACTACCAGTTTGTTGATCAACCCGACGCCATGACGCCGCACTTGACCGGTCATGACCATGTCGGCGTCGATACCGAGTTCATGCGTGAAAAGACCTATTTCGCGCAGCTGTGCCTCGTACAGATTGCAACAAGCGACGAAATATTCTGCGTCGACCCATTAACGCAAAATTCGCAGGAGAAATTCTGGCGAGATTTGTTTGCGCGAGACTGGATCGCTCACTCTGCGCGCCAGGATATCGAAGTCGTTTCTCAAACGGCCGGCTCAATGCCCGTTTCGATCTTTGATACACAAATCGCGGCCGGATTACTCGGCTATCCGGCGCAGATGGGTTACGCAGGACTCGTCAAGGACCTCTTCGAAGTCGATATGGCCAAGTCGCATACGCGAGCCGACTGGACGAAGCGGCCGCTGCGTGCAGCGTACCTCGAGTATGCCGCGGAAGACGTTCTGTACCTGCTGCCGGCGTATGAGTTATTGGGCGAACGCCTGGACAATGAAGGCCGACTTGAATGGGCGCGCGAGGATTCACGCCTGCTGCTCGATCCCCAACTCTACGATATCGGTGCGGACCAGGCGCTCGACCGCCTCAAGGGCGCCAGGAATTTTCGCGGCAGGAAGCGTGCCGCCGCCGCGCGGCTGGCTTCCTGGCGCGAGCGCGAGGCTATCGGCCGGAATCGGCCGCGACAGTGGATATTGCGCGATACCGTGTTGCTCGAAATCGCCTACCGCCTGCCCGGCTCCGAATCAGAACTGGCCGCGATTGAAGGAATGCCGCCGAAGCTCCTGAGCCGTGCCGGCAAAGACCTGCTGCAAGCCGTGGCGGCGGCGTCCGCCGACGAGCACGACTACAGCCCACCGCGGCCGCCTGATGAGGAACAAAAAGCATTGCTCAAAGCGATGCAGGCGCGGGTTCAAAGGTGCGCCGACGAGCTCGGCATCGCCGCCGAGACGGTTGCCTCAAAACGGGAACTTGCTGCCGTGATCGTGTCTGACAGTCGTGACTCACGCGTGTTTTCGGGTTGGCGGAGCGACCTTATCGGCAACGACCTGCTCGCACTGTTGTAATCTCGCTGTACCCGATCCCTCGGGTCCGACGCCATCAGTGCGTCGCAATACGGCGACAAATACGACTTAATGTGAAGTCGAATGCACGCGCCCGCACGCCCGTCGTATAGTTTGCAAATGTACTGCCGGAGCACTTCATGATGCGCATCCTGACACTGTTCCTGACATCTGCTGTTGCTATTGCAGCTTGCTCGGGTAGCGGTGGTGACGGCCAATCTGCGCCGCCACCAGCATCACCGCCGGTCGCCGAGTTCGGCCTCGACGGTCGCCCGGACAACCAGACCTGTGTCGCGCCCGCGCGCCCCGGTGCGGTCACGAGCGTCGCCGTCGAAGAAGCGTTTTCGGGTCTCACCTTTGCAGGACCAACCAAGCTGTTGATGGAGCCTGCGGTCAACCCGCGTTGGTTCGTCTTGCAGAAGGCCGGACAGATCCGGGTCTTTGATCCCGACAATCCGGTCGTCTCCACCTACCTGGATATCTCGAGCGTCGTCAACAGTGCCGGTGAGGGCGGGCTGCTCGGCATGGCGTTTCATCCCGACTACCCGGCCACAGCGGAGATCTTCCTGTCGTATACCAGCGGCTCATCGCCCATGCGCTCTGTAATTTCCCGCGTGAGACTGGACAGTGTGGCGGCGCCAAGCGCGATTAATGCAGGCTCGACAGAGAACGAGATCATTTCCGTCGATCAGTTTGCGAGCAATCACAACGGCGGCGATATCGCGTTCGGGCCGGACGGATTCCTTTACATTGGACTGGGTGACGGCGGCGGAGGCGGAGACCCGCAGGAGACCGGGCAAGATACGACAAACCTGCTTGGATCTTTCTTGCGCCTCGATGTGATCGATCCTTCGATTAGCTACCCAACGAACTCCTACCTGATCCCTGGCGGAACCGACGGCAATCCCTTCGCGGGTGCGTCAAAGTGTGGCCCGAGCCTCAGCAATCAGAACAATTGTCCTGAGATTTATGCCTGGGGCGTTCGCAACCCCTGGCGCTGGTCGTTCGATTCGGTGACCGGACAGCTGTGGGCCGGCGACGTCGGCCAGGGTGCCAGGGAAGAGATCGATATCATTGATCGCGGCAATAACTACGGCTGGGATTGCCGGGAGGGCTTGCTCGGCTTCGAGTCGACCGGCTGCAATGCAAGTTACACCGACCCGGTGCATGACTATCCGCGCAGTGAGGGCAACTCGATTACCGGCGGCATGGTTTACCGCGGCTCGGCAATCAGTGGCCGAATCGGTGAGTATTTTTATGCCGATTACGGCTCCGGGCGCATCTGGGCGCTGCGCTCTGATGGCCAGGGCGGCTACATCAACGAGCTGCTGCTGGATGAAACGAGCGGCCCGGTCGCTTTTGCTGCCGATGTCGACGGCGAGTTGTATTTCGCCAATATCAACAATGGTCGAATCTATAAGCTGGTCCCCGGCGCGGGCGCCGGTGGCGGCTCGATTGCAGACCGCTTATCCGAAACCGGCTGCGTCGATCCCGCCGATATCACGCAGCCTTATGCCGGCTTGATTCCGTACGACCTCAATGCGCCATTCTGGTCCGACGGCGCCGGCAAAACACGCTTCCTGGGATTACCGAACGGCACGACCGTATCGATCGATGGCCAGGACGACTGGCAGTTTCCGGCTGGCACCGTCATCGTCAAGAACTTCCTGCTGAACGACAAACTCATTGAAACGCGCCACCTGATGCGTCATCCCGACGGCGTCTGGGCCGGCTATACCTACGAATGGGACACCCTGCAATCTGAAGCCACGCGCGTAGTCGGCGGCAAGACTGTCAACATCGCAGACCAGGATTGGGTATTCCCGAGTGAGGCGCAATGCGATCAGTGTCATAGCGGCGCCGCCGGCCACGCGCTCGGACCCGAGACGGCACAGCTCAACATGGACTTTACTTACCCAAGCACCGGGCGCACCGACAACCAGCTGGAAACGCTTGACCACGTAATGATGTTTGCGGCACCGCTTGCCGGTACGCCGAACACGCTGCCGGCACTGGTTGATCCCATGGATACGAATGCCGATCTCGACGATCGTGCGCGCGCCTACCTGCACACGAACTGCGCGGGCTGCCATCGTCCTCTCGGCGGTACACCGGTCGACATCGACCTGCGTTACTACACCACGCTACAAAACACGGGCACCTGCGACGCGATTCCGCAGGCAGGCATGGTGGGCATCATGGACGCACGCATCATCGCGCCAGGAGACGCCGCGCGTTCCACGCTCGTGGCGCGGACCAACCGGCGCGGCGACTTCATCGCCATGCCGCCGGTCGGTTCGACTGTGATCGACTCCGAGGGTGTCGCGTTATTGACGTCATGGGTCAACGGATTGACCAGCTGCCAGTAACCGAGGCAGCGACAGCTTGCATTCAGTCGAGCGCTTCGAGCAAGCGTTCGTAGACCTCGTCGATTGTCCCTTCGGCATTGATTGTCTTCAGTTTCCTGCGCTTCGCAAAGTAATTGATCAGGGGTTCGGTACTCGTCCGGTACACTTCGAGACGATTTGCGATCGTCTCCTCGTTGTCGTCTTCGCGCTGGATGAGTTCACCACCCGCGTTCAGGCATTCGTCGAGCTCTTCCCGGGGTGAGTAGTGGACGTTCAACAACTTGCCTGTCAGGGAACAGGTACGGCGGCCCGTCAGGCGTTTCATGAGAATGTCGAAGTCGACATCCAGGAGCACGGCGGCATCGAGCGGCGTGCCCAGCTGATCGAGAAGCTCGCTGAGGTCCAGGGCCTGCTGCGTCGTGCGCGGAAAGCCATCGAGAATGAACCCGTCCGCGGCATCCGGCTGACTCAGGCGCTCGCTGATGATGCCCAGTACCACCTCGTCAGGTACCAGATCGCCTGCCTCCATGATTGACTTTGCCTTGAGACCGAATCGCGTGCCCGAGTCGACAGCATCTCGCAGCATGTCACCTGTTGAGACCTGCGGGATGTTCTTGTCGGCCATCAGTTTCCTGGCCTGGGTGCCTTTACCTGATCCGGGTGCGCCCAGCAATACGATACGCATGCCTAATGCCTCTCCAGTAAATTATTGATAGCAAGGATGCCTGAAATCCGGTGAAAACACCGGGCGAGGTACGCTACCGGCTATGCGCATGGAGGTCAATGCTGAGAAAGTGACACTTTCGGAAATTGCCGATGCCACGGTATCCCGTTTCAGCTATGCTCATGCGCACAAAAATTTCTGAACTGCGGGGAACCACGACCATGTCTGCAATGAACGCATTTTATGCCCAGTCCGGGGGCGTCACGGCTGTCATCAATGCATCCGCGTGCGGCGTTATTCAGACAGCACGCAAGTATCCGAAGAAAATCGCCAACGTTTATGCCGGGCGTAATGGCATCATCGGCGCATTGACCGAGGACATGATCGACACCAATAAGGAGAGTGCCGCAACCATCGCCGCACTTATGTATACGCCAGGTGGTGCATTCGGCTCCGCCCGTTACAAGCTCAAGGGCATCGACGAAAATCGTGCCGAATACGAGCGCCTGATCGAGGTCTTCAGAGCGCACGATATCGGATACTTTTTTTACAATGGCGGCAACGATTCGATGGACACCGCTCACAAGGTGTCGCAGATCAGTAAGAGCATGGGATTCCCGGTGACCTGCCTTGGCATCCCCAAGACCGTCGACAACGATCTGCCCGTGACCGACAACTGCCCCGGCTTCGGCTCAGTCGCCAAGTACGTCGCCGTTTCCACGCAGGAAGCGGCCATGGATGTGCTCTCGATGGCCAAGACCTCGACCAAGGTATTCGTGTTGGAGGTCATGGGCCGGCATGCGGGCTGGATCGCCGCCGCAGGAGGCCTCGCCGGCAAGAAACCCGGGGATGCACCCCACATTATCCTGTTCCCGGAGATTCCGTTTGATCAGCGCGCGTTCCTGAAGCGCGTTCGTGAGTGCGTCGAAAAGTACGAGTACTGTGTCATCGTCGTCAGTGAGGGTGCCGCATTTGCGAATGGCAAATTCCTTGCCGAAGCCGGCACCCGCGACGCATTCGGCCATGCCCAACTCGGTGGCGTCGCACCCGTCGTCGCCAACATGGTGCGCGAGAACCTGGGCTACAAATACCATTACGCGATCGCCGACTACCTGCAGCGTTCGGCTCGTCACATCGCATCCGACGTTGATGTCAAGCAAGCCTATGCCGTCGGCAAGGCGGCCGTCCAATTCGCCCTGCAGGGAAAAACCGCTGTCATGCCCGTCATCAAGCGAACATCCGATTCGCCCTACCGCTGGAAAATCGAATCCGCAGCGCTCGGTCGCATAGCGAACAAGGAAAAGATGCTGCCGCGACGTTACATCACCAAGGATGGATTCGGCATCACCGAGGCGGCCAGGCGGTACCTGCAGCCGCTCATCAAGGGCGAGAATTATCCACCCTATATCAATGGCTTACCGAAAGTCGCGAGGCTCCGGAACCGTCCCGTTAAGCCCAAGACGGGCAGCAAATTTGTGGTATGATGCGCCGCCTGCTGCGAGCGGACCCTAAGTAAGAACCGCGTTGGAGGGTCAGGGAGCGCGCAGCATCACAAGAAAACAACAATGAGATTTTTGCTGAACGAAGCCCTGACGCCAGCCCTTGTGTTTGGCGATAGCGGATTCGTTTGATCTGTTCGCTACAAAGTCTGGAGAAAATCTGATGTCTAACGAGATGGCCCTTTGGCTCTCGATCGGTGCGGGCGCGCTCGCCATACTGTTCGGAATCATTTCGACACGGTGGATTCTTAAGCAACCTGCCGGCAACAGCCGCATGCAGGAAATCGCGGCAGCAATTCAGGAGGGCGCCAACGCCTACATGAATCGCCAGTATCTGACGATCAGCGCTGTCGGTGTCGTGCTGTTCTTCATCCTCGGCATTGCCCTCGAATGGGCAACCGCGATCGGCTTCGCGATCGGCGCCATTTTCTCCGGCCTCGCCGGTTACATCGGCATGTACGTTTCAGTTCGGGCCAACGTTCGCACGGCAGAAGCCGCAACGAAAGGCGTCAACCCGGCACTCAATGTCGCGTTTCGCGGCGGGGCAATCACGGGGATGCTCGTCGTGGGCCTTGGATTGCTGGGCGTCGCCGGTTATTTCCTGATCCTGATAAGCACGGGCGCCAGCTCTGACGAGGCGGTTCATGCACTCATTGGATTAGCATTTGGCGGCTCGCTGATTTCGATCTTCGCTCGACTTGGTGGCGGTATCTTCACCAAGGGTGCGGATGTCGGCGCCGACCTGGTCGGCAAAGTCGAAGCCGGTATACCGGAAGACGATCCCCGCAACCCGGGTGTTATCGCCGACAACGTCGGCGACAATGTCGGCGACTGCGCCGGCATGGCGGCTGACCTGTTCGAAACATACGCTGTAACGATCATCGCCACGATGCTGCTCGGCGGCCTCGTCGCGGTCAATTATGGCGCGCAGGCGGTTGTCTACCCGCTGGTTCTGGGAGCCGTTTCGATCGTTGCCTCCATTATCGGTACGTTTTTCGTTCATACCTCCGAGGGTGGCAAGATAATGGGTGCGCTGTACAAGGGAATGATCGTGGCGGGCCTGCTCGCAGCCATTGCCTTCTACTTCATCACCAACATCATGATGGCTGACAGCGGCGCAGCAATGAGCATCTATTACTCAGCCCTGATCGGTCTTGCCCTCACAGCAGCGATGGTCGTCATTACCGAGTACTACACGGGTACCGACTTCAAGCCAGTAAAAACGATTGCAGAAGCATCCCTGACCGGTGACGCCACCAACATCATCGCGGGTCTCGGCATCTCGATGAAAGCAACGGCATTGCCGGTGCTGGCCGTCTGCGCGAGCATTTGGGGCGCATTTTCCCTGGCGCCCGATGGTGACAATCTGGCAGGCCTCTACAACATCGCTATCGCCGCGACGACCATGCTGTCGATGACGGGTGTCGTCGTTGCACTTGATGCCTTCGGTCCGATTACCGATAACGCCGGTGGTATCGCCGAGATGGCCGAGCTACCGCCCGAGATCCGCAAGATCACCGACCAGCTGGACGCCGTCGGCAACACGACCAAGGCCGTGACCAAGGGCTACGCAATCGGCTCCGCGGGTCTCGCTGCTCTCGTCCTGTTTGCAGACTATACGAACGCTCTGCAAAAAGAGGGCATCGATGCCGTCTTTCTACTCAACGACCACCTCGTCATCATCGGCCTTTTTATTGGCGGTCTCGTTCCATTCCTGTTTGCTGCCATGGCGATGGAAGCGGTCGGGCGCGCAGCAGGCGCAGTCGTCCAGGAAGTTCGGCGTCAGTTCAGGGAAATCGAGGGCATCATGGAAGGCACGGGCAAGCCGGATTACAGCCGCGCTGTTGACCTGTTGACCAGGGCGGCCATCAAGGAAATGATCGTTCCCAGCCTGCTGCCAATCGCGGTACCACTGATCGTCGGCCTGACTCTTGGCCCCAAGGCCCTCGGCGGTCTGCTGCTTGGCACGATTGTTACCGGCCTGTTTGTCGCCATTTCGATGACGGCCGGCGGCGGCGCCTGGGACAACGCCAAGAAGTACATCGAAGACGGCAATTTCGGCGGCAAGGGCTCCGATGCACACAAAGCGGCAGTCACGGGTGACACTGTCGGTGATCCTTACAAGGACACCGCCGGTCCCGCGATCAACCCGCTGATCAAGATCATCAATATCGTTGCGCTGCTGATGGTTCCGCTGCTGTAAGCGGGACCTGTAACGCCTGATCCGAAAGCCGCCTGATGAAAGTCCGGCGGCTTTTTTTGTCCGGCATCCTCACCAAAATCCCTGCTTCGAGCCTTGCCGCGGCGCCGATCACGGCGATGGCTCGCTGCAACGCCGCGGCCAGGATGATGGATGCTTCGCGGCTCAGGAATTGAGCGCCCTGAAGGAGCCTGTTGTAGCGGTACCGAGAAGTGCAGGTGCCTCGATGAAATGCCCCTGCGCGAAGTCGACGCCGATATCCCGCAACCAGTCGAAGTCATCCTGGTTCTCGACCTGTTCCGCAACTACGCGGAACTGCATCGTTCGAGCCAGCTTGATCATCGCCGCAACCATCTCCTGATTGACAAGATCCGAGCGCAGGTTGCGCGTGTAGGTGCCATCGATCTTCAAATAATCGATCGGTAGATGTTTCAGGCTCGAAAACGAGCCGAGCCCGCTGCCAAAGTCATCGAGCGAAAATTCGCATCCAATGCCGTGCAGCACCTCGATGAAGCGCTGCGCATGCTGAACATTCGAAAGAATTGCGCCCTCGGTGACTTCGAAACATATTGTCGCCGGCGACACGCCGGACCGGTCGAGCGCATCAACGACGAAGCCAAGAAATGCTTCGTCGCCCAAAGTCTGGCTCGACAGGTTGATCGCGCAGCTGCGCTGCGTCGGTAACTTGATTTCGCCACTCGATATCGCCGCAAGCGAGGCATTGATCACCCAGCGATCGATCTGCGGCATCATCTGGTAGCGCTCCGCGGGTCGCAGAAATTCGGCCGTGTTCGTTGCGCGGCTTTGACCGTCGTTGAGCCGGATAAGCACCTCGACCGAGGGCCCGGAATCGGCCCTGCCGCTCATCGCAATTATCGGCTGGACCGCAAGCTCGAAACGGTCCTCGTGCAACGCCGTCTGCAATTGTCGAAGCCACTGAATGTCGCCGCGCTCCCGGGCCACAGCTTCGTCACGCGCTGAATACACGTGTACCTGACCCCTACCCTGCTGCTTCGCCATGTAGCAGGCCGAGTCGGCGGCGCTCATGACATCCTGCAATGTGCCGCTGGCATGGCTGATTTCCACGAGGCCTACCGATATGCCAATGTTGAATATCTTGTCCTTCCAGACGAATCGGTAGGCCGCTACTGCGTTGCAGATATCCGTCGCGATCTGACGCGCTTTTTGTATCGGACAGCCGATCAGCAACGCACCAAATTCATCGCCCCCGAGACGGCCGACGAAATCCGAGTCGCGTACCTCGTCTTTAATCAGCGCCGCCACCTCTCGAAGCATATTGTCGCCCGCCAGGTGGCCACAGCTGTCGTTAACGGCCTTGAAGCGATCAAGGTCCATGTAATACATGATATGAACGGATTCTTCGGAATGCGCGGTATCCATGGCCTCATCCAGTCGGCGTTCAAACTCACGGCGATTGATAAGACCCGTAAGCGGATCATGCGTGGCCTGGTACGACATCTTGCGTGTGAGTCCGCGCAACTCGCTGACGTCATGAAATACGACGACCGTGCCGGAAATACTGTTACTCGGGCCGCGTACCGGCGAAGCCGTTATTTCTACGGACTGCTCGTGTTCGCCGTCGCTGCTGACCATGACTGCGCGTCGTCCCATATTGACCCGTCGACGCATCGCCAGACAGCGTTCCACCGGGTCGCCCAACGGCCGTCGGTCGGCGTCATCAACCAACGTAAACAATTCGCCAACCCGGTGCCCGGCCGCGTCATCGCGATTCGTCCCGGTCAACGTTTCGGCAGCCAGGTTCATGTAGTCGATTCGACCGTCGTTGTCCGTCGTGATGACGCCTTCGGAAATCGACTCGAGCGTGTACTGCGCCTGCCGCTTGCTGCGTGACAGCGACACTTCGAGACTCTTTCGATGGCTGACGTCGCGTGCGACGGTCAGGATCGCGCGATGTCCGTGGAATTCTATGTTCGAGCTTTGTGCTTCAACCCACAGACCGGTCTGATTGCCATTGATGAGTTGCATCTCGATTCGGCGAGGGGCGTTTTCGCCGGCCATGCGCGTCGCGACCGTTTTACGGAAGAGCGCGCGATACGCTGGCTTTACGAGATCGGCGATTTCCCGGCCGACCAGCTGAGCCGCCTCCAGGCCAACGAGGCTTGCAGCCGATTCGTTGGCCAACAAGATTTTGTCGTCGTGAATGATGACGATTTCGGGCAGTGTTCGCGCAAAATCCTTGAACAGGCGGTCGCGACCCTGAATCTTCTCGTCGCGCTCGCCCAGCGCATCGAACAATCGATTCACCGTATGTGCAAGCTGGCCGGTGTCCGGGTCATCCGGAACGCTCAGTCGCCGGCCGACCGAGGCATCCCGGGACGCCTCGAGCAATTCCTCATTGAGCCGCTTGACGCGCCGCGCCAGTCGTTTTCGTGAGAGCCAGACAATCACAGCTGCGACGACAGCCAGTGAGGCCAGCGCCGCGAGTGAAACGATAATGAAAGTAGGTGCCATTCTGAGCCCGGGTTACGATACAGCGAGGTTAGTTAGGGTCATTTGTTGTTATTATTAGGGCTCGTTAGGCGTCTCCGCAGCCGAAGATTTGACGAACAGAAAGCGTATATAAACAGACATCTGTAAGCATATCCCAGCAACGTGACCCCGCCGCCGCGATTCACCATAATTCAGGATGCACTGCCCGGGCGAGCCGCGCAGCAAATCCCGACGCGGCGACGACAGCTTTATCTTTCTATTTGAATTCATGCAGTTACAGGTAAAACGACTATGAACATCGATTTCGCCCGCCGCCAGATGGTTAACCAGCAGGTGCGGGGCTGGAACGTATACGATGAAGACGTCCTTGCCACCCTACGAGAATTGCCGCGGGAGCAATTCGTGCCGCCTCAGTACAAGGCGCTGGCATTCGCCGACACTGAGATTGCCATCGGTCACGGGGAACACATGATGTCCCCCACGGTCGAAGGTCGTGTTCTGCAGGCTCTTGGGCTGCGCGGCAGCGAGCGCGTTCTTGAGGTTGGTACTGGCAGCGGATTCCTGACGGCCTGCCTGGCGAGGCTCGCGGCGGAGGTCACGAGCATCGATATTTATGACGATTTCCTGCGAGCAGCCGCAGGTAATCTCGCGGCTTGCGGTATCAGCAACGTTGAGTTGCAGAAGATGAACGCGATAGAAGACTTGCCTGACGGCGGCTTCGACGCTATCGCTGTCACGGGATCGTTGCAGACTTTTGATCCGCGATTTGTCGACGCATTGAAACCGGAAGGCAAGCTGTTTGTAGTGGTCGGAGACGCGCCGGCTATGGAGGCAAAGCTCGTTCTCCGCACCGACGACAATGACTGGGAGACTGTGTCTTTGTTCGAAACGACGCTCGCGCCATTGGTCGACGGCGCATTGCCGCCGCAGTTTTTTTTCTAGATACGGTAGAGAAACGCATAAAAGAAACCAGTTCGACGCTTGATGCATCTATGATCAGAGGCGGGACATTTCAACTGGTTTAGTGATGTAGTAGACTATAACACTCGGCACTTTGTACGGCCAAATTCCGGAACAAAAAAATGAGAAAAGTGAATAATATTAGAGCTTTAACTATCATTGTCGGCGCATTCGTGTTGCCGGGAGCCGCGCAGGCCGCCTCGTTGCTCGAAATCTACCAGCAGGCGCTGCAGAGCGATCCGCAGATTCATGAGGCCGAGGCACGACGGCTTGCGGCGCTCGAGGCCGGACCCCAGGCCCGCGGAGCTTACCTCCCGCAGCTGTCGTTTGGCGGCCAATATGCGACCACGGAACGCGATGGACCGGACGTGATTATCGATCCGGTTTCCGAGCAGCCCGTAGCGGTAACTGCCACGACCGAGAATGACGTACTGAGCTGGAGCTTTAACCTGCGCCAGACGCTGTTTCGCTGGGACCAGATTGTCAATCTGCGCCGCGCCGACAAACTCATTGCGAAGGCCGAGGCCGTCCGGGAATCCGCCCAACAAGACCTGATCGTGCGTGTCGCGCAGCGATACTTCGACGTCCTGGCGGCAGAGGATCGCCTGACGTCGATTCACGCCGACCGAACAGCGATCGCGCGGCAGCTGGAACAGGCAAAGCAGCGATTCGAAGTCGGTCTGATTGCGATTACCGACGTGCAGGAATCCCAGGCCGCCTACGACCAGTCGATCGCGGACGAGATAGCCGCAAAACGATCGCTGGCCACGTCTCGCGAATTCCTTCGCGAAATCACGGGCGAGTACGTTCCGGCGCTTTCTGCCCCGGGCGACGATTTTCCACTGATAGCGCCAGATCCGAATGACGAGGTCAGTTGGGTTGATCTTTCAATGAGTCAGAATCTGAACTTGATTGCCAGCCGCCTCGACGAACAGCTGGCACGCGACGAGATCTCCTTTCGCAGGAATGGCTATTACCCGACCATCGAACTCGTGGCCAATACCGGTGAGCAGGATACGGACACGACCTACACGGCGCCCGGGATTACCTTCAGCGACAGTTTCAAGAATACGAGCGACAGCATCAGCGTTCAGTTCAATCTGCCGATCTTCGCCGGTGGCTCAACCTCCTCACGCGTCCGTGAAGCCGTCTATTTACACCGCGCAAGTCGCGAACAGTTACAGCGCGTCACTCGGGAAACGGAACGCCAGGCGCGGGACGCCTATCTCGGGGTGATATCCGAGCGCAGCCGCGTCAAGGCGCTGGAACAAGCGGTTGCCTCCAGCCGTACAGCGCTGCAGGCAACCGAAGCCGGATTCGAAGTCGGCACGCGAACAATTGTCGACGTCCTGAACTCGCAGTTCTCGCTCTACCTCGCGATCACGAACTTCTACCAGAGCCGCTACAACTACGTGCTCAACGCGCTCAGGCTGAAGCAGGCGGCGGGAACGCTTGAGGTTCAGGATCTCGAGCGAATTGACCGCTGGCTCACCGAGCGCAAGCCACCGGAACAGGCAATCGCGGAAGAAGCCGCGGCCGACGGAGCCGGCTACTGAGCGCTGGCCTTTTGGCTTAATAGAGGCTCGACCAGAACCAGGAGCCGCGCCAGCGCACCCTTGTTCTGTTCGAGCAACGATCGGCCCCTCCGGCCAAGCTCGGACGCTTTTCCGGGGTTCTCCAGCAGATCGGCAAGTGCGAGCGCAAGCTCGTCCTTGTTGTGGACGATGACACAGGCCTGCATCTCGACAAACATGTCAGCAATATCCTGTGCATTGAACAGATGCGGTCCCGTGATGATCGGCAGAGCCTGGGCCGCCGGTTCCAGGAAATTGTGCCCGCCAATCGGGACCAGGCTTCCAGCGACAAAAGCGACGTCACTTGCCGCGTAGAACAGCGGCACTTCGCCCATCGTGTCCCCGAGTAAAACGGAGGTCGTCGGCGAGCAGGCGACTCCCTCGGTTCTCGAGACGACGTCCAATCCTGTTGTCTTGATGCGCTCACGGACTTCGGAGAATCGCTGCGGGTGCCGGGGGACCAGTATCAGCAGCAAACCGGGAAAGCGTTCGAGCAACTGAAGGTGCGCATCCAGCACCTGCTGCTCTTCTCCGTCGTGCGTGCTCGCAGCAATCCAGACAGGGCGATCGCCGATAAGCTCTGCGCGCAGTGCTTTGCCCTGTTGGATGACATCCGCATGCAATTCGATGTCGAATTTAATATTGCCGGTCACGCGGGTCCGGTCAGGATCCGCGCCCAATGACAGGAAACGATCTGCGTCGGCCTGGCTCTGCGCGGCGATGATGATGCCATGCGACAGCGTCTCACGGATCAATGGCATCATCCTGCGGTAGCCGTTTATTGAACGTGGCGAAATTCGGGCACTTACCAGGACAAGCGGCACGTTGCGTACGCCGCAGGCACGGTACAAATTTGGCCAGATTTCCGTCTCCATTATCAGCGCCGCATCGGGATTCACAGCGCTAAAAAAACTGTTCACACAGCCTGGAAATTCGAACGGTATATAACAGTGATGAACCGCATCGCCAAATGCAGCTTTGACGCGATCAGCTCCGGTCGGCGTTACGGTCGTTACGAGAATCTGCCGCTGCGGAAAACGTCCCCGAATTGCTCTAATTAGCGGCAATGCCGCCTGCACCTCACCGACCGACACGGCATGGATCCATATGCAGCGATCAATTTTGGGACAACCCAGACCAAAGCGTTGCCCGATTCGATCGAAATATGATCGATTACCGATTCCGCGTACTAACCAGAAAAGCGCGTAGGGAAGCAGCAACAAAAGCGTCAGGAGGTTGTAGAAAAAGCGCACTGAACCCTCGGTTCTTGAGCCGTTAGTCGCGTAGTTTGTCGATAATGCGGCTTGAGGAGTGGCCGTCCCGAAAAGACAATACGCGCACTTCGCCGCCGTTCTGCAAAACCTCCCTGGCACCCGCGATTTGCGCCGGATCGTAGTCGCCGCCTTTGACGAGGACGTCGGGGAGGACCTTTGCAATCAGTGCGGCGGGCGTGTCCCCGGAGAACGGCACGACCCAGTCGACTGCGGCCAGGCCTGCAAGTACCAGCCGACGATCTTCCAGCGTATTAATCGGACGAGACTCACCTTTGAGCCGTCGTACCGATTCGTCGTCGTTTACAGCCACGATCAGGCGATCGCCTAGGCTCTTGGCTTCTTCCAGGTAAGCGACGTGCCCAGCGTGCAGGACGTCGAAGCAACCGTTTGTCATGATGACGCGCTCATTTCTCTCGTGCGATTCGGCGACCATCGTGAGCAATTCGTCCAGACCGACCAGCCCGCGTCCGCCTTGTCCGCGTTGATGCAGCGCCACGCTGAGCTCACCGGGCGTAACAGATGCAACGCCGACCTTGCGTACGACAAGTCCGGCCGCCAAATTAGCCAGCGCCGCCGCCGATGCGAGATCCTGTCCACTTGCAATCGCGCCTGCGAGCGTGCCAATTACCGTGTCACCGGCACCGGTTACGTCGTAAACCTCTCTCGCCTGCGTTGAAAGAAAAACCGCTTCTGCACCGGCTTCGAGCAGAAGCATGCCCTTTTCACTGCGCGTAATGAGCAATGCGTCGAGATCAAGTTCGTCTATCATCTGAGCAGCACGGCGGACGAGCTCCTCGTCGCTGTCGCAAGCCCCCGCGACTGCCTCGAATTCCGCCTGGTTCGGTGTTATCAGGGGTGCGCCGCGGTATTTATTGAAATCGGTACCCTTGGGGTCTACCAATGCAGGTATACCAGCCTCGCGACAGACATTGATCAAGCCACGTACGTCGGCAAGTGCGCCCTTGCCATAGTCGGACAAAACGACGGCACCGGCACCATCGAGAGAATCGCGCAACATGCTTGTGATGACGTCGCCCGGCAAGGCCCTCGCGTCCTCCTCGTCGAGGCGGATCAGCTGCTGGCCGCGACTCTGAACGCGTGTCTTGGTTGTTGTGGGGCGGTCTTTGGCGCGAGCAAATTTGCAGACGATCCCGCGCCGGCTCAGAATCGACTCCAGCGAATCAGCCGCCGTATCCTCACCGACCACGCCTAACAGGCAAGTCGATACGCCAAGGCTTGCAAGGTTGACGGCGACGTTTGCCGCACCTCCGGGACGATTATCGGTTTCCCGCACGTGCACGACCGGCACCGGCGCCTCGGGCGAAATTCGGCCCGTGGATCCGAACAGGTAGCGATCGAGCAT
>JABDOQ010000080.1 GCA_013043165.1 Woeseiaceae bacterium | reverse complement strand
CATGAGTGACGACTTCGATCTGATTGCGGAAATCCGTGAAGACCAGGGCAAAGGTGCGAGCCGCCGCCTGCGTCACCAGGGAAAAGTACCCGCAATCATCTACGGTGCCGGGCGTCCGCCGCGGTCCCTGAGTTTCGACCACAACAAGGTCCTGAAGCAGCTCGAGGATGAAGCGTTCTATTCGAGCGTCCTCAACATCAAGGTTGGCAGCAAGAAGCAGGCTGTGATTCTGAAGGACATGCAGCGTCATCCTGCCAAGCCTCGCATCATGCACATGGATTTCCAGCGTATCGTCGAGGATGAAGAGATCAAGATGGACGTGCCGCTGCATTTCATCGGCGAAGAAGTAGCACCTGGCGTCAAGGAGGGTGGCGGCAAGGTGTCACACATCATGACTGACGTCGAGATTGTTTGTCTGCCGCGGTACCTGCCCGAGTTCATCGATGTCGACGTGTCCACGCTCGAGCTTGACGAGATGCTTACACTATCGGATATCAAGCTGCCTGAGGGCGTTGAGATGCCCGCGCTGGCACAGGGTCCGGAAGCGGACCGCCCGGTTGTTTCGATCCACGTGATCAAAGAAGTCGTGATCGAGGAGGAAGAGGAACTCGAGGCGGTTGTTGGCGAAGAAGGCGAAGAAGCGGCGCCGGATGCCGAGCCTTCAGACGAAGAGCCCGAGACCGATTAACCCGCCCTGGTGTCTCATCGAAAAGACCGCCAGAGGGCGGTCTTTTTGTTGAGAGCTCACTCCTATGCCCAAGCAGATACGCATCATCGCCGGCCTCGGTAATCCCGAGGAAAAGTACGAGCGCACCCTGCACAATGCCGGGTTCTGGTTCGTAGACGCGCTGGCGCGAAAATACGGCGGCAGTTTTCGCTACGAGAAAAAATTTGACGCCGAATGCTGCCGCATCAATCTCAGCGGCGAGAAGGTCTGGCTCGTGAAACCGCAGAGCTTCATGAACCTGAGCGGCGGGCCAATCCGGGCGTTGCTCGACTACTATCGGCTGCGTCCGACCGAGCTGCTCGTGGCGCACGATGAAATCGATCTGCCGCCGGGCACGACGCGCCTCAAACAGGGTGGCGGCCATGGCGGCCACAACGGCCTGCGCGACATCATCCAACACTGTGGGCCGAACTTCGTGCGTCTGCGCCTGGGTGTCGGACACCCGGGCGAGAAAAGCAAAGTGACCGGCTACGTTCTGAAACGTGGGTCGAACGATGTCGAAAACTCTGTCGAAAAAAACGTGGCCGAGGCGATCGACATCATGCCGCTGCTTTTGGATGAGGGTCTCAGCGCGGCAATGAAACAGCTGCATACCAAAGAGCAACCCTGATGGCAATTACCTGCGGCATTGTCGGGCTGCCGAACGTGGGCAAGTCAACGCTGTTCAATGCGCTGACGGCAGCCGAGATCGCGGCCGAGAACTACCCGTTTTGCACGATCGAACCGAATGTCGGAATCGTACCGGTTCCCGACCCGCGCCTGGCGGTGCTCGCCGGCATAGTGAAACCTCAGAAGACCCTGCCGACGACCATGGAATTTGTCGATATTGCAGGCCTCGTTGCGGGTGCATCCAAAGGCGAAGGTCTCGGCAACCAGTTTCTTGCGAATATTCGGGAAACAAATGCCATTGCTCACGTCGTGAGGTGTTTCGAAAACGACGACGTGACGCACGTAACCGGAACCATCGACCCAACGGACGACATCGAAACAATCAACACCGAGCTGGCGCTCGCCGATCTCGAATCCGTCGAAAAGCAGTTCGACAAAGCCTCGCGCACGGCGAAAACGGGGCAGAAAGACGCTATAGCCCATCGTGACGCGCTCGCCGGGATCAAAGCGCATCTCGAAGAGGGTCGGCCGGTTCGTTCCATGCAAACGACCGACCTGCAGGAAGAGATTCTCAGGAGCGTTCATCTGCTCACTGCAAAACCCGTCATGTATGTCGCGAACGTGGACGAGCATGGATTCGTGGACAACGCGTACCTCGAGGCTGTGCGGGCGTACGCGGAGGATGAAGGATCGGAGGTCGTCGCCATCTGTGCGGCAATTGAGTCCGAGATCGCCGTGCTCGATGATGAAGACAAGGCGGAATTTCTGGCGGACTTTGGTGCAAAGGAGCCCGGACTCAATCGCGTTATCAGGCACGGCTACGCGCTGCTCGGGCTGCAGACCTTTTTTACGGCCGGACCGAAAGAAGTCCGCGCCTGGACCACGAAGGTCGGTGCGACGGCGCCCGAGGCGGCGGGAGAAATTCACACCGATTTCGAAAAAGGCTTCATACGCGCGGAAGTCATTTCTTATGACGACTTTGTCGCCGGAAACGGCGAACACGGTGCGAAAGAAGCGGGCCGGTTGCGGCTCGAAGGCAAGGATTACATCGTGCAGGAAGGCGATGTCATGCACTTCCGATTCAATGTATAAATCGCGGCTGGAAATTAAGGAAAATAAGGGGACAGTTTACTTAATTTCCACACGAATTAAGTAAACTGTCCCCTTATTTTCCTTTATGCATGCCGAACGACGGTAGTGACCAGTCGTAAACAATTGCGAGTGCGCGTATTGCGAATCCCGCGATTACGGCGATGCCCAGTGACAGCGATTCACCGAGTCCGATGTTGCTGGCCAATACATAGCAGACGGCCGCAACAAACGCCGCCGTTGCGTAGATTTCGCGCGACAAAATGAGCGGAATCTCATTGCAGATGATGTCGCGAATCATGCCGCCGGTTACAGCCGTCGTAACGCCCAGCATGACGGCGACCAGGGGTCCGGTATCGTGCTGCA
>JABDOQ010000079.1 GCA_013043165.1 Woeseiaceae bacterium | reverse complement strand
GGGGTTCATACGGCGGGCCACCTCCCAGCGTGGACTTGCAGAAACGATTTGCGGCGATTCGGGGCGGTATTGGAATCACGAATCCGGTCGGCGCGTATCCTCAATTTCTCTCCGTTGGCACCTTGGGATTCTTCGTGAAGGACGATCAGAATCGGCTGTACCTTGTCTCGAACAACCACGTCATCGCCAATGAGAACGATGCCCGCGTTGGAAATGCCGTGGTACAGCCCGGAACACTTGACCTCACCGAAACGGAGCTCGATATGATGGATACTTTGAACAAGCTCCGCAATGCGCTGCGTATCGGGAAGCTGTCTGCATGGGTTAATATCGAGTTCCCGACTTCGAGTGTTATTCCGTTCAATGAGGTTGACTGCGCGATCGCTGAGGTCGAGGAGAATCGGCGCTCCATGACGGAGATAAACAGAATCGGCCTGGGCGGTGTTTCTCGAGGCCTTGCACCCAACTTTCGTATCGATCCTGCGACCGACCAGTTTGTCGGGTCGACAAGGGTCTACAAGGCAGGGCGGACTACTGGCTGGACGGAAGGCGACGTCGTATCCATCGGTGTGATTACTGATGTAGAGTACGATGCGGGTGTTGCCCGCTTCCAGAATCAAATTGCGATACAGCCAACAGCGGACAATGGCGGGCCTTTTAGTGACAGCGGAGACAGCGGTAGTGCAATCTATAACGAAGACCACCAACTCGCTGCGCTGTTGTTTGCCGGAAGCACCAGCAGGACGCTTGCCAACCCCGCCCGGTCTGTCATCAACGCCTTGAAGGCCCAGCTTGGTATTGGTGACCTGTCCGTTGTTCGGGGTTAGTCTGTAGATACATGGCGAAGAAACATTCAACAAGCAACAAGCCCGAGGTACATGAGGCAACGAACGCAGACATTCGACGTGCATTGACAAAGTATGGTGCGGAAATCTTGAAGCAGATTCCGGTCGACAGATGCGAGTTGTCTCAACCGCTTGATCGATCGGGCGCGAGAATACGAGTATCCGTGCGCGCCGGTGACGAAACGAAAGTACCGGACATTATTGAACTCAAGGTCGGCCGCAAAATGATTTCGATCCCGATAGAGACTGATACCTGTTATCAGGTAACGAATGCTTTTAAAAACCAAAGGAGAAATTGATGAAGAAGAACCTGATTGCCGCCGTCGTTTTTACTCTTCCGGCTCTTATGCTCGCTGCATGCGACACGAAAGTCAGCACCGACGACAACGCCAGCGCGGCGCTCGCCGCGGCGGAGGCCAAGCTCGCCGGGATGGCGGCGTACAATGCGCAAATTGCAGCAGTGAATACCTTGATCGAGGTCTGGGACAGCGCGGAGGTCGACAAGCTCGACGCGATCGCATTGAGTAACTACGAACGGACGGCGCCGGATCAGAATGCCAGTAGCCTGGATGAACTGAAAGCGTTCATTCGCCAGGTTCATGACGCGTATCCCGACTATCACATTACGAATGACGGTGTTGCCGCCGGCCCTGATGGCGCATTTGTGCAATGGACCGTGACGGGCATCACCGCGGGCGATGACGCAACCTCCGGTAGTGGCATCAGCGCCACCGGCATGTCTCGCTATCGTTTCAAGGATGGCAAGATCGCGAGTGAGCTGGTCATATTCGATACCGGTGCGGTCCTGACGCAGCTGGACGTGGACGAATTGCCGCATACGGGGGAATAACCTGAAAGCCTGCCGGACCTGTCGGAGGGTGCTCATGTCATACCGTCGTCGCGTCATCTTCCTGCTGACCATCAGCCTCATTTGCGCCAACGGTGCCGCCGAAGTGCCGGTGCAGGTCGAAACCGTCTCGAAGCGTGCCGTCCTGAAGCAGATCAACGTAACGGGAACAGTCACGTCTCCGCGTACGGCGGTGCTATCCACCGCAGTGGCCGGGCTGGTAGCCGAACTAACTATTGATGAGGGCGATCGCGTCGAGACCGGTGACGCGCTGCTAAAACTGGACGCCGAATTGGCGCAACTGGCGCTGGAACGTGCGCTCGCCGAAGTGCGACAACGCGAGATTGCCGTTGCCGATGCCAGCCGACGTTTCACCGAGGCGGAAGAAGTCGGCACCCAGCGGGGTATCGCACGCACGCAGATCGAATCGCTTCGGGCCGAGGTATCGAGTAATGAAGCGGAGCTTATGGCGTCGCGGGCCGCCGCGCGCGAGCAACAGGCCATCGTCGAACGGCACACGCTAAGCGCGCCCTTCGCGGGTGTCATCAGTGAGCGCTACGCTGAACTCGGCGAGTGGGTAAATCCCGGCAACGGACTGCTCGAGCTGGTGGCGACCGACAATCTGCGATTCGACTTTCGCGTCGGCCAGGAGAACTACGCCGCGTTGTCGCCCAACGACCCCGTCGAAATCACACTCGACGCCCTGACCGACCGCACGGTCAGCGGTCACGTCGCTACCATCGTTCCGATCAAGAACCCGAGCGCACGAACATTTCTCGTCAGGGTCCTGGCGGACACCTCTGAAACCGACAATCCGCTTTTGATAACGCCTGGAATGTCAGCGCGCGGCAAACTCAACATCGACGCCGGCCGCAGCGGTGTGGCCGTTCCCCGGGATGCGATCCTGCGCTTTCCGGATGGTCGCATGACGGTATGGGTAGTCGACAACAGCGATGAACTGCCGGTCGTTCACGAGCGAGTCATACGCGCGGGCTTTGAATTTGACGGTGTTGTCGAAATCGCAAGCGGTCTCGTCGACGGCGACGTCGTCGTGGTCCGCGGCAACGAAACGCTGCAGGAAGGCCAAACGGTTTCGATACTGGACGGAAAACCCTAATCGTGTTCGAAGCCATCGTAAGAAATGGCATCCTGATGACGGTCGTCGCACTGATCGTGTCGGTGCTGGGCGTCCTGGCCGCGTTTCGAGTACCCGTGCAAATGATTCCGGATCTCGAGGTGCGTACGGTCTCAATCCAGACATCGTGGCCCGGAGCAACCCCACAGGACGTCGAAAAGGAAATCCTCATAGAACAGGAGGAGTACCTTCGCACCCTGCCGAACCTGCAGCGCCTTGAATCCTCCGCATCCAGCGGTAGTGCTGTTATCGAGCTGGATTTCCCCTTCGGTGTCGACATGACGCAAACACTGATCGAGGTGAACAACGCGCTGAACCAGGTGCCGTCCTATCCGGAGAACGTCGACGAGCCGCGCGTATTTGCAAATTCGTTCTCGGCGAATTCTTTCATGTATTTTGCGATCTCCCCGTTACCGGTGAACCCG
>JABDOQ010000073.1 GCA_013043165.1 Woeseiaceae bacterium | reverse complement strand
ATTCCTTCGTCAGGCGTGAGCAACTGCAGAGGTATGCGGTAATTCAGATGGATGTTCGTGGACGTGACGTCGACGGTTTCGTGCAGGATGCGAACGACGCGATTGCAAGCAGCGTTGAGCTTCCTGCTGGATACTGGGTCGAGTGGGGCGGCGCATTCGAGAACCAGCAGCGTGCTTTGACGCGCCTGTCGATAATCGTACCGCTGACAATATTCTTTATCTTCGTGCTGCTCTATACGGCTTTCAACTCGACGAAGTACGCAACGATGATCATCGCAAACGTGCCGTTTGCCACCATTGGTGGCATCTTTGCTCTGTTTGTCAGCGGTCAATACGTGTCAGTGCCATCGGCCATAGGATTTATTGCGGTGTTTGGTGTTGCAATGTTGAACGGCATCGTGCTGATTAGTTTCATCAACGAGCTGCGCGAGCAGGGCCTTTCCGTGGCTGATGCCGTACGCAAGGGTGCGGAGCTAAGATTGAGGCCAGTTCTAATGACGGCAAGCGTCGCGATTCTTGGACTAATTCCGATGTTGCTCTCATCGGGTGTCGGAGCAGAAACACAGCGGCCACTTGCTTCGGTTGTCGTCGGCGGCCTGATTACGTCGACATTGCTGACGTTAATACTGCTTCCCGTCATCTACGAATGGGTTGAAACGCGGGCGGAGCAGAGGAGTTCATAGTGGCTGATTGTGGATGCGAAGCGCCGGAAGTGAAAACCTTGGATGAGCGCCGCGTCCTCCGCGTCGCGCTGGGTCTGAATGCAGCGATGGCCGTGATCGGTGGCCTCGCCGGCTGGATCGCCTACTCCACGGGGTTGCTGGCCGATGCGCTGGACATGCTTTCCGACGCTACCGCCTACGCGATCGCCCTGATGGCTATTGGTCGATCGGCGTTGTTCAAGATCAGGGCCGCGACACTGAGTGGCGGGATCCTGCTCGTGCTAGGTGCCGGCGTACTGGTCGAGGTCGGCCGACGACTGGTATTCGGTGCCGACCCGATCAGCGAATGGATGATCGGAACGGCCCTGTTATCGCTGGCGGTCAATCTGACCGTGTTACGGCTCCTGGCGCCGATGAAGTCCGGCGAGGTGCATCTGCGGGCGACATGGTTGTTCACGCGGGCGGATGTCGTGGCAAACCTGGGCGTGATTCTCGCTGGCGTGCTCGTGCTCTGGCTCGGCACACCGTACCCGGACTTTGTAATAGGCGCGTTGATCGGTCTCTATGTCATAAAAGAAGCGATCGAGATACTACGTGATGCCAGGTCGGAAGCCGATGAGTGACAAAGGTTACTGGGAGCGGCACGCGCGCAACTACGATGCCTCGCTGCGTTGGGTGCTGGGTCGGCCGCTGCCGCGGATGTTGCACTTGGCCAGTGAGGCCGTTCGCGGCAGAGAAAAAGTGCTCGAAGTCGCGTCAGGCACAGGCATCGTCACAGCTGCCATCGCGCGAACAAGCCGGTCGATTATCGCCACAGACTACGCAGCGGCGATGGTCGAGTCGCTTGAACGACGAATTCAAGAAGCCGGGCTCGAGAACGTGACGTGCGAGCAGGCTGATATCTATGCACTTCCCTATCCAGAAGGCGAGTTTGACGCTGTCGTCGCCGCCAACGTGTTACACCTGGTCCCGGATCTGCCCGCTGCACTACAGGCGCTTCGGCGAGTGCTCAGGCCGGGAGGCTCCATTATCGCTCCGACATTTTGTCACGATGAAACCTGGGCCTCGAGATCGCTTTCTCGTCTTATCGCGGTGAGCGGCTTTCCGGGGCATCGACGCTTTAAGCTGCGAACACTTCAGCGAGCGTTAGAGGACAACGGTGTGCATTTGAATCAAGCTGTTTTGCTGCCCGGGCTCATCCCCGTCGGCTATGTTTCCGGGGTATTTGAACCTCGCCCAGAGGGATGGGAAAGACACCAGTGAACCGAACAAAGCTAATTAATTCAATAATATATCCCGGCCCTCACAGTCCAGTCTGGTTTCCTGGCCGGGCCATTTGTGCTACGCAATCGAAACAGCTAGCCTTAGATTAATGATTAGAGCGCGAAAATTCGTTGCCGGCCTGTTCGCCATAGTCCTCGTATTGTCTGCGTGGACCGGGGCAGGGGCTATGTGCGAAATGGATGCGGCGCTCACCGATGCCTCCGCTGCTGCAGAAGTAAGCGGACATGCAGATCACGCCACGATGACGCCTTCGCAATCTCACCAGGGAATGGACCACAGTAAACATCTCGCGAGCGGCGGCGACGAGGCAGAACACGGGTCCTCCGTCGAGTGTCCGTGTTGCGGAAATTGCGCCTCGATGTGCGTGCTTTCCAGCGGCAGCCCGATCGCCATGTCTGCCGCAACCGAACCGTTTTCGCTGTGCACAGACGCAAGGCGTTTACCGAAAGCAGATGCGTTTCGCGCTGGCCCGACGCCTCACGCACCCTACCGACCTCCAATCCTCTCTGCGTAGTTAAACCGCCGCCCTCCGGGGTTGGCGGTCCGTTCACCGATCAATGACGGTGGACGGTCATGTGTTCTCGCATGCGACTGCGGTCCCGTGCGAAGCAGCGACACCGTTTAACTCTCAGAGAATCGCCATGAAAACTCTCCTCAGTCTCGTCATCGTATTGGTGATCGGCGTTGTCGGTACCATCATGTACGCTTATTCCGGCATTCATGATGTGAGTGCAAGCGCTCCGCACAGCGGCATTGTGAATTGGTTGCTGTCTACCACGTCCCACGCCTCCATCGAACGCCGGGCGAAAAAGATAGATGTTCCCGATCTGAGCGACGACTCCCTCGCACGTGCGGGAGCCAACGATTTCGAAGCCATGTGCGTTGGATGCCATGGCGCACCGGGCAAGGCCGCAGACGCCATGGGCAAAGGCCTGAATCCGCCTGCACCGGATCTTGCCGATTCGGCCGGGCACATGACCCCGGCAGAATTATTCCAGGTTACGAAACACGGCATCAGGATGACCGGCATGCCGGCCTGGGGCGCAACACATGACGATGATGCGATCTGGCCGGTCGTCGCATTCATGACACGGCTTCCGACGCTGGACGCCGATGAATACGACGCGTTTCTCGCGAGTGCCGCCGGCATGGGCCACCATGCGGCCGACGATCACGGCGCAGGCGCTCACGGCCACGAGGTCGAGCACGCGACCGGGCAACCGGAAACATCCGGTCAACACGATCATAGTACGCAAGAGCACGACGGCAAGCCGCCGCAACCCGAGCCAGACGAATCCCATGATGGGCACGATCATGAGCACTGAGTTGGGCGGCGACGGCGTCAGCGGGCGGCAGATCTTGGCGAAAAACCCGCGATCGCTCGGTAAGCAGTTCAGCCGCTCGACTACATTGCTTGCAGTCGTGCTGCTTGGCGGCTGTTCCAGTATTCCTGCGGATCTGGGCCGTGGCGAGGTCAACGAACTGGTTGCGGCACGCGGTCAGACTGTCGATGAGAACACAGGCAAGCTGCTCGAGAACCTGACGTCGG
>JABDOQ010000069.1 GCA_013043165.1 Woeseiaceae bacterium | reverse complement strand
GGGGGTGCCGCCGGACCATCATGGTCCGTAAAGCCGGATTCCTGTCCAGCTTGGTTCCGGGGCCGCGGGCCAGGTTATCAGGGGGAGAAACCTGGCCCGCATGCAGCCGGAGGGGGTTCGTCGATCGCCTACTTGACTCTGGCAATCAGGGTTGATGTAAGGTCGTTGAGCTGATTATCAAGGTCGAACTTGGTTTCGGCCTTGAGCGCTTCAGCGGCTTCGGCTGCTGATTCGGTCATAGCCTGGCGCGCAATTGCGACCGTGCCTTTCGCAGCGTAGTTCTCGGCCGCGACCGCGAATTGGGTGGGCTCGGCGGCAAATGCCGAACCCGCAGCCCAGCTCACGCCGACCAGAACAATCAGCGCTGCGATATAGGCGAGTCGGTTTTCAATATTCCTGCTTTTCATCATCTTGTCCCTAAGCGAATGCGGGCAGACCTTGCTGCGCCGCGGTATTGCAAAAATCCATCGGCAAAATCGCCGTTGTCTACTTCCCGTATTGCACAAGCCGTGCCAACTTTAAAAAACCTGATAAAACAGAGAGTTATACAAAGCCAGGAGATTACGGAAATTCGTAAATTACGAAAAGCCGTGGGATTACTTACGAAATTTCGTATATGATGCGCCGATGATCACCCCCGACGACTACCAGTGGCTGTTTCGCAAGGCCCCTGTCATGGCGACCTCGATAGCCGAGGACGGCGGCTTCCTGGATGTGAATGACGCGATGCTGTCTCGACTCGACTACGATCGGGCCGACATGGTGGGCCACCGTCCCGAAGAATTCGCGACCCCCGAAAGTGCCGAACGCGTGCAGAACGAATTGCGGCCCGCTTTGCGGCGTACCGGCAAGCTCGAAAACAAGCCGATCAGCTTCGTCACGCGATCAGGCGAGGAGGTCGATTGTCTGACCAATGCATTTGTGGAATACGACCGCGACGGAGAGTTCCTGCGCACGGTTGCAATGTACACGGAGATATCTGATCAGGCGCGGGCGAACCTCAAGTATCGCAACCTGTACCGGTCGACGCCGGCAATGTTGCATACGGTCGACGACAAGGGCCTGATCGTTACCGTGACGGATCACTGGCTGCAGAAGCTGGGCTACAAGCGAGAGGAAGTAGTCGGCCGGCCGATTACCGATTTCTTCAGCACGGCCGATCGCAAAAAGTATGCCGACGGCGGTTTGCTCGAGCTGATCGAGCAAGGCGCTTTCAACAACCTGGAACGGCAGATGGTCACCCGGAACGGGCAAACAATCGATCTCGTAATGTCGGCAATTCCCAATCGCCACGATCATAACGATTTCGGACACATGCTCGTCGCATCAAAAGACGTGACAGCGCGCAATCGGGCGGAACGCAAGTTGCGTCGCACGCTCGTGGAGAACGCCCGGCTGCGCGAAGAACTCGAGCGGGAGCGAGACTATCTGCGCGAAGAGGTTAACGTGGCGATGAATTTCGGCCGAATCGTTGGCACCAGTGCAGCACTGCGGCGGATGTTGAAGCGCGTCGAAGCCGTGGCCGAAACGCCCGCGAATGTACTCGTACAGGGAGAGTCCGGAGTCGGCAAAGAGCTGGTCGCTCATGCGATTCACGTTCGTTCTTCGCGGGCGACAGGTCCGCTCGTAAAAGTCAACTGTGCTTCGATTCCAAAGGAGTTATTTGAAAGTGAATTCTTCGGGCATGTAAAAGGTGCCTTTACGGGAGCGCATCGAGATCGAATCGGGAGATTCCAGCTCGCTGACGGCGGTACGCTGTTCCTTGATGAAGTCAGCGAGATCCCGCTCGAATTGCAGGGTAAGCTTTTGCGTGTGCTGCAGGAGAGCGAGTTCGAGCGTGTGGGTGACGACGTAACCCGTTCGGTTGACGTTCGCGTCATCGCGGCAACGAACCGTAACCTGGAACAATTGATCGTCGATGGCACATTTCGTGAAGATCTTTTTTATCGCCTGAGTGTGTTTCCGGTCGATGTTCCACCGCTTCGCGAACGCGGTGATGATGTTGTGCAGCTGGCTCAGCACTTTCTCGAACAGACGTGCAAGGACTTTGGCCGGGGAGCACTTACTCTGACTCGTGCGCAGACTGCAAACCTCCGCGCCTACCAGTGGCCAGGCAACGTGAGAGAACTCAAGAACGTCATCGAGCGTGCCGTAATCCTGTCGCAAGGCAAGGTGCTGCGACTGGATTTATCGATGCCGGATCTCAAGCGCGAGACCGATGAAGCGCAGGAAATCGAGGCCAGCAGTGCAGATATACTGACCGAAAAAGACATCAAGGACCTGCAGAAGTCCAATCTTGTCAAAGCGTTGCGGCAAACGAACTGGAGAGTTTCAGGTGCAGGTGGGGCGGCCGAGCTGCTGGGCGTCAGGCCCACTACGCTGGCAGATCGCATGCGTAGCTACAAAATCAAACGACCATCGTCGTAGTGCCAGCCGTATTCAGACAGGGAAAAAATCAGATTATTAACAAACTGGTCATTAATCGAATACTGCTTGCGATTGTTTTCCTGGCGCTCGTCTATTCCCTCTGGGTCTTACCGTTTGCTGAATGGATTGTGGTTATCGGCGATTGGTCTCGAGAGCATCCGGTTGCCGGGCCAATCACTTACACGGCATGCGTCGCGGCGGCGACGATCCTGTTCCTGCCGGGCTCCGTCTCGATGATGATCGCGGGATTCCTGTTCGGCCTGGTGCCCGGCTTTCTGTATGCCGCCGCGGGTATTGCTGTAGGCGCCCAGTGCGCATTCCTCACGGGCAGAAGAGGTGCTCGCCGATGGGTTGAGCAAAAAGTGTCCGGCAACACGCGACTCGAAGCGATCGAAAAAGGGCTGCAGGAAGAAGCGTTCCTGATAGTTGTTTTGACACGCTTGTCGCTAATTATTCCATTCAATGTACTGAATTACGCCTACGGAGTTACTTCCGTAAGGCCACGGACACATTTCTTCGCGACAACGCTGGGAATGCTGCCCGCCGTTGCGCTTTACGTTTACCTTGGCACCCTGGCGCGGGACCTTGGCCAGATCCTTTCGGGCGAGGCAACGCCGTCGGACCTCGGCTACTGGATTGCAGCGGCCGGAATTACTGCGATCATC
Source organism: Woeseiaceae bacterium (assembly GCA_013043165.1). Lineage (GTDB taxonomy): Bacteria > Pseudomonadota > Gammaproteobacteria > Steroidobacterales > Woeseiaceae > UBA1847. Next base: position 85,333 of record JABDOQ010000069.1, on the reverse strand, counting down.
GTACTGACGTGGGCGATCCACCGGACGGCAAGCCGCGCACTGGCACGGCACCTGCCAGCACTGGAAGCTGACAATGTCGATTGAAATTGATTCACTGGGTTTGAATTCATGAAATCCCTGTTCGCGCTGGGCCTGTGCATGCTTGCGGCTACTGCGGCATATTCCGCCGACAGCGAACTGCCGCTGCGGGTGCAGAGCGTAATGAAGCTCCGCCAGCTGCCCGACGATTCGCTGAGCATCTATGTCGAAGATGTTGATACGGGCGAAACCGTGCTGCAGTGGCTCGACGGCGAGCCCAGGAACCCCGCATCCACGATCAAGCTGCTGACGACGCTGGTCTCGCTGGATGTTCTGGGTCCCGCATACCGCTGGAAGACCGAAGTCTATGCGAACGGCGATGTTCACGGTGATAGGCTGGATGGCGATCTGTTGATCAAAGGCTACGGCGACCCGTTTCTGGTCACGGAGCGGGTCTGGCAGTTGCTGCGCGCCATTCGCCGGGCGGGAATACGCCAGATCGACGGAGACTTGCTGATCGACGACAGTTTTTTTGAAGTCGGAAACTACGACCCGGCCGCATTCGACAGACAACCGCTGCGGGCCTACAACGTCGCACCGAATGCGCTGTTGATGAACTTCAAGGTTGTGCGCTACTGGTTCGAGCCGGATCATGAGTCAGGGACTGTTAGCATTCGCCTGGACCCGGCGCTGGACAACGTGCGCGTACGTAACCGGCTGGGTCTTGCTGCGGGCCGTTGTCGCGGCTACCAGCGCGGCATAGCGATCAGCACGAACGAACCGGTCGACGAAGTGACCTTTTCCGGGAAATTCCCGGACGGCTGCAAAAGATACGCGATGGACCGTGCCGCACTGTCCCATAACGAATTTGTGTACGGCCTGTTCGGGTTGTTATGGCGCGAGTCCGGTGGCGAATTCAGCGGCAGCTGGAAAAATGCGCTAGCCAATCCCGATGCCGAGCCGATCGTGTCCTTCGAGTCGCGACCGCTGAGCGAAATGATCGCCCGCGTCAACAAGCACAGCAACAACGTGATGGCACGCCAGCTGCTTTACACGCTGTCGGCCGAAGTAAACGGGGTGCCGGGCACCGAGGAAGGGGGTCGGCAGGTCATAGCAGGCTGGCTGGCCGAAAACGACCTGGAGTCCCGCAAGCTGGGGATAGAAAACGGCGCGGGATTGTCGAGGAGTTCGCGAATTGCGGCGAAGGAGATGGGTTCATTATTGACGTTCGCGTGGCGTCAGCCCTACATGCCCGAATACCTGGCGTCGATGTCGATTTCGGGACTCGATGGTACGCTGTCGCGTCGGTTTCGGGGCACCGATTTGATCGGCAAAGCGCACCTCAAGACCGGATCCATGGATGACGTGACCGCTGTAGCCGGATATTTGCAGTCGAGATCGGGCCGGCGCCTGGCCGTTGTTGCGATGCAAAATCACAAGGACATCCATCGCGGGCCCGGTGAAGAAGTACAGGAAGCGCTGTTGCGCTGGCTTTATGAGCAATAGTCGACGTCGCAATTCATAGGCCATGTAGTACACTCGCCGCGAACAAAGGAGATTGACAATGCGTCTGGTAATAGGGGTTCTCGCATTATTGCCCATCGTTGCGGCCGCCGAGACGGCGTATATCACCGACAACCTGAGGCTGGGTTTGCACCAGGCTCCGGACACGAGTGACCGTGCATTTCGCATGCTCGATAGTGGGCAAGCACTCGAAATTATCTCGCGGGACCGCAATTATGCCAACGTGCAGCTTCCCGATGGTGCCCGGGGCTACGTCAAAGCCGCTTATCTGGTTGCCGACAAGCCGGCCAAGCTGATTGTGGCGGAGACGATCGCCGAGCGAGACGCGCTGCTGGCCGAGCTGGAGGAAACCCGGCGGTCGTTTGCGGCACCAGCCGCAACGATCAAGGAGCTCAAGGACGAGGCGGCAGAACTTGTATCAAAGATCGACAGCGCCGAAGCCGAGATCGCAGATTTAAAGGATGAGAACGCGAGCATCCAGGGCCTGAAGGAGCGATACAAAGGCAGCCTGCCGCTGAGTTGGGTCGGGGCGGCCATCGGGGTCTGTCTGATTGGCGGTTTTTTATTGGGCTTGTGGTGGGTCGACTACAGCAGCCGCAAACGACACGGCGGGATTCGGATTTATTGAGCTTGTTGGACGATGGTTTTCACGCCGTCTCGATTATCCCGTCGGCGCAGCCGCTTCGAACCGGAAGTTCGATATTTCTGAAGAGTTCATCAATAGCCTGCTGAGTAGAGGCTTGCCGTACTTCCTCGATATGTCTTGATGTCAGGTGAGGCGCAAAGAGCTGCATGAATTCGACCATGTAACGTCGTAGTACCGCATCTCTTCGAAAGCCGATCCAGGTTGTGCTGCGCGGGAACAATCCTTCAGCATCGATGGCCACCAGGTCTTTCTTGTCCGCACAGTCGGCTGCCATGCTCGCGACAATTCCGACGCCGAGCCCCATCCGCACGTAAGTCTTGATTACGTCAGCATCACGAGCCGTAAATACGACGTCGGGTTCCAGCCCCTCGTTTTCGAACGCCTTCTTAAGCGACGATTGACCGCCGAAACTGAATACATAGGTAACAAGCGGATATTGCGCGAGGTCGTGTAGCGTGAGCTTGCGGTCGTGTTTCGCAAGCTCGTGTTCTGTCGGGACAATAATCGAACGATCCCAGCGATAGGCGGGCACCAGCATCAGTTCAGAGAACAAATCTGTCGAGCCGGTAGCAATAGCGAAGTCAATGTTATTCGCTGCAACCATGTCGGCGATCTGCTCAGAGGTGCCCTGATGCAGGTTCAAGCCGATTTTTGGAAAGCGGTTGCGGAATTCACGGATAATCTCGGGCAACACGTAGCGTGCCTGCGTGTGTGTGGTTGCAATCGACAGCGAACCTTCCTCTTCCTGGTAGTAGTCCGAGGCAAGCCGGCGAATATTTTCGACTTCCTGCATGATAATGCGGGCGCGTTCGATGACCTGTTCGCCGGCCGAGGTGATGCCATCAAGACTTTTGCCTTTGCGCGTAAACAGCTGTAGTCCGAGTTCTTGCTCAAGCAGCTTGAGCTGCTTGCTGACACCGGGTTGCGAGGTGTACAGCCGCTCCGCGGCTGCCGTGATGTTCAGCCCGTTATCGGCAATCGCAAGCAGGTATTTCAGTTGTTGAAGTTTCATGTTTCGGATTGTCGCGCTGTGTCGTTCATCTGACGACGTCTCGGCCGCTCAGTTGCGGCGCGTAATGATCTCGTCATCGGGGTACAAGGGCTTTGATCGAGTATAAGGCAATCCCTGCGCATTTCAGGTACGCAATTTCGCTGATTTTGTGCTAAACACTGTATCAGGATCAAAAGAATCAAGGATAAGAAAATGATCTATAACAATATCCTCGAGACCATTGGCAATACGCCTGTAGTGCGCCTCAATCACATGGCCCCTGATCACGTGGAGATGTACGTAAAGGTAGAGTCATTTAATCCAATGGCCTCGGTAAAGGACCGTCTTGCCTTCGCAATAATCACTGATGCGCGAACTCGCGGCACACTGAAGCCGGGCCAAACCGTTGTCGAGGCGACCTCAGGCAATACCGGCATCGCATTGGCCATGGTCTGTGCGGCGAAAGGTCATCAGTTCGTTGCGACGATGGCGGATTCTTTTTCGATCGAACGGCGCAAGATCATGCGTGGGCTCGGTGCAAAAGTAATACTGACGCCCGCCGCCGAGCGCGGCACCGGCATGGTCAAGAAAGCAGAGGAGCTCGCCGAAAAGCACGGCTGGTTTCTCGCAAGACAATTCGAAAATCCGGCTAACCCCGAGTATCACCGCCATACGACGGGCCCCGAAATACTCAAGGACTTTGCCGGCAGGCGCCTCGACTACTGGGTTACAGGATACGGCACCGGCGGCACGATGACCGGCGTGGGCGAGGTGCTAAAGGTAGCCCGGCCCGGCGTCACGATTGTCGCTACCGAGCCAGCCGGCGCGGCGCTGCTCGCCGGCAAGGAATGGAACCCACACAAGATTCAGGGCTGGACGCCGGACTTTATCCCGGACGTTTTGAACCGCGAAGTTTTCGACGAACTCGTGCCGGTTAGCGATGACGAGTCGATCGCGGTATCAAGGGAGCTTGCCGCGAAAGAGGGCATTTTCACAGGGATTTCTGCGGGCGCGACGCTGGCGGCGGCGCTCGCAGTCGCCAGGAAAGCGCCCAAAGGATCCGTGATTCTGGCGATGTTGCCGGATACCGGGGAGCGTTATCTGAGTACTCCGCTGTTCGAGGGCGTCAAAGAGGGCTCGGACGACGACTGGCTGGCGGCTCAATAGCACACCGGGCGCAATGCCCGCATCTGTTCGGATTTTGGCCCATATGTGCAAAATCGCGTGTAATTTGCTGAATCGCCAAGGGAAACGAGCGTCTGCTGAGACCTGAGTCACAGCGCTTTCGGGCGGCGACAGGCATTCTGAGCCACTGAAACCCGTTCACCAGGGAATGGAACGCCAGTGTCTGCAGAAATGCGCAGCCAGGAAACAAGAACTGATGTCGGCAAGGCGGCAAGTCTGCTGCAATCGCTTGTACCGAGAGCACAGCTTTTTTGTTTTTACAATCTCGCCCGACATTGCGTCTGGAGCAGTGAAAGTGCCGACGACTTCGAGATCGACAACTTCGTTGCCGAACTCCCGGAAGAGATTATTGCCGGCCTCAAGTTCAACGCCGAGATACTGAAGAGAACGCTACCCTCTGCGAGGACTGTGCTGGTTCTGCCGGTCTACGGCGAGGAACGCGACGTGATCGGCATCCTCGTCTCGCTGTTTTCAAAAAACGTCGGCAAGTCTGCGTCCTTTAATCCGAAGCTGCTCAAGAACATCCTTGAACCTGCCGTAGAACTCATCGGGGAAACACTGCGCATAGGACAGGAGCTGGCCGCGTCGAAGAAACGTGCTGACGAAGTCGAAATAGAGTTAAAACTCGTCTACGAGGTCGACGAAAAAATTCATGGCGCTTCCAGGCGCCATTCGCAGCTGGCGCAACTCGTCGGACGAAGCGGGCGTTACCTCGGTATCAACTACAGCGTACTGCTGATTCCGTCGAAGCGGATTCGGATCAGCGCGACGCATGCAAGCTGGAAGAACGTAAATCGGAAGGTGCTGGATCGATACCTGATTGACAAGTTATTGCCGAAACTGGAGGGACAGCGACAGCCGTTGATCTTTGAGATTCCTGCGATTGAAGGGGCAACGAACAAGGCCGAACAAGGCTACCAGACGCTGCTGAGTCCGCTGCTCGACCAATACGGCAATGTCGAAGGCGTGTTCGCACAGCTCGGGCGTGTAGACAAAAAAGCGTTTTCGAACAGCGACCGGCGTTTCATGTCTCATATTGTTCGTAAAGTCGAGTATGTTATCGAGCACTCGTTCGATGCAATGACCGGTCTCATGAACCGTTCCGGATTTGAGGCGCAGCTGCATGAATCCTGGAATGCATTGACCTCCGATACAGATACGCACCAGCTGATCTATTTTGATCTCGACAACCTGCAGTTGGTGAACGACACGTTTAGTCGCCAGGCCGGTGATGAAGTCATCCTGCAGTTTTCCCGCATGCTCGAGGAAGACTTGCCGAACAGTGCGGTGCTATCGCGCCTGGCAGGCGACGAATTCTGCATATTGCTGACGCACGCGGACACAGACGCGGCGCTGCAGTTTGCGAACGAGGTTCGTGAGAAACGTGCAGCACTACGCTATCTGCAGGGCGACAAATCCCTGCAGATCACGATGAGCATAGGCATCGCGGAGTTTACTCACAGCAATGGTGATGACGGCAGCGCGCTTACTACAGCTCGCATGGCCTGCGAGTCGGCAAAAGACCACGGGCGAGATCGTGTCGAGGTCTTCGACGCCGGCAACCAGAGCATTATCCGACGCTATGACGACATGCAGCTCATTGCCGAGATTCAGAAAGCACTGGACGGCGAAGGATTTGAATTACGAGCACAACCGATAGTAAGTCTGCACGGCACTTCAAATGACCCGCGTTACGAGATCCTGCTACGCATGGTCGATTCCGATGGCAATGCGGTGTCAACAAAGGCGCTGTTCTCGGCTGCGGAACGCTACCACATCATGCCGCAGATCGACCGATGGGTGGTTTCGAACGCGATCGCAGCGCTGTCAGACATCAAGGATTCAGTCGGTGCGACCGGCGCTGTTGTGTCGATCAATTTGTCCGGGCAGTCGCTGGGCGACGACGACATTTTTGAGTTTATCGAAGAAGAAATCCGGCACAGCGGATTGCCGCCATCGACGCTGTGCTTCGAGATCACAGAGTCGGCTGCGGTTTCAAACCTCGCGAAAGCGCAGACGTTCATTGACGAGCTCAAGGCATTTGGCTGCACGATATCGCTTGACGACTTCGGGGCCGGGCTGAGCTCGTTTGCCTATCTCAAGAATTTCAATGTCGACATACTCAAAATTGACGGCAGTTTCATCCGCGACATCACCGAAAACCGGATATCGGAATCAATGGTCGCGGCCATCACGCAGGTGGCGCAGGTCATGGACCTCAAGACTGTTGCCGAGTACGTCGAATCAGACCTGGCACGCCAGCTGATTACCAAGCTGGGCGTCGACTTCGCCCAGGGCCATATCTACGGCAAGCCTGTGCCACTCGAGTCCATGCTGTCGCAACTCACGGATTCGAAGCAAACGTCGGCACTTTAGGCCACTAAAATACGCCGGCCTCGAGTCCGGCAGCCATGGTCAGTCCAAGTTCCTCACAGTCGGCCAGCCTGGCCTCGTCGAAATCACCTTTGATGAGCAACGGTTCCTGAACCTCCTTGACTGCGAGTCCCGTGAGTATGCGGCGAATGCTCGAGATCGCGCCGGTCCCATCGTTGCCGGCGCGCACGAACAGCGCCCAGGGACGGCCATTGAGTTTGCCCTCGCACGGGTAGTAAACGCGATCGAGGAAATACTTCATCGCGCCGCTCATGTAACCGAAGTTCTCCGGCGTGCCCAGGATAAAGCCGTCTGCCCACAGCAGATCCCCGGCATCCGCATCGAGCGCTGATTTCACTCGAACATCGACGCCACTGACGTCCGCATGTGTTGCGCCGCGGATCACGGCATCTGCCATGCGGGTCGTCGTTCCGGACTGCGAGTGATACACGATGAGAAGGTGTCTGTCGGCCACGAAATCAATAGTGCCGGACTCTCGCCGTTTTTTCATCAGACTGGTAGTGTCCTGCCATGGGAAGCAGCGTGGAAAACCGGATTGCCAGCGTCACCGATGCGCTGGTGCAGGAATTGCAGCCTCCTGTAAGGCGGTGGTTCGAACGGCTGAACGATCAGCACGGCCTGTCGGATTTGCGGGCTGAACAGGTCGAACCGCTGGTCCGCCTCGTCGCCTGCAGCGAATTCGGCGCCAATGTCGTGCTGCAAAACTGGGGCTGGTTCGTCGACAACATGGCTTCGTTCAAGGAGTTTTCAGACGTCGACAAAGCGCAGCTCGCCTCTCTCGCCGACAGTGATGCCGCTGTGGATGAGGTCAAATCGGGACTGCGCCGAACCCGTAATCGCGCCCTGCTGCGGATTCTCTGGCGGGAGATTTTCTCTCTCGCTGATCTCGACGAGACACTCAAACAGCTTTCGGACCTGGCCGACGCGATGCTTGATGCGGCGACTCGCTGCGCAACGCGCATGCTCGAGCCGCGTTATGGCCAGGTGCGCAATGATTCGGGGAAAACGGTGCCGCTGCTTATCCTGGGGATGGGCAAGCTGGGCGGTCATGAACTCAACTTTTCATCAGATATCGATCTGATTTTTCTGTACAGCGACGAGGGCGAAACCGATGGTGCCCGGACCGTCAGCGCACAGGAGTATTTCGGGCGATTGTCCCGGCTCGTAATTGCGCTGATCGATGAAGTTACCGTTGATGGTTTTGTATTCCGCATCGATACGAGGCTGCGGCCGTTTGGCGAGAGTGGGCCGCCCGTGGTCAGTTTCGCGGCGCTGGAGTCCTATCTCCTGCAGCATGGTCGGGACTGGGAGCGCTATGCTTACATCAAGGCGCGCGTTGTCGGGCCCGATCCCGGAACTGAGGTACGCAACGAGCTCAACAACAACCTGATCGCACCGTTCGTGTACCGCCGTTATCTCGACTACGGCGTCTTCGAGTCGCTGCGCGAAATGCACGCGATGATTGCGGCGGAAGTCAGGCGTCGGGAGCTCGTGGACAACGTCAAGCTCGGTCCGGGCGGAATCCGGGAAGCCGAGTTTATCGTGCAGTCGTTTCAGCTGGTTCGCGGCGGCAGCGAGGTCGCTCTCCAGGGTCCACAATTCCAGACTGTCTTGCCGAAACTCGTGGGTAGTCGCGGCCTGTCCGCAGACCGCGCGTCGCGCCTTCGCGAAGCGTATCGGTTTCTGCGGCGCCTGGAAAATTTCATTCAGGCCATTCGTGATTATCAGACCCACGATCTCCCTCAAGATGCGACCGACCGGGCACGGCTGTGCCTGGCAATGGGCTATGTCGACTGGCACGCTCTGCGCGCGGATCTCGCGCGGCACCGCGAGGTTATTTCGCAGGAATTCGAGAGGGTCGCGTTTCGCGACCAAAGTGACGCGGCGGCGCCGTTGCGCGAGCAGCTGGAGCGAGCATGGGAGGCCAACGCCAGCGAAGAGCGATGGTGCGAATTGTTGCGCGCGGCGAATGCAGAGGACGTAGCGGACATTGCGGCCACGCTCGTGTCTTTCGCCAACGCCGCGTCGACAAAGCAAATCGATGCCATTGCTGCAAATCGGCTGCAACGATTCATGCCCGAGCTGATTGTGGATTCGATAGAAACTGATGCACCGCTGTCCGCCCTGACGCGCACCCTGAGCGTCGTTGAGCGTATTTTGCGACGTAGCGCCTACCTCGCCCTGCTCAATGAGAACCGTTCAGCGATGACGCGGCTCGTGGATCTTTGCTCGCGTAGTCAGTACATCGCCGACCAGATAGCGCGTTCTCCCGTGCTGCTCGATGAGCTGCTGGACCCGCGCATTCATTCGGCCGTTGTCACGAAAGCAGAGCTGTCGGCCGATCTCGGACAGCGCCTTGCCGGACTGGCGGCAGCTGACAGTGAAGCGCAGATGCATGCGATTGTTCAGTATCAGCGTGCGATGATGTTTCGAATCGCGGTCGCCGATTTTCATGGCAGCCTGCCGATCATGAAAGTCAGCGATGGCCTCACCTGGCTGGCAGAAACAGTGCTCGATGAAGCGCTGAGCGTTGCGTGGCGGGACCTTACTGCGCGCCATGGCGAACCCTGTTTCCTGGTCGATGGCGTTACGCACAAAGCGGGACTGGGCATTATTGGCTACGGCAAGCTCGGCGGCCTCGAACTATCGTATGGTTCCGACCTCGACATCGTGTTCCTGCACGACTCCCATGGTGAGTCCCGGATGACCGATGGCGACAAGCCGCTGGATAACACGATGTTCTTTGCCCGGCTGATCAAGCGTCTCGTGCTATTTCTGACAACGCAAACGGGCTCGGGACAGCTTTACGAAATAGACACGCGTTTGCGGCCCGACGGCCAAAAGGGATTGCTGGTAACCAGTACAGGCGCATTTGAGCGCTACCAGGTAGACAATGCCTGGACATGGGAGCATCAGGCGCTGCTGCGCGCCAGGGCGGTCGCGGGTAGCGAGGTTGTGGCGGAGGAGTTCGAGCGAATTCGCAGGGAGACTCTGATTGAACGCGTGAAACGCGATGCGCTGCGCGACGACGTCATTTCCATGCGGCAGCGCATGCGCAAGGAACTTGACCGCAGTAATGCCCGGCAATTCGACCTCAAAAACGGTGCGGGCGGCATTGGCGACATCGAGTTCCTGGTTCAGTATCTCGTGTTGAGCCAGGCGAAAGCGCACCCGGATGTCATTGTCTATTCTGACAATATTCGTCAAATCGATGCGCTCGTGGCAGCAGGTTGTCTTGCACCGGGCGACGGCGACCGGCTTCAGGATTGCTACCGCAGCTACCGCCTGCGACAGCATCACCTGGTACTTGACGATCAGCCGCCGCTGGCCGGTGCCGAAGAATTTCGCAAAGAGCGCGAATTCGTTGCGAGTGTCTGGAGCCATTGGCTGGACTGAGCATGGCCGTGGCGCGACACAGCGCCTATAATTCGCTTTCTTTCCTTCAAAGAGACGAGGGTGGCCGTGGCAGCCAAAGCAGGTAGCGTCGACCAGAACCTGATTCCGGCGAACGCACAACACAACTACGGGGTTCGTCCCAGGGACCTGCCGCTCAGCTGTCCCATGCCGGGCATGTATCTTTGGAACTCGCATCCGAAGGTCTTTTTGCCAATCGAGGCGACGGGTGAGGCCAAGTGCCCGTATTGCGGGGCGCAATATCATATGATGGACGGCGACGAATAGTCGCTGGCAACCTGGATCGGTCGAGAAAACAATAGTATGCATATTGTCACCGGCGGAGCCGGCATTATCGGCAGCAATCTTCTGGATCAGCTTTGCCCTCGCTAGCGACACGGCTGTCAGGTGTTATGGGGGCATGACACTATCCATTGTTACGGTCAACTACCGTTCCTGGAGTCACCTCGAATCGGCGCTCGTCGCACTGCAACCGGGCTTTCCTGAAGGCTGGGAAGTTATTGTGGTCGACAACGAATCGGACCCCGAGCCATTCGCCGAATTCTCGGCTCGATTTTCATGGGTGACATTCATAGCCAACCCGCTCAACAGTGGTTTTGGGGCCGGCTGCAACATCGGTGTCGCGGCGGCCACGGGCGAACAGCTGCTTTTCATGAATCCGGACGTCATTGCTACGTGCGAGCGCATCGAGGCGCTGATCGATGTCAAGAAACGGCACAATATCGGGGTCGTCGCTCCGCGGCAGCTATCGGGTGACGGCAAGCCCCAAAAAGTGTTCGATGACTTTCCGAGCCTGTTGAATCAAAGCAAAACGCTGAAAGCACTATTGCGCGTCCTGATGCCGTCCAGGTTTCCGGATCCACGCGCGGGACACGAGACATTGACCTACTGCGACTGGGTGACCGGCTCGGTCTTGTTGATCGATCGTGCCGACTTCGATGCTATTGGCGGCTGGACCGAAGATTACTGGATGTACGCTGAAGACGCGGACCTGTGCCGCAAGGCACACGACATAGGGCTAAGCGTCGCATATGTGCCCGAAGTCGAGGTCATTCACGCGCATGGGGGATCCAGCCGACTCAATGTCGCAGTGAAGTCGATGACCAAACTCGAGGTCATCATCTCGAAACACGTTTATACCAGTCGACACACGACCGGTCCGGAGCGTTATCTGACGCACATGCTGATCATTGTGCTTCGGCTACCGGCGCTGATCGTCGCGTCGACCCTGGATTTGTTCACACTGCGCCAGGTCCCGGCACTGCGCGTACGCAGCAGGATGTTTACTGGATTATTAAAGTACTATTCCGGCGTTTTTCGAAACGGCTCGTGGCTGAGCCCGAGAGCGATCGCGAATCAGGCGTTGTCTTAGTAGTTTTTGCTGATCCAGTCACGATAGCTGCCGTCCATAACGGCGCGCCACCAGTTCTCGTTTTCCAGCATCCAGTTCAACGTTAGCTCGATACCTGTTTCAAAACTTTGCCGCGGGGCATAGCCGAGCTCGCTGGTCGCCAATGTCGCATCGATCGCATAGCGCCAATCATGTCCCAGCCGGTCCTTGACAAAAGTAATCAGCGACTCTGACTTTCGGCCTTTGGCCGCCGGCGCGTCCGGAAACCGGGTGGAGAGCTCTTCGTTCCCGGCAAAAATACTGTCAAGACTGGCACATACCTGTTTGACGATATCGATGTTTTGCCACTCGTTGTTGCCGCCAATATTGTAAGTAGCGCCGAGCCGGCCTTTGCTGATGACCAGGTCGATGCCGCGACAATGATCCGTTACGTACAGCCAGTCCCGAATATTCTTGCCGTCGCCATAGATCGGCAATGGCTGGCCTGTCAGAGCATTCACGATCATGAGCGGAATCAGCTTTTCGGGGAACTGGTACGGCCCGTAGTTGTTGGAGCAATTACTGGTCGTAACCTCAAGTCCGAAGGTGTGGTGATAAGAGCGAACGAGGTGATCGGAAGACGCCTTGCTCGCGGCATAGGGCGAATTCGGTGCATACGGAGTTGCTTCGGTGAACGCGGCGTCATCGGCCCGCAACGACCCGTAAACTTCGTCCGTCGAAACGTGGTGGAAGCGATGCGCAGCGGGCGCCTTGTCGCTATCCAGCCACAGTTCGCGCGCCGCCATGAGAAGGTTGTGTGTGCCGATGACATTCGTCTGGATAAAGGCGTCCGGTTCGTGAATGGATCGATCGACGTGAGATTCGGCGGCGAAATGAACGATTGTGTCGATCCCTTCCTCGCGCATCAGCGTACTGATCAGCGCCCGATCGAGAATGTTTCCGTGCACAAATCGAAAATTCGCCTGCTTCTGCACAGGCTCGAGGTTTGCCTGGTTGCCGGCGTAAGTAAGGGCATCCAGGACAATGAGCCGGTCGTCCGGGTAACGATCAATCCAGTAGTGAACAAAGTTCGCGCCGATAAAGCCGGCGCCTCCAGTCACCATCACGCTACGCATAAAAATCGGCTTCCTTTAGCGACGCACCGGCGGCATCCTTGGCGGATAGCACCGGCGGCTCGAGATCGGTTAACGGCCAGTCGATGGCCACGTCCCTGTCATCCCATTGCAGTGTGCGTTCATGCTGCGGAGCGTAATAGTCCGTACATCGATAGATCATCTCCGCCGATTCGCCTGTGACGAAAAATCCGTGCGCAAACCCGGGAGGAACCCAGAGGGACCGCTTGTTTGCCGCGGACAAGGTTACACCGACCCATTGGCCGAAGGTAGGGGACGACCGCGTCACGTCCACGGCGACATCGAAAACTTCACCAACGACCACGCGAATCAATTTTCCCTGCGGCTGTTGCAGCTGGTAATGCAGGCCACGAAGTACTCCTTTTGACGACATCGAATAGTTTTCTTGCACAAACCGGGCATCGATGCCGGCTGCCTCGAATGCCCGTTGCTGCCAGGTTTCCATAAAGAAACCGCGATCATCTTCGAACACATCGTGATCGACGATAACGATGTCCGGTATCCGGGTTGGCGTGAACTTCATTGCAACGTCAGGTCCGTCAATACTTCGATCAAATACTCGCCGTAGCCGTTTTTGCCGAGGCGGCTCGCCAGCAGTTTCAGTTGATCCGCATCGATGAAGCCGCTGTTGAAAGCAATCTCCTCGGGACAGCAGATTTTCAAGCCCTGACGCTGCTCAATGATCTGCACAAACTGGGCCGCTTCAAGGAGCGATTCATGGGTACCGGTGTCCAGCCACGCCGCACCCCGACCCATCAATTCAACGTGCAGGGAGCCGTCGGCGAGATACCAACGATTGATGTCGGTGATTTCCAGTTCGCCTCGTGCCGAGGGCTTCAGGTTGTTCGCGATTTCGACGACACGGGAGTCATAGAAATACAGCCCGGTCACCGCGTAATTCGACTTTGGTTCTGCCGGTTTTTCTTCGACGCCCAGGACTTTTCCATTCTTGTCGAAGTGCACGACACCATAGCGCTCGGGATCCTTGACGTGATAGGCGAACACGGTTGCACCGCCCGACGCATCAGCCACTCGCCGCAATTGTTGCCCCAAGCCGTGTCCGTAAAAAATATTGTCACCAAGGACCAGTGCGACCGAGTCGTCCCCGATAAACTTCGCGCCAATAATAAAGGCCTGCGCAAGCCCGCCGGGTTCCGGCTGCACGGCATACTTTATCGAGATGCCCCACTGACTGCCATCGCCGAGGAGTTTCGCAAATGCGCTTTGATCATCCGGCGTCGTAATAACGAGCACGTCCCGTATACCGGCCATCATCAATGTCGACAGCGGGTAGTAGATCATCGGCTTGTCATAGATCGGCATGAGCTGCTTGCTGACAGACAAGGTCAGTGGATGAAGTCTCGAGCCGGTGCCGCCCGCGAGAATGATGCCTTTCGTCGTCGCGTTACTCACTCGTATTGCCTTTCGCCGATGCGGCAAATGTCGCCGTGAATATCCCATGTTTGCACGCCGAATAACTGCGTATCAAGGCTTTCCGCAAGGCGCCTTGTGAGCTGCAGCAGCACGTAGCTCTCAGATGTTCAAAATAGATCGTGTCGAACTTGCGACGCTCGATCGACTCGTCTCTGGATCGCGGTGTGCATATACCCGCTGCTTGCCTGCCCAAAATCCGCGGCCAGATGCAACACATTCCCTAATATTCAGCGTGCGGTAACCAAAAACACCTTTATAACGAGGTCGCCAAAAAGCGCGCGGCCGATGCGCCATGACAGCTTTTCCTTGGGACGCACGGGTCCGATTTCTATGTCCGAAAAGCCGGCCTGGGTGAAGAGGTCATGCACGTCAGCGCGCGCAAAAAAACGCAGGTGTGTCCTGTCCATGACCCCCGAATCGCGGTACTCGAAGCGGCCCTTGAACGCCAGCGCGAGAATAAAGGACAGGTTGCGAATGTTCGGGATGCTGCAGATGAATGTTCCGCCCGGCACCAGGCAGGCCCTCAGTTTGGTGCACACGCTCCACGGATCGACCAGGTGTTCCAGGATGTCCCCGGCGATTATGTGCGTGAAGTGATTCCGAGGCAGTTCCTCCAGGAGTCCCTCCAGATCTCCCTCCAGCACCTCGTCCATTGCGCCGGACGCGCGTGCCTGGGCGGCGGCCTCGGGGAACTTCTCGACACCCCAGATCTCGGCGGCCTTACCTTGAGACCGAATCAGGGCGGACATGGCGCCACTGCCACAGCCGAGGTCGAGCACGCGATTATCCGGGTCCTCGGGAAGTACCGCGACCAGTTCGGGGCGCGGATGAGAAAAATACTCAGTCGGATCACTCACGGCCTGTCTCCGTTTCAGATGGGCTTTGGGACATCATACCGAGGGCCAGGTATTTCACCGGGTTGTCACTACCGCAAAGGCAGTTGCTGGCTTCACGGACGACTCCGCCACTAGTCATCCAGCGATTCCCACCTGTCGAGATTCAAAGACGTGTCGGCGGGAGAGTCGGGCGACGAGCCGCCCAGGGCGATGCTCTTCACATCCGGGTTCCGTTCTGCCGCGTAGTCGTAAATTGTACGGCGCGGGCCGCCAATATTCAGCACGCCGTTGACGGGCGCTGTTGCTGCCTTGAGAATTTTTGGGGCAATTCGATCCACATAGTCTTTTGACGACCATTTATCTGAAAAGGCGCCGGGATAGTCGAAGCGCGTTGCACCGAAGCTGGTGCGAATGATCAGGTGGTCGGATACGGCCCTGACCGCCGCTTCGCCGGCCAGCTTGGTCCAGGCATAGAGATTTGACGGCAGTATTTCGTCTGTCTCCGAATAATTGCCGCGATCACCCTTGTAGACATAGTCGGTCGAAACATAAACCAGCCGGATCGAAGTGCCCAGGCAGGCTTTCGCGATATTGACTGTGCCTTTGATATTGACGTCGAGCGCTGCGGCCGGATCGGCCTCGATATCCCGGTTATTCGTAACCGCTGCCGCATGCAGGATAAGGTCCGGTGCGCTGTCGGCGACAAACGACTCGACGCCTGCTGCGTCGCGAATGTCGAACTCGCGGCTTCCGGGTGCCAGCATGCCGGAGGACAGCCGCTGCAGCTCAGTTCCCAGCAGGCCCGATCCGCCCGTCAACAGTATTCGCACCTTCAACTCCCTGCTATTGGGCACCGAATAGTCACTGCAGGATGGTACAGGCCGCAGTTCGCCAATTCGACTGATTTTTGCACCGGTTTCGGGCATGATCTCGGCAGGCGCGCTCCGGCGCCGGTCAGCCTGTCAACTCTGATATGTCGGGATTCCAGTGAGCAAACTACTCAACAAGCTGCTTATAAAGTTCGGGCTATTGATCACGAAAGCGTCGACAGTCGTCGTATTCGACACGAAGAAACGACCTTTGCCCAAGGCTGAGCTGCACTTCGTCGATGGAGTTTGACGATGAACAGGCCCATTCGCGTATTTTGTGTTTGCGGTGACAGCGACCGTGCTGAAACGGAGTCGTTTATCGAGATGCATCGCATGGGAATCGATATCACGGTCATGACTTGGCCGGGGACCGCCAGCTATGAGGCGCTGGTAGCGGCGGGGGTTTCGACGATCCCCTATGTTCTCAAGTGGAAGTTGAGTCCGCCCTGCATCCGATTTATCCGCGCGGAGCTGAAACGCAAGCAATACGACGTGCTGCACATGCTCGACAAGCGCGCAACGATGAACGGCCTGATGGCGTCGATCGGCATCGATATCAAACTGGTGGCATACCGCGGCATCATCGGCAACCTCGCTTACTGGAGTCCGCAATCCTGGCTGTATCTTTTGAATCCGCGACTGGACCGTATTATTTGTGTCTGCGAAGCGATTCGGCAGTACCTGCTGGGACTCGGCATGCCCGGGCTTCGCTTGCGACGCGACGTACCGGTCACAATTCACAAGGGCCATCGACCGGAACTCTATGACGGTGAAGCCGAAGACCTCGGGCAGTTCGGTATCCCGGACGATACCTTTGTGGTGGCTTGCACGGTCAGAGCGGTGCCGCGAAAGGGCGTGCCGGTATTTATCGAGGCGATCAGTGGATTGCCGGCAGGGCTGAACATCCACGTCCTGATGGCAGGACCGAAAATGGACAGCAAGCTGCATCAGAAGCTGGTCGCCAGGAGCCCGTACGCTGAAAACACTCATCTGTTTGGCTGGCTGCGCCGCTTGCCCTGGATACTGAAGAATATCGACGTGTCCGTACTGCCATCCCTGGAGCGAGAGGGGTTACCGCGGGCGATGCTCGAAGCGATGATTGCAGGCGTCGTGCCGATAGTAACCAACGTCGGGGGCAATCCGGAGCTTGTTGTGGACGGTGAGTCGGGCTTCGTTGTAGAGCCCGGCGATGCAGAGGCGATTCGGGACCGAATCCTTCGACTGTATAACGACCGCGAGATGCACAGGCGTATGAGCGCAACCGCAAGGCAGCGCGTATTGACGGAGTTCACCGTGGAGAAGACGGCGCGCGAGACCATTGCCGTCTATCGCGATCTCGTCGGCTCAGGGAGCAATGCGAATTAGGCGTTAAATACTAGTTATTGGCAAAAAAATCGTCGATCTTGCGGCTAACGTCGTCGATTGTGATCAAGTCCATTGCATCCGGGTGACGTATGCGCTGCCCCCACCGAAGTTCATCAACATCTCTTCCAAGGTATTCGCGAGCGGCGTCAGGGTAACGGTTGATGGTCAGGTCACGCGACAGGTAAGGCCCGGTTCGATCCGGGTTGGAGGTCGCATAAAGCCCGATCACGGCCGTGCCTGCGGCTGTTGCCATGTGTGCGGGCCCTGAATCGGGGCAGATCACGAGATCGGCGGCGCCGACCAATGCGGCAAGTTCTTTTAGCGAGGTCTTGCCCACGAGGTTCAGCGCCTGATCGCCTCGGCCCGCAGACAGGGCAGCGCCATACTGTTGCTCGATTACGGTATTGCCGCCTGTTAGCAGCACCGTGCAGCGATACTCTTGCTGCAGATGCCGAATAGCCGCGGCGTAGTTGTCGATGCTCCAGTTGCGGTAATTGCGACTTCGCTGGCTGCTGCAGGGACTGATGACGACCAGCGGTTTTTCTGCAGCGACGAACTGACTCGCAAATTTTCGGGCATTCTCAGGGAGCGGAATATCCCACCGCAAGTCACGCGGTTGAGCACCTGTCGCGGTCGCAAACGACATCATCGCCTCCAGCGCATGCTCACGGTCGGCGGGCGGAACCCGCCGGTTTGTGAACAGCCACTGGAAGTCGCGCGCACGTGCTTTGTCGAATCCCAGGCGCGTCTTTGCAGGAATCGTGCGGCAAAGCAGGTTGGCGCGCATCGATGCATGCATGCACAGCGCGGTGTCAAAATTCTTGCCTGCCAGTTGTCCCCTGACGTCTTTATACGCCCGAACACCTTTGCTTTTGTCGAAGATGATAAACTCGATGCCGGGAATGTCGGACATGAGCGATGCTTCGGTCTTGCCAATAATCCAGCTAATGCGAACCTCAGGCCAGTTGTCCTGCATGCGTCTGATGACAGCGAGGGCATGGCAGGTATCGCCAATCGCCGAGAGGCGCAGAACGCAAATTGTTTCTGGCTTCGATTGGACAGCTAATTCGGGCATCATCAAATCAGACAAGTCGACTAAAAAGGGCGGGAAGTTTGACCGAGACCGTCGAGAAAACCGCGACCGGCGCCATCCTATACGATAAGGCCATTATCAACCAGATTTCGGAGGAGCGCTTTACGCCGGGGGGGTGGCCGCACGCCGAAGTACTGACCGGCCCGTTGCGATCGGGCGGCCGTGGCAACACGATGTACGTAGGAAACGTGCCACGTCAGTTCGTCCTTCGTCATTACCTGCGCGGCGGCCTGATTGGCAAAATAATCCGTGACCGCTATCTGTTCTCCGGGGCCGACAAAACGCGACCCTTCATGGAATGGCGTTTGCTCGATAAGTTGTCTTCGAACAATCTGCGCGTGCCGCGACCGGCCGCGGCACGCTATCGGCAAAGCGGTACTTTCTATACGGCGGACATCATTACGGTTCGTATTCCGGACGTGGTTGCTCTGTCGCAGTATATTGCCGACAACAAACCTGATGAGACGTTCTGGCATTCGATCGGAGAGTCAATTTACGAGTTTCATGAGGCCGGCGTCTATCACGCCGACATGAACGCCTATAATCTGCAGATTGATAAATCCGGCATGCTGTGGATGCTCGACTTCGACAAGGGGTCGTTGAGACCTCGTGGCCGCTGGCAGCAGGTGACGCTGAATCGCCTGCACCGGTCGCTGCAGAAGATCATTGGACTGGATCCACGGCTGAACTTTCGTGCCGCGAACTGGGAGCAATTGCTGGAGGGCTATTTCAGCGCCTCGAGATCGGCATAGTAGTCGGGGTAGCCATCGGGCAGGTCTTTGAACTTGCGATGGATCCAGAAGTACTGCTCCGGACACGACCGGACGTGCTGCTCCAGGAGTTCGACATAGCGTTTCGTGTCGGCGACCGGGTCGTCGCCTGGAAAATTCTCGAAAGCCGGCAGCAAGGTCAGTTCATAAGTTGAATCTTTCAGCCGGCGCGGAAAAAACGGTATCACGACCGCATTGCCAAGACGTGCGAGCGTCGAAGTTGCCGTCGTATGCATGGCGGGCGTGCCAAAAAAAGGAATGACCTCGGCGCCTTTGCGGTTATAGCTCTGGTCCGGCGCGTACCAGACCGCGCGATTGTCGCGCAGGCTGCGTACTACTTTCTTGACGTCACGTTTCTCGATCGTTGACTCAGCGGAACGTTCGCGGCCCGTACGCTGCAGCTCGGTCATGAATTCGCTGCGGTTACGGCGGAACACCGCGTCGAAGGGCGGCATATTCAACGACAATACACGTCCCATGATTTCCAGCGTTGTGAAATGTGCGCTGAGGAGAATTACACCGCGTCCCGAATCAAGCGCGTTTTGTACGTGCTCGATACCATTAAGCTTCGTGATCGACAGCAGGTGCTGGTCACTGGCCCAGCGCCCAAGACCCATTTCGACGACCGTCATGCCGAGTGCTTTGAAATGCTCGTAGGCAAGTGCGTCGCGTTCGTCGGGTGAAAGCTCCGGAAAGCACAGCTCGATGTTGCGGCGCACGACGGCACGACGGGAGCCGCCAACGGCGTGCGCGATACGGCCAAGAACACGGCCTGCCGCGAGCGCCAGCCGATGTGGCAGCATGCAAATCAGTCGCAGCAAGCCCATGCCCAGCCAAACGGGCCAATAGCGAGGGCCCCAGTAACTGGCTAGAGGTTTGCGTTCACCTGTCATTGGGAACGCAGTTTACTCGGACATACCGTCTACGTAACCACCGGTGCCGGGTTTCTGAGCGGCGCCGAGCGCCTTTGCTTCCGCGATCACATCGTCTGCCTGGATACCGACATGAAAAGCCGCAAACCCCGGCATGACGACCTGGTTTCGCGCCAGCCCGATGATGCGCCCGGAGTAAGGAGAAAAGAGCTCGCTGCGTTGATTGCTCATAGGATCGGTAATCGTTCCCAGCAGGTCGCCCTTGCGGACCGTGCTGCCGAGACTGACGTCGGCAAGCAGAATGCCACCGTTGTCCGCTCGCACCCACGATGACTTGTAGTAAACCGGTTCCGGGTCACCCCAGAAACGCTTCTTCCTGACCATGCCGAGCGTACTCAACAACGTCTCGATACCCTTGACGCCGTGCTTCACTTCCGCAAGTTCGAGTTGCGACGGACCGCCGGCCTCGACCGTTACAGCAGGAATCCCGGCGAGGGTCGCTGCGTGTCGCAGGGTTCCGACCGTCGGCTTGCTGTGTAGTACGACCATAGAGCCAAATCCCTGTGTCAGCGTAACGACATCGGGGTTTCTAAGGTCGGCGCGAATCTGTGGCAGGTTCGAGCGCTCAAAGGAGCCAGTGTGTAGATCAACCAATGCATCGCAGTGAGCAATGAGATCGTTGAACAGCGAATAAGCGATTCGGGCGGCCGCGCTGCCGTTCGGGTTGCCCGGGAAATAGCGGTTCAGGTCGCGCCTGTCAGGAAGGTACCTGGAGCCGCGCCGAAAGCCCTGTACGTTCACGATCGGTATGCCGATCACTGCGCCGGACAGCTTGCTCGGAGCGATCTCGTGCAGCACGCGTCGCACTATTTCAATGCCGTTGAGCTCGTCGCCGTGTACGGCGGCTGTCAGGCAGAGCGTCGGTCCGGGCAATGCACCGTTGACGGCCAGTACAGGGGTCGATACCGGCACGCCCTCGAATAACTCGGTTGCCGACCACGACAGGCGATGCGCCGTGCCGGGCATGATGTCCTTGCCAAGCAGCTGCAGCGGAGCCGCCTGGCTTTCTTCCGCGGTCGTTACCGCGTCGGCGAGCGGAACCAGGTGCTCGTGAGCGGGGACGGCCTCGACCAGTTTTTCCGCCTCCGCCGAGGTTTCGCTGGAACGCGAATCGGCATCAACGGTCGTATCCTGCAGGACGTCGGTGCCGTTGTCCGTGGGCTCGATGGCGGCCTCGCCTGCCAACACAGTGGTGGCGGGCAGCAGCAGCATCAGGCCGGCCAGGAATTGGCAGATGCCCGGACAGGTATCAGATCGGGGTTTTGATAGGCGCATACTTATGAGTAAAAATACGGCAAAATGCTGTGAATTTCTGTGAACTAATCAATAATTTACGATTGAAACTTGAATTGACATAAATGACAAGCATTTGCCGGCATTTGTTAGCAGTCCTGGTCCTCGCAACCGTCGTTGCGAGCGCCGATGAGACGTTCCCGCAGCCGTCGGAGCTACAGCCCGATGTCGACTTCTGGATATCGATTTTCACGCGCTATTCCACGGACGAAGGGGTGTTGCACGATAATCGAAATCTCGCGGTGGTTTACGAGCGCCTCGACATTCCCTCGACGCTGTCTCGTCGCGAGCGGCAAAGACGCGTGGAAGCGCGCCGCAAGAAGATCAGGGCCACGTTGCGAGTGCTTGCGTCCGGCAAGCGCGACAAGCTGAGTGCCGACGAGGCGAGGGTGCTGTCGCTGTGGCCCCAGGGGGTCGGCAACGACACATTCGCGGCGGCTGCAAAGCGTGTTCGCTATCAGCAGGGGCTCCGCGATCGTTTTCGTGACGGACTCGTGCGCTCCGGTCGCTGGCGAAGTTTTGTTAACGAACAGTTCACGGCACTCGGAGTGCCGATCGAGATTGCGGCGCTGCCGCACGTCGAATCCTCCTATAACCCCGATGCGCGCTCGCACGTCGGTGCATCGGGTCTCTGGCAATTCACACGCAGTACGGGACGGCGGTTTATGCGCGTCGATCACGTTGTCGATGAGCGCAATGATCCTTTTGCAGCAACGCGCGCGGCCGGTCAGTTGATGGCCTATAACCATTCGATTACGGGTAACTGGCCGATGGCGATAACGGCCTATAACCACGGCCTCGCCGGTGTTCGGCGCGCCATGAAAAAATACGGCGACACGGCTTACGTCGAGATATTGCGAAATTACAATGGCCGCACTTTCGGCTTCGCGTCTCGAAATTTCTACGTTGCTTTTCTTGCCGCCATGCAGGTCGATCAGAACGTCGAGACGTATTTTCCCGGGCTCGTCTTTGAACAGCCTGCGAACTATGCAACGGTCAGGTTGCCGGCCTTCATTTCGGTGCCAGGCCTGAGCCGGGCGCTCGCCACGACGCCCGAAGTTCTCGCGAAACACAATCCCGGACTGCAGGCGACGGTCTGGCAGGGAAGCAAGTACCTGCCCAAAGGCTATGAGCTGCGCATGCCTGTCGAGGAACTGGATCAACCGCTTGCCGGCGTCCTTGCAAAGCTGCCACCGGAGAGTATCTTCGAAAAACAGCTGCCAGACATGTTCCACAGGGTCGCCCGTGGCGACACGCTGTCGCAGATTGCCGAGGCGTATGACACTCGCGTATCGACGCTGGTTGCATTGAACGGGCTGAACAGCAGACATCGTATTCGCATTGGACAAAACCTGCGGCTGCCTGCTGCAGGTCCGGCGCCCGTCGTAGCGGCCGCGTCGGAAGTACCGGCTGCCGCCGCGGCAGCCGTCGCGCCAGTCGTCCCCGAACCTCAGGAAGTCGCCGTTGCGGAAGCAGTGCCGGGAGCGATGGTCGACGAACTTGCAGCCGTCTCGACGGAGGTCGTCCAGACCGACCTGCTGTCTGACCCGAGTGATTACAGCGTGGCCGGCGACGGTAGTATCGAGGTCCAGCCGCTGGAGACGCTGGGCCACTACGGCGACTGGCTGGAAATCAAAACGCAAAGGCTGCGGGATATCAATGCACTTGCATTCGGCACGCCTGTCGAGGTTGGTCAGCGAATCAAGCTGGATCTTGACACCGTTAGCGCCAAATCTTTCGAGGAACGCCGCGTTGCCTATCACCGCCTGCAGCAGGACAGCTTCTTCCGCCGCAACGTCATAAGCGATGTTAGTGAATATACGATCCGTGCCGGCGACTCGATCTGGATTCTTGCGCTGCGAAAGTATCATGTGCCTATATGGCTGTTCCGCCAGTACAACCCGAGTCTTGATCTGCACAAGGTTCGGCCGGGAACAAGAGTGCAAATCCCCATACTGACCAAAGTCGAGCGCGATTGAAGGTCGATCGCGACAATTTGGCGATGTTGAGGTTGCTGCCGGTCCTGCTCCTGGTTCTGACAGCAGGTTACTGGTTCGCTGTTGTTGAGGAGGGTGGCCCGTACCTCTTGCGCAACCTGATTCCGCTGCTGGTCCTGCTGATGCTGGCCTTGATAACGTTATACAGGGGTGGCGGCAAATGGTCGGGTGCCGGCATGCGCATGCCTCTCGGTACGCTGGGCTTCGCGGTTCCGGCGCTGGGCTTGTCTGTGTACCTGCATTACGCCTATTCCGTAAACCTGAATGAGATGTTCAGTCATTCACAATTTCCGGGCCGTGTATTTCGCTACCTTCCGCTCTACACGCTGGTCGCAGGGGGCATAGGATTTGCGATTGGATGGATAGTCGGCAGGAACGTGTAGTGTGAAGCGAGGCGTTTTCCGCGGCTACGAGGTTTGCTAGGCTTGCAACTCAATGAGTCGACTGTGCGCTTTATGATCAAGAACCAGGACACACGATTGCTGTACGGCCAGATCGGCCTGATGCTGCTTGTGCTCATGACACCCACCGTCATGCAGGCAGGAGAATTCCCGATCGCCGACAAGGTTGTTATTGAGAAGGCCGTCCGCAAGCTGCACCTCATGCGAGATGGCAAGGCTTTTCGCACCTTCAAAATTGCCCTTGGGATAATGCCAGTGGGCGACAAGAAGAAAGAGGGCGACTTCAAGACGCCCGAAGGCAGCTATTACCTGGATAGCCGCAATCAGCACAGTGACTATTTCCTGTCTATCCATATTTCGTATCCCGACTCGGCAGATCTGCGCGAGGCGAGTCAAACCGGCAACGAACCGGGTGGTGCGATCATGATTCACGGCCAGCCGAACGAACCCACGCAGTCCGAGGTGTACTACCGCACGCAGGACTGGACCAACGGCTGTATCGCGGTCTCCAACTCCGACATGATCGATATCTGGCTCATGACGGGTGAGAACACACCGATTGAAATTCGCCCATAACGAATACCAGAGCCGGTCGTGAAAAAGACTGTCGATCTCGTCGACGCCGAGGTATGGCCCGAGGGCAGCCTCGAAGTCCTCTCCCAGTTCGAAGTTGACCAGCTGAAGAATGATGGCACCGGAGGGCTTTACCCGATGCTGCGTCGCTGCATGCTCGCCGTTCTGCATGCGGACAGCAAGATCGACGACACCCGCGAATTGCTGGAAGCCTACAGGAACTTCGAAGTCGGCTTTATCCAACAAGATCGTGGCCTCAAGGTTTCCCTGAGCAACGCGCCCGCTGAGGCCTTCGTGGATGGCAAGATGATTCGTGGCACGCGCGAATTGCTGTTTGCAGTGCTTCGCGACATTGTTTTCACGCGCAACGACATTATCGAGAGCGGTCGATTCGACCTGGATACGCCGGACGGTATCACTAATGCCGTGTTTCATATCATCCGTAACGCGCGCATGTTGAACATACCGGCAGAAGTGAACCTCGTAGTATGTTGGGGCGGGCACGCGATCAGCCGCCGCGAGTACGACTACTCGAAGCTGCTCGGCTATGAATTGGGTTTACGGGCCCTGAATGTTTGCACGGGTTGCGGTCCGGGGGCGATGAAAGGCCCGATGAAAGGGGCGACCATTGCTCATGCCAAACAGAGGATTCGAGGCGGGCGGTATATTGGTATAACGGAACCCGGGATTATCGCGGCCGAATCGCCAAACCCGATCGTCAACTCGCTCGTCATAATGCCCGACATGGAGAAGCGCCTGGAGGCTTTTACGAGGTTGGGTCACGGCATTATTGTGTTCCCCGGTGGAGTGGGTACGGCGGAAGAGATCCTTTACCTGCTGGGGGTATTGCTGCACCCGGACAACCAGCGGCAACCCATGCCGTTCATCATGACAGGACCGGCGTCCTCGGAGTCTTATTTTCGACAGATAGATGAGTTCATCGCGGCGACACTGGGCGATGAGGCGCGCAGTCGCTACCAGATCATCATCGACGATCCTGCTGAGGTCGCGCGCCAAATGAGCGCCCGCCTGAAAGACGTGCTCGATTTCCGAACAAAGCATGGCGACGCATACTATTTCAACTGGCGCTTGCGAGTTGACCGGGAATTTCAAAAACCGTTTGTCGCAACGCACGAGACAATGCGAAACCTCGATATCAGCGAGGACCTTCCGAGTCATGTACTTGCGGCGAATCTGCGTCGTGTGTTTTCTGGCATCGTGTCGGGCAATGTGCGCGAAGACACTGCCGAGCTTATCGAACGCGATGGACCCTTCGAGATCGATGGATCGCAACGTATGATGAAGCTGCTTGACAAATTGCTGGCGGGTTTCGTCGCCGATCGACGCATGAAGATTTCGACCGGCGTATACCATCCCTGCTATGTGATTAAGTAAAACCAATAACTAAGTAATTGAAATATAATAAAAAAAAGGATCTGGCATTGTGAAGTAGTTCCTGTGATTCGAGCGGCCTGAGACTTAATATTTAGTCAAAGGACTGACCGAGCAAACTCAATGCCAGACAGCAAGAAGATGAGATGGGTCGACGGCTTTGGCACGGACGCCAAACCAGATTCAAAGACAGACGCAACATCGCTGGAGCATGTCGAGCCGGCTGCGAATGACGCCGATGGCTGGAAGCAGTATCGCCGCTGGATCTCCAAGGCACCCGCACCACGCGGACGACGTGCGGGCATCGATCCGGCTTTGTATACGTGGAAAGGCTATCGCGACTGGTCGGATCAGGTAAAACGAAACTGGATTAAAGATTCGGAAAAGGATTAGACGCTCCGATTTGACATATGCAAAACGCCGGCTGCATGCCGGCGTTTTGCATTCTGACTGAGCGAACCTTTGCAGCGGATTCAAGGTGTGATTTCGATCCCGCCCGAAAGGGGAACTGCGTCTTGTTTCCAGACTATTCCCAAGCGGATGACAAACTTCTGGAACAAGCTGTGATCTATCTCACGGCCATTGAATGTTGGTCGCTTTATAGTCAACCCAATTCATGGATGAACGTTACCTTTCGAGTATGTCAAACCACCTAAAAAAATCCGGGTCCGCTGTCGATGCACTAAAAAGCGAGTCCGCACGGCAGCGCTGGGAAATGTTCCACCGTGCTATCGCCCACGCCAAAGAATACAACAATGCCTCGCTGGACGAAGCGGAAACACACAGCGGCGATGCGAACGGTGCCGGGCCGCTCTTGTCGATCGTACGATAGACGCGTCTTTATGGAACGGCTGCTTCAGTATATGGATGATATCGATGACGTGATCGGAGCGTTCGGCCTCGTCTATGAAAGACTCCGCAGAATACTGATGACCATCTTGACGTTACTCATCTTCGGGGCATCAGTGAGCTCCGGCGTTCTGCTCGCTGTCTGGCATCCGCCCATCGCGCTGGCAACCTGCGTGCTTCTGCTGGTCGCGCTTCTTTACCGAGCGGTCACCGCGCCCTGCACCGAACCGCTACAGCAGATCTGAAGCCGGTAAACAGGCCTGAATCCCGGGCTTGAAATCACGAGAATAGTCCCCATCGTGTCTGACTTCGGTCAGGAGGTATTCGGCGTGGTGGACAGTTCAAAGCGTGAAACACTGGGATTCCAGACAGAGGTCCGTCAGCTTCTCAAGCTGATGATCCATTCCCTGTACAGCAACAAGGAAATCTTTCTACGCGAATTAATTTCCAACGCCTCTGACGCGACCGACAAATTGCGCTTCGAATCGCTGGCAAACCCCGATTTGCTGGGCGGCGAGACGGACCTTTCAATTAGTATCCAGGTAGATACGGACAAGCAGCAGCTTTCAATAATCGACAACGGCATTGGCATGTCTCGCGATGAACTCATCGACAATCTTGGCACCATAGCCCGGTCCGGGACCGCTGAATTCCTGGAGCAGATGACCGGAGACAAAAAGCACGATGCGCAGCTGATTGGACAGTTTGGTGTCGGTTTCTACTCGAGCTTTATCGTCGCGAACAAAGTCACGGTCGAGACTCGCCGCGCCGGCCTTGCGGCGAACGAAGCCGTCAGGTGGGAATCTGACGGCGAAGGCGAGTTCGCTGTCGAGAACATCGACCGGGCAGAACGTGGTACCAGGGTCACGCTAAGTCTCAAGGACGACCAAAAAGAATTCGCCGAGCCGTTGCGCGTCGAAACACTGATCCGGAAATATTCGGATCACATTGGCTTCCCGGTTTCGCTGTCGGTGGTCGGTGATGATGACAAAGAGCCCCGCATCGTCAACTCGGCAACCGCTCTTTGGACGCGCCCGCGCAGCGATGTCAAGGATGATGATTACAAGGAATTCTACAAATACCTGACGCATGATTTTGTCGATCCGCTTGCTTGGAGCCACAACCGCGTCGAGGGCAAGAGGGAGTATACGAGCCTCCTTTTCATACCGGCGGCAGCGCCATTCGATCTGTGGAATCGTGACGCGCCGAGGGGACTGAAACTGTATGTGCAGCGGGTGTTCATCATGGACGACGCGGAACAGTTCCTGCCGTTGTATCTGCGTTTCGTCAAAGGGGTCGTGGATTCATCTGACCTGCCGCTTAATGTTTCACGAGAGTTGCTGCAGCAAAATCCGGATCTTGTGGCGATGCGTGGCGCCCTGACGCGCCGCGTGCTTGGCATGTTGGAGAAGATGGCATCCAGTGATTCTGACGACTACCGGACTGTCTGGCGCGAATTCGGACAGGTTCTCAAAGAGGGCGTGATTGAAGATCAGGCAAACAGGGAAAAGCTGGCCGGGCTGCTGCGATTTGCGTCGACGCACGGTGACAATGACGCCCAGGACCAGTCGCTCGCAGACTACATCGGCCGGGCCGGACCGGAACAGGACAAGATCTATTTCATACTGGCTGACAATTATTCGACGGCCGTCGCCAGCCCGCACCTGGAACAACTACGAAAGCGCGGCATCGAGGTGTTGCTGCTGACCGATCGCATCGACCCGTGGCTGGTGGATAGCCTCGCCGAATTTGATGGTAGGGCGCTCGTGGATGTTGGGCGGTCGACGCCCGACCTGCCCGAGAGTGTTGCGGAAGCATCCGAGGATGAGATTAACGAGCAGCACAGGTCGCTCCTGGAAAAGATGAAGAAAACCCTTGGCAGTCGGGTCGACGCCGTCAAAGTCAGTCGCCGTCTCGTCGATTCCCCTGCCTGCGTTGTTGCGGCCGAAAACGATATCAGCCCGCAGCTGCGGCGTATGCTCGAAGCCAGCGGCCAGGCGATTCCGGAATCCAGGCCGATTCTCGAGATCAACGTCGAACATCCGCTGGTCGGCCGCCTGTCCACAGAAGCTGACGAGGCGGTCTTCGACGATCTTTCGAATATCGTCATGGACCATGCGTTGCTCGCCGAAGGCGGGCAGCTGGATAATCCAGCAAAATACGTGCAGCGTATGAACAAACTATTACTTGATTTGAATTCGGGAGGGGCCGGTGAGTAGCGACAGCAGCGACAAGAGCCTGCGGGACAAGCTTAACGAGGAGCAGTACCAGGTCACCCAGAAGGCGGCGACCGAACGCCCTTTCACGGGCAAATACGTGGACCACAAGGGCAATGGCGACTATCTCTGTGTTTGTTGCGATGCACCGCTGTTCCGTTCCGATCATAAATACGACTCCGGCTCCGGCTGGCCGAGTTTCTGGTTACCGCTGGCGGGCGACGCAGTTCGTACCAGGACTGATGCTACCCACGGTATGACGCGCACCGAGGTCGTTTGCGCCAATTGCGACGCCCATCTTGGTCACGTATTCGAGGATGGTCCGGAGCCATCAGGCCTGAGATACTGCATCAATTCGGCATCGCTCGACTTCAGGGAATCGGACGAATGAAACAGGGCACTTTTGCGGTCGCGATTCTTGCTGCGGCAATCCTGAGCAGCTGCGGTCAAGCGAAGCAAGAGGTTGCCGGCACTGCCGCATGTGCGGAGGCTGACGAAAGCGGCGTGATTCGGATCGCCGAGGGCCTGACGGGAACAATTACGAACAAAGGGTACGGCCGCACCGCGGTCGCCGGCGATTATGCGGACGTACATACCACGCTCTGGTTGCACGACGAAAATGCGCCTGGCGGCAGAGGTACCGAGATTTGGACCTCGGGTGGTGTCGAGCCTTTCCAGTTCATGCTCGATTCCGGGCAGGTTATCAGGGGCTGGGACCTGGGCGTCGTCTGCATGCGGGTTGGCGAGACCCGTGAGCTGAAGATTGCTCCGGAGCTCGGCTATGGCGCACGCGGCAAACCGCCTGTGCCGCCGAATGCGACGCTGCTGTTCGAGATTGAGCTTGTGAAACTGACCGATTCAAATGAGCCGGCAGCCGAATAATCGTAGCTAGGTTTGTTCGGCGTCATTGCGGTCGTGCAGAACAATACTGATGCGCCGGTTCATGCTGCGACCATAGTGCGTCGCATTATCCGCTACTGGCTCGGATGACCCTGCGCCGATAACGATCAGGCGTTCGCGCGAAACGCCCCGTTCTGCAAGATAGTCGGCGACCGCCTTCGCCCGGGCCAGGCTCAGGCGTCGATTCCAGCTCTCATGTCCCGATGAGTCCGTGTGGCCCGTGATCGAAATGCTGGAATCGCGACAGGCATTGGCGAGCGAGATTGTCCGATCGAGCGCCGCGTAAGCTGCGCTGCGGAAAGTGGTGCCCGATTCTTCGAAACTGATCGTACCCGGTCGGTGTGCGGCAAATGCTCGCTTGCACAGTTTTGCGACGCGGATCGTAGCGTCCGGTATGACCATATCAGCCTCAAGATCGACAGGTCCCTGCAGCGAGGCTCGCAATACTTCTACTTGTTCCGGCCACTCCTCGGTGGCTATGCCGCGGATATGCAATGCGTGATTCGTCAGAAGTGCGCTGGAAGACTGCGTGGCGGAAAGTGCCTCCAGTACAGACACGGTTGCGGCCGTCCATTTTGCGGGCACCAGTCCGAGTGGCCTGAAATCAGTGACTTTCTCGGCGTCCGGAAAAACCCGTCTGGCCGTCTGCAGCAGCTGTTGTTCGTGGGCCGAAGAAGCGGTATGACCCGCGAGATGCAGAGTTCCGCGGCGAATCGAGAACTCGAAGCGAGGCGGCTCGAGCGCAGAATACTGCGCGGCACCAGGCTCATGGCTGGTATAGCCGCTGCCAACAGCGAAACAGGCAAGCATTCCGACAAACATGGCCAGGGATACTGTCGCGATTCGAAAGTTGGGCCGCACGGGTTAGATGTGTCTGCTGCCGTCACTGAGATCGCGTGCCTGACCGATCCAGTTTTCGCGATAAATGCGGCTATGGAAGCCCTTGAGTCGCTGTGCGACGCGATCGATATCGTACTCGCTCATATCAGCTATTTGCTGGAATCGGAAAATGCCCATCTCGTTGAGCGTTTTTTCGATCGCGGGGCCAACTCCCTTGATTTTTTTCAAGTTGTCGCGAAGTGTCTTGGCATGATCATCGTCGGCGGTTGCTGCAGACAGGACTTCACGGTCGGCCGTCCTGTCACTGGGATCATTTGAGGCGTCGCGGCCATCAGTGAGCATTTCCGGATCCCGTACCGGCTCGATGCGCGTCTGATTGGTCACGGACTCCTCTTCGAGTTCCTCGATACGGAGTCGGGCGCGAGCGAGATCGGCCTCGAGCCGCTCGGCTTCTTCATTTCTTGTCTTGTATCGCTCGATCAAAGGGGGCAGTCGATTCTGCCAGTTTTCCAACTCACGGCTGAGCTGGAATATTTTCTCGTCTTTTTGCTGGACAGCATTTTTACTGCTGTCGTGAGCTGCCGACTCAGTCTGCAGCTGATCGCGCTGTGACACGACGACCTCGAGATTGTTGCGAATGTCTTTGATCTCGCGCTGCAGCTCATCGCGCCGCGCAGAGGCCTTTTGCGCGGCTGCCGACAGCGCCTTGGCGCGGTTTTTCGCATCCCGGTTCGAGGCCTGGAACTGGCTGATTTGGTCCATCAAGCCCTTGCTTTGATCGACCAGCCGTTGATGCTCAGCTCTTTGCGCCTCTATTTGTTCCTGCCAGCCGGCATTGATCGCCGCCTTTTCCCCGGAGGATCGCCTGCTGCGCAAGAGCCAGCCGACGATCATACCGACCAGTAAAGCCAGCGCGAGCAGGGCGATGTTTACGGCCGTGACTTCAGGCATTCGAGCGGTTCCTTTCTATGCAACGTGCGAAGGATGGTAGTCGTGTGCGCAATATTTCATCTCGAGGTCCATACTGGAACTCATGGAGTCACCTGCCTTGGCTTCAAAGCCCTTTCAACATCCACAAGTATTGCATAAGGTCATAATTTTACAGTAATAACCATAGATCAGGCCACCCGCTTGCGGCTCACAACGGAAAAGTTAATGGCGAAAGCGCCCGAATCCGAGAAATTGTTCATCGACGGTCCGGTCGGACAACTCGAAGCCGTCTTTGAAATTCAGTCGGGTCCCGACCGGGTCGGGTCCGTCGTCGTTTGTCATCCGCACCCACAGCACGGCGGGACGATGCACAACAAGGTGGTGCATACCCTTGCCGGTGCATTCTTGCGCATGGGGTTCGCCGTTTTACGCTTTAACTTCCGCGGCACCGAAAAGAGCGAGGGTCGTTTCGACGAGGGCGTCGGTGAACTGGATGATGCGTTGGCTGCTATCGCCTGGATGCGTGCGCGGCAGGCCGACGATCCGCTGTGGCTCGCCGGATTTTCGTTCGGCGCGGCCATTGCCGTACGCGCCGCGGCTGAAATTGACGTTGCTGGCCTGATCAGCGTCGCGCCGGCCGTGTCCCGATTTGCATCGGGCCTTATGACGCAACCACAATGCCCGTGGCTGATCGTTCAGGGCGACGAAGATGAGCTGGTCGGAGTGGATGAAACGATTGCCTGGGTAAACAGTTTGCAGCCTGGACCGGAGTTGCTGATTTTGCCTGGTGCCGAACATTTCTTTCACGGCCGCCTGATTGACTTGCGCGAAGCCGTTGTGGATTTCGTAAGCGCAGCCGCTGACACGCGGTCGCAGCCATAAAAAAACCGGGGCGAGCCCCGGCTTTCATTATTCAGTGCAAACCTGAATATCAGACCATGTCTTTCAGGCCTTTGAGAGCAGAAACCTTCACGACTTTCGTCGCAGGCTTGGCCTTGAACATCATCTCTTCGCCTGTGAACGGGTTCGTGCCCCTGCGTGCTGCGCGAGCAGGTTTTTTTACGACGCGCATCTTCAAGAGGCCAGGTACCGTGAACATACCCGGGGCACCGCGACCGCCAAGGTTTTTCTTGATCTGACCATTAAGCGATTCGAAAACGGCGGCAACGTCTTTGCGTGCCAGACCGGTGTCGTCAACGATCTTTGCGTAGATTTCGGACTTGGTGGGTGGCTTGTTCGTATTTGTGGCCATGAAAAACTGACTCCTAGAAATAGAAAAACGAGCGAAGGCTCGCGGTAAAACGGGCTAGGCCCGCATTGAAGGCAGCGCGACGATAACACATGTTTTGCAGGTTCGTAAGCCGCAAAAGGGGTTTTCTGCGGGTTTTTTCAGTCGGTATAGAACTGTCGCTTAAAACGGACATTGGATGGCTGTTGCTCGCCGTCCGGAATGACAGTGATGTCGAAGACCAGGGTCTCGCGATTTGCCACGGCAGTTTCGCCGATGTAATAAATCGCTTCCTGTTCGTCGATCTGCCGCATCGTGACGTTCTTGAGTTGCCCGGTCAGGTTTACGGTTTTTACCGTGACGGTGGCAGCGACCGGCGCTTTGTCCGCTTTGCGGATGACAGATACATTGAGCATTGCCCGGTTCTTGCTACGAAGAATGTTATAGGCCTTCGCAATTTCAGGGGGTAGTTCATCAGTGGACTGTGCACTGAAGTGAATGACGTGAGCGCCGATATCAGCGGATGTTGCGCCGGCAGGCTGTGCGTCCGGCACGTCGGCTGAATCGCCGGATCTGCCGCAGGCAGCGACCAGCGCGAGCAATGACAAAGAGATAAGTGTTCTGGTAATCGTCATGAAACCTGCTCCCTGTTTTACCTCACTATAGACTATTCGCGGGCCATCGCGCACTCAGATCCCCAGGGGCCGGAGTCCATTGACGACGATAGTTGCTGCAAGCAGCAGGATGATCGCAAATATGGGCGAAATATCGAAACCGCCCATGGGTGGGATCAGTCGTCGGAATGGCCGCAGCACGGGCTCGGTGAGCGTCGTGATGATCGCTGTCGCCGGATTGTAGCCGCCCTGTGATATCCAGCTCAGGATAATGCGAATAAAGATCGCATAAACAAACAGGTTGATGGACAACACGATTAGTTTGACGAATGCCGTCAAGGCAATTGCCGCAATACCTGCCGTTGTTCCCATGATCAGCAGCAGTAACAGCACCGTCAGGTACTGGATGACGAACGCGACCAGCACCGTCGCCGTGTCCAACCGTCCGAACGAGGGCACGATGCGGCGAACCGGAATGACAATTGGTGACGTGAAGCGCAATATTGCCTGAGCCAGTGGATTGCGAAAGTCGGCGCGAAGCCACGGCATCCAGAAGCGCAACAACAGCACTAGCAGATACAGGCTGGTGATAGCGTTAACGACGAATACAATGGCGGATGAGATATTGGATGGCATGGCTCAGTCCTGACCGGCTGCATGCGCCTGGTCGGCGAGTTCGACGGCGCGGTCGCGGGCGGCGACAACCGCAGCGCTGAAGATATCGCGGAAGTCGGTGGTCTCGAGATAGTCGAATGCGGCAGCAGTGGTGCCACCCGGAGAGCGTACGCGGGCGATCAGAGAATCCATGGTCTCGCCCGATTGCTCGGCCATCTCACCGGCGCCGCGCGCCGTTTCGAGAACCAATGCCAGCGCCGCGTCATAGTCGAGGCCGAGGTCAACCGCCACCTGCACAAGCATATCGACGAGCAGGTAAAAATACGCGGGCCCGGTGCCCGAGACAGCCGTGACGGTGTCGATGTCTGCTTCGCTCGAAACCGGTATTACCGGGCCTGTTGTTGCGATGATGTTGGTAGCCGCCCGCAGCTGCAGTTCGGTCGTTTTGTCGTTGGCGAACATGCCGGAAATGCCGAGGCGCAACAGCGCGGCCTGGTTGGGCATGACGCGCACGACCGCGAGGTTGCCCCCGAGCCAGGCATCGATGTCGCTGCTGCGAATGCCGGCCGCAATCGAAATTACGAGTGGCCGGGTCGTTTGCACGATGTGTGCGAGCGGCTTGCAAACCTCACCCAGGATCTGCGGCTTGACGGCAAGGACTACGCATTCGGCCTCGGCGACCGACGTCGCGTTGTCCGCGCGAATAACGGTGCCGGGAAGCTCTTCAACAAGTGTCTTGCGGTGCTCCGCGAGCGGCTCGCATATCAGGATATGGCCCGGCTCGTAACCCGCGGCGAGCATCCCGCCGGCGAGCGCTCGCGCCATATTTCCGCCGCCAACAAAGGCTACTTTTCCGTAATCCATCGTTCTCCCTGCGCTTAAGTTCGTTCGCCAAATATTGCGGTGCCGATTCTTACAATTGTCGCACCCTCAAAAATCGCGGCGCGAAAGTCGGCACTCATGCCCATCGACAGCGTATCGGTATCGATTCCCATGTCCCGGAGTGCGTCGGCCAGTTGGCGCAGTCTTGCGAATGGCCGCCGCTGGTCTGCAAACTCCTGCCGGATCCTGGGAAGGCACATCAGGCCGCGCAGTCGAATCTGTGACAATTCCATGCAGGCTGCCGCAAGCTCGGGCGCTTCGTCAATGCTGATGCCGGATTTGCCCGGCTCTTCATCGATATTGACCTGCAGACACACATTCAGCGGCGGCAGCGATGTGGGGCGCTGCTGGCTCAGCCGCTTTGCGACCTTGAGTTTGTCGATACTGTGCACCCAGTCAAAGTTTTCAGCCACGGCACGTGTTTTATTACTCTGCAGGTGTCCGATGAAATGCCAGGTAAGGCCGGATTCCGTCGCAGCAAGGATCTTGTCGACGCCTTCCTGAACGGTATTTTCGCCAAAATCCCGCTGGCCCATTGAGGCCGCAGCGAGAATCTTGTCCAGCGGCTGTTTTTTGGTCACAGCGAGCAATCTGACGGTCTCCGGGTCACGTTCGGCCTCAACAGCTGAAATCGCCAGCAAATCGCGGATTTTTCGCAAGTTTTCCGTGACTCTAATCACGTTTTAGTCCGGGTGCTTCGTTATACTAGGCTTCGAAATGTTCCGGGTTATGGTAAGTCCGGAACCCATTAATGAGGGAGAAATATGGCTGTCGATGTTGCCCAGCTATTGTCGTTCGCGGTAAAGAACAATGCCTCTGACCTGCACCTGTCAGCCGGCGTGCCACCCATGATTCGAGTTGATGGCGACATCAAGCGTGTCAACATGCCCGCGCTCACTCACAAGGATGTCAATAGCATGGTGTACGACATCATGAATGACAAGCAGCGCAAGGACTATGAGGAATTTCTCGAGACCGATTTTTCGTTCGAAATCCCGAAACTCGCACGATTTCGCGTCAACGCCTTTAACCAGAACCGCGGCTCGGCCGCCGTGTTTCGTACCATTCCCTCTGAGATCCTGACGCTCGAGGATCTGGGTGCGCCGCCGATTTTCAAGGACGTATCGATGCACCCACGAGGCATCGTGCTGGTAACCGGGCCG
Organism: Woeseiaceae bacterium; assembly: GCA_013043165.1. Taxonomy (GTDB): domain Bacteria; phylum Pseudomonadota; class Gammaproteobacteria; order Steroidobacterales; family Woeseiaceae; genus UBA1847. The sequence goes on along the minus strand of JABDOQ010000069.1, from coordinate 49,485 downwards.
ACGGGATCCGGTAAGTCGACGACGCTCGCGGCGATGGTTGACTACATAAATGACAACAAACCCGACCACATTCTGACGATCGAGGATCCGATCGAATTTGTACACGAATCGAAGAAGTCGCTGATCAACCAGCGCGAGGTTCACCGCGATACGCTTGGCTTCAACGAGGCGCTTCGCTCGGCTTTGCGCGAGGATCCCGATGTCGTGCTTGTTGGTGAGCTTCGTGACCTCGAGACGATTCGCCTGGCTTTGACAGCCGCCGAAACGGGTCACCTCGTCTTCGGGACGCTTCACACAAGCTCGGCGGCGAAGACCATTGACCGGGTTGTCGATGTTTTCCCGGCGGCCGAGAAAGAAATGGTGCGTGCGATGCTGTCCGAATCTCTGCGCGCAGTTATCTCACAGACGCTGTTGAAGAAGGTTGGCGGCGGCCGCATTGCGGCGCACGAAATCATGATTGGTACGCCGGCCATTCGAAACCTGATTCGAGAAGGCAAGATTGCGCAGATGTACTCGGCGATTCAGACAGGCCAGGTCGCCGGCATGCACACGCTGGATCAGAACCTCGCCGAGCTGTTGCAAAAGGGCCTGATCAACAAGGAAGAGGCGCGTTTCCGCGCGGCTAACAAGGAGAATTTCTAGGGTTGGCGTCAAATCGCCAGCCTGACGGGAGACCAGAACAATGGAACGCGAACAAGCCGTACGACTGACACAGAACCTGCTGCGCAAGATGGTGGAGCGAGATGGCTCGGACCTCTTCCTGACGGCGGCATTTCCGCCGGCGATCAAAGTCGATGGCACGGTCCACAAGGCTACCGATACACCGCTGTCGCCCGATCAGGCGGCGATGATGGTTCGTTCGATCATGAACGACAAGCAAATCAAGGAATTTGATTCGACCAAGGAATGCAATTTTGCCATCGCGCCGCAGGGGATCGGTCGCTTCCGCGTTAGTGCCTTTATCCAACAAGGCATGGTTGGCGCCGTTCTGCGAACCATCACCACCGAAATACCGACTCTCGAAGACCTCGAGCTGCCGCCAATTCTGAAAGATGTCGTCATGAACAAGCGAGGTCTTTGTATCGTTGTTGGCGGTACGGGTTCCGGTAAGTCCACGACCCTGGCGGCAATGATTGGTCACCGCAACGAGAACTCACGTGGTCACATTATTTCTATCGAGGATCCGGTCGAGTACGTTCATCCGCACAAGGGCTGTGTCATCACGCAGCGCGAGGTCGGCGTCGACACCGAGACCTGGCACGCTGCGCTGAAGAATACTCTGCGCCAGGCGCCCGACGTCATATTGATCGGTGAGATTCGAGACAAGGAGACGATGGAATACGGCATTCAGTTCGCCGAGACGGGCCACCTGTGTCTCGCAACGCTGCACGCCAACAGCGCGAACCAGGCGATGGATCGCATCATCAACTTCTTCCCGGAGGAGCGTCGCCAGCAGCTGTTGATGGACCTGTCTCTCAATACCAAGGCATTCATTGCGCAACGCCTGATACCTCGCGAAGGCGGAATCGGTCGAATCGCGGCGATGGAAATCATGCTGAATACGCCGCTGGTTCAGGATCTGATATTCAAGGGCGAGGTCGGACAGATCAAGGAAATCATGGCCAAGTCGACGCGACTCGGCATGCAGACCTTCGATCAGGCGCTATTTTATCTCTTCGAAGAAGGCACGATCACTTACGAAGAAGCCATGCGCAATGCTGATTCGAAGAACGAACTGAGGTTGCGCATCAAGCTGGAAAGCAAGCGCGACTCGTCGCTGGCAGACCAGCAAGCCGAGAGTCTGCACATCATGGATGAGGACACGGCGAAGACATTCTGAGCCGAACAGGGACGCAGCACAGATGAACGTCAAACCGCTATTCAAGTTGATGGTCGAGAAGAAGGCATCGGACCTCTTCTTTGCACCATTTACACCGGCCAAGATCAAGATTGAAGGCAAGATCATGCCGGTCAACAAGCTTGAGATGACACCGAAAATGGTGAAGCAAGCCGCGCTCGAGCTGATGAGCGAAGAGCAGATGGAGCAGTTCACCAAGGAGCTGGAAATCGATTTCGCCCTCTCCGAGCCGGGTCTGGGTCGGTTCCGTGTCAATGTCTTTCATCAGCGCGGCAGCGTCTCCATGGTATTGCGGTACATCACGTCCGAATTGCCTACGCTCGAAGAGCTCGGGATGCCAAAGCAGCTCAAAGAACTGGTCATGCTGCGGCGCGGCTTGATTCTCATGGTCGGTGCCACGGGAGCCGGTAAGTCGACCACGCTCGCTGCGATGGTCAACCACCGCAATGAAAAGACTTCGTCGCACATTCTGACAATCGAAGACCCGATTGAATTCCTGCATCCGAACAAACAGTCGATCGTCAACCAGCGAGAGATCGGGCTGGATACCAGGTCCTATGCACGCGCACTGAAAAGCGCCGTTCGCGCAGCACCTGATGTGATCCAGATTGGCGAGATTCGTGACACAGAGTCCATGCGAGCGGCGCTCGATATGGCCGGTACGGGTCACCTCGTACTCGCGACCGTGCATGCGAACAACTCGGCGGAGACCCTGGACCGAATCATCAACATGTTTCCCCAGGAACAGCATTCCCAGGTGTTTATGGACCTTGCGCATTACCTGCGAGCGATCCTGTCGCAGCGCCTGGTGCGCGCCCGCAGCGGCAAACGTGTTGCGGCGGTCGAACTGCTGCTCAATACGCCGCACATCAAGGACCTGGTCCTGAAAGGCGATATCTCGGCCGTCAAGGAAGCCCACAAGGACAGCGGCGAGGCGGGTATGAAGACCTTTGACGATGCGCTACTCGAGCTCTACAAGGACGGCGCCATCACGATGGAAGAGGCAATGTCGCACGCCGATTCACGCGCCAACCTGGAAGCCAAGGTCAACTTCGGCGGCTGACCCCACCACCACCCCTCAACCTGTCCGCGGCGTCGATCGCCAACCTACCTAAGGCAGCCGGCCGACAACCGAAGCGGTCTTGCGACCGCCGCTTCGCTTCGCGCCCTGGGGGCGCTCCTACAAACGCACGATTGGGCAGCGGCGGCGAGTGCGGGTGTGTCTTGCGAAGCGACGTTGCGTCAGCGGGAGCAAGCAAGATCTCCCCGCACTCGCCGCCGCGGTCAGAATGGTAGTTCGGTGATGACTGGTGGCTTGCCGATAATGTCCGTAGAATTGCCCCGCCATGGCCGCCAAGATCGACAAAGAAGATCTCAAAGACGAAGCTGCGCTGCAACTCGATGCTAACGGCGACCTGCGACATCTCCTTACGCTCAAAGGCGTCGACAAAGCCCTGCTCATCGACATACTGGACGATGCCGAACGGTACCTGACGGCGCCCGGCAGCCTGCCTGCCAGGAGCCAGGGGCTGGCCGGCCGCACCATTGCCAACCTGTTCTTCGAGCCCAGCACACGCACCCGGGCATCGTTTGACCTGGCCGGCAAGCGGTCGGGGGCCGATGTGCTCAATCTCGACGTGAACACGTCGTCGAGAAAAAAAGGCGAGAGCATCCTGGACACGATCTACACGCTCGAGGCCATGCAGGTAGATGTCATGGTTGTTCGCGATGCCAGCGCCGGGGTTCCGGCATATATCGTTCGCCATGTTCTCGATCACATCAGTATTCTGAATGCCGGTGAAGCGGACGTGTCACACCCGACCCAGGGGCTGCTCGACCTGTTGACAATACGTCAGCACAAGGGCAGCTTCGAAAACCTGAAAGTCGCCATCGTCGGCGATATTCGGCATTCGCGCGTGGCGATGTCTGCGTCGCAGGGCCTCACAACCCTTGGTGTCGGTGAACTCCGGCTGGTCTCGCCGCCCGCGCTGGCACCGGACCCGGAAGCCGTGCCCGGCGCCGTCATCGTTGACAATCTGGACGATGGACTTGCAGGTGCCGATGTCGTAATGGCGCTGCGTATTCAACGCGAACGCATCGGCAATCTCGACGGCGTTCCGGGTATCGACGAATATTTTGCGAACTATGGCATCAGCCGCAAGCGCCTGAAAATCGCTTCGCCTGACGTCATCATCATGCATCCGGGTCCCATGAATCGTGGCATAGAAATCGAAAGCGTGCTCGCAGATGGGCCTCGTTCCGTGATTACTCAACAGGTCACGAACGGGGTGGCCGTCAGGATGGCCGTGCTCGATCGCGTCAGTCGGACAATGGCAGCTCGATGATCACGGCGGCGCAGCGGACCGCGCAGCAAAATCGAGACACGCTGTTCGTAGAGGATGGCGAAGTATTATCGATTGATTCATTTCCCGGAGAACAGTTCATCATGCGGATTCGTGCGCCGTTATGCGCCGCAGCCGCCAGGCCCGGAAATTTTGTGCACATCAGCTGCGACGAATCGCGGCCCATGCGTCGCCCGATGTCCATTATGCGTGCACAGGATGACTGGATAGAGATTCTGTACAAAATTGTCGGTGATGGTTTGCGGCTGCTGTCGCGCAGGGTCCCGGGAGATTCCATAAGCGTACTGGGGCCGATCGGCAGACCGTTCGTGCTATCGCCGGAGCGTCCGAATGCGCTCTTGATCGGCGGCGGTGTCGGCATTCCGCCCATGGTTTTCGTTGCCGACTACCTGCGTGAGCAGCAAGGCAACTGGAAGCCGCTTGCGATTCTCGGTTCGGAGATTCCGTTTCCATTCGATGCGATGCCGTCGAGACTGCCAACGCCGTGGCTCGATTCCCGGGTCAACCACGCGATGCCCTTACTCGAAGACTGGGGCGTGCCGAGCCGGCTGGCAACGCTTGCGGGGTTCGATGGCTGTTTCGACGGCTACGTTACCGACCTGGCAGACCGGTGGCTCGTCACGCTGACGACTGAGCAACTGGCAAAGACAGAGGTCTATGCCTGCGGTCCAACGCCAATGCTCAAAGTCGTCGCAGCGTTGGCGGCGCGCTACGATATTCCCTGCCAGGTATCGCTGGAAGAATATATGGCGTGCGCGGTCGGCGGCTGTGCGGGATGCGCCGTGAGAATTGAAACGCCTCATGGACCAACGATGCAAAGGGTCTGCGTCGACGGCCCCGTCTTCGATGCCACCACCGTCGCCTGGGACGTCTGATACTCATCCTCACCCCCACCCATCCCATTCCCACGGCGCTGATCGCGGCGGCCCCGAATCGGGAGCTCCTCTCGCTTAAGCTCGCTCGGCGTCCTGCCTCGCTCGCATCGGGTTGCGCTCGTTTTGGCATCCCTGCGTCACTTCGCTCCACACGACGCTCGCGGAGCTCCCCGACCCGGGTTCCGACGCCACGCAACGGGCCAGCGGCGCTGAGCGCGGGGATGGCTTGCGACGCGACGTTGCGTAGCTGGAGCTAGCGAGCCATCGCCGTGATCGACGGCGCCGTCAGTCGGTGTAGGTGGGAGGTGGGGTCCGGGGCCCGCGACGCATGAAAAGTGGGTGGTGGAGTCAGGAGCCCGCGAGATAGCGTTCGGCGATGAAGACCGCGGCCGCACTGTCGACCATGTCTTTGGAAATGCGCCCGCGGGTGCCGGCCGCCCGCGCTTCCTTGAGGACTCGCTCAGCCTCGATTGACGTGTAGCGTTCATCGACGCTGGCGATCGGTAACTCATAGCAGCCGAGCTCTTCGATAAAGGCTTCCACAGCGGTCTGCATATCGCTGGGCGAGCCGTCCGCGTGTGAAGGCATGCCAACGACCAGCCGGGTTGGCTGCCACTCCCTGATCAATGCGCCTAGTCGCTCATGGTCGACACCGTCATTTCGATTGGCGATGACGCCGAGCGGACTTGCGGAAGCCGTAATATCCTGGCCGACGGCCACGCCAATGCGTTTCAGGCCAAAATCAAAAGCGAGAATCGTCGTGGGATGTGACAAGTCAGGCGTGGCCGGCATCCGGCGACATTTGCGCGATATCGATACCCAGCGTACGGGCCGCGGAATCCCAGCGTTCGGCGAACGGCGTATCGAACACCAGCTCGGCCGTGGCGGGGACGCTCAGCCACGAATTGGCGAGCATCTCTTCTTCTAGCTGTCCTGGCTCCCACCCGGCGTAGCCGAGGGCCACGAGAGATTTGTCCGGTCCCTCACCGCATGCAATTGCATCGATCACGTCGCGAGAAAGCGTGAGCTGGATGTCGTCGGATACGGGCAGCGTGTTTTCGTAGCTCCAGGCCGGGCCATGCAATACGAAGCCGCGCTCGGTTCCAACGGGACCGCCCGAAAATACCGGGTTGCCCGCGGCGACCGGGTCCGGATCGTCAACGTTAAGTTGTTCGAACAGGCCGGAGAGTTTCAGCGTAAGCGGGCGATTGATGATAATGCCCAGTGCACCGTCGTTATTATGTTCACAGATCAGTGTGACAGTGGTACTGAAATTCGGGTCCGCCATGCCTGGCATGGCGATAAGTAGTTGATTTATTAATGAACTGTCGGATCCCATACGGACAGTATCAGTGCAAGCGTCGCCGGGTACAAGGGACCGGTGTGCCGGGCTATTCGGCTTTCGCGGCCGTCGGTATCAGCTGCTCGGCAAACAGCCATTTGTACTCGAAGCGAACGACGTCGTATTCAGCCGCAATCTCGGGCGGAAAGGGATTGAACGGTGACGCGCGCTGCAGGATATCCAGCGCCGCGAGATCGAGAACCGTGGATCCGCTGGTCTTGCGGATGATCGCGTCACGCAAATCGCCTGATGCCTCGATGCTGACCGCCAGAGTCGGGCTGCCCGAAATGCTCCCCATGTCGCCGAGTTCCGGCAGATAGGCCGCGCCGACCGCCTCGATGCGACGTTTCCAGGCATCCAGATAAGCCGCGACGATCGATTCTCGCGTATCGGCGCTCACAATGAGCTGCCGCGGCTCGTCGTCGCGAATGAGCATCGATGCGCGCTCCTCCTGAGGCAGCGGCAAAGTCACGTCACTGCCTGCCTCCATGGCGATCGCCCTGCTGTCCTGTGGCTGGGGATTCGTGCGCGGATCGATCGTGACAGCGCGATCGCTCGCACGCTGCGCCGCCAGCACCTCGTCGGCCGAACGCTCGTGCGCTGTCGCATCAACGAGTCCCGTGCCGTCTTCGGTGCCCGGGTTGTCGACAGGCATTGCGCTTTGCAGCGGCGCCGCCGGCCGCACTTGTTCGGTCGTGTTGCCGCCGCCTTTCTGGCTGGCCTGTGCGAGATACGAAGCTTCGTCAGGCTGATCGATCTGTTGGTCGGGATCGGCCACGATCGTGACTTCAAGTGATATCGCATCGGCAAACGGATTGGCGAGCGTTGCGTTGAAGGTTACGCCGATAATCAGAATGCCGTGTACCAGGGCAGCAAGGAACAGCATGGCGGGCAGTCGGTCAGGCACCGCCGGCGCGACGAGCAGCAGCTCGTCGAGAGGGTCTGGGTTCAGGGCGATATTGGGCATACGCACGAGAATGTTCCGCTTTTTTGTTCACACTGACAAGCAAACAGCCATGGATGGTCAGTGTAATTGCCCGGCCGGAGGAGGACTGAGACCCAGGTCACCGCTCGCCGGATCGGCGACCGGCATAAAGCTCATCCGAGTTTGTTCTCGATCGCGTCGAACAGCGTGCCGGCGATATTGAGGTCGAACATGCGGTCGAGCTCCCGAATGCCCGTTGGGCTCGTCACGTTGACTTCGGTCAGGAGATCGCCAATGACATCGATGCCGGCAAACAGCACGCCGGCATCCCGCAGCACCGGACCCACCTGATCACAGATCGCGCGGTCATTATCGGAAAGATCCTGACCCTTGGTGGATGCGCCGGCGACGATATTGCCGCGGTTGTCATCGCCCGAGGGGATGCGCGCGAGTGCATGTGGTACAGGAGTTCCGTCAATCAGGAGAATGCGCTTGTCGCCAAGACTGATCTCCGGGATGAAGACCTGCGCCATGGCGAAGCGCCGGCCATAGTCGGTCAGGGTTTCGAATATCACGTTGGCGTTGTTATCGCCTTTTTTCACGACAAATATTGAGCGACCACCCATGCCGTCAAGCGGTTTGACGACGATTCGGCCATGATCTGCAAGAAAGGACTTCATTTCGCCCATGGAGCGAGTTATCAGCGTCACGGGCGTGCACTCGGGAAACCAGGCCGTGTAAGCCTTTTCATTCATGTCCCTGAGTGCCCGGGGATCATTGACAACCAGTGCGCCAGCCAGCTTCGCGCGATCCAGAATGTACGTGGTATAGACGTACTCCATGTCGAACGGAGGGTCCTTACGCATGAGTATGGCGTCAAGCTCGCCCAGCTCGATCTCCCGGGCTTCGCCCAGCTCAAACCAGGCGTCATGGTCGTCCACGACGTCGAGTCGCCTCGAGCGACCACAGGCCTTGCCTTGAAGCATGCTGAGATCGCGTTGCTCGAAGTAATGGATTTCGGCAGAACGGCGCTTTGCCTCGAGCAGCATCGCAAAAGAACTGTCTTTCTTTGGGACGATGGAGCCGATCGGGTCCATCACAATGCCGATTTTGAGTGCGGTTGCAGCCATTGTTTCCTGAACTTCAAAGCTTTCAGCGCGAGGCGGCCAACTATACAGCGAAAAGCCCCGTAAGCACCCGATTTCGGACGATTTTGCGTATCGTGGCGAGCGTCGTAGCGGGACTTATGTCAATATGGTAAAAGTCGGTTTTGATCGTGGGGAAATTCGGTGTCAAGTAATGCATCCCGCTCCTTGAGCGGACTCAAAATTCTTGTCGTGGACGACAGCAAGACCATTCGCCGAACGGCCGAAACACTATTGACCAAAGAGGGTTGCCAGGTGTTCACGGCTATCGATGGATTCGACGCATTGTCGAAGATTGCCGATCACCAGCCCGACCTCATATTCGTTGACATCATGATGCCGCGACTCGACGGCTACGAAACCTGCTCCCTGATCAAGCACAACAAGGTATTCAGGGAAACACCCGTGATCATGCTGTCGAGCAAGGACGGATTGTTTGATCGCGCGCGCGGGCGCATTGTCGGCTCGGAACAGTACCTGACCAAGCCGTTCACCAAGGACGAACTGCTTGGCGCTATATCCAACCAGATTAACTAGGAAATCCGAGTATGGCCGTTGTTCTCATCATTGATGATTCGCCCACTGAACTGCACTTGTTTCAGAACATGCTGGAGAAAGCAGGTTTCGAGACGCTGGTTGCCGATAGCGGTGAAGAAGGTCTGAAAGCGGCGCGTGCGGCACGTCCCGACTGCATCCTGATGGATGTTGTCATGCCGGGCATGAATGGTTTCCAGGCGACCCGGAAATTGACGCGGGATCCTCAAACCGCCGATATCCCGATCATAATCATCACGTCGAAAGATCAGGAAACGGACAAGATCTGGGGCATGCGGCAGGGTGCGGTTGAGTACGTCGTAAAGCCAGTAGCGGACAAACAGCTTGTCGCGACGATCAACGCGGTGATGGCAGGCTAGATGAGTAATTCCGCTGATCTCGCGGCGTTAGTAGAGCAACCTTTCGCGTTGCTGCAGGAAATGGAAAACCGCAGCCGTGCGTCACATGCCGGTCACGGAGCCGGTTCGTTGCCGAGTGAGTGGGTTGGCGTTGGCTTTCGTATCGGCGAGGAGCAGTTTGTGGCAAGTCGCGAGCAGGTGCGGGAGGTGTTGATGTTGCCCGATGCCATAACGCGGGTGCCTGGCGCCACGCGCTGGTTGCTGGGAATTGCCAACCTGCGCGGACATCTGTTGCCGCTCATTGACGTAAAGTTGCTGTTGGGCAGTGGCCGAACGACGCTCAGGCGCACAACTCGCGTCATCTCCGTCAATCACCGCGAAGTACCGGCCGGACTGGTCGTTGATGAGGTGCTTGGGTTTCGGCGTTTTATGGATCATGAGTTGTCGCAGGAAGCCGCCAAAACAATCGTGCGTTGCGACGGTTTTCTGGGTGGAACGTATCGAAGGGGTGATGACCTCTGGCCGGTATTTAATCTATTCAAATTGGTTGAAAGCAAAATGTTTCTGCAGGCAGCTGCGGAATAAGGGTCCAGGAAACTATGGCCATCAAGACTGAAAATTCCTCTGCGTTCAGAACGATCGCGTCCTCAATCGCTTTTTTGCTGGTTTTGGCAGCAGCCTTGATTTTCCTGCAGTCCGGCCGAGATGGCTCTTCTGCTACAGAGCTGGCGGCACTGTCACAGGCAATACCGGCACAGGCGTCGCGCGCCCTTGCCGGCGATTCCGCTGCATTCGACCAGCTCGATTCGAGTGTCAATAAGGTTGCTTCGCTGCGCCGCGGCGGCGCACCTGGTCGCTCCTCGGACTGGCAGCAACTGGTATCACGTGCCGAGGCGATACTCGGCAAGCGCAGCGACATAGAGGCCGTGCGCGGCGCGGCCAACCAGGCCGGTGTTGATGCGGTCGCCATTTTGGAGGGTTCGAACGAGCTTCTCGATCGCACGGGTTCCACGGCAATCATCCAGGAGTTCCAGCAGCGCGCGGCTCGGATTCGCGACACGGCGGCACTGTTGCCGGCCGATGCCGCAAGTGTCATCGCCGCTGACGTCGCGTTTTTGCGCGAGGTCGCGAGCGCGCTGGCGGGGGAGCAGTCCGATCTCGATATTCGTCCCCTGGACAACGAGGGGCGCGAAGCCGCACTGGTACCGATCGGCAGTAACCTGACGAGCCTCGAGGAACAGACGGCAAAGCTGTCGGCAGGCCTGAACCAGGTCGGTGATCTTGCAGCAATGCAGACGGAGCTCGGCGCCAGCGCTGCTACGTTACTCGGCTACGCATTTGATTCATCGACTGGCGATAGTCTGTTGCCCGGCTTTCTTTATCTGTACTGGATACCGATAGCTGCCGTGGCGCTGGCGTTGTTACTGCTCGGCGGGCTACTGGTCCTGCACTCCAAGGCATCGGTGTTCGAGAGGGCGGCCAAAGAACAGGCGGAGCAGAATGAACGCAACCAGCAGGCCATTCTCCGCCTGCTCGATGAAATGGGCAGCCTTGCTGATGGCGACCTGACCGTGGAGGCAACGGTGACCGAGGACATCACGGGAACCATCGCAGACTCCTTCAATTTTGCTATTGAAGAACTGCGCAAGCTCGTGGCGACCGTGAACAACACAGCGCTCATGGTGGATACCGCCACCAAGCAAACGGAAAACACAGCGGCTCATCTTGCCAGGGCGACGGACAACCAGGCGAAGGAGATCAACGCTGCCACAGAATCTATAGTCTCGATGGCGGCCTCGATCGAGGAAGTTTCGGGCAACGCAGAACGCTCGTCCGACGTGGCGCGCCACTCGGTAGAAGTCGCGCACAAGGGCGGCGAGGCCGTGCGCCGCACGATCGACGGCATGAATGCTATTCGCGAGACAATTCAGGAAACATCGAAACGCATCAAGCGGCTAGGTGAGAGTTCCCAGGAGATTGGCAATATCGTCGAGCTGATCAACGACATCGCCGAACAGACAAACATTCTTGCTCTCAATGCGTCGATCCAGGCATCGATGGCGGGCGAGGCAGGGCGAGGCTTTGCTGTCGTCGCCGACGAAGTGCAACGACTTGCCGAGCGTTCGACCAACGCAACCAAACAAATAGAAGTGCTCGTACGCACAATTCAGTCGGATACCAACGAGGCCGTTGTTTCGATGGAGCGCAGTACGACAGACGTAGTTGGCGGGGCGCTGCTTGCCGAGAATGCCGGCGCGGCGCTCGATGAAATCGAGCAGGTATCCAATCAGATTGCGAGCCTTGTCCAGAATATTTCCAGTTCCGCGCGGCAACAAGCGGGGTCAGCAGCTGACGTCACACGACGGACAACGCGACTTCGTGAGATTGGCGACCAGACAGGGCAGGCAACGACGGCGACAGCAAATTCTATTTCGAAGCTTTCCGAACTCGCAACGCAGCTCAGAAAAACCGTTGAAGGCTTCACGCTGCCGGCCGAAATGATGCAGGCGAGTGCGCTGGCGCGGACAACCTCCAACGCAGCGCCACCGCCGGCAGCACCGCCGAAACCGCGGGCGAAAACAGGATAGAGCGAATCGACTGCGGGCTTTCGCGAGTGACACGGACGACTAAATGACGGGCGACACGGGCATTCATGAGCAAATAATCGGCGACGACAGCGGCCAGGGCGCCGTTCGTGCGCTTGTGATTATCAGCACCGAGCTCATGGAGACAATTCGCAACGCACATCTTGCGCTCGAGGATTGTGTCGATGGCCGTGGTGGGACCGCCGCGCTGACGCGCGCCGGCGAGTTGCTGCACGAGGCCCGCGGCGCACTGCAGATAGCCGAAACCTACGGTGCGGCGCTTCTCGTCGAGGAGATGGAACTGGCCTGCAAGTACCTCGCAAGCCTGCGTGCGGGCAAGGGGCGCGAAGACGGACTCGAGGCCCTGACGCGATCGATGGTGCAGCTGCCGATATACGTCGAAAGGCTGCTCGGCGGTGGCCGTGACATTGCGCTGGTGCTGCTGCCCATGCTCAACGATCTGCGTGCGGCACGGGGTGAGCCGCTGTTGTCTGAAGGGACGCTGTTGCTGCTCAATCTGTCGCCGAGCCGCAGCGGGAAAAAAATCGTGGACCGCGAAAGCAGCGGCGAGGATCCGGTTGTTGTTGCAAAGCGGCTGCGGCCGAAATTTCAGCTTGCGCTGCTCGGTTGGATTAAGGGCGGCGATAACCAGCGGGACCTGCAGACGCTCGGCAAGGTCGCCGCCGCTCTCGAGCATTCGTCCACACGCGACGACATGTATCAGCTTTGGTGGGTCGTCGGCGGTGTCCTCGAGTCACTGCAAAACGGTGGCCTGGAAACATCGATTTCGATCAAGCGCCTGCTGGGCCAGACAGACAGACAGCTCAAGTACGTCATCGATGAAGGTTTGCCGGCTTACGACAAGCACCCGGTCGATGATTTACTGAACAACCTGCTCTATTACGTGGCGCGCTCCAGTAATGCCGGCGAGCGCATTAGCGAGATTCGCGCGGCATTCAACCTCGCTGAGTTGCTGCCGGGTGACGAGCAGGTTGAAAGCGCGCGTGAGGCGCTCTCGGCGCCGAGTGCCAAACTCATGCAAACGGTGGGTTCGGCCATCAAGGAAGATCTGGGGCGTGTGAAAGACGTGCTCGATATTTTTGTTCGGACGGGCATGAACAAGTCATCCGAGCTGGTGCCGCAACTCGAACTCTTGAAGAAAATCAGCGACACGCTCGGCGTGCTTGGTCTTGGCGAACTCCGCGGCGACATCGACGACGAGATTGAACGTCTGAAAGGTGTCGTCGAACGCGGTGGTGTCGCAAACGACCAGATTATTCTGGATATCGCATCCACGTTACTGCGAGTTGAAGACCGGCTTGACCAGCAGCTGCTGCGACTTACCGTGCCGCAGGATGCTGACGACAAAGGGTCTGCTGCTGAGCCAGGTGGGCAGGACGAGGAATTCCGGCAGGTCGCCGAGTCCGTGATGCGAGAGTGCATCATCAACCTCGCCCGCATCAAGGAAACGATAAGTCAGAGCTTTGCGGCGGAGGCGCCGTCGCAAGGGCTGGACAGCGTGCCGACGCTCATCCGGGGTATAAAAGCGGGCCTGCTTATGTTGGGCAAGCCGCGCGCCATGGAGGTTGTCGAGCGTATCGGCAGCCTGGTCACCGCGATGCTGAACAGTGGCGGTCCGGCGCAACTGACGCAACGCGAGACGGACCGGCTGGCTGACGCGATAGTCAGCATCGAATACTACATGGAGACCGTCAAAGCAGGTCGAAGCGAGCCCTGGTATATGCTCGACAACGCCGAAGCGTGTCTCGCTGTGCTGCGCGATGTTGAGCAACGCATGCTGCAGGCGATTCCTGAGGAAGGCGTGGCAGCGAGCCAGACCATGAAGATGTCAGCGGCGGCGATCCAGGCGGAGGCGGAACGAGCTCTGCTGGCAGAAAAAGAGGGAATGCAGGCGACCGAGGTCATGCCGCTGCCGGTCGTTGCGCCGGATGCTGAACACATGGATCCGGAACTGCTTGAGCTCTTCATTGAGGAGGCGAAGGAAGAGATTGCGTCGATAAAGCGCAATTTACCTCTGTGGGCCAGTTCACCGGACGACATGGAAACGCTCATCACGGCGCGGCGCTCATTTCATACCCTCAAGGGCAGTGGCCGCATGGTCGGTGCGGAGCGCATCGGAGAATATTGCTGGTCAGTAGAGAACCTGCTCAATCGACTGATCAATCGTACCCTGGCGCGAACACCGCCCATGGTGGACTTCATTTTGCAGGCATCGGCGGCCGTCCCCGAGCTGGTTGAGCAACTGGAAATCGGAACCGAGCCCGAAGTGGATATAAGCCTGCTGATGGCGCGAGCCAACGCATTCGCTGAAGGCGATCCCAATGCGGCCGTGCTGACTCTTCGCGAGCCCGACAAGGCGGCGCCGCAGAGAACAGAGCCCGCCCTCGAAATGGACCCGGTTCTCTACGACATTTTTTCGAAAGAGACGGCCGGGCACCTGAAAGTTATTACGGACTATCTGTCGGCTTGCGAAGGTTACGATCCGCCGTTTGATGTGACCGACAAACTACATCGCGCGTGCCATACGCTGCACGGCAGTGCCAATATGGCGAACGTCGACCGTGGCGTAGCCGTAGCGTCGTCTCTGAACCGTTTCGTTCGACGCGTCTATGACCATAAAGCGGGCTTTCAGCGATCGGGTCTTGCGGCATTGCAGGCAGGTGCAAACGCCATTGCGACCATTGTCAAAGATATCAATAACCCCGATCGAGAACGGGCTGACTACAGCGCATTGATCGAACAACTTACGGCGCTTGCGGATTCAGTACTTCCCGGCAAGACGCCGGTGCGCGAGCCTGACGCAGCCCCGATACCTGTTGCACAGCCGGTCCCGGTTACCGAAGTCGTTACCAATGAGCCCGAGTACGATGCCGAAATCGCGTCGATATTTACGGAAGAGTCGGCCGAGCTGCTCGAATCGGCAGATAAAGCGCTGATCAGCTGGGTGCGGGAGCGGTCAGCTCAGCCGATGGACGAGCTCAAGCGTCACTTGCATACGCTCAAGGGTGGAGCGCGCATGGCCGGTATCACGGCCATGGGCGATTTGAGCCACGAGCTCGAGACGCTGTTGATGTCGATTGATGATGGACGAGTCAAAGCCACGCCTGCCATCGAGGACCTGCTGCAACGCAGCGTCGATGAGCTGCATCGAATGCGCGACATGGTGATCGCGGGCAAGCCGGTCAGGGCGGCGATCGAACTTGTACAGCGTATTCAGCAGGCGAATGCCGGGTTCGAAGTTGCGGACGAGGCCGAGGTCGAGGTGTCGCTCGACGACACGAACGTGCAGGAAGCGCCATCGGCAGCTTTCACGATCGAACCTGAAGACACTGTGAGCATGGTCATCGTCGATTCACCCCTGGCTGACGAACTTGCGGAAATCGACAAGCGGAAGGAAGCGGAAGCGCCGCTCATCGGGGAGCCGGCAGGTGAACCCGAGCCCGAGCCTGAAGCAGAGCCAGAGCCCGAACCAGAGCCAGAGCCTGAAGCAGAGCCCGAACCAGAGCCCGAGCCTGCACCAGAGCCAGAGCCAGAGCCAGAGCCTGCACCAGAGCCAGAGCCCGAATCGGAGCTCGAGCCAGCGCCAGAACCGGAACTGGAGCAACAGCCCGAGCCCGAACCAGAGTTCGAAGCCGAGCCGGAACGCGCTGCAAAAGCGACCGCTGACCTGCGGCCGCCTGAGCAGCGGCAGGAATTTGCGCGGGTCGATGCCGACCTGCTCGAGGACCTGTTGAATGCGGCTGGTGAAATCAGTATTTACCATTCGCGCCTGAACCAGCAGGTCAGTTCATTCGAGTTTCACGTCGATGAACTCGAACAGACGATCTCGCGATTGCGCGAGCAGCTCCGCAAGCTGGAAATCGAAACCGAAGCCCAAATCATGCATGGCCATCAGGACACGCTGGTCGCGCGGGATTTCGATCCGCTTGAACTCGACCGGTATTCAAATATTCAGCAGCTGTCCCGCGCGCTGGCCGAATCGGCGAGCGATCTCGGCAGCCTCAAGGATCTGCTGCAATCGGTCACGAGCGAGGCGGAAGGGTTGCTGGTTCAACAGTCTCGTGTTACGGCGGAGTTGCAGGACGGTCTCATGCGAACACGCATGGTACCGTTCGAACGGCACGTGCCGCGATTGACGCGACTTGTGCGACAGGCGGCGCAGGAGGTCGGTAAACGAGCTGAACTGGCTGTCGAAGGCGCGTCGGGCGAACTCGACCGGCAGGTGCTGGACAAGATGTTGCCACCGTTTGAGCACATGCTGCGAAATGCGGTCGTCCACGGCATCGAGGATCCCGCTGAACGCCAGGCTGGCGGCAAGCCGGGGATGGGCCGGATTACGATTCGTTTGCACCGCGAAGGCGCCGAGATGGTCATCGACGTAGCGGACGATGGCCGGGGACTCGATGTCGACGCCATACGTCGCAAAGCGTTTGAACTGGACATGCTCAAGCCGGACACCCAGATAACCGACGAAGAGATCATGGCGCTGATATTGACGCCCGGTTTCACGACGGCAGCGGCTGTGACGCAGTCGGCCGGCCGCGGTGTCGGGATGGATGTTGTCGCCAACGAGGTGAAGAAACTCGGCGGCAGCCTGCGCATCTCGTCCGTCACGGGCCAGGGCACCAATTTCACGGTGCGTTTGCCGTTCACTTTGGCAATCACGCAGGCGCTTATCGTGCGTACCGGCGAGGAGGTCTATGCGCTGCCGCTGCCAACAGTCGAAGGCGTGGCGCGCATACCGCGCGCCGACCTCGAGAACCTCCTGGGTCAAAGCGAGCCGAGCTACCTTTACGGCGAGCAGGAATACAAGTTCCGCCATCTTGGCATGTACCTGGGCGGACAGGCGGCCAAATTGCCTCAGGAAGAAGCGGCAATTCCGGTAATCCTGGTTCGGGCCGGCGAATACTCAGCTGCACTGCTGGTGGACGAGATGCTGGCCAGCCGCGAGGTTGTCGTGAAGGCGGTCGGGCCGCAGCTGGCAGGAATTCGTGGTGTGTCCGGTGCGACGATCCTGGGTGACGGGCGAATTATCCTGATTCTCGATATCAATGCACTGGTCCGTACCGGCGCGCCCGTCGTCGAACTCAAGAAAGCTGCACCGACGCCGAGCGATGATCGACCACTTGCACTCGTCGTCGATGATTCAATCACGGTACGACGCGTAACAGAACGCTTCCTGCACCGGCACGGCCTGCGCGTCGAGACTGCCAAAGATGGCCTGGATGCTATCCGTGTCATGCAGGATCACAAGCCGGATATCATTCTGCTCGACATAGAGATGCCGCGCATGGACGGTTACGAGTTTGCTTCGCACGTACGCAACGACGATCGTGTTTCAGATGTTCCTATCATCATGATTACTTCGCGAGTCGGCGACAAACACCGTGCGCGCGCAATCGAGCTGGGCGTCAATGACTACGTCGGTAAGCCCTATCAGGACTCGCAGCTACTCGAGGCCATTCGTCGTCAACTTGAAGATCGAGGCATAGAACTGACGTGAGTGCCGCAGCCGAAGAACTCTACAGCCTGCTCGTGCCTCTATCCGGGGACCGCCTGATCGTGCCGCGCGCGTGTGTCGCGGAGGTTGTCCGTTTCAGCACGCCCGAACATGAAGCTGGCGCGCATGACTGGATGCTGGGCAACGTCAACTGGAATGGCCGCCCGTTACCCGTCGTGTCATTCGAGGGCGCGCTGGGCAAGGAAGTGCCCGTCGCAACGGGCCGCACCCGAATCGTCGTTTTCTACGCCAGCACCGGGCAACTCAAGACCGGTTATTTTGGCGTCTTGACGCAGGGCTTTCCGCAACTCGTGCGGGTAAACAAGGATGTGCTCAAATTCGAGGCCAAAGAAGGCTGGCCCGATGATGCCCCCGTGCTTTGTCGCGTGCGCATGATCAACGAATTCCCGTTGATACCGGACCTCGAAAAGCTCGAGGACATGCTCTCGCGGGAATCTTTGCAGGCCTGATCGGAACAGCGATAACGCGATTCCTGACTAGCGCAGGTCACCCCACAGCGATTGCAGTATCGCCAGTGCAGCGATGGCCGCTGTTTCGGTGCGCAACACCCTGGGACCCAGGGAGACAGGCTGAAAGCCGGCTATATCGGCATCTTCATATTCGGTGTCGCTGAAACCGCCTTCGGGGCCGATCAATACGCAAACCTTGGTTTCGGGTGCTTGAATTCGGGCTAGCGGCGTTGCCGCGCCCGGCTTCAGGACGAGTTCCGCGTCAACCTGGCCGGGCTTGTTGCCCAACCAGGTCTTGAGGGAAACAGGTGCATCGACCAGCGGCAAGCGCACCCTCCCGGACTGCTCGCAGGCACTGACCGCAACTTTTTGCCAGTGATCGCGGCGCTTTTCCGCGCGCTTCGCGTCGAGTCTGACGACTCCGTACTCGGCCAGGACTGGCGTAATTCGCTTGACGCCGAGTTCGGTGGCTTTTTGTACAACGAAGTCCATACGCTCACCGCGTGAGATACCTTGCACAAGGTGTACGCGCAGACGCGTTTCAGTTTCGCTCGCTACTCTGCTACCGACATGCAGTGTTGCGCTGGTCTTGCCAATGTCGCCGATCGTCGCAGCGTACTCGTTACCTTCTCCGTCAAAAATCAGCAGGCTGTCTCCAACACGCCGTCGCAGCACGCGACCGAGGTAACGAGCTTTGTCGGCATCGAGTTCGAGAATGGATTCGGCGGAGTACGTTCCGGCAATGTGAAGTCTTGTTCGAGGCATGGTCTACTATAATGGTTCCCTGGCATCCCGCCAGCATGATATTGGAAGTTCCGGCGAGTCCATGCAAACGCACTTTACTATTTCCCCCGATACCGGGCTGATTAAACCGGCTGCGCAGTGTCACAGCCCGAATCAGGATGCGCGGCCGGCGGGTGCCTGTCCTGAACTGGTCGTCATTCATGGCATCAGCCTGCCGCCAGGCGGGTTCGGCGGTTCGGAAATCGCTGCTTTGTTCACGAATTCGCTCGATCACGACGCGCACCCGTACTTCGATGAAATACGCGGGCTTGAGGTGTCGGCTCACCTGCTGATTCGGCGGGACGGAACAGTGACCCAGTTCGTACCGTTTTCGATGCGAGCGTGGCATGCCGGCGAATCGTGCTTTCGCGGAAAACACTGCTGCAATGACTATTCGATCGGCATTGAGCTCGAGGGCGAAGACGAAACGGCCTATGACGACCGGCAATATGCCACGCTGGGCGAGGTGCTCTGCGCCATATTTCAAGCCTATCCGACGATTACGGCCAGGGAAGTTGCCGGTCATTGTGACATTGCTCCCGGTCGCAAAACCGATCCGGGCCCTGCTTTCGACTGGCTGCGATTGTATGATGGGCTTGGAGAGTCTTGATGCATCGCGCGTGACTCCTGCCCAACCCTGGTAACAGAGCTGAACTCTTATGAACCTGATCGCCCTTCTTATCGGACTGGTTATCGAACGACTCGCGACCCAGTGGTTTCACTGGCGCCGCATGCGCTGGCTTGACCGCATAATTGATTTTGGTTTCAAGCAGGCAGAGCGCGTCGCCAACTGGCCACCGCTGATTCCTGTGATCCTGCTGGCCGCGTTGCTCGTGTTGCCCGTATTCGCGGTCATTTTCAGCCTCGGTGGGACGCTTTCCGGATTCACTTACCTGATTCTTGCCATCGTCGTGCTGTTCTTCTCGCTGGGCCCCAAGGACGTCGGTGAGGAAGTCGATGAATACTGCAAGGCCCTGGAATCTGGAGACGAAGAGGCAATTCACAATGCTGTAAAAGCGATCGTCGAGAGTGATGTGCCCGAGGATGCGCGGGAACGCATCCGGGCTGTCGAGGAGTCCATCTGTGTGCAGGCCAACAATCACCTGTTTGCTATCGTGTTCTGGTTCGTTTTGCTCGGGCCGCTTGCGGCCTGGGCCTATCGTGTCACCGACCTGATACGGGGCCGCGCGGTTTTCAACGCAGCGCGGGGCGAAGCGTCCGAAGGTAACGGCCAGCATCTGCGTGATGCCGCCGTTAGCCTGCATGGCTGGCTGGCATGGATCCCGGCCCGGCTGACCGCTGTTGGTTATGCAACAGCAGGCCATTTTGACGAGGCAATATCGGCCATGCGTGTGCCGACCGAGCAACGTGACGCAACGCTTTCCGAGCATAGTGAAAATCTTCTTGCTCGCGTCGGTACGGCGGCGCTCGCGCTCGTTGACAAGCCGGATGAGTCGATCACAGAGCGCGGCGTGCGTGGCGCAATTGCCGCCAACCAGCTCGTATTTCGGCTGCTCATCATCTGGGCCGTAATCATCTCCGCCATGACGTTGTATGGCCTCACCCGGTGACGCGGGCGCTGGCGCTCGCGTGCCTGGCCACTCTACTTTGTGGCTGCCCCGATCCTGCAGGCAGTAAGTCCGCGCCGGAGTCGTATGAGCGCGTCGTGACGCTCGCGCCCAGCCTGACCGAACTCGTCTTCGCCGTTGGCGCGGGTGCCAGGCTGGTCGGCGTCAGTGCCTGGTCAGATTATCCGGCCGAGGCGCGTGACCTGCCGGTGGTCGGTGATGCATTTACAGTCGACCAGGAACAACTGGCGCTGCTGAATGCCGATCTGCTGCTGGTCTGGGAGAGCGGCACAGCCGAGCATACCGTCGACGAGCTGCGCAAGGCCGGTTATACGGTTGAGCAAATACGTACGCGGAGCATTGCAGACATCAGCAAAGCGATGCTGCGCATCGGTGAGCTGACGGGCCAGGTATCCGAGGCTCGGGCCGTTGCAGAAAAATTCGAGCAGGAGCTTTCGAGCTTGCGCGCATCGAATGACGGGCGCGCGCCGATCAGTGTTTTCTACCAGGTCTCCGCCAGGCCGCTTTATACCGTCAATCGCGAGCACTACGTCAGCGAGCTGATCGAGATTTGTGGCGGCAGGAACGTATTTGATGACCTTACAGAGCTGGCGCCGGCAATCTCGGTAGAGGCGGTCGTTGACCGTAACCCCGAAGTGATGCTCGCGAGCACCGACGCAGGTGACGACGGATTTGCCGAATGGCAGCGCTGGCCGGCAATTTCGGCCAATCTGTACGGCAATCTGTTCTTGCTTCCTGCTGACGAAATTACCCGTGCGACACCCCGACTGATTGTTGCGGGGGGCGCCCTGTGCCTCGCGCTACAACAGGCCCGCTTCAATCGCGACGCTTTCAGCAAGAGGTAGGCGAGCCGTCTTTCACCTGGGCGTGTTGTTACGATCGATCTCGATTCCAGAGAACTTCCTCGCCCGACTCGGCGCGAGCGAGCACGCGGGCCACGACAAACAGCAGATCGGATAGCCGGTTCAAGTACTTCACTACTTCGGGTCGAACGTCTTCGACGTTGGCCAGCGTATAAGCACGACGTTCGGCGCGGCGGGTAATGGTACGCGCGAGGTGGCACGCCGCCGCTGCCTGGCTGCCACCCGGAAGGATGAATTCCTTCAGGCTCGGCAGGTCTTGGTTAAAAGCGTCAAGGTCGGATTCGAGGCGGTCGATGAATGTGTCTGTGACCGCGCTATGGCCCGGGATGCAAAGCTCGCCACCCAGCTCGAACAGATCATGCTGCACATCGACAAGACAACGTCGAACGTCGGCAGGCACGGCACCCGACGCGAGTACAACGCCAATCGCGCTGTTGGCCTCGTCTACTGTCCCGTAGGCCTCGACGCGTGCACTGTCCTTCGGTGTTCGGCTGCCATCGCCAAGGCCCGTCGTGCCGTCATCGCCGGTACGCGTATAGATCTTGCTGAGTCTGTTTGCCACGTCTTGCTCCGTGCCTATCGCCAGCTGTATTTTAGCTCGAGAAAACCGCTCCGTTCCTGCATCCGATAATTCGCCGCGGTCTGGTACTCGGCGTTCAGCAGGTTTTCGATGCGCGCATTAAGCTGCCACGTGTCGCTCAGTTGCAGCTGACCGGTCAGGTTTGCAACGACATAACCCGCAAGTTCAGCACCGCCGAAATCTACCCGGTCGCCGCTGGCAAGCATCGAGAGTCCCAGTCGATGCAGACCAATGTTTTGCGCATAGCTGAAAGACGCCGTCCGCTCGGCGCGCCGCAACAATCGTGCGCCGCTAACTGCGTCGTCAGCCCGCTGCCTGACAATGTCAGCACGCAGCGTGAAGTTCTCCCCGCGGTATTCGTAACCGATCTGCACGCCGCGGATCTTGGCCTCGTTCAGGTTCGTTAGTACAAAGTTCTGCAGGTCAAATTCGATCAGATCTTCAATGTCATTTGCGTAATACTCGAACTCGAGACTGTGACGGCCGCCAGGTGCATACCGCAGCGCCAGCTGGCGCTCATCCGCGAGTTCGGGTTCGAGGTCGGGGTTGCCGCCGTAGCCGAAACGGTCGCTTGCATCCGGTGCACGGAACGCGTGCCCCAGCCCCAGGTTCAGCGTGAGCGCATCGCTGAATTCGAAAGCGTATTCGGCGTTCCAGGTTGTGTGATTGCCGAAATTCTCGTGGTCGGTCAGCCGTAATGCCAGGAAGCCCTTGTGACGGCCGAGGACGGTCTGGTCCTGCACAAATAGCGCGCGAATACTTGTATCCTCGCGAAATCCGGACCCAAACGACAGTGCACTGGCATCTTCCTCGACGGCTAACATGCCACCGGTCAGCGTGTGCTTCCCGAATGCATGGCTGTATTGCCAGTCGAGGCTCAGCCGCTCCGAATTGACGAAGTCAGGCGCCTGATTTTGTACTATTTCGTCCTGCACAAAGGACAGGATCAGCTTGCTGTTGCCGAATTCGGAGACTCGGGAGCCAAGTTCGATGGCCGTGACGGCATTTTCAAAATCCTGATCGACGGGACTAAGGAAGAAATCCAGGTACTCGACATTGCCTGCACCGCGCCAGTGGCGAACGCTGACCTCGTTTGCGTCGAATCGCTTGGTTGCATAGAGGTTTGCCGACACGTTGTCATAGCCACGCGTGATATCGGAATCCGTGCGCGGTGCATAACCGTCGGTCGTCTGCCAATTCAGGTTGAGGCCGAAATCACTGTCGTCATTTCTGGTGCCTCCGGATACATGCCCTGACTGCGACGCGAAGCTGCCTGCGCCGAAGACTCCCTCGAAATAAGCCCTGTCCGCACGACGCGTGATGATATTGATTACGCCACCGATGGCATCAGTGCCGAATAATGCCGACCGCGCACCTTTGACAATCTCGATGCGCTCGATAACTTCAGGCGCAATGTTCTGGATCGCCGCACCGCCGATCGTGCTCGGGTTCATACGAACGCCGTCGATCAGCACCAGCGTATGATTGCTTTCGGTACCGCGCAGAAATATCGAGGTTGCCTGGCCCGGGCCGCCGTTACGACCAATATCGATTCCGGCCTCGAAGCGCAGTAGCTCGGAGAGGTCTGACGCCAGCGACAGCTCGATGTCTTCACGCGTGATTACGGTCACGGGCACCGTTGCGTCGGACAACGGTATTGGCGTCCGGGTCGCGGTGACAATTAAAGTTTCACCCGGCGAGATGTCTGCGGCCACTGACAGCGATGAGACGGACAGTAAGGCCGCCAGCGCAATAGACTTGGAAGGTCTCATCCGATGTTCCCCTGCGTGCCGCCCGCACGCTCAAAATGCTCGTGTCTGGATGGTGGGGGGAACAAGGACGCTTTGGCTAACACGCCCGAACATGCGCCCGCCGCGCCATTCGCGTTTCACCGGGCCGGTCTCCGGGCTGACGAGCGGACTTCTCCTGCCGTAACGCCTTCCCGCGAAAATTCCTGGTTTCGCAGTGGCTCTGCATCTTCGATGCAGGGGTTACGGTTTTCACTCGATCACCGTTGCGGGGGCAGCGCCGGATTCGCTTGCGCCGATACCTGATCGGCCACGCAACACCGGCTTCCCGTTCACCCGAAACAAGCCATTTCGGGTTCACCTGATGAAGGCCAGACGATAGGCAGGTACCGGGAGGCTGTCAAGCGAGGTGCCCTGCGAGGCGCGCCCTGGCTTGTCAATCCTGACGCTTGCGGCCATAGTGGCGCCGTTCGTTGACCCTGACATCATCCGAATGCATAGGAAATCTGGTCGTGGCAAATTATCTCGAAAGCAGCGCATCGGAGCATTTGCGAGTCGCGCTGAGCGCAGCTAAAGAAGCGGCGGACATCAGCCGTCGCTATTACGCCGGAAATTTTACCGTAACGACCAAAGCGGACCTGACGCCAGTCACCCAGGCTGACGTCGAGTGCGAGCAGGCGATCCGCAGGACCGTTCTCGAGCGCTTTCCGGAGCACGGTTTTTACGGCGAGGAAACAGGTCGTACGCAGGAAGACGCCGACTATCTGTGGCTCGTGGATCCGATCGATGGCACCAAGGGTTTCGTTCGTCAGTATCCGTTTTTTTCCACGCAGATTGCGCTGATGCACAGAGGCGAGATCATACTCGGCGTGTCCAGTGGAACGATGATGGACGAACTGGCCTGGGCCGAGAAAGGCCAGGGGGCATGGCTTAATGGCCAGCGTCTTTCCGTCAGCGCCATAGACGATCCTGATCGAGCTGCAGTTTCTGTTGGCAACCTCAAATCACTTGCCGGCAGCGATGGCTGGTCGGCCCTGGGGAATATTGTCGAGCGCGCCGATCGAATTCGCGGCTACGGCGATTTTTACCATTATCATTTGCTGGCCGCCGGGAAGATCGAAGCCGTGATTGAATCGGATGTAAATATCCTGGATATTGCCGCGCTCTCGATCATCGTCGATGAGGCCGGCGGCGTATTTACGGATCTCAACGGTGAAACGCCAGACTTGCACACCCGCTCTGTGCTCGCGGCGAACCCGGTACTTCACGCAAAATACCTCGCCTCGCTACGTGGATACGTCGCCTGAGGCGATGAATAGCTGGCGCGATCGCCAGTCGATGGCCTCCATCGGCGTCGAATAAAGCGCGCTCAGACGCTCAGGATTCAGTATTTCGCTGCTTGCACCGAGGTCCCAGCGACCGTCGCCGTACAGCAGCAGACAGCGGTCTGCATAACGTACGGCGAGATTCACGTCGTGAAGGCTGGCGATAACGACATTACCCGTATCGGCTTTGTCACGAAACAGCTGCAAAGCATCAATTTGATGCTGCGGATCGAGGTGATTGGTGGGTTCGTCAAGCAGATAAATATGCGGCTGCTGGGTTAGCACCTGGGCTATCGCCAATCGCCGGCGTTCGCCCCCCGACAACGTCAGGACGTCTCTTGCCGAAAGGCCCGCAAGGCCAACCGCAGCGAGTGCTTCATTAGCCACCGCGTAATCATGATCCGATTCCCAGCTGAGGCGTCCAATGTGCGGGTGGCGGCCTATCATCGCCGTGTCCAGAACCGTCGCCGGAAAAATATCGTCAACGTGTTGCGGCAGCAGCGCGAGCCACTTCGAAATTTCCTGCCGGCGGGTCGTTGCAAGGTCGCGGCCATTCAGAAGCACCCGTCCTGAATCAGTCGGTCGCAGGCCGGCAAGCGTGTGCATTGTCAGCGATTTTCCGGAACCGTTCTGCCCCAGTACGGCGATAAGTTCGCCACCCATGACGTTCAGTTCGAGCGCATCTACGAGCAGGCGGCCCGCCACGCCGACGCGGACGCTGTTGCAGGAAAATTGCGAAGTGCCGATGTCGTGCATGCTGTGAGCGTAGCTCACCGGACACCGCAGCAAAAGTCGCGTCAGTCGGTTAGATTGATCTCGCGTGCGGTCAGCGGCCCGATAACGGCGTGCTTGAGGCTCTTCGGGACGATGGCATCGTCAGTAGCAAGTGCAATCCGACCGCCCATGATCTCGGCGTATCGCTGCGGATAAAGCGGTATGCGGTCAGGTTCGGCCAGGCCTTCCGGCTCAAGGGGTTGCCCGTCGCCCGGACTGTATTTATCGGTGGCGCCCAGCGTGTGCAGGAATTCGTGCGCGATGATGACATGGTTGCTGCCGCGATAACGGCGGCTCGCGTAGCCATTGACAACACCGACCATGCCTTTTTGCAGCCCGACCGAATTTTCGAGCACGATATCGGCCTCTGGCGCATGGTAACGAACGAAGATCCTGACGTCCGGTTTGATACGGTCCTGGTCGTCAGTAACATCGCTGGCCCACCAGCGCATTTTCAGGGACCAGAGCATTACGGACAATGCGTTGGGTCCGTCGGCGAGTGACGGTGGCTGAGCGCTGATTTCCTGGCCCAGTTCGATCCGAACCGGCCGAGAAAGTCGAATCGCATACTTGCCGGCTTCCCGCTCAAGAAAGGTCTCTATGCCCTCAAAGTCGCTAACACTGAGCCCTTTTATGTACTCGGTCGACTCAGCGCTGCCATCGCCGTTGATCGGATAGACCTTGACCCAGAGGCTGTT
Source organism: Woeseiaceae bacterium (assembly GCA_013043165.1). Lineage (GTDB taxonomy): Bacteria > Pseudomonadota > Gammaproteobacteria > Steroidobacterales > Woeseiaceae > UBA1847. The sequence continues at coordinate 23,148 of JABDOQ010000069.1, read as the reverse complement.
GTTCCAGTCGGTGCTGCGCGCCTGCGTCAACCAGGTGCTGACCGCAACAAAGAACAGAACAAACAACAGAATTGAAATGCGAACGGCTTTGAACATCGAGTGATCCGGCTATATCAGGGGTTCGGGGCAAACCTGGCGCCTGTAGCTTGCTCGAATGCATAGGCAATCTCTATGAGCTGTTTCTCATTCCAGGCTTTGCCGATGAACGAAATCCCGATCGGTAGCCCGGAAACCTGTCCCGCGGGGACTGTAATGCTCGGGTAGCCTGATATCGCGGCCAGCGAGGAACTGCCGATACCGTAATTATCGCCGTTCACGTGATCGATCATCCAGGCGGGGCCGTTGGTTGGCGCGACAATTGCGTCAAGATTATGCTGATCCATGGCGTCGTCAATCGCTGCCCTGGCAAGGCCTCTGCTCGTCTCGAGCGCCTCAAGGTATTCCGGAGTAGTCAGCGGCCCTTTTTCCTCAGCCGCCAAAAAAATATCCTGGCCGAAAATCGGCATGACGCTGGTGGCATGCGCCTCGTTGAATGCAATCAGGTCGGCGAGGCTTTGCATCGGCGCTTTTGATTTCTCGAGGTAGCTATTCAGGTCGGCGCGAAATTCGTAGAGCAATACCTCGTACTCGGCGTCATGCATGTTTGCCGCTTCGTACTCGATGTCGTCGACGATCGTGGCACCCTGTTTTTGCAACACTGCGACGCTCGATTCGAGGATTGCGTCAACGCCGGGGTTCGATCCAGCGCCGTAATAGGAACGAATTATGCCGATGCGTTTTTTGCTCAAGCCGTCGGCCGTCAGGTTCGACGAGTAGTCGTGGTGAATTTCCGCATTCGCTGTTGCGGGGTCGTCGGCATCTATGCCCGTCATCGCGGTCAGCAACATGGCGGCATCACGCACGGACCGAGCCATCGGGCCTGCCGTATCCTGACTGTGCGCTATCGGAATAATGCCGCTGCGGCTCACGAGACCAAGCGTCGGCTTTATACCGACGACGCCGTTGACGCCGGCGGGACAGACGACGGAACCGTCAGTCTCGGTGCCTACCGCGAGAACCGTCAGATTGGCCGCGACGGCGACCGCGGAGCCGCTGGACGAACCGCAGGGGGAGCGTGCCGTGTCATACGGGTTTTTCGTCTGACCGCCGACGCTGCTCCAGCCACTGGAAGATCGCGACGAACGAAAATTCGCCCATTCACTGAGATTCGATTTACCGAGAATTACGACGCCGGCGTCCCGCAATCGTTTGACGACAAAAGCGTCGGCCGCTGGCGCATGGTCGGCCATGGCGAGTGAGCCCGCACTCGTGTACATCTGGTCGGCTGTGTCGATATTTGCTTTCAGCACCACGGGAATGCCGTGCAGCGGACCGCGCGGTCCGGATGTCTCCCACTCGGCGTCCAGGGAGCGAGCGATGCTGAGGGCGTCCGGGTTGATCTCGATCATCGAATTCAATTGGGGACCCGAACTGTCGATCGTTTCGACCTGGCGGATATACCACTCAACGAGTTCCTCGGACCTGAGTTCGCCGCGCTGTAACTCGTCGTGAAGTCCGGCGACGCTCGCCTCGGCGTAGTCGCGTTCCTCACCGCTGCAGGCGGCGAGCATGCAGCAGATCACTGCCAGCCTAACTATCGTCAATGGACTGCTCCTCGCGTGGCGGAATCTGGCGCCGGGACGTTCATTCTGCCAAAGAAAAAGCCCTGCGGCGTTAGCGGCAGGGCCAAATTCTCTTTTTTATCAAAAGAGGTAATTGCGAATTCGATAACCGGTTACAGCGTGTTTTAATTATTATTGGATTTGGATCTTGTTGTTTTTGTAGTTATTTTTCTTCTGGCGTCTAAATCCTGTACCTGACCGTTTGTTGTTATCGACTGCAATTACACTTCGCTTGGGCAGATTATTTAAAGCAAGTCCTGTGCCAACCTGCCCGCAGTGCCTGTTACTGCAACGAACCTTGCCGTGTTCACACGATCGCGCCGCCGGATCTTCGCGCATTTTGTAAAGCAGCCCGACATATTTTACGTTCTTCTTATAAGCTGCTTTCGCAAGAGCACCGTGCAAGCGATTGATAAATATAAAAGAACCTGGCCTACTATTCGCTGTACCTCGCTATATGGTCATTATGGCACTTTTTTTATTATGTTCAATCCTTGATTGGGTGCTGACAAAACCTCGAATTTTCCTCATTTTGTCAATTTATTCGACACTTTCAGCCGTCTTTACGCGATCGATGAGTCCGCTGACACTGAAAAAGCGCCCGTTGCGCACGACGGCGACGATCTTTCGTGCGTCTTCTATGTTCGAGAGCGGATCGCCGTCAACAAACACGAGGTCGGCGGACGCACCAACCGCAATCCGCCCAAGCAGTGGATCCAGGCGCAGCGCGGCGGCGGCGTTCACGCCCGCAGCCCGCAAGGATTGCTCGGGCCGCAGTCCTGCGGCCGCCAGCGCGAGTAGCTCCGCGTGCAGTGCAATCCCGGGCGGCAAGCCGTTTTGTTTGCTGCCCAGCACCACCGATCGGACGCCGGCATCGATACTGGGCGGGTCGGCGAACCGCCGTGCGACAGGGGCCGACACCCCGATAAGACCGGCTTGACGCGATTGCAGCAGCGCTTGCAGCCCGGGCGTCATCGAGTCGGCCAGGCCCGAAACGGGTCCGGCCGGCCAGTCGTCGGCGTTCAGAAGTCGCGGGCCCGGCAAATGTTTGCCCGACCACAGCGCATTCAGGCGCTCGGCGTCCGCGTGCGGCGCGACCAGCGTTGTAACGCCGGTGGTGAGCAACAGGGGGCCGATGGAGTCGTCAAACCTGTCGCGCTTGCCGAATGCTGCGGACAAATCGCCGAGCGCATCGATATAGCCAGGCAGCACGGTCAGGTCACCCATGTCGACAACGATCGTACCGGGTCTGTCGCTGTGAGGCTCTACCGCCGTAATTCGACCGCGGTCGATTATGATGTCCCTGTCAGTCTGGTAACCCCCTCCGAGGCCGTCGAACATGCGCGATGCGTGAATGACAAGGCGGCCATCCGGTTCGGCGATGGTCGGTAGACGACGGCGCCCGGTTTTGGCAGATGCCGCAGTCACGGCGGTGAGCATCGTTGCCCGAAACGGCAGGGGTGATGAAGTCCAAGAGTTGAAGAGCCGCTGGTGAATTGTGCCGTCGGCCGTGTAGAGCATGCGATGCCGGTCGAGCCAGCTTACGGGCGAGAGGACAAAGCTTTCGCCGCGAATGTAAGGCCTGAGCAGCCGTGGTCGCGAGAGAATGACCATTTCGATCGAAGATTCGGATGCACTTTTTCTGACGAACGTAATCAGGCTGCCATCGGGACGCCATGACGGCGCGGCGATTCTGTCTGAAGTTGACAACAAGGTTTCTTCCGGCAGTCCCCGCTCGCGCAGGATAAGCGACCACTGGTCGCCGTCATGATGAACATACACAAGGTCTTGTCCATCCGATGACCAGGCCGGTTCGGTTTCATCGCCGACCTTATCGGTGAGCCGCCAGTGCAGGCCGGTCGGTAAATCGACTTCCCACAGGTCCAGGCCGGTGCCGGTGGAATCAGAGGCGTAGATGAGACGCTTGCCATCCGGGTGCCACGCCGGATACAGGTCGAGAAACTTGCCGCGGCTGATTTTTCGAGACTCGTCTTTGGCGAAGTTGTATATCCACAGAGCCTGCGATCCGTCCGCGAAAGCCTGGTAGGCGATTTCGCTCGCGTCAGGGGACCAGCGCGGCCGCTGTACAGACTTCAGGTTACGGGTGATAGCCTCGGCTTTGCCGCCGCCGGGCGGCACGATCCAAATATCACCGGCAAGGTCGATCGCGGTGCGACCGTCGTGGGCGATGTCGACGGAAAGTTTTCCTCCGCGTGAAATTGTCTCCTGGGCTTCAAGCGGTGATGCCAGTATCAGTAGTCCGACGACTACGGTTGCTGCGGTCCGAATGCTCATCAACTGTCAGAAACGAAAACGCCACCCGCGCGTCGTGGATCGGCGGCTGCTTCGAAGCCCGTGGCGATGTCGTATACGGCAGCTGCCACTCCGCCGAAGTACATGACGAGGCCAGGAAAGACCTGGACCGGCAGGTCCATGGGCGGGAGATCGAGACCGGGCTCAGCCATCAGCTTTACGACGTCACCACTGGTATCAACGTGCACACGCGGATGCGCTATCGCGTCCTTGAGCGGCATGTCGAGCAGCAGGTAATTGATCAGGAACTGCTGCAGGGCCGTTGTGATCCTGTCGGCACCCGGCGAACCTACGGCGATAACGGCGCCGTCACGCCGGGCAACACTGGGCGCCATGTTTGACGGCAATCTCGCGCCCGGCGGTCCGGCATCCAATCCGCGTCGGTTTAACTCGATTTCACCGAGGCAGTTGTTCAACCACAGGCCGGTTCCCGCCGGCATTTCCCCGGAGCCGTAGCCCGATGATGCGGTGATGGCACAGCCGGTACCTGCATTGTCGACGACCGATGTGTGGACGGTTGAGGCCGACGTCCAGCGGGCCAGCAGCCGACCGCTGCGTGCGGATTCGACAAGCCGCGCGGCCTCGGCAGCAACATCATCTGCGAGATCGAGTTTGCGCCTGCGAAAATCGAGACAGGCGCGCTGTGACTCGACGAGTTGCGAGAGCGCGCTGCTGGTCCAGCCATCGAGTGCAAGCTCCGAGGACGCCAGCAACATGGCAACGAGAACGCTGCCACCGACGGCCGGCGGCGGATTGCTGGCGATCGACCAGTCGCCGATATTCGTGAGCAGCGGTGCTCGTTCGATGGCCCGGTAATTGCCGAGGTCTTCGGCTGTCAGCATGCCATTGCCGTCACGGCAGTGGCCGGCGATCGCAGCAGCGATGTCGCCTTCGTAAAAAACGCGGGCCCCTTCTTCGGCAATGGCACCGAGGCTGTCGGCAAGGTGCGGCACGATGACCTGTTCGCCTGTACCGAGCAGTGTTCTGTCCGCGTGATGCAAGGCAGCAAAGCCGTCCTCGCTGCGATTGAAAATACAGTCGCTGGAATAGCCAAGGTAGTAGCGACAGGCGGCGGAGAGCGGGAAGCCGTCGCGGCAAGCGCGAATGGTCGGTGCAAATATGTCGGCCCAGGCGGCGTTGCCATAGCGCTTCCAGGCGTGCTCGATGGCGGCCAGGGTTCCAGGGACTGCGATCGAGCCCGGGCCGACGAGCGTGGCAATTCCGCCGCCATAATCTATCGTGACTCTGACCGCACCATGACCACGCTGCTCCGGCGCCAGCCCGGCACCCGGCACGGCGACGTTGCCGTCGATCGTGACCGGATCATCATCGGCACGCCAGATTGTAATGAACGCGCTGCCACCCAGCGCGCAGACGCCTGGCTCCGTATTGATTGTCACAAGAGCTGCGGCGAGCGCGCAGTCGACAGCGTTACCGCCGACGGCCGCAACTTCCGCTGCGGCATCGGCAGCCAACTGCGAGGTTGTCGCGACAGCTATATTGCTCACGGGGATTCCAGGTTGCGGTGAATGCCGGGCAATTTTTCAGAAGTGAATCACAGAACGAATGCTTTTGCCTTCGTGCATTAAATCGAAGGCCTTGTTGATGTCGTCCAGCGGCATTGTAAACGTGATGCATTCGTCGATCTTGATGTCGCCGTGCATGTATTGCTCCACCATTTCCGGCAACTGCGAGCGACCCTTACAACCTCCGAACGCCGTCCCACGCCAGACGCGTCCCGTGACGAGTTGAAACGGTCGCGTCGAGATCTCCTGTCCTGCCCCGGCGACCCCAACGATGACTGACTCGCCCCAGCCCTTGTGACAACACTCGAGCGCCGATCGCATCAGCTTCGTATTGCCAACGCACTCGAATGAGTAGTCCACACCGCCGCCGGTCAGTTCGACGATAACGTCCTGAATCGGCGCATCGTAGTCGTTGGGGTTCACGGTGTCGGTTGCACCGAACTGCCTGGCGAGCTCGAATTTATCGGTATTGATATCGATAGCTACGATCCTGCTGGCTTTTGCTATCGTGGCACCCTGAATGACGCTCAAGCCCACACCCCCGAGCCCGAAAACGGCAACCGTCGCACCGGGTTCAACCCTGGCCGTGTTCAGCACAGCGCCGATGCCTGTAGTAATCCCACAGCCCAGCAGACAGACCTTTTCGAGTGGCGCTTCTTTGGGAATCTTCGCTACCGCAATTTCGGGCAGTACCGTGTACTCACTGAACGTTGAAGTGCCCATGTAGTGAAAGATGGTCTTGCCGTTGTGGGAAAAGCGCGAGGTGCCGTCGGGCATAAGTCCCTGACCCTGCGTAACGCGAATTGCCTGGCACAGGTTTGTCTTGCCGGATGTGCAAAAACTGCATTCGCCGCATTCCGGAGTGTACAGGGGAATCACATGATCGCCGACGGCGACCGAAGTGACGCCGTCGCCGACGTCTTCGACGACTGAGCCACCCTCATGTCCGAGAACGGCCGGAAAAATTCCTTCGGGATCTTCGCCTGACAGCGTGAATGCATCCGTGTGGCAGACGCCGGTTGCGATATTTCTTAGCAGGACCTCGCCGGTCTTGGGTCCTTCCAGGTCGAGCACCTCGATTTCAAGTGGTTTGCCCGCTTCCCAGGCAACGGCAGCACGGGTTTTCATGGATTTTTCACCTTCATCGCGGTCGTTATTGCGTCCGGTCGCATATTCGCACGATTGCCCGATCTGCGACAGTCGCTCGACCCCGGGCCTGCCGCGGGCGTTCACCTTGCGTTCATAATTTCAGTAAAAACAATAGCTTGCTTTCATTCACCGTTCATCTTGTCAAGCCTACTCTTAATGCCGTACCAGGAAAGGAACCGGAGATCGATATGAACAAGATAATTACTGTAGCGCTAATAGCCGGTGGCCTGCTGCTTCTGGATTCTCCTGAAGCCGCCGCCCACAAGGAGATACGGTCGGTGTATCAGCCATCGGCTCACTATCGGTTCGAGCTGCGACGCTCGAAGCAAATGCCGCTTTGGCTGAAACGAAACCAGTCTTTTCGCAAGTGGTACAAGCACGCCCGGCTGAAGAGGAACAGGCATCTCGCCTGGCACCAGTTGTTCGACATTTACCGCTGGGAGCGTGTCAATGCGAGGAAACATCATAGAGTGATTCGTAACTACGACCGCTACTACTACAATCGTCGGCTCGGGCACTAGCCGCCGCGACAGTTCGCCGGGTAGATGCAGCCGGCCCGAATTTCTTCGGGCCGGCTTTCACTGTGAAGCGGTCTGCTGTAAAACGGGTGCTTCGCTGTCAATGAAATACCGCTTCGACCTATGACTCTCGACGAACTCCGCAAGAATCTCTCGACGGTCGATCGGCGCCTCGTCGATCTGATTGCTGAACGACAGAAAATCGTCGGCGAAATCGGCAGGAACAAGCTCACGACAGGTGCCGGAACGCGAGATTATGCGAGGGAGAAAGACGTCCTCGATATGGGTCGAGCTCAAGCCCTTGAATTGGGTGTCGATCCGGACCTGGTCGAAGGTCTGTTACAGGAGTTGATTCGCACCTCGCTCGAGAGCCAGGAACGGGATCGGGTCATCGCACAGGGCAAGGGAAATGGTCGCCGTGCACTCGTTATCGGTGGTGCTGGCAAGATGGGCCGCTGGTTCGTCGACTTTTTTGCATCTCAGGGTTTCGCGACCACGGTGGCCGACATCACGGTCGACGATGGACCCGGGCATTTCAGGACCTGGACCGATGCCGGCGTGGATTACGATTTTATTGTCGTGGCAGCGCCACTCGCCGTTTCCGGCAGAATTCTGGCACAGCTGGCCGTGCTCAGACCGCAGGGCCTGGTTTTCGATATCGGCAGCCTGAAGTCGCCGCTCATGGATGGTCTCCGCGAGCTGCAGGCGTCCGGTTGTCGAGTAACCTCGCTGCATCCGATGTTCGGCCCCGACACGCGCCTGCTGTCAGGCCGGCACCTGATTTTCTGCGATGTCGGCGACCCTGATGCAACGGCCGCTGCCAAGGAGCTGTTCGAAGCGACCATGGTTGAACAGCTCGACATGGGGCTTGAAGATCACGATCGGCTGATCGCCTATGTACTCGGCCTGTCACACGCGTTGAATATCGCATTCTTTACGGCGCTGGCGGAAAGTGGCGAGGCTGCGCCGAAACTCGCTCGGATGTCGTCGACAACGTTTGACTCTCAGCTGCTTGTGTCGGCAGCGGTCGCCGAGGACAACCCGCACCTGTACTTCGAGATTCAGAATCTCAACAAGTATGGCCTCGGACCTCTCGACGCGCTGTGTGATGCGGCCGCGAGGATTCGGGAAACCGTTGCCGGTGGCGATGAGCAGGCGTTTGTCGATCTCATGACGAAAGGTCGGGAGTACCTCGCGCTGCGGGGCTGAGCTGATGGAGTCTGTCGACGAACTAATGGCAGAGCTTGAGGCGACCAGGCGCCGTCTCGATGAGGTGACGTCCAAGGTAGCAAGTAACGACGAAAAGATGCGACAAACGCACCGGCGTGAGCTGCGGTTGCTGCAGGCTGAAACTCTCGACGCGCTTATTTTTGCCCTGACCGAAGGCCTCCGGGTCAGCTACGGCCTTGAACATGTGAGCCTGGTGCTATGCGATCCGGACCACGACATTCGCCATCTGCTGCTTGCGAACGGCACGCCTGCCGAGGACTTCGGACAGCTGCTAATGGTCGAGGCGATGACAGGGCTGGCACCTCAGTACATATCACTGCGACGACCCTGGCTGGGTGCCTTCGCGCCCTGCGATCATCAGCTGATTTGTCCCGGTGCGGTCGACATCAGGAGCATTGCGATCATTCCCCTGACCCATCGCCAAAAACTGCTTGGCAGTATTAATCTTTGTAGCGCAGACCTGCAGCGCTTTACTCCTGCACATGCGACCGACTTTCTCGCGCATCTCGGAGTCATTGCGTCCTTTTGTGTCGAGAACGCGATCAACCGTGCCAGACTCATGCGCAGCGGTTTCACCGACGTGCTGACCGGCTGGCACAACCGGCGCTACCTGACCGTCCGATTGGGTGAGGAACTGGCGCGGGCGCGTCGCGACGGCGCGCGACTTGTTTGCCTGATGCTCGACATCGATCATTTCAAACGCGTCAACGACAACTGGGGACATGCGGCGGGCGACGCCGTATTGCGAGAAATCGCGCAAAGGATCGAGTCACAGGTGCGTGCCAGTGACGTCGCCGCTCGCTACGGCGGCGAGGAGTTTGTGGTTTTGTTGCCAGGCACAGACGTGGCTTCGGCGCTGTTACTCGCGGAGCGCATCAGGGAGTCTGTGTCGGCGAAGCCGATCGACCTGCCGAACGGCGAGGCCGTGACGATCACGGCATCCATCGGTATCTCCGAGGTGCAGCCGGCGCCGGAGGCCGAGGACCTGAAGACTCTTGGCGATTCACTGATCGCACGTGCCGACGTGGCGCTGTATGCCGCCAAAGCGGCCGGCCGTGATCGCGTAATTGTGGAAGCCGCATGAGGCGGCTCGGCGTTATTGCCGTCGCAGTTATGCTGGCAATAATGGCCTGCGACTCCACGCCACGCCGTGAAGCAGTGATTGTCTACGCGGCCGCGGCCGACGAGACGGCGCTGGTGAAATGGTTTGCGGAATTCACGGACGAGACCGGCATTCCCGTAACCGTGATATTCGGAGAAAGCTCCACCAATACTGCAAACGTAATCGGCAACAGGGGAGTGCCACCCGCCGACGTGCTGCTGACATCGAGTGTCATCGACATTTGGCGGGCCGCAGACGAAGGTGCACTACGACCGCTGCAGGCGCCGGCGACGGAGGCAGTGCCCGAGGTTCTCAAGGATGCGGACGGACTATGGGCGGCACTCGACGTGCGCTATGCCGTAATCGGTGTTTCACCGCACGTCCAGGTTGGCCGTGTCAGTGACCTTGATGGCCTGGCACATGCGCGATTGAGCGGTCAGCTTTGCCTGTCATCATCGGCTTTGCCGGTCAACCGGACCCTGATAGCAATGTTGATCGAGGACCTGGGCGTCAAACCCGCGGAACGCATGGTCCGGGCATGGGTGAAGAACCTCGCTCTGGCGCCTTTCCCGACAGAAACAGAGCTGGTCGCGGCATTGCAGTCGGGCGCGTGCGGCTACGGGATTTTCTCGAGCTCGATAAAGAGCAAAGGCGTAAGGCGGATCAGTCCCGAGCCGCTCTATATTGACATTGATGGCGTCGGGGTCGCGCGCCACGCACGTCAACCTGAATCGGCTCATACGCTGGTCAACTGGATGCTGGCAAAAAAATCATTACGAGCACCGGTTTCATCCAACGGGCGAAACATCGGCCTGGCGGGCTGGCGCGACGAAGACGCGCTGTTGCTGGCCGAGCGCGCCGCTTATCGGTAGCGATCCTGGCGCACCCTGCTCATCAATACCAGGAATAACGGCACGCCGATAGCCGCGGTTAGTGCCCCAACGGGCAGTTGTCTTGGTGCCATGATCGTGCGTGCCAGCGTGTCGGCCACGACCAGCAGTGCTCCGCCCGCGAGGGCGGAGGCCGGCAAGACGACTCGGTGATCGCTGCCTGCCACGAGGCGTACCAGGTGCGGCACCACGAGGCCAATGAAGCCGATGACGCCGACCGTCGTTACCGACAGGGCTGTCGCCATCGCCGCGGCGGCAAATATCAGGTAGCGAAATGTACGCACGGGCAGGCCGACGATGGCCGCCTGCAGCTCGCCGCGAGACAGCACGTTCAGGTGGCGAGCACCCAGGGTTCCGGCAATGACCAACAGGCCGAGCAGCCATAGACAGCGGGCGGGCTCGAATGCAAAGCTCAGATCACCCATGAGCCAGAACAGCATGCCGCGGAGATTCTGGTCCGGGCTGAGCGCCAGCAGCAAAGTCGTCGCAGCGCTAAAACCGGCCGCGAGGACGACGCCGGTCAGCAGTAGCCGTGCCGGCGTCCAGCTACCGGTGCCATGGGCAATCGAAAATACGAGCAGTGTTGCCGCCATTGCGCCGCCGAACGCAGACAGGTCGACGACCGCGCTTCCCATACCGAGCATCATGGCAAGCAGTGCTGCGACGGCCGCGCCGCCGGAGCTTCCGAGGATATAAGGCTCGGCGAGCGGGTTTCTCAAAAGTACCTGCATCAGCACGCCTGCCACCGCCAGCAGGCCGCCTACCGCGAATGCCGTCAAGGCTCGTGGCCAGCGCAATTCGACCACCAGCGACTGGATCTGCGGCGTCGCATCGCCATGCAGTGCGCCGAGCATCTCGGCGATGCTGACGTCGGCACTGCCGGATGCCAGCGCAACCAGGAATGCGCCGGCGACGATTAGCAACAGTCCGGCAAACAGGGCTCCGTTGCGGCCTGTGAACACTCAAAATCTCCTTCATCGTTCTTTGTAAAGAGCAAAATGGCCGGCCGTCGCGGCGGTCTGCCAAGTGTGAACAGGTCCTGAGCCGGGCGGCGACGGATAGTGTAAAGTAAACGGCAATAAGAGTTTTAGTGCGGTTGCGATGGGCAACGATTGGATAGACGCTGAAGGGTTTCGCGCGAACGTCGGCATTATCCTTGCGAACACGGACAACAAGCTGTTGCTGGGCGGTCGTGTTGGTGCCAAGGGCTGGCAATTTCCGCAAGGTGGGATGCTGAAGGGCGAGGAGCCTGTCGATGCAATGTTTCGTGAATTGCACGAAGAAGTCGGCCTTGAAGCGGCCGACGTCGAAGTGCTGGGCGTAACGAGCAACTGGCTGCGCTACCGGCTGCCCGCCAAGTTCATTCGCCGTAACAGCCAGCCGCTGTGCATCGGGCAAAAACAGCGCTGGTTCATGCTGCGGCTGGTCTCGGGAGATGAGAGAGTCCGGTTTGACCGCTCGGGGAAGCCGGAATTCGATCGAATTCGCTGGGTGCATTTCTGGCGGCCGGTCAACGAAGTCATCTACTTCAAGCGGCGCGTATACGCGCGCGCCCTGCACGAACTCGGACCGGCTGTTTACCCGGAAGGCCTGCCGCGACGGCCGCGTTGGTGGCCTAAACGCTGGCAGGCCGCGTTTGACAAGGACATTGCGCGGGCGACAGAGGCGACAGACCAACCTGCCAATCCGTGACCTGGCGCACTTCTGTTTAATCGGACCACCGCGTAACATAACGTCTTTTCAGCCCTATGCCGGATAATGGATCGCCTTGGCCACAAAGTCTCACTTACAAATGCATGGAAAAGGCAGGACCTGGGTCGTTCGGGGCCTGCTTGCTGCCCTTATTGCGGTCAGCGGGTACCTGGTGTTCGAATTCGGCCGCATCAATGCGGGCTACGATGTTATCGATGCGGCGAACGATCGTCAGGCCTACGAAGATCGAATCGCGCTGCTTGACGACGAGATCGTTGCGCTAAAGCAGGAAGTCGCACTGCTGGAAACGCATCGTGAAATCGATCGCGAAGCTTACAAGGAAGTTGAAGCAAGTCTGAGAACGCTGCAGGTCAAGATTCAGGAGCAGCGTGATGCGATTGCGTTCTACCGCGGTATCGTGTCGCCCGCAGATGGAAAGTCAGGCCTTCGTGTGCAGGATCTGAAGCTGACGCGCGGCAAAGCGGAGCGAGAGTTCAACCTGCGGCTGGTACTCGTGCAGGCGATGCAGCACCACCGCAAGGTGTCCGGCGATGTTAACCTGACTGTTGTGGGCAGCCAGGACGGTGTCGAGGCGGTCTACACCCTGAAACAGCTTGTTCCGGCGGAGGCGGACAAGGGCTGGCCCTTCTCATTCCGGTACTTCCAGGATTTCGACCGGCAGCTTGTCCTGCCGGACGGCTTCACACCGGAACGGATTCGTGTTGAAGTGCGCTCGAAGACCCGTTCGATCGCGAGTATCGAGGAAAGTTATGCCTGGGCCACGAGTCAGGGCTGATCGAGTAGGGCCGCTTTGGCGGCGATTTGGAGAACCCGATGTTTGGTAGGAAACAATACAGGCACACGGTTGTTGAAACGCTGGTTGGCGCAAACACCAAGGTGAACGGTGACCTGCATTTCAAAGGCGGATGCCACATCGATGGCACGGTCAATGGCGGTGTAACGGCGGACCCGGACACCCAATCCGCGCTGAGCATCAGCGACATCGGCAACGTCGAGGGCGGCGTGACCGTGCCTTATGTTGTATTGAATGGAATTGTACGTGGCGATGTATTTGCCAGTCAGCGCGTGGAACTCGGACCGACGGCGCGTGTCATTGGCAATGTGTATTACAATCTGATCGAAATGGCCATTGGCGCAGAGATCAATGGCAAGCTTGTCCATCAGCCGGAAGGCCAGGTACCGTTGCTGGAGCAGACGACGCGGATCGACGAATCGGCCGCCGCCGCAAGCGACGCTTAGTTCGGTACCACCAACAGGAAGAAGCAATCATGGCAACTGCAGAAACCATCGCACCACCGCCACCGCCGAGTGTCGTCTTTACCAACGCCGCCGCGACCAAGGTGGGCGAACTGATCGCCGAGGAAGATAACCCCAACCTCAAGCTCCGGGTCTTTATCTCGGGTGGGGGATGTTCGGGCTTCCAGTATGGCTTCACATTCGATGAGGATATCGAGGATGGCGACGCCCAGGTGGAGAACCAGGGTGTGATGCTGTTGATCGATCCGATGAGTGTGCAATACCTGATGGGCGCCGAGATCGATTACAAGGAAGATCTGCAGGGGGCGCAGTTCATCATTCGGAATCCAAATGCACAAACAACCTGCGGCTGCGGATCATCATTCACCGTCTGAGATCGTCTCCTCTGAAATAATCGCCGCCGTCGATCTCGGCTCGAACAGCTTTCACATGATCGTCGGCGAGTTGCGCCACGGCCAGCTCGCGATCCTCGATCGAATTCGCGAGACCGTCAGGCTCGCCGAGGGCCTGTCGCCGAGCGGCGACCTTCGTGGTGATGCCCGCGAACGGGCCATCGGCTGTCTATCACGATTTGGCGAACGACTGCGTGACATGCGAGCGGCCAGCGTGCGTGCGGCCGGTACCAGCACGATTCGCCGCGCCCGCGAAGACTCAACGTTCATGGGCGACGCCGAAGCCGCGCTTGGCCATCCCATCGAGATTATTTCCGGCATCGAAGAAGCGCGGCTCATATACAAGGGCGTAACCCACAGCCTGCCGCCGACCGAAGGGTTGCGGCTGGTTATGGATATTGGTGGCGGCAGTACCGAACTGATTCTCGGTCAGTCATCGCAGCCGAAAGCACTGGAAAGCCTGGACATGGGTTGTGTGTCGATGACCGAACGTTTCTTCCCGGACGGCAAACTGACACGCCCGGCCTTTGACAAAGCGCGACTGGCGGCTCGCCTGGAGCTTCGTCCTGTCAAAGCGTTCTTCCGCGATTCCAGCGATATCGAAGCGATCGGTACGTCCGGGACAATACGAGCGACCGAAGCTGTTGCGCAGGCGTTAGGCATCAGCGAGTCGGGTATCACGCCGGCAGTAGTAGACAAGCTGATCGAAGCGGTCCTTGGCTTCGACACAATTGAAAAACTGTCGCTGTCGGGATTGTCGGAACGCAGGGCACAGGTCTGGCCCGGCGGTCTCTCCATTCTCGCCGAGTTGCTGACCGTGTTGCGAATCAATGAGCTCAAAATTTCCGATGGCGCTTTGCGCGAGGGGCTGCTTTATGACCTGCTGGGACGCCTGCAGCATGAAGATGCCCGCGAAAGGACAGTATTCGCTATGGCGGCGCGCTATCACGCCGACCCGGAGCAGAGTCGGCGGGTCGCGGAAACCGCTGGGCTGCTGCACGGTCAATGTGCTGCGGACTGGGGATTGAATAGCGAGCTCGAGATTCGCATGCTGGACTGGGCGGCACGGCTGCACGAGATCGGTCTCGACATTTCGCACGCGGGCTTCGAGCGCCACGCCGCCTACATCGCCGAGCATGCCGACATGCCGGGATTTCCGCGGGCAGAACAGCGCTACCTGGCGTTCCTGATCGGCGAACAGCGCAATCTCCTTGACGCCAGCCGGCCGAAAATCCTGCCAAGGCCGTGGCGGGATTCGGCATTACGCCTCGCGATACTAATGCGTCTCGCTGTGCTGCTGAATCGCAGTCGCAACGACGTCGTCATTCCGAAGCTGGAAATCAAGGTTGCCGAGCGGTCGCTTGCCTTGCATTTCGATAAGGATTGGCTGGAGGCGAACCCGCTTACCGTTGCTGACCTCGAGCGCGAGAAGGGATTCCTGCACGACGTTGGCTATGAGCTGCAGTTCGATTGATACGAACTCAAGTCTCGGCTGCCAACAGTTCGAGGAAAGTCTCCTGCGCGGACACCCGTTCATGTTTCCCTGGCGTTAGCCTTTTATAGCTGCCGTCCCCGCCAAGTACCCAGGCATTGCAGTTATCGGCCAGGAAAAGTTCGAGGTCGTGCCGTATTTGTTCTTTCATGGCCTTCTGGCGAATCTCGAAGACGGATTCGTTGCGCCGGAACATGTTCCTGTCCATCCAGTCGGCACTGCCGCAATAGAATTCTTCGCTACCGTCATTCAGGAAGTAATACACGCGCGAGTGTTCCAGAAAGCGGCCGACGATCGACCGTACGTGGATCTTCTCCGATAGCCCCTTGACGCCCGGGCGCAACGAACAGATGCCGCGAACGATCAGGTCGATCTTTACACCAGCCTGGGATGCAGCATACAGGGCGTCAATAAGCTGCGGTTCATTGAGAGAATTGATCTTGGCGACGATGCGAGCGTCTTTGCCGTCTTCGGCATGCCGGATCTCACGCTTGATCTTGTCGAGCAACGCGTCGAAGAGGCTGAACGGCGACGCCAGCATGCGCGTCATGTCGCTGGCTTCGGTGAGGCTTGTGAGCTGCAGAAACAGCTTGTGCACATCTTCGCCCAGGCGCTGGCTGCTGCTCAGGTAGCCATAGTCCGTGTACACCGAAGATGTCGCATGGTGATAATTGCCGGTTCCGAGGTGGACATAGCGGATCAGTCGCCCGGCCTCACGGCGAACAACGAGCAACATCTTTGCGTGCGTTTTGAAGCCGACGAGCCCATAAACGACGTGCGCTCCGGCTTCCTGCAGCCGGTTTGACAAGGCGATGTTGGCGGCTTCATCGAAACGCGCCATGAGTTCGACGACGACCGTGACCTCCTTTCCTGATCGGGCCGCCGTTACCAGGTGGTCGACGATCGGCGAGTCGGCGCCGGTCCGGTAAAGTGTTTGCTTGATCGCCAGCACATCCGGATCGGTGGCCGCGGACGCCAGGAACTCAATGACTGGCGCGAACGACTGGTACGGGTGGTGCAGTAGCACGTTTTTCTTCGCGAGAATCGAGAAGATGTCGTCATCGGTACGCAGCTCGTCGGGGAGGCCCTGCGTAAACGGCTCGTACAGCAACTCCGGCCGGTCGCTGATGTTGCAGACGGTGACCAGTCGATTCAGGTTCACGGGTCCTTCGACAAGGTACATATCCTGCTCGCCCAGTCTGAAGTGGTCCAGCAGAAACTCCTGCAGATCCTCCGGGCAGCCGGCGCCGATCTCGATGCGCACCGCAGCGCCGTAACGGCTGGCTTCGAGCTGGCCTTCCAGCGCACGAACAAGATCGCTGACTTCCTCGTCGTCGACGTACAGGTTGCTGTTGCGCGTAATCCTGAACTGGTAACAGCCGTCGACGTCGAGCCCCGGGAACAGGCGTTCTACATGAACGCGGATTATCGACGACAGGAACACGAAATTGTGTTCACCCGGCTTGCTCAGCGCATCGGGCAGCTGGATGATTCGCGGCAGCGATCGAGGCGCCTGCACCATGCCGCGGTGACGACGACGGCCGAATGCATCTTTGCCATGCAGCCGCACGATAAAGTTCAGGCTCTTGTTCAGGATGCGGGGAAATGGTCGCGACGGATCAAACGTCAGTGGTGTCAGCACCGGGACAACCTGTTCGTCGAAATACTCGCCAAGCCAGGCCTGTTGTTCGTCATTCCAGTCTTCACTTTGAATGAAGCGAACGCCTGCGTTTGCGAGCTCCGGGAACATTACGCGGTTGAGCAGTTCGTACTGCTGCTTGATAATGGCTGCAACCTCGTTACAGACGGCATCAAACAACACAGGAGCCGGTATCTTCTCCGGTCCCTGCGCCGGCGCACCGATTTCCATGCGTTGTTTGAGCGCAGCAACGCGAATCTCGAAAAACTCGTCCAGGTTGGTGCAGCTAATGCAGAGGAAGCGCAGCCGCTCAAGCAACGGAATGTCGGTGTCCTGTGCCTGTGCGAGGACACGCTTGTTGAACTCAAGCAGACTGAGTTCCCGATTGATATAAAGATCGTCCATCTGGATTGTCCCGCAACCGGTTATATGACCGGATTGGATTTCTAGGGGGAGTGTATCGCGCCCAGCACTACCGTGCGGCTTGCACCCGTCACACTTGGAAGGTTGCCGCTTTGCTGCTTCATGGTGCGCATGGCGAGCCAGGCGAACGCAACCGCCTCGACCCAGTCCGGGTCCAGTCCCGCCGTTACGGTGTTCGCGATCCTGATCTTGCCGAGGTGTCCTGCCAGGCGGTGCAACAGGTCCTGGTTATGGACGCCTCCTCCGCAGACATACAGTTCTTGCGTCGCGGGGGCATGCGTGTCGATGGCGTCCGCCACCGTCCGAGCCGTCAGTTCGGACAGGGTTGCCTGCACGTCGCCGGGGTCGTAGTCACCAACGTCGAAAGAATTCAGCCAGCTGAGACTGAAGTGTTCGAGGCCCGTGCTTTTCGGCGGCGATAGATCGAAATAGTCGTCTGCCAACAACTTGTCCAGCAAAGAGGTGATGAGCTCTCCGTCTGCAGCCCATTCGCCGTGGCGATCGTAAGACAGGTCACGCCGTTCGCGGATCCATGCGTCAAGCAAGGTATTACCGGGTCCGGTATCGAAGCCCAGAACGGGCGCGTCGTGTGCCGGAAGGACCGTAATATTGGCAATCCCGCCAATGTTCAGCACGACGCGATTCACGTCCCGGGAGCGAAACAGCCAGTCGTGAAAAGGCGGCACCAGTGGCGCCCCCTGTCCCCCGGCCGCAATATCGGCGCGCCTGAAGTCGGCGACCGTTGCGATGCCGGTTCCGGCCGCAATGATCGCGGCATCGCCAATCTGCAGCGAGAACGGGCGTTGTGCGTCAGGTCGATGACGCAGTGTCTGTCCGTGGCTGCCAATCGCCGTGACATCGTCCCTGTCGATATTGCTCTTCTCGACAAGTTCCAGGGCCGCGTCCCGAAAACACTCGCCGACCCAGCGATCGAGCAGCCCTACCTGATCAAGACCGCAGCTGTCCGGGCTCCTGATCGCGTTTTGCAGCAGGCTTCGCAGTTCGTGGGGATAGCTGTGCACGTGTGTGGCGTGAAGCCGAAGCGCATCGTCTCCAAAACTTGCAAGCACGGCATCGATGCCATCCATACTCGTGCCGGAAATCAAGCCGATATAATAGTCAGGCATTTGCCGGCGTTGTATTTTCACGAACGAGGGGAGAGCGCACTCGGTCTACTGACTGCTGTAGCCGATGGATGCGACCTGCGTGCTCTTGAACTTCTCGAGTTCTTGCATAATTGGCTTGGCCGAGGCCAGGAATCTTTCCCGGTATTTCTCTTCGATTGGTTCGGCATCGGGCAGAGGGACCGTGCGTGGATTGCGATGTACGCCGTTCACGCGATATTCGTAATGCAGATGATTCGCGGTCGCGAGTCCCGTTGCTCCGACATAACCAATGGTCTGCCCCTGGCGCACCCGCGAACCGACACGCGCCTTGGCTGCAAACGCCGACATATGCGCATACAGAGTCGTAATGTTGCCGCCATGTTGCAGAATGACAGCCTTGCCATACCCTGATTTTGTGCCGCGAAAAATCACCTTACCATCGCCCGAGGCCTTGATTGGCGTGCCGCGCGGCGCGGCATAGTCGACGCCACGATGCGCCCGGATGGAATTCAGAATCGGATGGCGTCGGTTCGGATTGAAATTTGAACTGATGCGCGTGAAGTCTACCGGGTTGCGCAGAAATTCCTTACGAACACTGTCGCCGGTCGGCGTGAAATATTCCGTTTTGTCGTTGTCGTCCTTGAATCGGATGGCCCGGATCGATCGGCCATTGTTGTTGAATTCGGCCGCGATGATCTCGCCCTCGGTAACGAATTCACCGTCCTGCCAGATTTCCTCATACTGCAGGTAGTAGTTATCGCCGCTGCGAATGTCGAGAACAAAATCAACGTCCCAGGCGAAAATGCCGGCGACATTCATGATGACCTTGTCCGACAGGCCCGCGTCAGCGGCACTTTCGAACAAGGACGTATTGATCACGCCGTAAGCATTTCGTTTTCGAATCTCAATGGGCCGCTCGATTATCTCGGCGACAAAACTGGACCTCTGCTTTTCGATTTTCAAGGCACTCGTCAGGTCCAGCTTCGAGTACATGCTCAGGAGCTGACCCTCTGCGTGCATAACCTCAAAAATATCGCCTGGCTTGATCTTGCGAAATCGCTGCTTCGCTTCGTCCAGCCGTGCGATTTCCATCAGTTGCCCGAGATTGAGTTTATTCTTGCGAAACAGTTTTTCCATGGTATCGCCGCGGCCTACGGTTAATACCAGGGTGTCGAATTGTGGTTCGGGCTCCGCAACCGCGATCGGTGTGTGTGTTGGTGATGGCTGTTCTTCGATATTTTTAGTTTCGACCAGCGGTGGTTTTGCGCTCGCGGTTGCGGTCAAAACGGGTGTATTGGATATGGATGGTTTTGGGTCGTTACGGTTCAGACCGGTTACCAGCGCAACCGCGACCAACGGGACTACGAGGCCAACCGCAAACCACTGAACGGCTTTGAATTTTGCGGGTTTTCTCGCGGCAGATGGCTTGTAATCGTGTAGCAGTGGACTGACCGGACGATTCAAGTCTGCGTTCCCCAGAAGATGTGAGCCGCTACTCTACCGTGCGGCATTTTCAAGGTCAAAGAAAATGGTTATAAGTCATGGTGTTAACCATCGCCGAAATGCTACAGTTTCGCAGCCGCAAACCGGGCAACAATCAAGCAGGATTGGCCAATAGCCGTTATGAGCAGTATCAGGGAACAAATCGCAGAGCTAACCCGGGGCGCCGACGAGGTCCTGCCCGAAAGCGGACTCGAGGCGAAGCTCAAGCTCGGCAGGCCGCTCATCGTCAAAGCGGGATTCGACCCTACGGCGCCTGATCTGCATATCGGCCATACGGTTCTGATCAATAAGATGCGCCAGTTTCAGCGACTCGGGCACGACGTTGTTTTCCTGATCGGGGACTTCACCGGGATGATCGGCGATCCGTCCGGCAAGAACGCCACTCGTCCACCGCTTTCGCCGCAGGAGATCAAAGCGAATGCCGAGACCTACGAGGCGCAGATCTTCAAGATCCTCGACGAAGACAAGACTCGGGTGGAGTTCAATTCCAGCTGGATGGCCAGCATGGATGCGGCCGGGCTGATCAAGCTGGCCGCAAGGCACACGGTTGCCCGGATGCTCGAACGCGACGACTTCAACACGCGCTATACGAGCGGGCAGCCCATTTCGATCCATGAGTTTCTTTACCCGCTGGTCCAGGGCTACGACTCGGTCGCACTGAAAGCGGACGTCGAGCTTGGCGGCACCGACCAGAAATTCAATTTGCTGGTTGGCCGCCAGCTGCAGCAGGATTTCGGCCAGGAGGCGCAGCTCGTCATGACTACACCTCTGCTCGAAGGCCTGGACGGTGTGCAGAAGATGTCGAAATCACTCGGCAACTACATCGGAATTACGGAACCGCCTGGCGAGATGTTCGGCAAGATCATGTCTATATCGGATGATTTGATGTGGCGGTACTTTGAGGTTTTGAGCTTTCGCAGTCTCGAGGATATCGCGTCGTTGCGACGCTCGGTAGACGACGGCTTGAACCCGCGCGACGCAAAATTTGAACTTGGGCGCGAAATTGTTGCCAGATTTCATGATGACGCCAGCGCTGAGGATGCGAAGCAGGAGTTCATTTCGAGGTTCCAGCAGGGCGCGATGCCGGACGAGATCTCCGAAGTTACGCTCGATAGCGAAGCGGGGCGGCTGGGTATTGCCCACCTGCTGAAAGGTGCCGGCCTCGTTAGCAGCACCTCCGAGGCATTTCGAATGATCAAGCAAGGCGCCGTGAAAATCGACGGCCAGCGGGTCGACGATCGCGCTTTACAGATTGAAGCGGGCAGTCGCAATGTCTACCAGGTAGGCAAACGCCGATTCGCGCGCGTCAGTATTACCTGAGCGCAGCGCGGGGACCGCGCGGCGCAGGCTTGGCTGGGCGATAATTTGGTCAGGGGTCTCTTATGAAGTGGGTTCAACAGTCGGCGGCGGTTGCAGCGTTCGTTGTTATCCTGTGGGCCGCAGCAGCGTCGGCCGAGATCGAAACGGATGAGCTGCGCGCGGAATTTCAGGGCATCGTTGAAGGGCTCAATGAAGATTCGTTCGAGAAATTTCGTCGGGCTATCGTGCAAAAGGACATGCTTGCGCGGATCTTCGGCGATCGCCTGATTGATTCGGAAGTAAAAAAATCCTTCATCAACAGCTATTCGACGTCGTTCGAGCAGATGTTTACGTCCTCTTTTCCGAAGTCCGAAAAGGAAATCCTGGGAACGTTGATCGACTTTGAATTTCAGGGAAACGAGGGTCGGGCGGTCGTGCGCTATGCCGCCTCCGGATATCGCTACTCGTATCATGTTTATGATTTAGGGCGCAATTCAAAGGGTCGCCTCCTGATCCGCGACTGGATCGACTACTACGAGGGCGGTCGATTCTCCGATGATGCGGGGGCGGCTCTGGTTATGGCCATGCCGAGCAAACCGGCAAGTCGGAAAATGCTCATGAACAAGAAAGTGAGCGATGGCGATGTTTTTCAGGTCGCCGAGTTATTCAAGGCTGTGCGGGACAGAAAGCCTGCCAGATTTTTCCAGGTCTATGACGGACTGAGCCAGTCACTGCTTGAAGAGAGGGTGGTGGTAAGGGCCAGTTTTGCAATGGCGCTGATCGCACGCGACCAGGCGCGAATCCGGAATGCCGTGCGCGTGCTGGTCGAAACGTACCCCAATGATCCCTTGTACAGCCTGCGACTGGTCGAATACTACATCTCTACCCGGCAATACCAGGAAGCGATCGACGCGCTTGTCGTGCTTCAGGACGGCATCGGCGTCAAGGACGGCGCAACAGAATCCCTCAAGGCGTCGGCCGCGTTGGCCATGGGAAACACTGGCGATGCCGAGCAGTACGCTCTGCAGGCAACCGTCGTCGAGCCGTCGCTCGAGCTGGGCTGGTGGTCGCTGCTGCGTGCACGAACCGGCGCTGCAGATTACAGCGGTGCGACCGATGCACTGGCCCGCCTCGAGGACGACTTTGGCCACACCCTGGACCCGGAGCAGCTCGGGCGGGACCGGTTTCTCAAGGTCCTGGCTGACAAACAGGAGTACCTGGACTGGCGGGCCTCCCGGGAGTAGACGGAAGGCCGAAACCGGCGGATTCCCGCATGGCTGCGGATCTGCGGGATTCGAACACGAAGCCGGGCCCAAGGGCTCTGATCATGAATCAGAAAGCAACTGGCTGGACCGCAGGCGCGGCTGGACTCCAGGCGCCCGAAAGGCCCCGAATCCCGCTGGAAAAGGTCGCTTTTTCGTAAGCCGGCGCGGCCGTTCGAGGCCGCGTCGCGCGTAGATTTCAGCCCTTTTGAAAAAACAGGCAGAAAGGTGTTGACGGGGTGTGCTTGGCCGCTATAATGCCCCGCTCGCTGAGGACACGGTGTACCTCAGTGGATCCCCAAAGCAAGACCGCAGGCGCCCGAGGGCTGGCGATTTGGCCCCTTCCGCCTGTATAATTGTGGGTCCGCCGAAATTAGGGACATTCTTAATTTGGCCCGGTTCTATCAAAGGTCATTTTGGATCGGCCGCCAAATTAAGAATGTTTCCAATTTCGATCGCTCTTTAACAACTCAATCAGATAATTTGTGTGGGTGCTTGCGCTGGAGTTTGCGAAGGCAAAATCAGCGTAAGAACCAAGTTTAATTTTTAGTAATTGAAGTTGGGGACGACGTCTTTAGATAAAGCTACAAGCTTTAAACTGAAGAGTTTGATCCTGGCTCAGATTGAACGCTGGCGGCATGCCTAACACATGCAAGTCGAACGGAAACGATGG
>JABDOQ010000056.1 GCA_013043165.1 Woeseiaceae bacterium | reverse complement strand
TCGCCGCCGCCGTCGGCTACCCGCTGATCGTCAAGCCACCCGCCGGAGCCGGCGCATCAGGCACTTATAAAGTGCGGGATGACGACAGGCTGGAAAGCGTGATAAACGAGTCAGGACTCGCGGACGGACATGCCGTGGCGATCGAGGAGTTCATCGAAGGGCACGAGGGCTACATCGACACGATGACGATCGACGGCAAGGTCCGGCACGAGTTCATTACGCACTATTATCCGAACGTCCTCGAAGCCATGCGCGAACGCTGGATCTCGCCGCAAATGGTAACGACAAACCGCATCGACGCACCGGGATACGCTGAAGTACGCAAGATGACGCGCGACGTCATCCGCATACTGGACATCGGCACTTCGGCGACGCACATGGAGTGGTTCTTCGGTCCGAAGGGCCTCAAGTTTTCCGAGATCGGCTGCCGTCCGCCCGGCGTCGGCCAGTGGGATGTGTACAACGCGGCGAACGAGTTCGATCTGTATCTTGAGTGGGCCTCGGCGATAGTCAACGGCGACATTCACACCCGGCCTTCGCGCCGCTACGCCGCGGGCATGATCGCGCTGCGACCTGACCGGGACGGACACATCACGGGCTATTCAGGAGCCGACCACATCCACGAGCGCTACGGTGACTGCATCGTTGCGGCGCACCTTCCGGATCCGGGCACGCCGACACAGGCCGTCGAAGCGGGTTACATGGCAAACGCCTGGCTACGCGTTCGTCACCCCGACTACGATCATCTGCGCGGCATCCTCGACGATATCGGCCAGACGCTGAAGGTGCACGCCGGATGACCGGCACAGAGTCAGAAGCTGGCGAGTTTAAGGGCCTGCAGCGTCAGCTGAAGAAAGTCTGGCACGAATTCCAGCAAGATCCGTCATACGAGCACACTTCGGTCATCGTTCCTTCGATGACCGTGAACCAGGAAGAGCTCGCGAAAGTCACCGGCGCCGCGTTTTATGAAGAACGGCTGATGTTCGCACTGATCCGGCTGCGCAACCCGAACGCGAGACTGATTTACGTGACCAGCCAGCCCGTGCATCCCGATATCGTCGACTATTACCTGCAGCTGCTCGACAGCGTCTCTGCCAGTCACGCGCGCAGGCGCCTGCACATGCTATGTGTATTTGATGCCAGCCCACGGCCCCTGTCGGAGAAGATTCTGGAGCGGCCGCATTTGCTGAGGCGGCTGCGCAGAATTATTGGCAATACAGATCGCGCTTACCTGACCTGCTACAACTCCACGGTACTCGAGCGGCGGCTCGCGCTGAGTCTCGGCATTCCCTTGAATGGCCTCGACCCGGAGCTGCTCAGCTTTGGCACCAAGTCGGGCAACCGGAAAGTCTTTGCTGAAGCAGGCATCGATTATCCGGCCGGTTTCGAGGACCTTCGTCACGAGGACGATATCGTCGAGTCCCTGCTGGCGCTCCGCGAGCAGCGTCCGGGGCTAAAGCGCGCCGTAATAAAACTCAATGAAGGCTTTGGCGGCGAAGGCAACGCCGTCTTCACCTATCCGGAGGGAACCGCTGACGACAGCGGCGTGCGGCAAGGACTGCAAGAACTGTCGTGGCTGTCGGGCGTAGAAACCTACGGCAACTTTCTGCGCAAGTTCGATGCCATGGGCGGAATTGTCGAGGAACTTATTGTCGCAACGGAGACGCGCTCACCGAGCGTGCAGATGCGCATCCTTCCCGACGGCAGCACCCGCCTCGTCTCGAGTCATGAACAGGTGCTTGGCGGATCGACCGGACAGGCCTACCTCGGCTGCCGCTTTCCGGCCGACGATGAATATCGCAAGACCTTGCTCGATCAGGCCGAAAAAGTGGGTAAGGTCCTGAGCGGGCACGGCATTCTCGGCCGTTTCGCGATCGACTTCTTCGCCTCGCGCAACAATGGTCGCTGGGCCACGCATGCCATCGAGATCAACCTGCGCATGGGGGGCACGACGCCGCCGTTTCACGCGCTTGAATTTCTCACGGGCGGCGAGCTGGACGACAACAGCGGACTGTTTGTGGCGCCGAACGGCCAGGCAAAATTCTACACCGCGACCGATAATCTGAAATCGCCCGCTTATCGCGGGCTGTTACCCGAAGACCTGTTCGAGATTATCTGGCAGCATGGCATCGGCTTCCGGCATGCGACCGGTACCGGTGTGCTGTTCTACATGATCGGCGCGTTGTCACAGTATGGCAAGCTCGGCGTCACCTGCATTGGCAACAGCGCCGATGAAGCTCAGCAACTGTTTGCGCAGACCGTCAAAATACTTGATGAGAGTACGGCGGGAAAAAAACAAGGCATGGTCGCCCCGATGTCGGACCGCTACTTCGCAATGGAATAGCGATCACGGCCCGATTTAAAACCACTTGCGGCTGCGAAAGAAAATAACCATGCCGATAGCGATAGCGATCATCACGATCCAGAGGAACACGTAGCCCAGGGGCTGGCCGAGCTCGGGCATGCTGAGAGGCCCGGCGCCGCGATCGAAGTTCATGCCATAGACGCCCACAATGAACGTGAGCGGAATGAAAATGGTTGCGATTACAGTCAGCACGCGCATGACATCGTTCATGCGGTTGCTGACGCTCGACAAATAGATTTCCAGCAAGCTGCCCGCCATGTCACGGTAGGTTTCGAGCAGGTCTATGATCTGGATAGTGTGGTCGTAGCAATCGCGCAAATACAGCTGCGTGTCTTTCTGAATTATTTCGCTGTCGTCCCTGAGCAGTGAATTGATCACCTCTCGCTGTGGCCACAGGTTGCGCCGCAGGAGGATAAGTTCGCGTCTCATCACGTGAATCTGCGCCAGTGAATCGCGATCGGCAGATTCCAACACCTGCTCCTCGAGCTCTTCGAGCTGCAGGCCAATCGTTTCGAGCAGTGGAAAGCCCCAGTCGATAACGGCATCCAGAAGGCCATACATGAGGTAGTCGGCGCCGCGTGTACGCATGCGCCCACCGACTGCCTGCAGCCGCTTTACAATGGGTTCGAAGGGGGTGAAATCAGCTTCGCAAAAGCTAATGACGTAGTTTTTACCAACGAACAGGCTGACCTGGTGCACTTCAACATAGTCATCCACGATCATCGGGAGGCAAACCACAATAAAGAGCTGGTCTGCGAACGGCTCGACCTTGGGTCGCTGGCCGATGTTGAGCACGTCTTCCATCGCTAACGAATGCAAACTGAAAGATGTACCAAGCTCTCGCAGGGCCGCTTCCGTCGGCCGGCCCTCCACATGCACCCAGGTAACCGTATCGCGCTGCAGATAAGGCTCACATTTCTCTACCGATGTCTCGTCAAGAATAGCAACCTCCTTGGCGTCGTAGTCGATCAGCCGTATTCGCAACGGCGCCGCATCGGCCGGGCGCGCTTTCGTCAGCGTCCCGGGGGACGTGCCGGCAGGATGATACTGTTTGTTAAATAGAGCCATGGCGGCTTTCCTTTGCGCTTTTCAACCCGTTCATACGAATACGGCGACAGCAAGATTAATTCGTTGCTTCGTTCTGTAGCACTCGAAGCACATCCCGGCATGCACCGGGCGTATGATAGTCGCGCTTGCCGCCGTCCGCGGACTTTTTACTTTGTCGAAACAGGGCACCGGCCTCATTGTTTGTTACTATACTAATGCCTCGATGTTTCAGCCACAGAATACGAACCAATGAGCGAAACAACCCCCGAACAACGGCCTGTCGGCATTGACGCCGCTACTGCCATTCTGCGACAGAACGATCGTGGCGGGTACACGATTCCAACGGACGGCCTTTATCCTTTTCAATGGAGCTGGGACTCGGCGATTACAGGCCTGGGCTGGCTGACAATTGATGAGAAGCGCGCATGGCAGGAAGCCGAGACGATGTTTCGCGGCCAGTGGGATAACGGCATGGTGCCGCATATCCTGTTTCACAAGGGTGCCGAGAGTTACTTTCCGGGTCCGGATGTTTGGGGAAGCGGCACGAAGATACCGTCCAGCGCAATATCACAGCCGCCGGTATGGGCAACGACGATTCGCTTCATGTACGAAAAGTGCCGGGACCAATCGCTCGCCGCTGAAAAGCTCCGCGCGCTGCTGCCAAAACTGATGGCCTATCATGAATGGTGGTATCGCGAGCGTGATCCGGGCGACACGGGGCTGGTCTGCAGCTATCACCCGTGGGAGTCGGGCATGGACAACAGTCCGGCCTGGGACAAACCGCTTGGCGTCGTGCCCGGGGTCAGCTGGGAATACAAGCGTCGCGACCTCGGTCATGTCGATCCCGAACAGCGGCCCCACAAACCCGAATACGACCGTTACCTTTACCTGGTCGACTTCTACAAGGACCACGGCTTTGACAGCCAGTACATTTACGACAACTGCCCCTACAAAGTCATCGACGTGGGCATCGTTTCGATCCTGCAGCGTGCCGGCAACGATCTCATCGAACTGTGTTGCATTGCCGACTACGAGGATGGCGTCGAAGCGCTGCAAGCCGAGCTTGAGCGCACCCGGTCTGCGATAAACAAGCTATGGTCGAGCGAACACCACTGCTTTTTCAACCACGACCTGATCACCGGTCAAGCACTCGATGAAGTGACGTCGGCCACGGTGCTGCCGCTGTTCGGCGGGCTTGCGGATAAGAAACAGGCTGCCGCCATGGCCGATCTCATTGGCGCATGGCTGGATGCTACAAAGGTCGGGCTGTCGTCGACTCACCCGTCCAGCCCACGCTACGAATCGCAGCGCTACTGGCGCGGCCCGGTCTGGATTCATATCAACTGGATGATCGCGCTCGGCGCCGCGGACTACGGCTATTCCGAAATTGCGCAGCGACTGCAGGATTCCGCGCGCGACTGCGTAACGGCGGCCGGCTTCTGGGAGTATTTCGATGCGGACACGGGCGGTGGCTGCGGCGGAGACGACTTCAGCTGGACCGCCGCGACCACGCTTTTCTGGCTGTCGAATCCCGCCTGAGCCTGCCCGCCGCTAGCCGAAGATCACCGGCACCAGGGCGCCTATCGCGAGCATGCCGATGAAGGCGCCGATCAACACAATGGTTTCATGCTTGAACCAGTGCCCGACACCCTGATCCAGGCCGGGAGGCGCGGTCGATTCCTCGTGCCTGATTGCGGAAATAATCAACGCGACCGACAGCGTGACGACACAGCCGATGAAATTCCACCACAGCCAGAAGATGTGCGGCGCACCCAGCCACATATAAACGTTGACGCCGACGCCGGTCAGCAAGCCGACATTCGCGCCAAGCGAATGCACCTTCTTGAACAATATTGCGAGCAGGAAAATCGCGAGGATCGGGCCATAAAAGACGGACCCGACCTTGTTGATTGCTTCGATGACCGTCGGTGCGATGTCGCCTGCGTAGATCGACAAAACAACGATCACGATGCCCCAGAAGAACACGGTGACTCGCGACCAGAAAACGTAACGCTCTTGCTGCAGCTCTTTGCCCGTCAGGCGCACATAGTCTTCGATAAGGACAGCCGACAGCGAATTGACGACAGAACTGAGTGACGACATCGCCGCCGCAAGCAGCGCCACAACGAGAATGCCGATGATCCCGTGCGGCAAGTAGTTGACGATGAATAGTGGCACCATCGTATCGGGACGCTCGGGATCGATCTGCGACAGAAACTCGGGATTCATTGCCGCAAACGTGCCGAGTATCAGGCCTGCCGTGCAGTACAGGAATACGATCGGGAACCGGGCGAGACCGTTCGCGAGCAATATCGTACGCACGGTTGCTTCGCTCTTCGCAGACAACGTTCGCTGCGCCTGCGTCTGATCACAGCCGTAGTAAGAGGCATAAAGCACGAATCCGCCGAAGATCATCGGCATCAGGCCCCACTCGTCTCCCGAGAACCCGAACGAATCTGTGCGCAACACGGTCAGGCGCGTCGTATCGACGTTGGCGAGAAACGCGTCGACGCCGCCGAGATTATAGAGCGCAAATCCGCCGACCACGATAACGCCGAAGAAGATCAGGATCATCTGTATCGTGTCTGACCAGACAACGGCTTTCATGCCGCCTTGAAGTGAATAGATTATCGTCACGACGCCGATGATCGCGATTGACGTCATGAAATCGATGCCCATGACGCTATTCAGAATCAGCGCCGTCGCATAGATCGTGACGCCTGTCGCGAAGGCCCGGCTCACCTGGAACACGACGCTGATCAGGAGGCGAGTTCCGACGCCGAAGCGCTGTTCGAGAAAGTCGTAAATGCTGACGACGCCGGAACGATACAGTGCCGGCAGTACGTAAACCATCAGGAATAACATCGCGATGGGTACAGCGAATTCGTAGGACAACCAGACCATGCCACCACCCGGCCGCAGCCCTACGAATGCCGGCGCCGAAATGAAACTGATGGCCGACAGTTGCGTCGCCATCGTCGACAGAGTCAGCGGGAATACTCCCATTTCGCGACCGCCGAGGAAGTAGTCCTGTTTCGACTTCTGTTCCTTGAAGAAATACCCGAGGCCGAGAAGCATGACCAGGTAGCCAAAAACGATAATGAAGTCGAATGTATTCATCGTCTGATATCCCGTTCTATAATTGTTCTTTTACGAGGAAAGCCAGCGCACAGCATACGCTGGCAGCGTGTGTTTGCCCTCCGGGACCGGCTTGTTCGTCAGCAGATCAATTCCCGCAAGGTCTGGCGCAATCTGTACGTCGACATTATTGCCGCTAAGGTTGATGATCGAGAGCACCTGCTGCCCGTCGGCTTTCCCGCCGCGCAATAGCGCAAAAATCGAATCACCAAGATCGATCACTTTGAATGCTGCGTACGGATTGAATGCGGCCTGCTCGCGCCGGATGCGAATCAGCCGCGTCAGGGCGGTGAAGATCTTGCTTTCGAGGCCGTTCTTATCGGCGAGCTTGCCCTCGATAGTCGAATATTCGTGCTTCGAGCGGTTGATGCTTCTCGCGCGGCCCGTCTCCTCCATGAGGTCGATATCGTTTCGGGTACCCAACAGGGACTGAATATAGATGGCCGGAACACCCGGCATGGCGAGCACGATCGCCTGCGCTGCAACGAACCGGGATACCGTAACGGATTCCGGCTCACCCGCCCTCGCGACCAGATCGAGGAACGTACAGTTGAGTTCGTAAGGACGCTGCTTGCCATCGCTCATCGTCCGCGATGAGACCTTGCCTTTGGCAGCCAGGGTTGCGTCAACCAGGTGCTGCAATTCGTCGGCGTTCAGTATTTCCTCGACCGGGCGTACCCCGACACCGTCGTGGCTGGCCGAAAAGTTGAAAAAGCAGACTTCGTCGCTAGGCAACGAGAGCCCATTCGCCCATTGGCTTAGGTGGCGGCCATCGCCCTGGATCAGGCTGTGTGCGATGAGAGGCGGCAGCGCGAAATTGTAGACCATGTGCGCTTCGTCGTAGCCGTTGCCGAAATAGGCGACGTTTTCACGATGCGGTACATTGGTTTCGGTAATGGCCACGACATCCTCTCGCAGCTCTGACACGGCGCTGCGCATGATCTTGATCAGCGCGTGGGTGCCCTCGAGATTCGCGCAGGCGGTGCCCGGCTTTTTCCAGAGAAACGTTACCGCATCGAGTCGCAGCAGCGTCGCGCCTTTGGAGATAAGGAAAAACAGCACGTCGATAACGGCCAGCAGCACCGACGGATTGCGAAAGTTGAGGTCGACCTGGTCGGCGCTGAACGTGGTCCAGATGTGCCGGTCGCGTCCCGACGCATCCTTGTAGCAGCTCAACAACGGCGAAGTCCGTGGCCGCACGACCGCACTCAGATCCTCGTCCGGGTCGTAGTCGATGAAAAAGTCGGCGAACTCGGGATTCCCCGCCAGGTATTCCTTGAACCAGCGTGACTGGCTGGACATATGATTGATCACGGCGTCAGCCATGATGCGGCAGTCTTTCGACAGGCTTTCGACGTCTTTCCAATCACCCAGGTCCTCGCGGATCGCCTTATAGTCGATAACGGAGAATCCGTCATCCGAAGAAAAGGGATGAAAAGGAAGAATGTGAATGAGGTCGAATATTCCCGCCAGGTATTCCCGATGGAAGCGATGCAATACCCGCAGCGGCGGCGTGTTCGACTCGTTAAGCGTGTCGCCGTAGGTGATCAGCGCTACATCGGACTCAGTAAGCCTCTTGGGCTTGCCCGACGTCGCGACTTCCAACGCGAACTTCGCGATCAGAGACTCGATACCGCTTTCAAGCTCCGCCGCATCGGCTTCACCGTACAGCGTTTGCAAATACCCGAGCCGTCCTGTATCGCGCGAATTCCGGGACTTGTTCATGACTACTAACCCCGTTTATTTAATGCGAATAGAAGCAGGGACGCCTGATGGCGTCCCTGCTTGCTCGTCGCAGTTGCTAGAAGTCGTAAGTGACTCTTAGCATCACCCGTCGGGGGAGAATGGGGCGACCTACGAAGAATTGCTCCGGCGCGCCCGATTGCGCATTACCCTGCCGCGGTGAGCCTTCTGTGATGCCCTGATCATCGGTAAGGTTGAATACGTTTCCGCTCACTCGAAGCGTTTGACCATCGTCAAATTCGAACGTATAGCCGGCCTCCAGGCGTACCAGGTTATAGGCCTCCAACTTCACAGAATTATTATCATTCGCGTAGTTGTCACCATGGTAGTTATGCATCAACGAGGCATCGAAGTTGGCGTACTGGAACCTGACGCCCGTATTGAACATTGTTGATGGCTGACGACGCATTTCCTTGCCCAGGACGTCCGCGTTCTCGGCTTTCGTGAACTCGGAATCACGTAATGTGACGTTGGCGTTGAGCGACCAGAAATCATTGATGTGATAGGTGCCGCTCGCCTCGATTCCCTTGGCCTCGGTCGACTGGGTCGTCACGACTTCGATCACGCCCCCGGGATTGTTCGGGTCATTTTCAAAGTCCACGTTTCGGCGATCGTCCAGTGTCGTGTAGAAAAAGGCCACGTAGCCATCAAAATTGTCGGTTTGCAGCTTGGCACCAATTTCGATTGCGTCAATAATTTCGCCTTCGTACGAGGCAAGCTCTCCACTATTGTTGAACGGTACGCTTCGGATCTGCGGAAAAAAGAACCCGCGTGAGGCGTTCGCAAACACGTTTACCGTATCGTTAATTCGATACAGCGTGCCGGCAGAAAACGCCCATTCCGTAGCGCTGACGGTACCGGCCCTGAGTGAGCCATCCGTGAAGCTCACCTGCTCGAGATCGTTGTTCAGCAACGGGTCATTGGCCATCGTGAAGTTGCTTCTACCGAAGTCCTTGACGTCGCCATCAAGGCGTTCAACTCGCGCACCAAAGTCGAACGACCATTGGTCTTTTTCGATTTGATCGGCGACATAGAAGGCCGTGCGTCGTGCGCTGCGGTCAGCGTTGCCAGTCATACCATTCGCGTTCGCCAGGCCGTTCTGAGTCCATTGAAATACTGCATTCGGGTCTCCCGCTGCGACAAGGGCCCCGGTTGCGTCTTCTTGAAATCCGGTGAACGTCACGTCGACAAGCTTGGGCGCATTGCGGAAGTCGCCGAGGTAGGTCGTAATGTAGTTGATATCATCGGCCTGTGAGTTCGAGAAGAATCCACCGAATGTGAACGTATGCTCGGCGTCGCCCCAGGTGAGGTTTCTGCCGACGCTGATCTCCGCGGAAAAATCTTTCGCATCGCGCCAGCGGTCCAGGGTCCGGTTGCCAAACAACAGGTAGCTACTCGGCAGCGCAGATCCGGTCTCGGCGAAAGTGAACTGTGCCGTCGCGGCGACAAGCGGGTCGACTCCACGATTCGTCAGGTACTCGGCCTGTGTCTCCGGAGTGTTGGGGCCAATACCATCACCGTCGAGGAACAGGTTGAACTGATGATCGTACTGCGCATAACGGATTTTCGCATTCATGGTCCAGTCGCTGGTCAGATCTTTGTCCAGCACTACGGCAATCGACGTTCCCTTCGTAAGAACACCATCGCGAATTGGCGTCGTGAATCGGCCGTCGGGAGTGTCATATGACAGCCCGATCGCTTCCGCCGTATTCATTGTGAATACTTCGGCGCCGTCGTTACCGGCAACGCGTTCGCGTGAAGTGCCGTCCAGCGGCAGCGGCAGGAAGAACTGCACGCTGTCATCGATAGCCTGGCCGTAAAGCGTGACCGAACCGCTACCATCGCTGAATTCGCGTTTCAAATTGCCGCGTAGCTGAAAACCCTGTGTATCCAGTCCGGACTGCAGCGGACCTTCGTCGAAGCGGTAGTATCCTGAAACTGCGTAGAACGTATCGGAGTTGTCGTCGCCCAGCGGCCCGCTGAAGAAATAGTCGCCCTTGAAGCGGCCTTCTTCTGCAGCTTCAATTTGCACAGTTCCAGTGTTTTCAGGGCCACCGGTCTTACTGATGTAGTTGATAATGCCTGCAACAGATCCGGGGCCGAACAGGTTCGACACACCGCCGCTAACGAATTCCGTCCTCTTGATGCCCAGGTCATTGCGGTAGAATACGTCGAACGCCGACGAGTTGAGACCAAACGTCGTGAACGTCGGAATTCCATCGTACAAAAGCGGGTTAAAAGAAAACTGACCGCCTGATGGGAGTGACCGATGGAATACGTTTGTTGCGACCTCGCCCCCGCCGCCTTCAGCACTAACGCCCGGAAGCTGCGTGAGGATGTCGGCCTGGCTGGACGAAGTGAACTGCCGCACCTCGTCTTCGGAGAACTGGGTAACCGTTTGCGGCGTTTCAAATTCGGTACGCTCAACCGCGGTACCCGTGGTTATGATCTCTTCGATAACTTCATCGGAGTCGTCGTCTTGAGCGAATCCAATTGTAGGCGCGGCAACGAATGCCGCAACTGTAGTGAACAGAAGTACTGTTTTGCGAAGTTGCATGATTTTTCCCCCATTACAACGTAGTTGGCGATTCGCCGTTACGCATCTCACCCGATTGCGACGACGAAGCGTGGTGCGTCGGCCGCCGAGTTGTTTGCTTTATGGCTCTCGGACCGTATCGACCCCTCAACAATACACCCGTCGTAAGTAAATAGGATAGCTTTTTTTACTATTTAGCGCCTTTTATTCACTCGCATCGAGAACATTAGGACAATCGCATATAGCGAGACATCGCGGTGTCCCGCACTGTATTCCTCTATAAATCAATTAGATGACACCCTTACCGGCAATTTCGCCGGCGCCAACCTAGCTGAAGAAATAGTCGTTGAGTATCAACGCGGCAGCGCCGATCGCCGCGGAGTCGCCGACGGCCTCAGCGACGACCGTATTCGGCAGCGGCCGCGAATCTGAGCGCCGCCTCTGATCATAGATTTCAATATGCGGAATTATCTTGTCCGCCAGGCTCTGCGGTATACGCCCACCGATGACGATTACCTCCGGATCCAGCAGTGCGGCGGCAGCCGATGTGATTAACGATAAAGAGTCACGTACCTGAGCAACCCATTCATCGACTCCGGGCCAATTGACGTCGAATTTTTCAACGAGCTCTGACACCGTCTCGATATTCTGGCCGTGCTTGCGCACTAACTTGCGCAACAATTCGAGGTTTGGATGCGGATAAATACCTGGTGGCAACAGCTGCGCGACTTCCCCTGCATTGCCATGCTGTCCGCGGACGAGCTCACCGTTGAGGATGACACCACCGCCGAGCCCGGTGGCAATGTACAGGTAGACGAAATCCTTTGCCCAACGCCCGACGCCGACCAGACTTTCCCCGATCGCTGCAGCGTTGCCGTCGTTTTCGATCCAGACCGGCAGGCCGAGATCGTCTTCGAGTACGGCTTCGATATCCATGTTCGCCCACTCTTCGAGTATCAGCGGCGTGTTCAGCTGACGGGTCTCGCGCATGAACGTGCCAGGTATGCCAACGCCGACTCCGAAGATGCGGGACTTGTCGCGTATCCATTGCTCCGATAACTCATCGATCATAGACCTGAGTGCATCGACGACTTCGTCATGTGTCATCAAGGTCATTACCGTCAGGCGCTGATCCAATACCGCGCCCGAGAAATCCATCACAGTCACTGCAAGCGCATCCCAAAGAATAGCTACACCAAACGAATAGGCATAGTCGGGAACGATTTCGATGGAGGTGCTTAGCTGACCACGCTTGCCGCTAGAAATTCGTTCGCCCTGCTGCAGAGACCCACGTTCGATCAGGCGCGCGATGAGGCGGGACACTGTCTGCTGCGACCGATCAACTTCGTTCGCTATTTCCAACTGCGTAATGGGCCCACGTCGCAAAACCAGGCCAAGAATGGCGCGCTCCGCCTCCGTATTGGGTTCGAACGTATCTCGCCGAAAGTACTTGGATGATACCGGGCCCGGCTCTACGTCGGTTTTGTGAAGAGCGATTACTTTGTTATCTGAGCCCATTTCGGAACGCTGACCACCACAGGTTTTTGCGATTACATTTGCCGGATTTCGGCCATCATGCTATCAGGGGCCACCGTAGCTATACAAACCAATTCATTGCGACGGCAACAGACATGACACAAGAAACTCTTGAGATCTCCGACCGGCAGATGGCTGAGTTCCTGTCGCAGCATCGGCTACCCGCCGAGTTTCGGAGCATTGCGGAGCAGCACTATTTGCCACTTGCAAAACGACTGCCGCAGATGCGCGACGGCAAGCGTCAACTGTTGCTCGGCGTCAACGGTGCCCAGGGTACCGGCAAATCAACGCTCGCCGATTTTCTGCGTCTCGCAACGGCGTCGATGTTTGACTGGAACGTTGCGGTGCTGTCGATCGACGACTTCTACTACACCCTTGCCGAGCGGACAACCCTGGCCGAGGAAGTGCATCCGCTGCTAAAGACTCGTGGCGTGCCGGGCACGCATGACACCGACATGCTCGCCGGCTACCTCGAACGGCTGCAGCAGCTGGAAAACGGCGAGCAAATCACCCTGCCGCGATTCGACAAATCCATCGATGACCGCGCCGACGAGTCGCGATGGCCCGTCGTCAAGGGCCCTGTCGACCTCGTCATTCTTGAAGGGTGGTGTGTTGGTACACAGGCGCAGGCCGATGCCGAGCTCTTGCAACCGATAAACGCGCTTGAACGTGACGAAGATCCCGATGGCATCTGGCGCCAATATGTCAACAACCAGCTGAGAGCGAAATACGAACCAATTTTTTGCCGGCTCGATGCACTGATATTCATCGGCGCCCCGAATTTTGATGCAATACTCCGCTGGCGGATGGAACAGGAAGAAAAGCTTGCCGCTTCCTCACCCGCTGGCTCATCGGGCCTGATGAACAAGCAGCAAATCACGCGATTCATTCAGTTCTATGAACGACTGACAAAGGTGAACCTGGCGACGCTCCCGGACAAAGCCGACTTCGTTTTCAGGCTGGATGACTCGCACGCGATAGTTTCATGACGCGCAAAGCCCGGTTGCGTCGTACAATGGGGCCTGCGTGCTCGACGAAAAGGTGACTCGATGAACCTGCAAAAATCTATTGCTGCTCTTGCTTGCGTTGTCTTAACAGCGTTGGCGCTGGCTAGCCCCGCCCCCGAGACCGACTTAAAAAAAATAATGCAAGACCTGCGCAATAACACCGTGTCAATGCTCGATGCTCTTTTGATCGATGACTTTGCCGCCGTCGCTGTTGCCGCGAACGGAATTGCCCATCATCCAAGCATACCCGCTGCCCAGGTACAGTTGGTTGCCAAAGAGCTGGGTCCGGAAATGCTGGCGTTCAAACAGTTCGATCAGCAGGTGCACGATCTATCCCTGTCGATAATGGCCGCGGCAAAGGAACAGGATCGAGCCCGCGCCATTGCCGACTATCAGCATATGCTCAACGGCTGCCTGGCGTGCCACGCGGCCTACAAAGAGCGCGTTTCAAAGGTTTTGAGTGCGGTGGACGATATTGAAACGAGAAGCAACGATCCGTTGTAAATCGGTGCTCAAAGAAAGCGCATGAATATCGTCGCGATGCCGAGGAACGAGAAGAAACCCGCAACGTCGGTCACGGTCGTGAGCAGGATGGATGACGAAGTAGCCGGATCCTGACCGAGGCGCGTCAGCATGATGGGAATGACCGCACCCGCAAAGCCGGCCGCGATCATTGCCAGGACCATCGAGGCCGCGATGACGCCGACCAGCGCGAGAGAGCCGCTCCAGAAATAGACGCCGAGCCCGCAGGTGATGGCAATGCCGACGCCGTTCATGAAGCCGGCCAGCACCTCCTTGCGCATGACGCGCAGCCACTGCTTGACCGTGATCTCACGCAATGCAAGACCGCGCATAGTCACTGCCAGTGCCTGCGCGCCGGCGTTACCCGACTGGCCTGCGACCACGGGTAACAAAACGGCCAGGGCCGTGACCTGTGCGATCGTGCTTTCGAATATGCCGACGACGGCCGCGGCGAGAAAAGCCGTCAGCAGGTTGACCTGTAGCCAGGGCATGCGTTTTTTTACAGTGAATAAGGGGCTGGATAACGCCCGTTCGTCCTTGCTCGCACCTACCATCGTCTGCATGTCGACCGACGCCTGCTGCTGCACGGTCTTCGCGAGCCGGTCGTGTGTCACGGCACCGAGGAACACGCCGTCCAGGTCGACGACCGGTATATCGAGTGCTTTGTGGGTGTCAAATGCCGTTGTAATTTCCTCCAACGGATCTACGGGGCGCAAAGCAACGCTCACTGGCTCTTCCAGTTCGCCCAGCGTCGTATGCGGAAACGCCAGCGCCAGCTGCTGCAGCGCTACCTTGCCGATGAGCTTGTGTTCGTTGTCGACGAGAAACAGGCTGCGGGCGGTTTTCATCTTCTGTTTACGCAGCTGCTTCAAAACCTGTTCGACGGTCATTGTTCGCCGATAGGTAGCAACACCGACGTCCATGAGTCGACCCGCCGTATTCGGCGGGAACGACATCATCAGCTCGAGGTCCTCACGTATCATCGGTTCGAGACGCGCAATGCGCTGCTCACGCTCTTCCTCCGACATGCACCCCAGGATGCGCACGGCTTGCGGCGCCGGCAGTTCCTCGAGCAGTCGGTCCGTGAGCGAGTCCGGCATTTCCCGCATCAGCGATGCGGCCCTGTCGGGCAGCAAACGGCGCCAGACTGGCGTAAGAATTTTCGCCGGCTGTCGGGCCGCGGCCTCCGCCGCACTGCTGATGCTGATCGATTCAATTTCGCGCGCCGCGTCGAGCGGATACTCGACGAAAAACTGCCGGTTCATGGCGTCGGCAACGCGCAGCAGGTCAACGCTCATCAAGATCTCCCAGGTCTAACGGTCTCGTCGGTGATGCAGCAGCCAGCAAATCTGCCAGGCCTGCAGCGCTTGCCGCCAACACATCGATCATCGACTCGGCCAACGACGGTGCGCTGGCATCGCTGTCCGCGTGCTCAAGCAAATGCGCGCGCGATAGTACCTTTCGCGACAGGGCTCCGATAACTTCACCATGCCGGGAAATAACCGGAAGCTGGTTGTAGTCGTCCCACGCATCCAGCCCCGTAACGGCATCGAGTCGCGCGTGCGCAGACAGTGTTACGCACGACGTATCGAGCTGGTCCGCGAGCGCAATGTGCGCCGGGCGTCGCAGCAGCCTGGTAACGGTCACCGCGCCGACAAACTTGTGCTTGTCGTTAATTACAATGACAACGTCAACGTGATCACGCTCCATTTGCTTGATGAGGTCGAGCGCATCGGATGTTTTGTCGTTTTCCGATAGCGTTGCGATCGCGGTTGTCATGTGCGCGCCAACGCTATCGGTCGGAAAAGCCAGCGACATCGCGAAATCGCGTCGCAGCCTGCGCGGCAGTTCTTCGAGCAACTGATTTCGAACAGCCGGATTAATCTGTCGCAGGATTGCCGACGCTTCCGCAAAACTCAGGTCACGCACGAGCGCGGCGCCCGCCGTTACGCCCATTTTCTGAACCAGCTCAGACGCAGGGCGGGGATTCATGTGGGCCACCGCCTCAACCGAAAACCGGGTCGGAATTGACTCCAGGAACGCGGCGGCAACGGCGGGCCGCATGGCGGCCAGCACACGGCCCGCGGACGCCGGGCGCTTCCGAATAAACGCAATGGTCAGGTCAGATGCATCAGACATCGTCTGCGTCGTGCCCGGTATCCGGCGTCAGAATCGTGACCGGTAGTTCGTCAATGAGCCTGCCGGGCAGCAGGATCTTGCCCTGCTCGTTGGTCAGCGCGATCTGCGTCGGCGTAATCTCGATTATTTCGCCTTCGATGTCATCGATGCGGATACGCACTCCGGGACTCAGCTGTCGCCGAGCGGAACGCATCCCGATCAGGTTGCTTACATGGCT
Organism: Woeseiaceae bacterium; assembly: GCA_013043165.1. Taxonomy (GTDB): domain Bacteria; phylum Pseudomonadota; class Gammaproteobacteria; order Steroidobacterales; family Woeseiaceae; genus UBA1847. The sequence continues at coordinate 15,608 of JABDOQ010000056.1, read as the reverse complement.
GCGCGCACCCAGGGCAAAAGCGACTGCCAGGCCGGTCAGCAGCGCGGCGACGCTGACGACAGACAGCGCGACCAGCAGGGCAACGTCGATACCGACCTGGTCGAGCCCGACAATCAGCGCCGTGGACATGACAAGGCCCTGCGTGACTCGTCCAAGCAGCAGGCTTTGCCTTGAACCACCCGGCGCTGCCTGAGGAGCCACCTGTTCGCGCAGATAAACGCTCAGGAAAAAGCCGACCACGACGATTGCGATACCGGCGACCAGGTTCGGCAGGTGCACCGTGATTCGGTCCAGCCATTCGGCGATGGCGGTCAGTCCGGCGATACCCGCGGCAATTGTGACGGTGATCAGGATGATCACCCAGAATACGATCTCGCCCAGCAGGGTCGTTACCAGCGTCGATACACGCGCTTCGGCCAGAAAGCCACTCGGGAACGCGCGCTCGAGGAAACTGTTGGAGGCCTCCGCAAGTTTCCTGATGGCGTGCCTGGCAAGGCGAGCAACGACCCAGCCGACCACGAGCAGCAGGATGGCAGCCAACAAGCTCGGGACATAGTCCGCGCCAACCCTGATTTGATCCCATACCGCGTCGAGATAAGAGCCGAACCAGGAGCTATTGGATTCCATTACGAAATCATAGCGCGGCAACCCATCCGGAACCAATTCTAGCGGCTCGTATTTTCAGCGTCGGTGTCACTTTTTCTGGCGTCGAACGCCCGGCCCAGTCGCGTGCCAACCCATGCCCAGCTTGCCGCGATAGCGGAGCCGACCAGCGCAACGGCCGCAAGTCCGAGACCAATCTTGTCGGTCAGTATCGCGAACAAAGACCCGCTCATTGCATCGCCACCGCGGTAAACGACGATATCGATAACCGGCTTGGTCTTGAAGCGATCTTCTTTACTGACATGTGTGTACAGCATTTCTCGCGCGGGCCGAGTCAGGCCATAGTTGCCGCCGCGCCTGATAACCTGCAAAGCGAGCAACACGGTCAGCACCGGCGCGAACGCAAGGATCAGCATGCCGATGCAGACCAGCACCGGCATCAATGCCAGTCCAACCGGCATGCCGAGCTTGTCGACAATTCGGCCCGTAACAAAAAAGGCCAGGCCAAATGTCAGCAGGTTTACGATCCAGTCAATGCCTCCCAGGATTTGCGTGCGCTCTGCCCGCGTGAAATCGGCGAGCAGGTTTTTTTGCTCAAAGTAGACAAAAGAGCCAATGAACACATAAAGCAAAATGAATGCGCCAATGCCGAGCAGGTACGGATTGGCGACAAATGCCTTGAACCCGTGCCACCAGTTGCCGCCCATGACGGCCCGACTGGTATCGGCGGCAAGATCTTCATTCCCGAGCTCCGTACTTTTGAGGCTGTACAGGTAGAACACGAGTGGGATGACCAGCAGCAGCCCGGCCGACGCGATCAGCATGAGGTTATTCGTACCCAAAGTAGCCGCGAACAAGGTCGGTATCGCCGGACCGATTAGCGCGCCGGCACTTGCGCCGGCGCCAATAATTCCGAACAGCCGCCTGGCCTGGCCTTTGTTGAAAGTATCCGCCATGAACGTCCAGAACACGGATACATGGAACAACGCGAATACGCTGACCCAAAGGTAAAACGCTTTGTCGACAAGTACACGATCTGAAATCGTCGCAACGCCAAGATAGAAGCCGACAAACGTAACGGCGAAAAAACCGTACATCGCGGGCACGATTCTCCTGAGCCTGATTCGGGAAACGGCGAAACCGTATAAGGCGACGATACCGGCGCTGACAATGAAGTTGATGTTCCAGAGAAAACTGACCTCAGTGTCCGTCCAGTCGCTGGCCATCGCATCGCGAACCGGCCGCAGGATGTAGTACGACGCCATCAGGATGAAAATGAACAGAGTCGCAACCATCGTCGCCTTGAGCTCATTCGCCTCAATGCCCGACAGCGTTTTGGCAAATCTCGCTCCAAGGCCGCGGCCTTTATCTTCATTCATCGGCTTGCAGCCTGTTGTTTTCTCATGCAGATAGGCTAGTATACCGCCGCGTTTCCAACCGGACCGTTCACAATTCTTTCATCAATCGTCAAGCTGCTGTTCGCACTGGTTGTTGTTTTCGCAATCGCCATAGGCGTGCTGTGGGTGCGTTCCTATTTGCCAGCCGAAATGGAAGCGGCGCGTGTTGATTGTCGGTCGGATGCGCCGGCATGGAGCGCTGATTCGCCACTCAAGGTCATGGCGTACAACGTCCAGTACATGGCCAGCAAAAACTACGTCTTTTTCTATGATATCGACGTCAACGATCCGGCACGTGTTGATGCGGTCGAAAAAGCCGGCAAAACCATTGCCAGTCAACCGTCCCAGGAACATGTCCACTGGACGCTGGACAAGATAGCGGACTTGATAAAACAGGAAGATCCCGACGTCGTTTTACTACAGGAAATCAATGGCGAAGACGACAGCCGAACGTACTATGCCGACCAGGCAAATGAGCTACTGAACAGGCTTTCCGACGACCTTTATCCCTGTCGGTCCGAAGCGCCCTATTGGAAAGCCGAATTCATTTTTCATCCGGCCGTGCTCGGTCCGGTCGACATGAAACTGGTGACGTTAACCAAATACCGCATCAGCAAATCGGTTCGGCATCAGCTGCCGAGGAAGTTGAGGAATTTTCTCGTTACGCCGTTTCATTTTCAGCGCGCGCTTCTGGAGTCGCATATAGCTACGGATCAGGACCGCACGGTGGCGTTGATCAACACGCACTTCGACGCCTGGGGGGCCGGCACCGGCATCATGGACCGACAAATTGCCAAAACGAAAGAGCTGCTGCAGTCACTGGACAGCGCCGACATCCCCTGGGTGATGGGTGGCGATCTCAATCTGCTGCCACCGGATAACGATCGGCAAAGGAAGAGCATTCTTGCTGCCGGCACCGGCACTTACGATGAGAAACCGCAACTCGCATTGCTGTATGAAAAGTATCGTGGCATCCCTGCATTACAACATCTGACATCGAACGATGCGCCGTCCTGGTACACGCACTTTCCCAATGATCCGACGGTCAACGGGCCCGATCGCACGATCGACTACCTGTTTTACTCTGATCAATGGTCATTGCACGACGCTTACATCCGGCAGGACGATGCGTTGCATCTTTCCGACCATCTTCCGGTCGTTGGTGTCTATTCCTTATAGCCGGCGAAGCGCCTCGATGCGCTCCTGGATCGGCGGATGGCTCATGAACAAGCGTGACATCTTCTTCTTGGCGCCCCCCGAAATACCGAACGCCTGAAGTGCCTCGGGTAATTCGCCGGGCCGACCCCGCTCGAGCCGCGCCAGTGCATTGATCATCGGCTCGCGACCGTTGAGATTGGCCGAACCTGCGTCCGCACGGAACTCACGCAGACGTGATACCCACATGACAATCATGCTCGCGAGAATACCGAGCAACAGCTGCGACACGATCACGGCGGCAAAGTAGCCCAGGCCATATCCTCTGTCATTTTTCAGAATTACGCGGTCGACGAAGTGACCGACGATGCGTGAGAGGAAGATAACGAAAGTATTAACCACCCCCTGAATCAGGGTCAGGGTAACCATGTCGCCGTTGGCGACGTGGGAGATTTCGTGGGCGAGTACCGCTTCGACCTCGTCTTTCGGCATGCTGTTCAGGAGACCCGTGCTCACCGCAACGAGTGCGGCGTTGCGGCGCGCACCGGTCGCAAATGCGTTCATGTCGGGAGAGTCATAGATCGCGATTTCGGGCGTTTCGATGCCCGCCTGCCGCGCCTGGCGTTCAACCGTAGCGACCAGCCAGGATTCCGCCGCGTTGGACGGCTGCGTAATGACGCGCGCGCCCGTACTGCGCTTGGCCATCCATTTCGAGATGGCGAGCGAGATGAACGAGCCACCGAAACCGATGACCAGCGACAGGATCAGCAGGGACTGGTAGTCGATACCGACATTGCGTTCGTCAAGGATGCTGTCGACCCCGAGCAGCCGCAGCACGATGCTCAGCACCAGTATGATGGCGAGGTTGGTTGCCAGGAACAGCGCTACGCGCTTAAACATTGTCGGTTCTCCAAAAAATATTCAGGCTCAGTTCTGAGTCCTTTTGAGTGGATTTCAAGACCCTGAGTTCCCCGCCCGGCCTTACAAAACACGCCCAAGGTCCTCGCAAAGGTCTTTGGCATCCTCGAGACCCACGGACAATCGAAACAGGCCATCGCCGGCCGTCGCGCGGTAGCTTTTAAGCTCCTCGCCCTCCAGGCGGTAGGAAGATTCGATCAGGTCCTCGGTCTGCATCAGGTAAATCAGGCTGCGGTGGTGCCCGAGTGAAACGGCGTAGTGGATGACCTCGAGATCCGACATCATGCGTTCGGCAACTTGCTTCGCGTCGGCCACACGAAAAGCCACCATACCGGAGAAATTATCCATCTGCCGTTTGGCGAGTTCGTGCTGCGGATGCGAGTCGAGCCCCGGATAGATCACGACTTCCACGCGCGGATGGTTCTGCAGAAACTCGACGACAGCAAGGGCATTCTCTTCGTGAGCCCGCATGCGCATCGGCAGTGTCGCCATGCCGCGCATGATGAGCCAGGCATTAAAAGGACTGATTACACCACCGTAGTGTGTCAAAGCCTCGCCGCGCAGCGCCGAAATCAGCTCCCGTGATCCGCAAATCGAACCACCCATTGCATCGCCATGCCCGCCCATGTACTTCGTCAGCGAATGCACGACGAGGTCCGCGCCCAGCTCCAGCGGTCGGCTGGCAATCGGCGTTGCGAACGTGGAATCGACGACCAGCAGTGCGCCTTGCTGCGTCGCGATGTCGGCCGCCGCGGCAATATCGGCTAGCCGGAGCAGCGGATTCGACGGCGATTCCAGCCAGACCATTTTCGTTTCGCTGCGTATTGCGTTTTGAATGTATTCGGGTTCTCGCGTGTCAACCGGGCTCACGCTGATGCCAAAACGCGGCAGGGTTTGCCGTGCAAACTCGGCAGTCCCCGGATAGTTGGTACTGCTGATGACCAGGTGATCGCCCTTGCTCAGGAACTGCAGGAGAACGGCGGTCGTCGCGGCCATGCCCGATGCCAGGGCGATGCACGCTTCTGCCTGCTCCAGTGCTGCAAGTTTTTCTTCGAGCTGCGCGGTCGTCGGGTTGGACCAGCGTGTGTAGATGTAGGGTGAGTCTGCGTCCAGGTTGGTGGCCGAGAAACTGACTTCCTCGTCGATCAGGAACGAGCTCGACATGACCAGGTCGGGCGCAGACGCGCCTGTGCTCGAGCGCCGGTCCTCGCCTGCGTGAATCGCTTTTGTACTGATGCCCTTGTTCTTGCTGTTGCTGGTCATGTCCGGCTCACAACGCTGTTTTCATTCGGTAGCGGTAGTGTATATCTCATTCAATGTAGCGGTGCACCATGCGGCGATTGTTTTTCGGCCTGCCAGGTAAACGAGATCAGGATTATCGCCAGCACACAGGCAGCCGCAATCAACTCGAAGCCCGCGTTCCAGCCGGCCGCATCAACGACCATGCCTATGACGATATTAGCGGCGACCGCTCCGCCGACGTAGCCGAAGAGCCCGGTAAATCCGGCCGCGGTTCCGGCCGCTTTCTTCGGTGCAAGATCCAGCGCATGTACACCGATGAGCATGACGGGTCCGTAAATGAAGAAACCGATGCCGATAAGCATCGCGATATCAACGTTCGGATGGCCCACGGGATTCCGCCAATAAACCAGCACGCAGACCAGCGTAAGCAGCAGGAATAGTATCGACGCCGGTGCGCGACGACCCCTGAAGACCTTGTCCGACAACCAGCCGCAGACCAGTGTGCCGGGAATCCCGGCGAACTCGTAGAAGGCGTAGGCCCATCCTGAATCAGCAAACGAAAACTGCTTCGCCTCGCTCAGGTAAGTCGGTGCCCAGTCCAGCACGCCGTAGCGCACAAAATAAACAAATGCGTTCGCAAGGGCGATGGTCCAGAGAAGTTTGTTGTTGAGCACATTTTCGAGAAAGATCGCTTTCGCGGAGAATTCCTTCTCATGCGTTTCGCTGTAGGCAAAGTCCCGCGGGTAATCGTCTCGATGTTTCTCAATGTTCGGCAGACCCATCGACTGCGGCGTATCCCGAACAGTCAGTAAAATGATCACGGCAATCGCTATTGCGAAAAATCCGTGCGTATAAAGAATCGCGTGCCAGTCCGCGAATATGGCCATCGCGAGAATCGCGATCGGGCCTACCATGCCGCCGCCAATATTGTGCGCGATATTCCAGATCGCCATCTTGGTGCCGCGCTCATTGGTCGAGAACCAGTGCACCATGACGCGTCCGGATGGCGGCCAGCCCATACCCTGAAACCAGCCGTTTACGAGCAGTAACGCGAACATGACCGTAACCGAGCTGGTGGTAAGCGGTACCGTGCCCATCAGGATCATGACAAGCGCCGAACAAAACAGCCCCAGCGACATGAACACTCTGGCATTGCTGCGATCGGACACACTGCCCATGATGAATTTTGACAGGCCGTAGGCGATCGCGACTCCGGACAGCGCCAGGCCGAGATCCGTTTTCGAGTAGCCTTGTTCGACCAGGTAGGGCATTGCCAGTGAGAAATTCTTTCGCACCAGGTAGAAGCCGGCGTAGCCGACAAAAATGCCGAGAAATACCTGCAGCCGCAGGCGTCGGTACGTCGCGTCGACCTTTTCATCCGGCAACGGGCTGCGATGCGCAGCCGGTCTGAGAAAACCGATCACAAATTAGACTCGATGTACTCGACCGTGAGATCGGGGAAGTCGGTAAATACACCGTCGACGCCAATATCGTTCAGGAAGATTTCCAGCAGAGCATCGTAGTCTTCTGCATACACGGGCAGAAGATCACGGCGAAACGTGTACGGATGTACGACGAGACCCTGATCGTGTGCGAGCTGTACCAGGCTGGTAGTTTTCAGGTTCCCGGCAACCGAGTCCGGCGCGACGATCAACTGCATCGATGGACCGATGCCGTCAGCGTACGAGGCAACCGATTTCATCCCCTCCGCTGTCAGCGCCGCCCGAAACTCCGGCCCCGTGCCGATCAGCTGGACCAGCGGTACGGTCATGTTCATGACAGGAAACAGCTCGCCACGAATACGCTGCAATTCGTTGGCATCGAAACACTGCAAGAAAACGTCGTCTCGCCGTTCGTCATAGCCATAGGTTTTCAGGACCTCGAGTACCGCGACGGAGATATCCTTGCCTTCACGGCGATGGAATGCCGGGCTCTTTATTTCCGGATAAATTCCGACCGAGCGACCGGTCGATTGGTTGAGGCCCTGGATCAATTCGATTTCTTCGGCGAACGTTGCAATTCGAAACGACGATTTCTCGAGCGGAAAGCGTTGTTCGAATACCGCAATCCTGGTCCCGTCAGACACCTTGAAGCGCTCGTATACCGCCAGCCGGCGAAGTTCCGCCAGGGTAAAGTCGACAACGTAGTACCGGCCATCGGCCCTGCGCCGGTCCGGGAATACATCGCGAACATTGGTCACCGTGTCGAGATAGTGATCGTGTAATACGACCACGTGACCGTCATTGCTCATGACGAGATCTTGCTCGATGAAATGCGCGCCCTGGCCATAGGCCATCGCTTTGGCCGCGAGCGTATGCTCGGGCAGATAGCCGCTTGCCCCGCGGTGCGCTATGACCAGCTTGCTTTGCCACAGCGCCACTCGATTTTTGCCAGGCAATGCCTGGTCATTGACGGTCACTGCACAACCGACGAGCAGCATTGTGGCGAGCAGACCTGCAGCACGAACCGGCTTCATTATTCGCGCCTTCAGCTGGCCGAGGCTATGTATTCGTCGACAATCTGCTCGAGGATATCCATGGGCACCGCGCCATTCTTCAAGACAACATCGTGAAATTGACGAAGATCGAACCCGTCACCCAGCGAATCCATGGCCTTCTGGCGCAGTTCCAGGATCTTGATCATGCCGATCTTGTAAGCGGTCGCCTGCCCTGGCAAAACGATATAGCGCTCAATCTCTGACACAACATCACTCTCGGCCATGCCCGTGTTTGCCAGCATGTAGTCGATCGCTTCTTCACGCGTCCAGCGTTCATGATGAATCCCCGTATCGACGACCAGCCGCACGGCCCTGAAAAGCTCTGCGGTGAGGCGGCCAATATTGTCGGCGGGCGTTGGCATCAGGCCCTGCTCCCAGGCGACCCGTTCTGCATAAAGCGCCCAGCCTTCCGTGTAGGCCGTAAAGAACGGGAACTTGCGAAGCAGTGGCATGCCCTCCAGCTCCATTGCGATCGCGATCTGGAAATGGTGTCCGGGAATACCCTCATGGGCCGCCAGCGTTCGCATGCCGAATTTTGGCGTGGCCTTGATGTCATACAGGTTTGCGTAGAATCGCCCTGGTCGGGTGCCGTCAATCGAAGGTTGATTGTAATACGCGCCTGGGGCCGTTTTTTCCTTGAACTCGGGAACCCGCACAACTTCGAGTCCGGCCTTTGGACGAATATTGAAAGAGCCGTCCATGCCCGCGTCTATTTCGTCGAGTATCGTTTGATAGTCCTCGAGAATCCGGGCACGCCCCTCGTCGTTATCGTCGTAGTAAAACTCCGGCCGCGAGGAATAGGCGGCCATAGCATCCGTGAAGCCCAGCGACACATCGATGCCTTCCGACGCGAAGATTTCCAGCATCTCGGCCTGGATACGCGCAACCTCGGTCAAACCGATCTGGTGTATTTCGTCGGCCGTGTAATCTGTCGTCGTGAATAATCGCAGCGCGAGTTTGTACGCCGCCGCTCCGTCCGGCAGGTGCCAGTAACCGTCGTCGCTACCGGCTTTCGCTTCCAGCTCGCTGAAGTAATTGATGAACAGGTCGTATGCCGGATAAATATTCTCGTTTATCGATATCTCTACCCGATCCAGTATGTCCTCGGCCTGGGCCTCATCAATCTCTTCTGCTTCGCTGAGTTTTTTGGCCAACGACGAATAGAGAATATTTTCCTTCGCCGGCGTCGCCACGAAATCACGCATTTGCTCGAGGACACGATCGATCACGAATCGCGGCGGCACGATGTCCTTCGCTTCGCGAATCTTCAGGCCGAGAAGGTACTGTTCGTGCTTGCGTGGCAATTCGCTCATGCGTGAGAGGTAATTCTCTGCATCCTCAAGCGAATGAACCTGGTGGCTCGAGTCCATGAAACTCGGAAACGCGCTCTGGATACCCCCCATCTGGTTGGCCGGATACGTGTGATAACGAAACGGCTGTGCATCAGCGATCGTGTTGGTCAGGTACAGGACGATCTCTTTCGAGAGCCTCTGGCCGGCATCAAGGTCTTCGTCATCGTATTGCAGCAGTCCGTCACGGAATGTCTTCATGTCGGCAAAGAACTCGTCGGTCCGGTCCGGATGGACATCATCGAGATGGGCGTTGTGGCCGTTGATGCCCATCGACTCGAGAAAGCCCAGCGACGTCAGCGTTTCCGGTTCTTCGAAAGCGATCTTCAAGAGCTGGCGATCGAGATAGGCGCGGAACATGAACGGCTTGTCGGCATACCACTCATGCGCCACGAACGACCCGCCCAGGACGATAACGACCAGCAGCGTCAGGCCGATCCACTTGAATATCTTCTTGATCATTAAGCTACCTTCTTCTGGCTCTCGACTTTTCCGCGAGGTTCACTATACCTGCGATCAGGATCGCTCGTACGTGCCCACGAGGCGGTTCATTGCAATGACCTTGGGCTCGATCTTCTCGAGCAGATCCCACATCGCGAGTCCCGACTCGAGCTCGGGCTCGGAATCCAGGGCCAGCAGCCAGAAGAAATAATGGTGCGGCCCGTGACCCTCGGGCGGCATAGGGCCGCCGTAGCCGTTGTTGCCGAAGTTGTTGACGCCCTGCGTGTAATCGCCGGTTCCCTCTGCCAGCTGAGACACCGACGCCGGGATGCCGTAAAGCACCCAGTGCACGAAACCGTAATTGCCCGGGGAAACTAGCGGCGCGTCCGGATCGTGGCAGATCAGCGCGAAGCAAGCCGCGCCGTCAGGCGCACCCGACCAGGACAATGCCGGCGAAACATCGGCGCCTTCGCCGGTATGGCGCGCAGGAATGCTTCCGCCATGATCGAAGGCGGAGCTCGTCAATTTCATATCTGATAGCGCGAATCCCATGGTGGCCTCTCCTCGTTGAGCGGGAAACTATCTTCCCATACGCACCCCCGCCGCGCATAGGCAGATTCCGAGACTCAAATTTGCGACCGAAGGGCGTAGGCTGGAGCCTACCGGGCACGCCTGGTTCGGGGGAACGACGTGCCTGCGGAAGATTGAAGGAGAGGATCATGCCTGGGTCACGACTCAAAGAATTTCTCGACAAAGAACACGTCAAATACGTCACCATCGCTCACTCACCGGCATTCACGGCACAGGAGATTGCCGAGACGACACATATCCCCGGCAAGGAAGTCGCGAAGACTGTCGTCGTGAAAATCGACGGTACGATGTCGATGGTGGTCACGCCGGCTTCCGAGCACGTAAAGCTGAATAAACTCAAGGAAGCGCTCGGCGCCGCCAAGGTAGAGCTCGCCAGCGAGAATGAATTCAAAGGTTCATTCCCGGATTGCGAAACAGGTGCCATGCCGCCATTCGGTAACCTTTACGACATGAAGGTATTCGTATCGCAGACGCTCAGGGAAGATGAGCAGATCGCCTTTAACGCCGGCTCGCACAGCGAACTCGTGCGTCTGCCGTACACGGAATTCGAGCGCCTCGTCGAACCGATACCGTTTGGCGAATAGGCGAATAGGCGAAGACTTCGTCTTGCCGTACGGCATTCGGCATGCCGACCATTGTCCAGACCTGTGGTCGCCTAGTCTTTCTTCAGAGACCACATATCGGACAGCGGCTGTTTCCCGGCAAACTGATTGATCAACGCGAAACCGGCATGACCGATGAGGTAGGCCCACACGAGGTTTGAAAATATCTCGTGCACCTCTTTGGCCGCGCCTGCCCAGCTTTTCCCAATGTCACCGAGCTGCATGCCGATGAACCAGGTAACGCCAGTCGTGGCCATAAGGACGATCAGAATGATACCGAGCCCGTGTATTGCGCTTGCAAGCGAGCCATTCCGCACATGCTCGGGGACACGGAATTTCCTGATCGCCTGCAGATGGTGTTTGGTGTCGATCCAAAGCGCCGACCTTGCCGTCCCTGAAAACCAGGGAAACAGAAGGCCAGTTCGCGTGCCACGCCGGCGAACAAATGTGTATGCCCATAGCGCGAAGATGACAAAGAACGTCGCGATACCAGTCAGCTCATGAATTTCGAATAACAGGTCTTCTTCGCGGTTCTTTCCGGGCGTGGTCATGAACTGGCTGGTCGCGACCTGCGAAATCACCAGTACCGCAATTACGGCATGAAACAGCCGTGTCAGTCGGTTATGTGGGCGGTCTGATTCTGCAGTCATTGGGATGCTCCTGGCTTGACGCGCATCTTCGCCATCATGCCTTTGTCGTTGTGTTCGGAAATGTAGCAATGAAACAAAAAATTGCCGATCGATCAACCGCAAACATCTTAGTCACCTTTTACGAACTGCGACGGAGTTTTGTCGATCTTCGGCAGCAAAACGAATACGAGAATCGCGGTCGCGACAACCATATACAGCGGTCCGAATAGCCAGAATATCAGCGGCACAAGATAATAGTAGGCGCGCACACCGAGACTAAAGTACCTGCTGCCGCGATTTAACTGGCTGGCAACCATTTGGTGAGAGAAATGTGTTCTGCCCGGCGCTTGTTCGATCGAAATCATGTAGCCCACGTGATTGGTGACGCGAATCGAATTTATAAAGTTGAAAAACGCATAGAACAGCAACAACAGGATGCACAGCAGTTTGGTCAGCCAGAGCGCCGGACCCAGCGTCCCGAACACGTTGAGAAAGTGCCAGGCCTCTTGAAGAGATTTGGCCTGACCGGTCAATGTCAAAACTCCTACCATTAACAGTATTGCCGTCGACGCCAGAAATGATGATGCCATGCTGGTGTTCCGCAGGGTCTGCACTGCGAGCAGCGCATCGCCGTGGTCGCCCATTACCGTCTCTACCCAGGCCGTGCGAGCGAGTGTCGCAGCAGTCGAGAAAACAGCGGCGGAATTACGCCGCGCGAGCCTTCGCAGGTACATCTGGTAACCCGTTATCATAGCGATAACGAGCAGCACCGCTATGAGATCGTTTGCGTATTCAGTGAAATGAGTGGCGTTCATGCTGATCATCCAGGAAGATTGTTCTTAGGCGCCTACGCTCACAGTAGGTGTTGGTTTATCGCTGTTTTCCGATACGGCCTCCGTGACAGCTTTGTGCGCCATCGTCGCGACAACAATTACGACGATCCATGTCACCGCGAGGCCGGCATGTAATGCGATTCTACATCACGATGACGGTCGTACAGACCAAACCCCCGGGAGCGCTGAGGACGAACAGTCCACGAAATCGTCAGTGATGAGTTTCGGCGGTCGCCGCGGAATGAAAAAGCCCCGCGTTGAGCGGGGCTTTTTTGACCTCATAGATCGATCGGATCAGTCGTCCTTGCTCTGTCGTTCTGCGCGACGTTCCGCCCAACGAGCCTTCATCATCGCTTGCAACTCGGTTGCATCGAGCTCACCGCTTCCATCGGCATCCGCGGCCTGGAATGTAGCGGCATCCGGGCTGAAGCGCTTGCCGTCGAGCTCTGCCTGCGACACGCTACCGCTACCGTCAGCGTCGAGTCGTTTGACCATCTCCTCGGGGTTTTTCTTGCCATGGTGTTTGCCGTCGCGCTTTTTGTCGCGATCGCCGCGGCGGGCTTTCTTTGCGGCCTGCATTTCATCCGCAGAAAGCAGTCCGTCGGCATTGGTGTCCATGCGGACGAAATGTTCTTCAATCCGCGCGCTGTGTGCCGCCTTGAATTCATCCAGCGATACAAAGCCGTCACCACTTGCATCAGCGTCTTTCATACCTTTGTCGGCGTACACGGCCGTCGCGCCGAGCGCGGAAAGGGCAAATATTGCGAAAGCTGTCTTGGTTCTCATGTGTGTATCTCCTGTCGTAACCAGATTGCGTACTTGCTAAGACGAGATACTGCCAAAGATGTTTCCAGAGAAGTCTTAAGTTTGCTCAAGTTGCGGTGTTTGCGCCCGGAACTCAACAATTCTTAAGATTCGAGACCGCCGGGAGTGCACTGCAGGCGAGATTCGTGACACATGCTTGTATAAGATCGTCTTATGGCCCAAGGCTCGAAAATCCTGCTGGTTGACGACGACCGCGCGTTGACCGAGATGCTGTCCGAACTGCTGCAGACGGAGGGTTATGAGTGTACTGCTGCCGCTAGTGGATCCGAGGGGCTCTTAAAGGAGCGCGAAGAAAAACCGGACCTGGTTATCCTCGACGTCATGATGCCCGGCGACGACGGTATTTCGACTCTCCGCAAGCTCCGCGAGACCTCGGAGGTGGCAGTGCTAATGCTCACGGCTATGGGTGAGGACGACGACCGGGTACTCGGCCTGGAAGCCGGCGCCGACGATTACCTTGCCAAGCCCTTCGTGGCCCGTGAACTCGTGCTGCGCATTCAGGCAATCCTCCGTCGGCTGGCCCGGGCAAAACCTGTTGAAGCAGGATTGAAAATACAAGCCGGCCCGCTAAAGATCGAGCCTTCAAAGGAGCGCGCTCAGCTGGACGGGGCCATCTTGCCGCTAACCGGGGCGGAGCTGCGCATACTCGAATCGCTGGCCTCGACTCCGGGTGAAATTGTCAGTCGCGAGGAACTGACGCAAATCGCGCTGGGACGCGAGTTGAGCCCCTACGACCGGGCGCTGGACACACACGTAAGTCACCTGCGGAACAAACTCGGCAAAGCAGGCGATTCGCCTGTTGCTATTCGCAGTGTGCGCGGCGCCGGTTATCGCCTGGTGATCGATTAGCATGCGCTCACTGTTCTGGAAACTGTTCGGCGCATTCTGGCTGACGACATTTGTCATTCTCGCGGCCAGCATTTTCGTCAGCTTCAGGATTGCAGATGAACAGTCTCCCTACTCGTTCGCCGATCCACGCGAAATCGACGAACAGCTGCAGGCCATTCTGCGGCTCGAGGGTGTCGAGGGACTTGAAGATCATATTGCCAATCCTGACAATTTCCCGCCCGGGCAGACGGTCTATTTGATCGACAGCAACGGCAGAGACCTGCTTGGTCGCACGCTTCCTGAACGCGTGCACAATCGTGCCAGGCGTATCTGGTCCTCGATCTCGGAGCGTAGACGCGACCGGCGCGATTCGGACCGACGGTCACGCTGGTTGCGTCAATCCTTGCTGGTCACCGCCGATGGCCAAATGCTGCTGGCCATGCCCGGACCCGCGCCGCGTGAGCGATTCGGGTTTCTGCTCGCCGGCAGCGGCCGCTGGGCCGTGCTCGGGCTGGCCGCTGCGATCAGCTTGCTGAGTTTCTGGCTGCTGAGCCGCTCCCTCGCGCGTCCCGTAGCACGTATTTCGGAGACCGCCGCCCGGTTGGCGGCGGGCGACATGGGTTCGCGAGTTGGTGAGGGTGCCTATACGCGTGACGAGATCGGCCGGCTCGCCGCACAGTTCGATCGGATGGCCGAAGAGCTCGACCAGCAGTCGCGAACGCGCCTTGAGATGTTCCGCAACATTGCGCACGAGCTGCGCGCGCCGCTGACGCGCCTGCAGATTGCCACCGAACTTCTCGAGCGAAAACCCGACAGCTCCTCTCAACAGGTAAAACGCATTCGCTATGAAATCGAACGCGTCGAAGCACTTGCTTCCCAGGTGCTGGCGTTAGCTCGTGCTGAGCAGCTACCGGATTCGGAAGCATCGACTTCGCTGGCTGAGGTCGTCAAACAGGTCATCGCGGATGCCGGATTTGAGGCAGGTGCACGCAGTGTCCGGGTCGAGTGCCCGGGTCCCGGCACCGATATCGTTGTCAAGGGCAACCCCGATGTTGTTGCCAGCGCTATCGAAAACGTCGTTCGCAATGCGATTCAGCACACGCCTTCCGGCGGCGAAGTCGTGGTAACCACTAGTGACGGCGCGCCCGGTACCGTTACTGTTACGGACGGCGGGCTCGGCGTTCCCGCCACGGATTTGGACAAGATTTTTGAACCTTTCTTTCGCATCGACACGAACCGTCCTGGCGCCGGGATCGGCCTGGCAATAACGAAGCGCGTTTTACAACAATTGGGTGGGACACTGGACGCAGTCAATCGACAGAGTGGTGGTCTTCGAATTACGATGCGTTTTCCCTTGTCCAGGGGAACACCGTAGGGTCCGGCGATGTCGCCAGGACTATCGTCGAGCTTTAACGTCAAAAGTTGTCAGGTGATCGGCGGCGGCGCTTCCGGATCTTTTTTGCGCTGTTTGCGCCACAGCCACGTATGCGTGGTCTGTACTTTCTTTTCCTCGACTTCGTAGCTGATCGAGACCATCCACGGCTTGTATTCGGGATCGAGCGCAGTAATTGCGGCGAGCAGCTCCTGCAGAAAGGTTGTTTCTAAAGGCTGCTGGCGGCTCGGCCAGATGCGAAATTTGACTCGGAGTATTTCTTTTCCGGCGTCGAACCTGATGCGCCCTTCGCTGGACGGTGCGAT
>JABDOQ010000007.1 GCA_013043165.1 Woeseiaceae bacterium | reverse complement strand
CGAAGTGAGCAGCAACCATATGCAGCCCGACCGGCAGGCCATCGACGAAGCCGCACGGAATCGACATGGCCGGCAGCCCGGCCAGGTTGGCGCCGATGGTGTAGATGTCATTCAGGTACATCGTAATCGGATCGTCGACTTTGTCCCCAAGTTTGAACGCCGGTGTCGGCGCGGTCGGTCCGACAATCACGTCGACGGCGGCAAACGCCTGTTTGAAGTCATCGGCAATCAGCTGCCGTACCTGTTGCGCTTTGAGGTAATACGCGTCGTAGTAGCCGGCCGACAGGACGTAGGTACCCGTCATGATGCGACGCTTGACCTCATCACCAAACCCTTCGCCGCGGCTGCGGCAATAGAGATCAAGGAGATCCTCAGCGTTCCCGGCGCGATGGCCGAAGCGAACGCCGTCGAAACGCGACAAATTGGATGAACATTCTGCCGGCGCAACGACGTAGTAAGTCGGCACCGACAGATCGAGATTGGGAAGATCGACTTCCACGGTCGTGGCGCCGAGGGACTCGAGCGCGGCGATCGCGTCCTTGATCCTGACACCGCAGGCCTCGTCCAGTCCCGCATCGAAGTGCTGCTTGACGATGCCGACGCGCAGTCCCTTGATCGAATCGTTCAAACCGCCGACGTAGTCGGGAACCGGCCGGTCAATCGATGTGGAATCGCGCTCATCGAAACCCGCCATGACCCCGAGCAGCCGCGCCGCGTCTTCCGCCGTACGCGAGATAACGCCGGCCTGATCGAGGCTCGAAGCAAATGCAATCATGCCGTACCGCGACACGCGCCCGTAGGTCGGCTTTATGCCCACGGTGCCGGTCAACGCTGCAGGCTGGCGAATCGATCCGCCGGTATCGGTACCGGTCGCGGCCGGCGCCAGGCGTGCGGCCACGGCCGCCGCTGACCCACCGGAAGATCCGCCCGGCGACCGCGCGAGGTCCCAGGGATTCCTGACCGGGCCGAAGAAACTCGTTTCATTCGACGAGCCCATCGCGAACTCATCCATGTTCGATTTACCGAGGACGACAGCGCCGGCGTCGGCAAGTTTTTCGACGACAGTCGCGTCGTAAGGCGAAACAAAATTATTCAACATTTTCGAGCCGCAGCTCGTTTTCACGCCGCGCGTACAAAAGATGTCTTTATGAACGATCGGCAGGCCGCTAAGCGCGCCGCCTTCGCCGGCTGCCCGCGCATTGTCGGCGCGAGCTGCAGCCTCGAGCGCTGCCTCGGCGGTTACCGTGATGAACGCATTGAGCTTCGCGTCCAGTTGCTCTATTCGATCGAGCAAAGACCGCGTCAGTTCGACGGACGTAAAGTCGCCGCGGTCGAGCCCTGCGGCAAGTTCGCTCATCGACTGAGCATGCATTTCCCGCTGCGAATCACTCATTCTATTACTTTGGGCACGAGATACAGCCCGCCGGAAACGGCGGCCGCATTTTCCTGGAATCGATCCCGTTCGTCTTTCTCGATAACGGCATCGGGGCGCAGCCGCTGGACTGTATCGAGGGGGTGCGCCATCGGTATCACGCCGTCAGTGTCCGCCTGGGACAGCTGATCGACGAAATCCACGATCCTGGAGAGCTTTTCGACGCTCTCCGCGTATTCGTTTTTGTCGAGTTTCAGCCGCGCCAGCATCGCAATGTGCTGGACCTGATCTTTGCTAAGAGACACGGGACATTTCCGGCGTTGGTGGTTGCGTCTAAGGGTTGTCAAACGGGCCGCTTTTCGGCGGGGTCGCAATAATACACGGCGCCTTGTGCAATGTCCTGCGCATTGTTAGATTACGCCGTTAATCTTGCTTCGAGACCCCGCCCCGACATGTTCAAGAGAATACTGGGTTATTTTTCCAATGACCTGTCCATTGACCTTGGCACGGCCAACACCCTGATCTACTCGCGGGGACACGGCATCGTGCTCGATGAGCCGTCGGTGGTGGCGATTCGGGAGGATTCCGGCCGGGGCGGCCGGGTTGTCGAGGCCGTGGGCATGGAAGCGAAGAACATGCTGGGCCGCACGCCGGGCAATATCACGGCCATCCGGCCCCTGAAAGACGGCGTGATCGCCGATTTCACGGTCACCGAGAAGATGCTGCAGCACTTCATCCGAAAAGCCCATCAATCACGTTATTTCCGGCCCAGCCCGAGGGTCCTGATCTGCGTGCCCTACGGCTCGACCCAGGTCGAACGCCGCGCGATTCGTGAGTCGGCCGAGGGCGCAGGCGCCCGCAAGGTACACCTCATAGATGAGCCAATGGCTGCCGCCATTGGTGCGGGCATGCCCGTTCATGAGGCGCGCGGCTCGATGGTGCTCGATATCGGTGGCGGTACCTCGGAAGTCGCGGTCATCTCACTGAACGGCATCGTATATGCCGCGTCGGTGCGGATCGGCGGTGATCGATTCGACGAAGCCATTACCAACTACGTGCGCCGCAACTACGGCATCCTGATCGGCGAAGCAACGGCGGAGCGCATCAAGCACGAAATTGGCTCTGCGTTCCCGGGCCAGGAGGTTCTCGAGATCTCCGTCAAGGGCCGCAACCTCTCTGAAGGCGTGCCGCGCAGCTTTACGCTGAACAGCAATGAAATTCTCGAAGCCCTGCAGGAACCGCTGCAAGGAATCGTCGGTGCCGTCAAGGAAGCGCTGGAGCAGACGCCGCCAGAACTCGGCGCAGACGTCGCTGAACGCGGCATCGTGCTTACGGGTGGCGGCGCCATGCTGCGCGACCTCGACAAGCTCCTGATGGAGGAAACCGGCCTGCCGGTTGTCATCGCCGACGATCCGCTGACCTGCGTTGCCCGTGGCGGTGGTCGTGTCATCGAGCTCATCGACGAACACGGTCCGACTGTATTCGGCCTGGAGTGATTCACGGCCGGCTCGACTGACGACGGGGTCCACTGACGCGATGGTCGCTTCCCGGGGAAAAAACAGCAATCCAGCGCGCATCCCGGCGCTCGGCATCCGGCTGCTGCTGCTGGTCTTGATCAGTATCGGGCTGATGTATCTCGATCATCGCGAAAACCACCTCGACGCCGCACGAAAAGCGATAGGTGCAGCCGTCTACCCGATTCAGCTGATTGTCGATGCGCCTGTGCGTTTGTGGGCCTGGCTCAGCGAATCCACGACCTCGCGCGGCGATTTGCAGCTCGAGGTGGACCGCCTCAACGCCGAGCGATTGCTCACCAACGCCAGGCTGCAGCGGCTTACGGCTCTTGAAGCGGAAAATGCACGATTGCGCGCGCTCCTGGACGCACGCTCCAGGGTTCGCGACGAGGTGCGTGTTGCAGAGATCATGGCCGTTGATGCCAACCCTTATGAACACAATCTCATCATCGACATCGGCAGCCGCGATGGCGTCTATGACGGCCAGGCGATCGTCAGCGCCGACGGCGTCGTCGGCCAGGTCATCAAGACGGGGCTGATGACGTCGCAAGCGGTACTGATCAGCGATACGGATCACGCGCTGCCTGTCGAGATCAACCGCAACGGACTGCGCACGATCGCCGTTGGCACAGGCGAAATCGACCGGCTCGATCTGCCGTTCCTGCCGAACAACGCCGATATACGTGCCGGAGACCTGCTCGTCACGTCAGGCCTGGGCGGTGCGTTTCCGGCCGGCTACCCGGTTGCCGTGGTCGACGCGGTAACGCGTATTCCGCAGGAGCCTTTTGCGAACGTCACCGCGAAGCCGTCCGCAGCCCTCGACCAGGTTCGCGAAGTCATGCTTATCTGGTCGGCCGCCCCGGTCATTGAGGAGCAGGATGATGAGTAGACACCGCGCATCCCGCCGTCTGCCGGTGATCGGGACACTGGTCGTCGGACTCATGCTGTCGATCATGCCGTTGCCCGACACGATTGCGCCGTTTCGCCCCGACTGGTTGGCCCTGTTGACAATCTTCTGGGCGATGCAGCTGCCGCGCACATGGAGCGTCGGCAGCGCCTGGATCGTTGGCCTCATCCTCGACGTCTCATACGGAACCTTGCTGGGGCAACATGCGCTGGCGCTGTGCGTCATTGTTTTTATTACCGTGCGCTTTCATTTGCTGATGCGCGTGTTCCCGTTGTCGCAACTGACCGCAACCGTTTTCGCAATGCTGGCCCTGTACCAGTTCCTGCTGTTCTGGATCAACGGCGTCGCCGGCCTTGCCGCACCGGCGGCGGCCTACTGGGCACCCGCGGTCACGGGTACCCTGATCTGGCCGTTTTTGTACATGTTCCTGACGGGGGTGCGCTACAGGGCCCGGGTGGGCGGCTAACGTGGTGCTGCTGTCACCGATCAAGGACCATCACTCCGAACGGCGCCTGTTTGTAAGGCGGGTGGTGGTCTCGACGGTTACGGCAGTTCTGCTGCTCGGCATCGTCATAGCACGACTCGTGCATCTGCAGGTCGTCGAGCACGAACTGTTCGCGGAGAAGGCACAGGGTAATCGCGTCCGTATCGAACCCGTCGCGCCCATCCGCGGGCTGATCTTCGATCGCAAGGGCCGCGTTATCGCCGAAAACCTGCCGGCTTATCAGCTCGAGCTTGTACCTGAGCAGGTCGACGATATCGACGATACCCTCGAGCGGCTGGCCAGGCTGTCCCTGATCTCAGGCGAGGATATTCCGCGCTTCAAGGAACTCAGCCGCAGCGGACCGCGCTTCCGACCCGTCACTCTCAAGTTCCGGCTCACCGAGGAGGAAATTGCCAATTTCGCGATCCAGCGACCGCGTTTTCCCGGCGTTGATTTCAAACCCAGGCTGGTTCGCCATTACCCGGACGGCCCGGCCGTGGCGCATGCCGTGGGCTACGTCGGCGCACTGAGCAGCGACGACCTGCGACGGCTCGACGCAGCGCGTTACGCCGGGACTTCGCACACCGGCAAGACCGGTGTCGAAGGCAGCTTCGAATCCGACCTGCACGGCGCCGCGGGCTATCGGCACCTCGTAACCAACGCTCGCGGCCGACAGATCCCCGGCGACTCGAGTCAGCTGCTCGACTCGTTGCCGATCGACGAGAAACCGGCCCCGGGTTCGAACGTCTACCTGAGTATTGACCTCGATCTGCAGCTGCTTGCAACCCGCTTGTTTGAGGGCCGGCGCGGCGCCGTCGTCGCGCTCGACCCCGACAGCGGCGAAATACTCGCGTTGGTCAGCGCTCCCTCGTTTGATCCGAATCTGTTTGCGATCGGCATGAGCACAGCTCAATACGGTGAATTGGCAAACAACGTGGACGTGCCGCTTTTCAACCGTGCCGTACGCGGCCGCTATCCGCCAGGCTCGACGATCAAACCGATGCTGGCGCTGGCCGCACTCGAGACTGGCGCGACAAACCTGACCCGCAAAACCTTTTGCATGGGCTACTTCATGCTGCCGGATTCGACACACCGCTATCGCGACTGGAAGCCGGAAGGTCATGGTCCGGTCGATCTGCACGACGCCATCGAACAATCCTGCGACGTGTATTTTTACGAAATCAGCCAGGAGATCGGCATCGACAACATGCACGATTATCTTGTTCGCTTCGGCCTTGGCAAGAAGACCGGCGTGGATATTGGCGGTGAACAGGCCGGCGTCGTGCCATCGCGAGAGTGGAAGCGCAATAACTTCAGCAATCGCGACGACCAGCGCTGGTATCACGGTGAGACCGTCATCGCTTCAATCGGCCAGGGCTTCATGCTCGCCACGCCGTTACAACTGGCGGCCGCCGCCGGCGCTTTGGCAACCCGCGGCAAACATTTTCGTCCACACATGGTCGCAGCGGTTGAAGACGCGCTTAGCGGCGAGCGCACGCTTGTCGTCCCGGAACGGCTGCCGGATGTCGAGATCAGCAACAGCTTTTACTGGGACAACATTATCAACGCAATGCATGACGTCATGCAGGGGCCCCGCGGCACGGCCCGGGCCGTAGGCACGGGCGCGCCGTATAAAATGGCTGGCAAGAGCGGCACGGCGCAGGTGGTCTCGATCGCGCAGGACGAAGAGTATGACGAGGAAGAAATCGAGGAGCGGCAACGTGATCACGCGCTGTTCATTTCATTCGCGCCGCTTGACAAGCCGCGCATCGCGGTGGCCGTCATCGTGGAGAACGGCAGCAGTGGCAGCCGCGTAGCGGCGCCGGTTGCGAAAGCAATCATGGACCGGTACCTGGGGTACGGTGACGATGCCGTACGCTGACTCAAAGCGCTTGCTCACGGCCAAGACCGCGCCGCTGTCGAATTTCGCGGGCCTCATGCGTCGCATGCATATCGACGGACCATTGCTGGGCGGACTGATTCTGATCAGTGGCTTTGGGCTGTTCATACTTTATAGCGCTGTCGGCGAAAGCAACCGGCTCCTTTTGAACCAGGCGGTCCGCCTCGGGGTCGCTTTCGTCACGATGCTTGCCGTGGCACAACTGTCGCCGGATTTTTTGAGGCGCTGGACCCCCTGGGGCTATCTGGCCGGCCTTGTTCTCCTGGTGCTCGTGCTGCTGGTGGGGGAAGTTGGGCAGGGGGCGCGACGCTGGCTGAATCTCGGTATTCGATTTCAACCATCCGAGGCGATGAAGCTCGGTGTACCGATGATGGCGGCCTGGTATCTGCATCACCGGCAAATGCCGCCAAGGCTGGGCCAGCTTCTGATCATTGCGTTGATGATCGCCATACCGACAATCCTGATTGCCGGCCAGCCCGATCTCGGAACCTCACTGCTGATCGCGGCGTCCGGCGTGATCGTCGTCATCCTGGCCGGTATGTCGTTCCGATTAATCATTGGCATGGGACTGCTCGCCGTACCGGGTGCCCTCGTGCTGTGGAATTTCATGAAGGACTATCAGAAGCAGCGA
The DNA here is from genome assembly GCA_013043165.1 of Woeseiaceae bacterium. Taxonomy (GTDB): domain Bacteria; phylum Pseudomonadota; class Gammaproteobacteria; order Steroidobacterales; family Woeseiaceae; genus UBA1847. The sequence continues at coordinate 18,316 of JABDOQ010000007.1, read as the reverse complement.
GTGTTGACGTTGCTTGACCCGGACAGCGATCCCCTTGGCGCTGGCTACAACATTATCCAGTCGAAAATTGCGATCGGATCCGGTGGCCTGTTTGGCAAGGGCTGGACCAACGGATCCCAGGCTCATCTCGAGTTTCTGCCCGAGCGGGATACGGATTTCATTTTCGCCGTGCTGGGTGAAGAATTCGGACTGCTCGGCGTCTTGACCCTGCTCGTACTCTACATGTTCGTCATCGGTCGCGGCCTCTACATCGCAGTGCAGGCGCACGACACCTACTCACGCCTGCTGGCCGGTTCGATCAGCCTGACTTTTCTCGTGTATGTCTTCGTTAACACGGCAATGGTCACGGGACTTGTCCCTGTCGTCGGGGTACCGTTGCCGCTGGTCAGCTTCGGCGGAACGTCTATGGTGACCCTCATGGCCGGATTCGGTATTCTCATGTCGATTCACTCCCACCGGAAGCTATTGCCGCATTGATGAATAGTCGAACTCTCGCTGTCGCTGCTGCACTCCTGCTATCGGTCGCCTGCGCCCGATCTGCGGAAGACCCTGGACCGGTCAAAGTCGATGTCGACAGTCCGAAAGTTGTCGCATTCATCGACGAGATGGTGAGCGACCACGCATTTGATCGGGACGCGTTGCGCAGCCTGCTCGGCCAGGCCGAGATCAAGCCCTCGATCATCCGCAAAATATCAACACCGGCCGAGCGTACCTTGACGTGGGCGGAATATCGCAAGATCTTTATCACGAAAGAACGCATCAATGCCGGCGTTGCATTTTGGCGTGAAAACCGCGAAATGCTCGAACGAATCAGCAAGCAGTCCGGCGTTTCGATCGAGATGATCGTCGGCATTATCGGTGTGGAAACCTATTTCGGACGTATCACGGGCAACGACCGTGTTCTTGATGCCCTGGTAACACTCGCCTTCGAGTACCCGAAACGAGCCAGGTTTTTTCGCAATGAACTCGTACAATTCCTGATTCTCACGCGCGAAGAAGGTCTCGACGCGACCGCTCCAATGGGGTCTTATGCCGGCGCCATGGGCCGCCCGCAGTTCATGCCGTCGAGCTTTCGTGCCTACGCCGTGGATGCAACCGGCGACGGTAAGCGCGATATCTGGGGCGACTGGGCCGATGTCTCGGGCAGTGTCGCCAACTATTTTCTTGAGCACGGCTGGCGCAGCGGCGAAGAAGTCACGGCACGAGCAACGCTGAGCGGTCAATGGAAGGGGTCTGTGCCGAAACCAGGGAACACATTGAAAGCGGCAGATACGATTGAATCGCTGAGCAAGAAAGGTGTCGTCTTCGCAACCGATCTATGTGCCGACAGCAAGGGCGAACTTCTGACTTACGAAGGCAGCAACGGCATCGAGCACTGGGTCGGGTTTCATAATTTCTTTGTCATTACGAAATACAATCGCAGCGTGATGTATGCGCTTGCGGCGCATCAGTTGGGTCAGGAAATAGCAGCGAAGGTGGCAGCCGGTGCCGGCTAGGCTTCTACAAATAGCTTTCTTTTCGCTGCTGCTTGCTGCCTGCGGCAGTGACAACCTGCGCGGGGACGGCCCGCCCGCATCCGGCAGTACTCGCATTCGTGGTTTGCCAGGTGATGCAATTCCGCGCCCTGAAGCACGCAGCAAATACGGCAACGGGCCCGTGTATGAGGTTCTCGGAAAACGTTATCGGGTCATGCCAAGTAGCAGTGGTTATCAGGAGCGTGGCGTCGCGTCATGGTACGGAAGAAAATTCCACGGCAACCTGACGTCGAATCGCGAAGTCTACGACATGCACGCAATGACCGCAGCACACAAGAGCCTGCCACTGCCAACCTATGTACGCGTGCGTAACCTGCAGAATGACAAGAGCATTGTTGTACGCGTCAACGATCGCGGACCGTTCGTACACAACCGTATCATCGATCTTTCGTATGCCGCTGCCGCCAGGCTGGATATGCTTCGCGATGGTACCGGCCTGGTCGAAGTAACGGCCATCAACTTCGATACGCCTGCAGGCGACCGCCCAACCCGGACAACGACTGCGCCCGCGCCCGTCGCCGAAGCGTCCCCGCCGCCGTCCGTTCAGCCATCGGTTCAGTCGTCCGTTCAAACATCCGTTGACCCTGCACCGCTGGCCGGCAGCGCGCAAATCTTTGTGCAGGTAGGGGCCTTCGGCGAGCGCGAGAATGCCGAACGCCGCCTGGGCGTCCTGGCCGCATCCGGCATCGACAATGCCTTCATTCACGAAGACGCGTCCACAAGCCCGCCTCTGCTGCGTGTCCGTATCGGCCCGGTGGCCAGGGTGATCGAGTACGACATACTTGTCGAGGAGCTGGAGAACATCGGCATAACCGACCCGTATCTCGTCCTTGAATAGGCGTTACAATACGCGCCGATACGAATCACCTGACCTGCCAGAGGCCCCATGTTCCAACGTCTGACTTTGTTGTTCGCGTCATTGCTTGTCTTTTTTGCCTCTGCGGCTTGCGCCGCAGCGCCTATGCCGGCACCGGCACCACCCATCATCGGCGCCAAGAGTTACCTCGTTGTCGACAGCCGGACCGGCCGCGAACTGGCGTCGCTTAACCCGGATGTGGCACTCGCCCCCGCCAGTTTGACCAAGCTAATGACCACTTACGTTGTGTTTCACGCATTGAAACAGGGGCAGATTCGTCTCGAGGACGAAGTTACGATCAGCGAAAAGGCCTGGCGCACGGAAGGGTCGAGGATGTTCATCGAGGTAGGTTCGCGCGTTTCCATCAAAGACCTGCTGCTGGGCATGATCGTGCAATCCGGCAACGACGCAAGTGTCGCCCTTGCAGAACATGTTGCCGGCACCGAAAGTGTATTTGCCGAGCTCATGAATCAGTATGCGGCATCGCTGGGCATGCACTCGAGTCATTTTTTCAACGCGACCGGCCTGCCGGCCGAAGGCCATACGACAACCGCAAGAGACCTCACCACGCTGGCGCGCGCCATGATCCTGGAGTTCCCTGACTATTACGCCTGGCATTCGATCAAAGAATTCACCTACAACGACATCAAGCAGAGCAATCGCAATTCACTGCTATGGCGTGACCCGTCGGTTGACGGGCTGAAGACCGGCCATACCGATGATGCCGGCTATTGCCTTGTCGCTTCGGCCAAGCGCGACAACATGCGTATCATCTCGACGGTACTTGGCACATCAAGCACCCGCGCACGTACCGACGGCAGCCAGGCACTGCTTAATTACGGCTTCCGCTTTTTTGAGACTCGACTTCTTTTCAAGGCGGGCGAAGAAGTAACGACTGCACGAATCTGGAAATCGGCCAACGAGAATTCAAAGCTCGGTGTGCTGGAAGACCTCTACATCACCGTTCGTCGCGGCGCGTACGATCAGCTCGAATCAACCCTGGATATTCCCGCCGTTATCGAAGCGCCGCTTGCCGCCGGTCAAACTGTTGCTGAACTGACGGTTCGTCTGGGCGAGGAACAGCTGTTGAACGCCCCTTTGCGTGCCCTGGAAGATAACCCGACCGGATCGGTCTGGCAGCGTACCCGCGACAGTGTCAGTCTCTGGTTCGAGTAAGCATGTCTGAGCAGATCGGCCTCGAATTTCCCTGCAATTTTCCAATCAAGATGATGGGTCGGGACACGCCGGAATTTCGAGCAAGCGCCCGTGCGCTGGTGGAATCTCATGCTGGACCGGTGGCCGATAGTGCGGTGCAGGCGGCCGTTAGCCGCAACGGCCGCTTTGTATCGGTCACCGTCACGATCACTGCGACGAGCCAGCAACAGCTTGATGACATCTACCGCGACGTCACCTCGCACGACGACGTTCTCGTGGCATTGTGATCAGCGTTGCGCAACAGGTTATCGCGATTCGCGATCTCGGACGCCAGGACTACGTTCCGCTGTGGCAAGCCATGCAACGCTTCACCGATTCCCGTACAGAAACCACCTGCGATGAAATCTGGTTCACCGAGCACCCGCCCGTATTCACGCTGGGCCTGAATGCCAGCGAGGAGCACCTGCTCGCCCCCGGTGACATTCCCGTCGTACAAATCGATCGCGGCGGCCAGGTTACGTTTCACGGACCCGGGCAGCTAATGATCTACCCGCTGCTGGACCTGCGGCGCTCTGCGATGGGTGTGCGAACGCTGGTGACGGCGCTGGAACAAAGTGTCGTCGACCTGGCGGCTGAATTCGATATCGTTGCCGCGAGCCGCGCCGATGCACCCGGTGTTTACGTGGCTGGTGAAAAACTCGCAAGTGTCGGGCTACGCATTCGCAGGGGCTGCAGTTTTCACGGCATGGCACTCAACGTCGATATCGATCTCGAACCATTTTCACGCATCAATCCCTGTGGGTACAGGGAGCTCGCGATGACCGACCTGAAGAGGCTCGGCATCAACACCGATCTCGATGAGGCAGGGCCGCGGCTATTGCCGCATTTCCTGCGACACCTGGGTTTTTCGGACGCAGAGCTGGTCCGGAAAGGCGGCGGATTAGCCGCCGCTACGCGCGATTGAGCGCCTCTAGTCGCTCCATCGTACCAACGTCTGCCCAGAGTCCTGCATAGGTTTCGCCGGATAAGCGACCGGCATCGGCCGCGCCGCGCAGCATTGGCGCCAACGGAAATCTGCCCGCCTCGCACCCGTCGAAGAACTCCGGTTTATAGACTGCAACGCCGCTGAACGTCAGCTTCGGATTGCGGCTGTTACGAATCCGTCCGTCCTGCAAATCGAAGTCACCATGATCACGATAGGCCGGCGTAGGCACCATGACGAGATGACCGACGACATCCGCGGCCAGTTCGACCGCCGGGATCGGCATGTCGGTGTATATATCGGCGTTCAACACGAGGAATGGTTCGCTGCCCAACAGCGGTAGCGCTTTGTGAATGCCGCCACCGGTCTCCAGAACATTGTCACCCTCCTGGCTATAGATAACCTGCAGGCCATATCGAGCACCGCATCCTACGCGTCTGACGATCTCGGCACCGAGCCAGCCGAGATTGATAACGACGGTTTCGACGCCGGCATGCCGGATATTGACAAGGTGCCTTTCGAGCAGACTTCGCCCGCGAATTTCAACCAGTGATTTGGGTGTCGAATCGGTTAACGGCCGCAGGCGCTCACCGCGCCCTGCGGCAAGTATCATCGCAATCATGACTTCCGAGCCAGTGTCGGCAATACGCGCTCCTCGACCAGACGAACGAGAAACTGCAGCTCGTCGTAATGCGCGCCGAGCTCGACGATGTAGGAAAGGGTCCGCGGAATGTCGGCAAGATAGGCTGTCTTACCGTCGCGATGATTGAGTCGGGCGAATATCCCGGCAGCCTTCGCGTGCCGTTGCACACCCATGAGTTCGAAATAGCGGCGAAACTGCATTTCATCGACCTGTTCGCGCATCGACTGTTCGAGCCCTCGGTAAAACTCCAGTGCCCAATGCCTTACCTGGGCCACAGGCCAGCGCACGTAACAATCCTTGAGCAGGGAAACCAGGTCGTAAGTAAGTGGACCTTCGACCGCATCCTGAAAATCCAGAATGCCGGGATTGTTGTCGCTGGTAATCATCAGGTTTCGCGAATGATAGTCACGATGTACAAAGACCTGTGGTTGATGCAGCGCGTTTTCTGTCAGCACATCACAACATGCGGTCCAGGCTGCCTCGTCCGCGGTGCTAAACGACAATCCGAGATGCTTGCCACAAAGCCAGTCATGAAAAAGCGATAGCTCGAAGCGCAGAAGATCGTCATCGTAGGGCGGCAACTTCGCCTGATAGGCAGCGCCGCGGCGCTGCATCTTGAGCAGGGCTGAAATGGCATCGGCGTACAAGCGTGCAGCCGCGTCGGGATTACGCTGCAACTCATCCAGATAAAGCTGTGTTCCAAGGTCGCTGAGGAGCAGGAATCCGTCCTCCGGATTCGCCGCGATGACTCGCGGTGCATTCAGTTGCATTGCCTCGAGGTAGCCTGCCACGCGCACAAACGGCACGCAGTCTTCGTGCCCGGGCGGCGCGTCCATAACGATGAAACTCTCGGCCCCGGCCTGTAATCGAAAATAGCGACGGAAGCTCGCGTCACCGGATGCCCGCGTCGGCTCACAGCCGGCAACCGCATCGATGCCGTTAATCCAGTCTTTCAGCGCGGCCAGGCGAGCATCGCCGGCGACCTTTGGGATATCGATGTGTGTTCTCCGTAACGCGTTGAAGCACCTCAAAAACTATGCGAAGGTAGCACACGGAATGCATGCTAACATCCCGCACTAGTCTGCTCGGCCCAAACGTGACCCGGTCACCGAATTGTCTGCCAAACCACTGATTGTTACCTGTTGCCTGCTGGCCGTGACCTGTTCGCAGGGAGCGGATCGGCTTGCCTGCGAAACGTCGATCGGTGAACCGCTTGCCCTCGATCCGTCGCTGTCTCGCGTGCCGATTGAAAATTCCGACACGATCGTGCTCGAAGCAGGTCAATTCGAAGCAGAACTGGGCGAAGATACGACGGCGAGAATGAGTGGCGGCGTCCTGCTGCGACGGGAAGACAAGCTCGCCGGCGCCGAAACAGCCCGCTACGACCCCGAACAGAAGGCGATTTTCCTCGAAGGTGACGTACGTTACGAGGACCCGGGCACGCAGATACACAGTGACCTGGCCGAGTTCTCCTACGAGAGCGGCCGCATTCGTTTCGAAGGGGCAGAATTTTCCCTGGGTAGCAGTAGCGCGCGTGGCGCGGCTGACGCCCTCGAGATCAATCAGGATGGTCGCCTGGTTCTTGAAGGCGTCGAATACACGACCTGCCCGCCCGACTCCGAGGACTGGTTGTTGCAGGGCAGGTCCATCGAGCTTGACACCGACAAAGGCGTTGGTACGGCCAAAGGCATCAAACTGCAGTTCAAAGGCGTGCCGATACTGTATGCACCCTATCTTTCATTCCCGCTGGGTGACGCACGCAAGTCCGGCCTGTTGACGCCGGAGGTTGGCAGCTCGGGTCGCAGCGGCAACGAGATACGTTTGCCCTACTACTGGAACATCGCGCCCAATTACGATGCGACCATCACGCCGCGACTGCTGACGAGTCGAGGACTGCAGTGGGAAACGCAGTTTCGCTACCTGACGCCGCGCAATGACGGTGTCGTCAGCGCTGATTACCTGCCAGACGACAGCACCTTGAACGAGGCGCGTCACCAGATGCGGCTCACGCATCGAACCCTGTTCGAAAATGGTTGGCGTAGTCGAATCAATTACCGCGAAGTTTCGGACAACCAGTATTTCGAGGATCTGGGTGGCAGCCAGAGCATCTCGAGCATCACACACCTTAACCGCAGCGTGCGATTCGACTATTTCAGCGAACGGTTTGCGTTATTCGGGCAGCTGCAGGACTACCAGACCATCGATGACGCGATTCTGCCGGCCGATGAACCCTATCGTCGTGTTCCGCAGCTGCTGGCCAGTGGTTCGTGGCCCGTCACCTTCCTGCGCGTCGGTGCCCGGGCGGAAGTCGTAAACTTCGATCGCGATGTCGGCGTCGCCGGCTGGCGGGTCAACGCCGCGCCCTCGCTGGAAATGCCGATCGCAAGGCCTGGCTGGTTTGTGACACCGGCAGTTTCGCTCGACTACACACGCTACCAACTGAGCGATACGGTGCCAGGAACGGAGACAGACCCGAGCCGTACCGTGCCCATCGCGAGCCTGGATACAGGCATGGTGCTGGAGCGCTCGTTAAGCGGCACCAACCGGCTCCAGACAATCGAACCGCGGCTCCTGTACGTGAACATTCCGTACCGCGACCAGGCTGGCCTGCCCGTCTTCGACACTATTACTCCCGACATAAATCTCGTGCAGCTGTATCGCAAGAACCGCTTCCTTGGGATCGACCGGATTGGAGACACAGAGCAAATCAGTATTGGCGTCACTTCGCGGATCCTGGACACATTGTCGGGTCGCGAACTCATGACAGCGACCGTGGGCCAGACACGCTACTTTGGCGATCGCTTCGTGACCTTGCCCGGAAGAACCGCATCAACACTCAAAACGTCGGATTACATCGCACAGCTGCGCTTTCTCATCTGGGAAAACATCAATTTCGATTTCGGTCACCAGTGGGGCACCGGAGAAAGTGGTACGACAAAGTCGGAAGCGCGTCTGCAGTATCGCCCGGCCAGCAAGAAGATCCTCAATCTCGCCTATCGTTTTCGTCGCGAGTCGTTGGAACAAGGCGATCTGTCATGGTCCTGGCCGGTCAGCACGCAGTGGAACTTCGTCGGTCGCTACAACTTTTCTTTCCGCGACCAGGAAGTACTGGAGCAGTTTTTCGGCCTTGAATATGAAAGTTGCTGCTGGGGACTGCGGCTTGTTTCCCGACGCTATATTTCCACTCGTGACGGAACTCGGGATTCCTCATTGGGTCTGCAACTTGTATTAAAGGGAATGACGAGCGTTGGCACGGCGGCAGACAAACTTCTGGAACGTGGTATTCTTGGCTATTCTCCAGATCTCCGGTAAACTTTTGTGAATAAAATCAACAGTTTATGCGCATTCGCCGCATTGCTAACTGCGCCCTCCGTGGTTGCCGCCGACCTGTCTGAAACCGGGGAGTTTCTGGACGGGGTCGCGGCTGTCGTAAACGAAGGCGTGGTTTTAAAGAGTCAGTTCGATGAGCAAATGAACATGATCCTGGAGCGCGCCGAGGAACAGGACCTGCAGCTGCCGCCCGCTAACATACTCGAGGAGCAGGTTCTCGAGCGGCTGATTCTCAGCGAAGTCCAGCTGCAACGCGCAGAACGCATCGGGCTACAGGTCTCCGATGCGATGCTCAACAATTCCATTGCACGCATTGCCGAACAGAACGGCGTCCGCTTCGAAGATATGCCGGCGCTGCTCGCAAAGGACAACGTCAATTACGCAGAATTTCGTCGCGGCCTGCGTGACGAAATTACGATCGAGCAGTTGCGACGCATCGAGGTAGGCCAGAGCATCAATGTCGCCGAGCGCGAAATCCAGCAGTGCATCGTCGATCTCGAAACCAATGTTGTCGTGAATTCCGACTGGACGCTGTCGCACATTCTTTTGCCATTCGGCACGGCTGCAAGCAATGAAGAGCGTGATGAGGTCGAACGGCTGGCCAACGAGATTTACGCAAAGCTGCAGGACGGCGCGGACTTCCGCCAACTCGCGGCACGGTATTCAAAGGGCCCGTCCGCGTTAGAGGGCGGTTCGCTCGGTCCCATGCAGGGCCAGAATGTGCCGACCCTGTTTGCGGACATTTTGCCCGGTATGAAGGCCGGCGACGTATCGCAGCCGTTTCGCAAAGGCACGAGCTTTCATATTGTGAGAGTCGATGACCTGAAAAGCGCGGTCGAACGCAGCGAAGTAAACCAGGTCAAGGCGCGCCACATCCTGATAACGCCCAATGAAATCATCGACGACGACACGGCCAAACAACGGCTGAACGAAGCACTGGCGAAAATCCGGTCGGGCGAAGATTTTGGCGAACAAGCCAAATTACTTTCCGACGATCCAGGCTCGGCAAACCTCGGTGGCGATCTTGGATGGGCGGGTCCCGGTACATATGTACCGGAATTCGACGCCGTGATTGAACAAGCGCAAATCGGCGAAGTCAGTGAGCCATTTCGCAGCCAATTCGGATGGCACATCGTCGAGGTTCTCGATAGACGAATCTACGACAACACCGAAGACCTGAAGAAACGCAACTGTGACCTGCGGATTCGCAACAGCAAGATGGAAGAAGAAACGCAGCTGTGGATGCAACGCCTTCGCGATGAGGCTTTCGTCGACCCGCGCATCTGAGCGTGAGGCCGGACCAGCCACTCGTAGTCACGGCCGGCGAACCCGCCGGCATCGGTCCTGAGCTGTGCAACGCACTGGCCGATTCTGCCTACGCTCAGGACGTCGTCATTATCGGCGACAAATCGCAGATCAGCAGCGATCTGCGTGTCATCGATACGCCCTATCCTGCACGCTTGATCGCGGGGAAGCCGGACCCGGCGAATTCCCGGACGCTGCTCGACGGCCTGACGCTGGCGGTCAAGGGCTGCATCGACGGCGAGTTTTCCGGGCTGGTCACCCTGCCCGTCGCGAAGAGCGTCATCGCCGACGCCGGTATCCCGTTTACGGGCCATACGGAACTGCTGGCCAAACTAACCAACACTGCGTTACCCGTGATGATGCTGGTTGCCGGTGAGCTGCGGGTCGCGCTTGCCAGCACGCACATACCTTTGAGCGCCGTTCCCGGCTACATCAGCAAAGAACGTCTTCGTGGTGTCATAGAAATCCTCGCCAGCGACCTGCGCTCGAAATTCAGGATTTCGGACCCTGAGATCATTGTCTGCGGTCTGAATCCGCATGCCGGCGAAGGCGGTCACCTCGGGCACGAGGACCGCGATGTCATCGCCCCGGTCGTCGACGAGCTCTCCGCCAGAGGTTTGCGTGTGCGCGGACCGCTGCCCGCGGACACGGCATTTACGCCGGCTGCCGGTAATAAAGACGCCGTACTCGCTATGTACCACGACCAGGGCCTGCCGGTTCTGAAATACGCGGGCTTCGGCCATTCCGTGAACGTCACGCTGGGCCTGCCGATCGTGCGCACGTCCGTCGATCACGGTACCGCATTCGACATTGCGGGCCGTGGCAAGGCTGATACAGGCAGCCTTTTCGCGGCAATCGAACTGGCCGCAAAACTGGCTGGCAAGTAGTGGCCGCGCACCGCGCCCGCAAACGCTTCGGCCAGCACTTCCTGACAGACCCCGGCGTCATTGACGCCATTGTTCAGAGCATTCACGCGACCAGGCAGGACGTCATCGTTGAGATCGGTCCCGGAAAAGGCGCCATTACCGGCACGCTCGCGCGCCAGGCCGGCCACCTGCATGCCATCGAACTCGACCGCGACCTCGCCGCAAAACTCAGGATGCAGTTCGACGACAACCCCGACGTCACAATACACGAAGCCGATGCACTGGCCTTCGACTTCGCGACCCTTGGCGAGCGACTGCGTATCGTCGGTAATCTGCCCTATAACATTTCGACGCCGCTGCTGTTCCACCTGTTAAAATTCCGCGACCGGATTCTGGATATGCATTTCATGCTGCAAAAAGAAGTGGTCGATCGCATGGCGGCAGAGCCCGGCAACAAAGCCTACGGTCGCCTGGGAATCATGCTGGGCTGTCACTTGAGTGTTGAGCCCCTGTTCGATGTTGACCGCCTTGCATTCGATCCACCGCCGGCGGTGACCTCGGCCGTAGTGCGACTGGACCCGCTGCCGCCCAATACCTTTGTCATCGAAGACGAGGCCGCGCTTTCGACCCTGATCGCCACCGCGTTCATGCAGCGCCGCAAAACCTTGCGCAATTCCCTCAGGACCGTCGCCGAGATCGCCGACTTCGAGGCCGTTGGCATCGATGCCGGCCTCCGCCCGGAACAGGTGAGTATTGCCGACTACGTCTCCCTGGGTAATCACCTGAAACGAAAAACAGCGCGCCAACGATAATAGGCTTACGCTAGAATATCTCCATGGAAGAAAATCAATTCGACATTCGCATCCAGGTTGCGACGAGTTATATCGACGACCAGTCGGAACCCGATGCCGATCGATATGTATTCGCTTATACGATCACCATATCCAACAATGGGGACGTGGCCGCAAAACTGCTCAGCCGTCATTGGGTCATTACCGACGCCAACGGCAAGGTTCAGGAAGTAAGCGGTGACGGCGTTGTCGGTGAACAGCCGCATTTGAACCCCGGCGAGCGCTTTCGCTACTCGAGCGGTGCTGTCCTTGAAACGCCGGTCGGCGCCATGCAGGGCCTGTATCGCATGGAAACGGATAATGGCGCGAGCTTCGATGCACCTATCGCACCGTTCACGCTGGCAGTCCCGGGCCTGCTCCACTAGGTAACCTTTACATGGCAGTTTATGCAATCGGCGATCTGCAGGGCTGCTACGACCCGTTTCGCAGGCTGCTTGACGAAATCAGGTTCGAGCCGTCCAGAGACACGCTATGGCTGACCGGAGACCTCGTCAATCGTGGGCCCAAGTCACTGAAAACGCTACGTTTTGTAAAGAAACTCGGTGATTCCGCCAGGACGGTGCTCGGCAACCACGACCTGCACCTGCTGGCGCTCGAGGCCGGCGTCGTGCGATTCGGAAAACGATTCGGCTCGCTCGAGAAATTGCTTAACGCACCGGACGTCGCGGAACTGTGCGACTGGTTGCGGCATCGGCCACTGGCTCACTACGACCAGGGTCTCGATACCCTGCTTGTGCATGCAGGAACGCATCCGGGGTGGAGCGTCAAGAAGACCCTCGCGCTCGCCGCCGAGGTGGAAGCGGCGCTGCAAGCCTATGACTATCCGACCCTGCTCGGAAAAATGTATGGCAACACGCCGAACATCTGGTCTGGCAAACTTTCCGGGTACAAGCGCCTGCGCTTTATCATCAACTGCCTGACGCGAATTCGCATGGTGACGTCCGATGGGCATCTTGATCTCAGCTTCAGCGGCTCACCCTGGCGCGCCCGCAAGGGCCTGATCCCCTGGTACGACATGGCGCACCCAAGCTGGCAGCGCACGCGCGTCATATTCGGGCACTGGTCGGCCCTCGGACTCATCGTGCTGCCGGACCTGGTCAGCCTGGATAGCGGCTGCGTCTGGGGCCGTCAGCTCACGGCGGTACGCATCGACAAAAAAATTCCGCGTGTCGTGCAGGTCCGGGGGCAGGGACAGTGAAATCATTAACGGCGTTCAATCTCGCCGCGTGGATCGACGAGCACCGGGACCAGCTGAAACCGCCGGTTTGCAATCAGCAGGTCTTTGAGGAAGACGATTTCATCGTCATGATTGTCGGCGGGCCAAATTCTCGGCGGGACTATCACGTCGATGAGGGTCCGGAGTTGTTCTACCAGATCGAGGGTCGCATGGTGCTGCAGGTCATCGACGGTGGCGAACGCAAAGACATCACTATCGACGAAGGTGAGATGTTGCTGCTGCCGCCACGGGTTCCGCATTCGCCGCAGCGATTCGCCGACACGGTTGGCCTCGTCGTCGAACGCAAACGGCTCGAACATGAACTCGATGGCTTCATGTGGTTTTGCGGGAACTGCAATAACAAGCTGTATGAAGAACGTGTCTACGTCGATGATATCGTCGAACAGCTTGCGCCTATCTTCGATCGCTTCTATGGCTCGAAAAAACACCGCCGCTGCGTTGAATGCGGCACGGTCATGCCGCGGCCCGACGCAGGCTGATGCAATACGACGACACACGGGCTTTCGCGATGGCGCTCGATCAAAATGACCCGCTGGCCAGGTTTCGTGAGCAATTCAATTTCCCGCGTGACAAACAGGGACGATCCCCTGTTTACCTGTGCGGCAACTCTCTGGGCCTGCAACCCAGGCTCGCCGTGGAATTCGTTCAGAACGAACTGGACAACTGGAAGGACTACGCGGTCGACGGTCATTTTCACTCCAACCGCCCCTGGATCAATTACCACCGGCTCGCCACCGCAGGTTTTGCCGAACTGACGGGCGCAAAACCGAGCGAAGTGATCGCAATGAACACGCTGACCGTCAACCTGCACCTGCTGATGGCGAGTTTTTATCGCCCGACGGCGGAGCGCCGAAAAATAATCATAGAAGACGGCGCATTCCCGTCGGATCAATACGCAGCCGCGTCACAGATTCGTGTACACGGCTACGATCCGGAATCCGATCTGCTCGAATGGCGACCTCGTGACGGTGAATTGCATCTTAGAATCGAGGACCTCGAGCAGTTGCTGCAGCAGGAGGGGGACTCCGTCGCTTTGCTGCTGTTGCCGGGCGTGCAGTACTACACGGGCCAGGTTCTCGACATGCAAGCCATTTGCGACCTGGCGCGCCGATTCGGCTGCAAGGTCGGCCTGGACCTGGCGCATGCCATCGCTAATGTCGAGCTGTCTTTGAACACCTGGGCTCCGGACTTTGCGTCCTGGTGTACCTATAAATATCTCAATGCAGGGCCCGGGGCGATCGCCGGCGCTTTTGTGCACGAAAAACACCATTCGGGTAGTGACTTTCTGCAAGGCTGGTGGGGTAACAAGGAGAGCAGCCGTTTCAAAATGCACTCGACCTTCGAACCGGCGCCGGGTGCCGAGGCCTGGCAAATGAGCAATCCACCCATCCTGTCGCTCGCCCCCGTGATTGCTTCATTGCGGCTGTTCCAGGAAGCCGGCTTCGGCGCGCTGCGAGACAAGTCGCGGACACTGACAGGCTACTTGCGCTGGCTTGTCGCAACGCGTTTCGGCGATCGCATCGGCACCATCACTCCCGCCGATGCCGGCGGCTGCCAGCTTTCTCTGATCGTGAATGACAGGTCCATCGATGCGAAAGCCCTGTTCGAAACGTTGTGCGAGCTGAATGTCACGGGAGATTGGCGTAACCCGGATGTCATTCGCGTTGCACCGGTGCCCCTGTACAACAGTTTCAGCGACGTTTTCGAATTTGCGGAGCGACTGTCGGCAGCCCTGGCCACGTGAACGCTCCGTGAGCAGGAAATCGGTCAACATTATCGGCGCCGGGCAGTGCGGCACGCTGATCGCGATCATGCTGGCGCGGCATGATTTCAACGTAGACGTCTACGAGCGCTTCAAAGATCCACGCGTGCAGGACGCCGAGGCCGGACGTTCGATCAACCTGGCACTGGCCGCGCGCGGCCTCAACGCACTGCGCCAGGTGGGCATCGACACGCTGGTCAAGCCGCTGCTCGTACCAATGCGCGGCCGCATGGTGCATCACCAGGACGGGCGCAGCGAATTCCTGCGCTACGGGCTGCAGGCCGATGAGGAAATCTATTCTGTAACCAGGCTCGGGCTCAACCGGGTCCTGCTCGGCGCGGCCGACAAGCTGCCTAACCTCAGCCTCAACTTCGAGCAAAATGCGATCGGCTTCGATGCGCCTGATCGAACAGTGCACGTCCGTGACGAGACCGACGGCAGCCTGTACCAGGTTGAAGCAGACCCGCTGTTTGCAGCGGATGGCGCAGGCTCGAGCATCCGCCGTTCGTTTGACGGCACTGACACATTCGGCGGTATCGAAACGCTGTTGCGGCACGGCTACAAGGAACTGTCGATCCCGGCGGGGCCCGGCGGGCGCTACCAGCTGGCTCCGGATGCGCTGCACATCTGGCCGCGCGGCGGATTCATGCTCATTGCGCTGCCCAATCCTGGCGGCGACTTCACGATGACGCTTTTCCTGCCAAATGTCGGTGACAACAGTTTCGAGACGCTCAACGATGAATCCTCTGTAATCGCATTCTTCGAAACCCATTTCGCCGACGCCGCAGCGCTCATACCAACGCTCTGCGAGGATATGCTGAAAAACCCACTTGGCACGCTGGGCACCGTGCGCTGCCGCCATTGGCACGACCGCGGCAACGTCTTGCTTCTGGGGGACGCGGCGCATGCCATCGTGCCGTTTCATGGACAGGGCATGAACCTTGCGTTTGAAGACTGCGTTTTACTCGACCAACTTGTCACAGAGCACGGTGACGACTGGGCGAATATTTTCGCAAGATTCGAAGCTGAACAACTTGCCAATGCCAACGCAATTGCAGACATGGCGCTGGACAACTACGTCGAAATGCGCGACACCGTGCGCGACCCTAAATTCGCGTTGCGCAAAGCACTCGCCTTCGAGCTCGAGAAACGCCTGTCGGAGCGGTTCATTCCGCGCTACTCGATGGTGATGTTCCACGCCGACATTCCCTACCTCGTAGCGCAGCAGCGCGGCGAAGTCCAGAAAGCATTGCTGGAAGAGTTTACGGCAGACGCGAATTCCATGGATGACATCGATATCTCCAAAGCAGAAGTCGCCGTGAAAAAGCGCCTGCCACCAATAGATACAATCAGGAGCGATCTTGCCGTTCGTAGGTCATGAACTCGAATGCAAATTGATTGACGTCATTTGCCTCGTGGGGCTCGCGGTCTACGAGTTCCCAGGTGGCTTCGTCGATCTCCGGAAAAAACGCGTCGCCGTGCAACTCGACAAGCACCCGCGTAACGTAAAGACGACTGGCTTTCGGCAGGAATAGTTCATAGACCTGGCCACCGCCGATGATCATGATTTCCTCGGCATCGGCAGCGGCGGTCAGCGCCGCCGCGGGTGAGGCGGCGATGTCGCAGCCGCGCGCGCTGAAATCGGCCTGGCGCGTAAGCACGATATTTTGCCGGCCCGGCAGGGGTCGACCGATGGATTCCCAGGTCAATCGTCCCATGATGATGGGTTTTCCCATCGTCAGCTGCTTGAACCGCCTCAGGTCGTCCGTGAGCTTCCAGGGAAGGTTGCCCTCTGCGCCAATGACATTGTTCATCGACGTCGCGACAATGATGCTGATCACGATGCGTCGATCAGACCGCGACCGCCGCCTTGATGTGCGGATGCGATTCGTAGTTGAGGATCTCGAAATCCTCGTACTTGTAGTCGAAGATGGTCTCCGGGCGGCGCTTTATCGCGAGACGCGGCAGCGGCAGCGGCTTGCGACTCAACTGCTCGTCCGCTTGTTCGAGGTGATTCGCATAGAGGTGACAATCTCCGCCCGTCCACACGAAATCGCCAACGCCAAGATCGGCCTGTTGAGCAAGCATGTGCGTGAGCAGCGCATACGAAGCGATGTTGAACGGCACACCAAGAAAAATGTCGCAGCTGCGCTGGTACAACTGGCACGACAATTTGCCGTCCGCAACGTAGAACTGGAACAGGCAGTGGCACGGCGGCAATGCCATGTTCTCGATTTCTGCAACGTTCCAGGCACTAAGGATGATGCGGCGAGAGTCAGGCGTTTCGCGCAGCTGCTGCATGACCTGCGCGATCTGGTCGATACTGCCGCCATCCGGCGTCGGCCAGCTGCGCCACTGCACGCCGTAAACAGGTCCGAGGTCACCGTTCTCGTCGGCCCAGTCGTCCCAGATTGAAACGCCGTTTTCCTTGAGATACGCAATATTACTGTCGCCGCTAAGAAACCACAGCAGCTCATGAATAATCGAACGCAGATGCAGCTTCTTGGTCGTCACCAGCGGAAAGCCCTTGCCCAGGTCGAAGCGCATCTGGTGACCAAAAATGGCGCGGGTTCCCGTACCCGTGCGATCTTCCTTCCGCGTGCCCGTGTCGCGCACCAGCCGCATCATGTCGAGGTATTGCTGCATGTCAGGCCTTTTCCCCGGCCGGACGGTAGGCCATGACCAGCAGAACGGCGCCGGCTGCGATCATCGGCAGGCTCAGGACCTGGCCCATCGTGACCCAGCCCAGCGCAAGGTAGCCCGGCTGCGCGTCAGGCACCCGGTAAAACTCGATAATGAAGCGGAATACGCCGTACAGCAGCAGGAACATGCCTGACGCGGCCAGGTAGGGCCGTGGTTTCGCCGTGTAGACCCATAGAATGGCAAACAGCAGGAATCCCTCGAGAATGGCTTCATACAGCTGCGACGGATGCAATACCTGGCCGTTCACGAGAAATCCCCAGGGCACATCGGTTGGCTTGCCCCAGAGTTCACCGTTGATGAAATTGCCGATGCGGCCGAAACCGAGTCCCAGCGGCGCAACCGGCGCGACAAAATCCGTCATGCGCCAGATCGAGAGGCCGAGCTTGCGACCGTACAGCCACATCGCGATCATGACGCCAGCCAGACCGCCGTGGAACGACATACCGCCCTCTGTGATCCTGAACAGGTAAAATGGATCGCTCGTCAGCTGACTCCAGCCGTATACCAGCGCGTATCCGACGCGGCCGCCGACGATGACTCCCAGCATGCCGTAAAAGATCAGGTCATCCACCTGTTCGGCGTTAATCGGCGAATCGCTGCGCTTGCATCGGCGCCTGGCGAGCCACCAGGCGAACAGGAAGCCGATGACATACATCAGGCCGTACCAGCGAATTTTGAGAAACCCGATCGAAAAGATTACCGGGTCGATCTCGGGGTAGGTCAGCATGGAATCCCGCTCGGATATAAAACAAGAGGGGTATCATAGTCAGTTTCAACAACGCGTCATAGTGGCGATCGCCAGGGGGAAACCATGCCCAACCGTCTTAGCGGGGAAACGAGTCCTTACCTGCGACAACACGCCGACAATCCGGTTGACTGGTATCCGTGGGGTGAAGAGGCCTTCCAGGCAGCGCGCGAGACCGGCAAACCCGTGCTGCTGTCGGTCGGCTATTCGGCCTGCCACTGGTGCCACGTCATGGCGCACGAGTCTTTCGAGGACGAAGCAACAGCCACGCTTATGAACGAGCTGTTCGTCAACATCAAGGTCGATCGTGAAGAGCGCCCGGACGTCGACAAGATCTATCAGACCG
>JABDOQ010000075.1 GCA_013043165.1 Woeseiaceae bacterium | reverse complement strand
GGCATCGGCGTTGCGATTAACCAGCAGAACACGTACGACAGCGCTTTGCGTATCCCGTGCGACCAGCGCTGCGCCCATTCCCGCATCCAGGCGTCCGTCCGGATGTCCCGTAATTGTTAGTCGTTCGGCGCTGTCTGTAACGAGTTTGGCCATCAGTTCATAAGCGCGGTATAGCGGTCGCGGCGTACCCGAATTGTCGATCAGGCCCAATGCGATTACCGGAAAGAAGTCGTAGAAAATGGCGTTGTGAGACCGATCGAGGCCGAGCGAGGCGCCGAGCGCCACGACGGTCGCCGCGTGCAGTGCGGGATCCATCGTCGCCGCATACTGCTGGTCACCGGCACGAGTTGCGAGGTCCGGGCCCCACTCCGCGAACACCAATTCGATGTCCTGGTAGTTAGTCGAATTGTCACGCGCTGTAGCGACGCGTCCGATCGCGTCGACTAGCGTCAGTGGGTCGTCGGCGTAACCATGGAACGAAATGAAATCCATCGAAATACCGACCGAGTCGAAACCCTGAATGGTTGCGACCGCCGTGTCTGCACTAACGAAACTGCCGAGCCCGATTCGAATCGCCTGTCCGTTCGCGTCTGCTGTTGTGCTGCGATACGCATCGAGTTCAGTCAGCGTTGCGATGGCCATGTTGAAAAATGGATCCGGGTTCGGAGCCAGAGTCGGCTCCCAGAATATCGCAAGCTCCGGTTCATTCCATACCTCCCAGTATTGAACAGGGCGGGGCCGCTCGTTTCCGATCCCGGTTCCGGTGCCTTCGACGACGCGCTCCACCATGCCGGCGACCGCCTGAGCGAAAACGGCCGGGTTGGCCGGCTCGTTGTTCGAGACGCTATTCGCGAACGACACACCGCAATCAAGTCGATTTGGCGTTTGATTGATGGACAATGCGCGAGGCATCAGATCGATAGACAGGTAGGGCGTAGCGCCGAATGCGGCAGCGTTGTCGATGACAGAACGTACATAGTCGAGGGCAAAGCGGCCATCGACGATATCAGCGCTATCAACCGGCGAGCCGTCTGTGTAAGTAAACCAGTCCCGACTCGCCAACAGCTCGATGTCGGTCGCAAATGCAGATTGATTTTCGGGTATCACGTTGGGGCACACGGAGGTATCGCTCAGCATGCCGAATAATTCCGTGGAGTTTTCCCAACGACCGACACCGATGCGCCAATCGGCGCCGGCACCACCCGGCGCCGCGAAACCGACCTCGTTCATTTCGGCGATCAGTCCAGGGACGTTTTCGTAATCGTACAGCGTGCCGGACAAATCATAGAAACCAATCAGCGACTGATTCAAAGGCGCTGCAACATCGGCCGTATTAACGACGATGTTCCAATCTGCCGCGGCCGGCGGAGGAGGTGGTGGTGCTGGCGGACTCGAGGTTCCACCTGATCCGCCGCAGGCGGCTGCTAAAATGCCGGTTAGAGCGGTAAGCACCAACGCGTGGCGTGTCCCTGGTCGAACGGTCGTCATCGCAATGAACCTCAGGCAGTCTTCGGCACTAACGAGAAGCGTCTCAATTAGTGGATATTCATTGCTATTGATATGACATTCGATGCGCAGAATCGGTGATGCGCCTCACACCCTCGCTTTTCCAGGTTCGAGGCCCAGCAGCCCGTCGCCGGCGGCAAATTGAGGGAAACGACCGAGGAACGTCATTGGCTATTGTTAACCCACTATCTCATTCAAGCCGGACGATGGTGCTAAGAACTACTCTCACGATTCAAGAATTTCGGTACGACCCATATTTGCAGCAGATTTTTCGCGGCAACTACGGATTGTCAGCGGGCAAGGGCCCCGATACCTTTGGCAATAGGCCAAATCGATATCGCACGCGCGTCACGATTGCAAGGTGACCAGGCGATGATGCTGCCGCGCTTGGCCCCGTGGCAGCGGCTCCGGCCGCCACAAGTCTGTGGGCGCGAGGAGAAGAATTATGCCTGTGAACCTGACACCGAAAGATGTCTCCTCCGATCTGGTCGGATTCAACTCGGTCCTGATTGCGTCCTGTCCCGTCTGTCCGCCGATGTGTCTTGCCATGCAGAAGCAAGAACCCTTCATCGACTTCTTCAAGCATGGACTGAAGACTCCCGCATTTGAGGACTACATCCAGTCTATTCGTGATTCGCTAGAGCAACGTGGCGCTCGAACCGGCGTCTTTTCCATTCACACGCCAACCCCAATGATGTGCCTGTGGACAGAGCGGCAGCGCAAGCGCCTTAGGAAGCACGCCAAAGACTATGAGGCGGTACTGATCCTGGCCTGTGATTCCGGCACGGAATCGGCAAGAGACGCCCTTAAGGACACGGACTGTCAGGTCATTCAATCCCTCGAGATGGACGGGGTGATCAATGCCACGACATCGATTCACTTTCCATTGACCGTCGTCATGGAGCCTCACACCGAATCGGCCCGTGCCGAGGAGGTAAGGTGATGAGAAGCATGATGAATCGGTGCTGTGATCCTGACGGTCGACCGGATTTCGACAAGATGAGGAGATTCATGGCGCGAGATAACCGCACCAGCAAATTTGACGCGGCAGGATGGGCGCTGTTCTTCATCTGGGTGGGAATTGCCTGGCTTGCCGAGGTCAGCCTGGCCGTTGGATTGCTGGGAGTTGCCGCCATTACATTGGGCATGCAGGCGATTCGCAAGGTATCCGGCGTGCGCGTGGAGGGTTTCTGGATCCTTGTAGGACTTGGGTTCGCGGTCGCGGGGTCCTGGCAGTGGTTTGACGTCGAGAAGCCGTTTGCGCCCATCATCTTAATCGTCATCGGCGTCGCTTTATTCGTATGGAGAGTATGGCCATGGTCCAGGTACAGCAACCAGAAATAATCCAACCGCCTGCAGATGCCGCTTCGAATCGGCGCCGCACTCGGCTGTTGCCGAAATCACTTCGACTCGCGTTTGTTGTGATCGCGGCGGTCGCTGTGTTTGCCGTCATGGTCCTCTGGCCTGCCGGTCGTCTGGACTGGGTAGCCGGTTGGCTCTACGTCGGCATTGTCACGGCCTTTTTTATTGTCAATCTCGTCTACCTCGAGCGTGTAAATCCCGAGTTGATCGATGCCCGCATGCGTATGGGTAAAGGCACAAAAGCCTGGGATATTGTCTACGGTTTCTTTGTCGGTCCCATCCTTATATCGATCTACCTGGTCGCGGGCTTCGATGCCGTCCGATTCGGTTGGTCGACGATGTCGCCACTATTCTGGCCAATCGGGCTGGTACTGTTTGCGGCGGGTATGACCCTATTTTCATGGGCGATGGGCGTGAATCCTTTCTTCGAAAAAACCGTCCGCATCCAGACAGACCGCGGTCACCGGGTCATCGACACCGGACCTTATGGGTATATCCGCCATCCTGGGTACCTGGGATTCTTCGGTTGGTGTCTGTCAGCGCCGCTACTGTTGGGTTCGTGGTGGGCCTTCGTGCCGGCGATTCTGTCAATTATTGGACTTGTAGTTCGAACAGTGCTCGAAGATCGCACTTTGCGGCAAGAACTCGAGGGTTATGACGCGTATTCGAAACGCGTCCGCTATCGTCTGTTCCCCGGCGTCTGGTGATTTTATGGAACTGGCCGAGCACAAGATCGGATATCGGGCGCAACAGGGGTCCGTCGAGACAAAGAACCCAGCGACTGATTGTCGCAGCTACATTCGAATGTGTATACAGCCATGTATTGATGCGTTACAGGTATTTCGGGATCGGCCCTGGGCAGGCCATGGCGGCGCGTCGATCCTGAGCACCCCCTGAGGTAAACCTGTGCAAAAGCACCTGGATCTTAAGAAGAACTCCCTTTTACTGTACTTCGTCGTTGCCTTTGCCCTGCCCATCATCACAACGATTGTTGTTGTGCTGGTTGCGGGTGCGCCCTCGGGTCTTGTCGTCAACGAAATATCTGTAGCGGCCCTTGTAGTGGTGCTGGCGATGGTTCATGCGCCCATGATCGCGGCGACGATCGTCGTTTTTCGAAGCCAGCGTTTTGCGGGCATCGCGAATTTGTTTGGCCAATTGAAATACTGGAAATTCGGGCCGCAATGGTACATCACAGCTATTTTGATCTTTCCCGCAACCATCGTCGCTGTCTTGCTCGTACTTTCTTTGTTTTCCTCAAGTTTCACTCCAGTATTGTCGTTGGGGGCGATGGCTTTCGCCGCATTGTTCAGCACATTATTGGAGGAGATCGGCTGGACCGGTCTCGCGACACCGCTCATGCTGAAAAAAATGAGCCCTCTGAAGGTCGGGCTGTATCTTGGGTTCATACACGCCATGTGGCATTTGGCCGCCAATATTTATGGAGCCGGCGCTTTTCATGGGAACCTGTTCATTGTAAATTTCCTGGCTACGTCTATTGGCATTATCGGGCTGCGTATCGTCACCGTCTGGATTTATATGCGGACAGGCAGTCTGGTCTTGGGCTGGCTGACGCACCTGGGTTTTACGGGCGGGCAATTGTCATTTGTTTCGCTTACTCTGACATCCGGCGAGACAATTGTCTGGAATGCGGCATTTTCTATTGCGCTGATCGGGATTGTTTTTCTGCTGTTGGCGCGGAATAGAGACTTGATAGGTCGTTGACCGTTAAGCTTGTGTCAAAAGTTAAGCACCAACTAATTGGCAAAAGTTGGGGGGGCGGTGATGGCCCAGCATTTGGCCCAAAGTTGGGGGAGGGGGGCGCTCCCAACCTGAGAGCTACTAATCCTTGCCGTCGTAAATTGTGCCGAAAATACGGTCGCAGATCGGGTAGGTAATGTTGAAGTTGTAACAGGTCATCAGGGACTTGTTGTGGTGATTGATGTGGTGGTTTCTCAAGCGACTCATGAAAGGCAATCTACCGGCTCTTGACTGCGGATCCATATGATAAACGAAGTGCAGTAACTCGTAGTTGAGGAAGTACAAGATTGCAGTCAATACAAATAGAAAACAGACGTTCGGTGATACGAAATTATAAAGAATTGCTCCGACCGGCATGGCAAAACAGCCCAAAAAGAACGCCAACAGTATCGGTGGAAACAGGACTGCTTTGTAATCCTGGCTTGAATCAAATGTGGCCGCTTCATTTGTAAAGAATGAGTGGTGTTCGATTGAATGGCGCTTAAATACCTCGCTCAGGAATCTCGTCTTGTGATGCATCGGCCCTCTGTGGCCCAAATATTCACTCAGATTTGCGTACAGGAATGTTAGTGGGACCGTCACCCATTCCAGCAGGCTGACTTTCTCAAGCATCATGGCACTCAATGATGCGACCAGAAGACTGATAGCAACGGTTGTCGCAAGATGCAAAGGACCAGAGTAGTACTTCGAGGCGTGGCGCTCGTGAAACGCTGCTCTGGCCTGTTTAACAGTCTGTAGCTCCATATCTCCATTTCCTGTATCTGCGGAGTACAATGACCTGCAACTTGAGAATACACGTTGAGCTATCTTAGAGCGTAGTTATCCATCGAGAAAGTAGTGCCGGTGATTCAACTTCTCGCAATGAGATGCGCATGCAGCAGCGCCGAAACTGAGTAGTGAAAGTAGTGCCGGTGGTAACTCCGTAACTTACTATGGGGAGATCAAGAAAGTAGTGCCGGTGGTAACTCCGTAACTTACTATGGGGAGATCAATAAGTGACAGAGTTACCACCGGCACTGTTTTATACGCAGTAGCCCGTGCAGTCATGGTTTACTGCACGGGCTGGAGCGTCTCTCGATGCCGCGGGATCTCGGCGATCCGGGAGCGTTACTCGCTCTAGAAGAAATCGTCGGTGAGCGTCTCAAGGAATGCGACGATTGCGTCCTCTTCCTCGTCGGTCAGGCCAAGGTCCCCGAGCTCTTCACGATTGACGTTTTCGGCGATTTCCGGCGCCGGCCAGCAGCCCCCGGCGATGGCATCTTCCATCGTGGCCGTGGTCAACGGTTCCACGCACTCGGGCTTCACATCCCTAGTGTTGTAGAAGTGCACGATGCCCTTGAGAGACTTGAAGTAGCCGTTATGCCCGTAGGCCTTGACGTCTGTTGGGTTCGGCTTGGCGCCGACATTTCTCAGCGTCGGGACCTTCATCTTGCCGAGTTCGGCTCGCCACACGTCCTCCGGTTCGCCGCGGGATCGCAGGAATCCGCCGAGGCCCGGGTCGCGAAAGTCGGGATCCTCGATTAGCGCTGGATTGTCCGGATTGGGCGGTTGCCCCAGATTGTCGTACGTGAAATCGGTGAACACGGCCTGCTTGCCGCTCGAGCTGTGGCAAAGCTTGCACTTCCCCTTGCCCTGGAAAAGCGCAAAACCTCGCCTCTCCTGTTTCGTCAGTTTATACATTCCCTCGAGCGATGCGTCGAACTTGGAGCTGAATGACCGCTCCTCCGGGCCGGCTTCGTACTCGGCGATCGCTATTGCGATGTTGTCGTACTCGGTCTCGACCTTGGCCCGGTTGTCCATACTTAGTGGCACGAGCTGTCCGTCCGCACAAAGCGCATTCGTGTCGGCCGGGAAGGTGATCGTGAAGATGTTGTCGCCAAATACTTCTTCGTAGAGGGCGGCGTAAGCCGACACTGAGACCCGGTACACGACGCAGGCGTTGTCGGGTAGTGCCTGCTCCTTCGGGTTGAGGAACGGGCCCTGCGCCTGGTCCGCCGCGGGCCACCCAAGCTTCTCACCGGTCGCCCGTCCATCCCAGAATTGACCACCGACCCACGTGCCGGACTTGTCGAGATGCAGCACGGGGCTCAGCGTCGCGTAGTCGGTTTCCGGAGGTTTGCGGTCGCCAAATTCGCCAGGTATCGATCCCTCGTAGACGGCGCCGCCGGCGTTGATTATAGAATCGGGGCCGGTGGAGCCCCAGGCATCGTCGTGGCAGGTGGCACACGACTGATTGTTGTTGACCGACAGATTCACGTCCTCGAAGATCTCGTCACCGAGTTCCTGAATTGGCGTTTCCTGAGCGCCAGCTCCAACGGTGATCCCCAAGAGCAGCATTAAGAAAAACGGTACGAGATTGTGTCTGAGCGTCATAGGTCACCCCCGGTTATACTAAATGCGATACAAAATCTTTTTGATTCTTGATCTACAAGTTTGCACATAGATGGGTATCAGACCAGGGTGGCCCGCACCATTCGTAATTGTCCCTATTTGTATCGCGACTCCATATTGTCTTCCGAGATGACCGGTCGATCTCAAACGCTTCCCCGACTGTTGCAATACGCGCACGTCGGGTTTCAGTGGGTGCATAAATAAATAAGCGATTTCACTAATTGAGAGGTCACTTTTTCAGGAGCACGCCTTGCGACCTAACCGGCACAGTCCAGCTGCCATTGCCGTATGTATATGTTGTACATCCTGAGCATAAGCAAGGGTCACAGCAAGCAATCATATTCAGACACTTAGAGCTCCATGGCGGTAGAGACGTTCTCAATTTCCTTCTCTTGGATGCACATGGATTCCGGGCAAAATTCGTCCCAAATCGCCAATTTGAGCGTTGATCCCAAATTGGGAGCATGCTAATGTCGGCCAATGCGAATTATCGCGAGGCGCACCCTAAGGCTATTTTGGGAAAGACATCGATATGCGGAGCAACCGCTCAAATCCTGGTATCGGGAAGCGTCACAAGGGGCGTGGAATGGGCCCGAGGATATAAAACGCCGGTACGGGCATGCCAGCTTTCTAAAAGGGAATCGCATCATCTTCAACATTGGCGGCAACAAATATCGACTTGTCGTACACGCCAATTACACATTCAAGGTTTTATACATTCGATTTATTGGAACGCACGCTGAATACGATCGTATTGATCCGGAGCACATCTAGATGATTATTCGTCCAATCCGTAATTCCAGCGACCACGAGAGTGCCCTGAAACGAATCGAGGCACTCATGTCGGCGCAGCACGATACCGCAGAAGGCGATGAACTGGATGTTCTGGCAACCTTGGTTGACGCGTATGAGAAAGAGCAATTTCCGATCGATGCACCGGAGCCCGTGGAGGCCATAAAGTTTCGCATGGAGCAATTGGGCTTGACTCGGAAAGACCTGGAACCGTTTCTGGGCTCTCGTGCGCGGGTGTCGGAGATTCTAAACAAACGTCGAAAGCTATCATTGGCGATGATCAGGTCACTGCACGAAAACCTCGATATACCTCTGGACGCTCTGATTGGCCGAGAGGGCTAGACCCCCCTATATATGCGTATAATGTATATTATGTTAAATTAGATAGGGATATCCGCCAATCGATGACAACCCCCCCCATATGGGGGTATTGAACCAGTGCCCTTTTAACAATAAGCTGGCAAAGCAGAATAATACGCACACCAAAGGTGTCCGGAGAATGCTCCGCTACAGTTCCAATCGGCATCGGCAGCTGATGACGGCGTCCGAGTATGCATTGCAGGATGCAACCGAGTCGTCTGAGCCGCGCCAATCTCGCATCGCTAGCACGATAATTGACGATGACAAGAAGTATCGTGAGTGGGAGCTGCGGCATGCGAACCTGTTGCGGCCCGTGGCTGAACAAAGCGCCCGCAAATACCAGGTTCTGGCGTTACGACATGCGGACGTGCAGCTGATTCATCGGCGCGCTTTGTTCAAGTATCTGCAGACCCACGAGGTTCGCGGCGTATGCCGGCGGCGGCTCTTTCGCTTGTTTCACACGACGCTGGATCATGAGGAAGCGATCCTCGCAGAACACCGGCAATACATGCTCGCCTATTCGAGCGGCATTTCGACCAATCATATCGTCGACGTGATGCAGGACAGCACCGGCACGCGCCTTGTCGAACAATACGAAAAGACATTTGCGCGTTATTTCGAAATGAAGTGCTTTATCGCGACCGCCAGGGACAGCGACTGCATCAAGATTGTTCGCTCGTCGCTGCGTGACGTTCAGGGCCGGTTGATGCGTCTCAGGCGCCGCATGGAGACGGAGCTCCCGACCGAAAGAACGGGCAGCTTCGATCAGCAAGAACTGCTGGCGCGCAGTGGCCGCTACGAGATTCAGAACTACCTCAACGTATAGACCGAAGCCGGATCAGGCAAGCCAGCCAAATACTCCGCCGGTCAACAACGCGTAGATCAATGCGTCCAGGAAGGTCTTCCCGGTGGACGCCCACTGGCGGCCGAACCAGATACTTTCCTGTATATATGCCATTCCATAGGCGACGAACGCTACGGTGCCACTGATTCTAAAAACAGTGAGGTAGTCGGCACCGGGAGGCAGCGTTCGACTCACCATGTACGCGCAGACAACGGCAACAACCAGGTTGAAGCCAAACATCATGACCAGCTTGCCGCCCATTTTCGGCAAGCCGGAGGGCACGATCGTGATATACGCCTGCGGCCCGTCGATCAATTTCTGCTGCACTTCGGGCTTTTTGAATTCGGCTTGATCGGTGACATTAGGCAAGGTATACATGCCTGGCCTGCAGCCCTTCAGGGCGGCCCTAACGGCCTCTTCATCCGTTGTTTTGTGCCACTCCGATTTGTGCCAGGGCATGACCATCCAGATAACCGCGCCTGCGAAAAAAACGATTGCGGCCGATACAATGATCGGCAGCCAAAGTGTCATGATTGTCATATGAATCCCCCTATTTGTTTCCCTGATGTATAGCAGATTGCCTTCGGTTATGCTGACGGAATGCTGGTTCGAGCACTGCCACTACTTGCCGGAGTTGCGCCTGTCACCGGAATTACGCTGGCCTACTGGCTTGGCGTGAGCAACGACGTGCTGCCGTCCTGCAATCCTTACCTGGACGGTTGCACGTCCATTAGTGCCACAGGACGGTACATGCCCGGCAGCCTGTTGTTTCGCGCTGTGATGCTGCCGCAGTCCATCTTGCTCATTGTCGTCTGGTATTTGTCGGCACGTTGGCTACGTGCTATTGCGCCAACGAGCAAAGCGCCAGTCGCGGTCATGCTGTCAGGCCTGGTCGGCGCTCTCAGCCTCGTGTTGTACGTCACGTTTCTGGGCACCAAAGCACCCTTCTACGAGTTCATGCGCCGCTTCGGTATTTATTTGTATTTCCTGGGAACAGCGACAGCACAGCTGACACTCGCTGTGGCGCTATGGAGACACGCAAGTCACAGTGCCATTCTGTCATTAAAAAGGAATGCCGGCGCAATGCTGTTGCTATGCGGGTTGCCTTTTGTACTGGGCGTTCTGAATTTAGTCCTGAAGGCTGTTCTGGAAGACGCCGATTCCGCCGAAAACCGCATTGAGTGGATTTCCGCGCTGCTGATGCAAGGCTATTTCGTCGTCCTGTACCTGGCGTGGCGCGCCACCGGCTTCTCTGTCCAGGTCAAAACGGACCTGTCGCCGATCAGGTAGTAGCTCTGCTGGATTTGGGCTGCAGGTCGTCGCCGGACTGGTCGTCCGCCTCATCCGTGTCGTATTCGAGCACGCCCGTCGCGAGCATGTCCTGCGATGCCTGGGCGACCGATAGCTCGGTCTCCACTTCGCGGATCTTGGCCTCAGCATGCACGTTTTCGGTGGCCCGCTCAGCCAGCTCAGCGCGCAACTCACGAGTCTTCATGACGGACTCCTTGAGATCTCTCGAGACGCGATCGAACTTCGACTGCTGCTCGGTAATGACATTGTCGCGACGCTCAATGCCGTCACGGGTTTCCTTGAGCTCTTCTTCCAGCTTGTCAAGATTGCTCTGTGACTTGTCGGCGTCGGTTTTGGCGACGCGCAAATCGGCTTCCAGCGAACGGATGCGGTCATCCCGTACATCGCGCTTCTTCGCCTTGTATTTCGATCCAAGGCTCGAACTGATCGACGACAGCAGCCAGCCGAGCAGGAATGCGCCTGCGGTTATGAGGATAAGGTTCTGACTCAGCTCGACAAACATCTCGATATGATTATTGGGATTCGCTGTTCATGAAAGGACCGAGTTCTCACTACTGATACCAACCGCAGGCCGCTGACGACACAGGATACACCGTGTTTGATAACTGAAAGTAGCGATATTCTTATTATAAACAATAGCTTATATTACTATTTTAAGTACATTTCGAACCATAGTCGCCGTCGGCGAATTCATCGCCTGCACCAGGAAACCACGTCCTGCGCAGCCAGGAAATTTTCCGCTTCCGCGCCTCTGAGCAGTGCCAGTGTGCTGATCATGCCCGCCTCGACGCAGGTGTCAACGGCTATCGTAATAGATCGCGGGGCATCAGGTACAGGCCATCCGGTCGTCGGATCCAGAATATGAACGCCTCCCTGCCCTGCCGGCCTTCCCTGATTGTAATGTGGTTAGAGGCACGTCAGCGAGAAATCCTTCGCACAAACTGCACGACCCGGTCGGGAAAGTCAGTGAACAAACCGTCGATGGCCAAATCATCGACAAAAAAGCCCAGCAATGCGTCGAATGAAGCGAATCCTTCGGGCAGTTCATCAACCCGAAAAGTGTATGGGTGAACCGCCAGCCCGGCTTTGTGGGCGCGGTGCACCAGCCCCGTTGAGTGGATATTCCCGCTGCTGCGAACGACACGGTAAGCGCGCCTTATCCAGGGACCAATTCCGTCGACGGTGCGCGCAAGTCGGTCGAGGCCCTTCTGTGCACGCAGGGGCCCGTAACGCGTCGACGATTCTCCCCAGCTGTCCTCACCGATCAACTGGATCAGTTTCAGGCGGCAATTCAGTTGGTGCCGAATGCGCCGCAGTTCTTTGGCGTCGAAACACTGCACATAGACGGGTGCGGAGCGCTCCTGGTAGCCAAAATCCGCCAAAACACCAAGGAACTGCGGCGTAATATCAACGCCCTCGCCCCGGTGCCATTCAGGGCGCTTGATTTCCGGGTAGATGCCGACCGCGCGTCCGTGGGCGGCTTGCAGTGATTGCACGAACTCGAGTTCTTCAGCCAGGGTTTGAATTCGGAAAACCTCATTGGAGGAACTGACTCGGCCTGGATATACGGGGGTCCCGTCTGCCTGCGTGCGCTCGTGCACCATCAGCGTCTTGAGTTCGCCCAAATCGAAGTCCCTGACATAGTAACGACCGTCTGGTCGCCGGCGCCCGGGAAAACGGGTCGCGACGTCGGTGACCCGATCGAGGTGGATGTCGTGCAGAACAACGAGCGTATCGTCGCGTGCGGCGACGACGTCCTGTTCAAGGTAGTCCGCCCCCATGGCGTAAGCGAGCGCTTTGGCGGGCAGCGTGTGTTCGGGGAGGTAACCGGACGCGCCGCGATGGGCAATGACGACGGGCCGCATTTTCTAACTGACTTTAATTATGGTTCGTAACAAGCGGATTATATTCTCTATTTTGTTGGGCCATCCGCATCGAATCCCGGAAAATCCAGCACTTCCCAACGCGCCGTGTCCTCACCTCGGGCCTGCCGCCGCAGGGCGTCGGCCAATTCGCGATCGTTCCACTCGATAACTTCTTTGCAGCGTGACGCAATGGCCTCGGGCGTCTCGGCCACGCCGCCAAACGGTCGCACGGCGATCATGTTCTTGTCGTTCGCGTCGGCCACGTCCATCATGAATTCCACGAGCGCCTTTTCTTGCTCATACAGCCCCGGTAAGACAAATACCGCCTCACAGGCCTTGATCTGCTCGATCAGTTCGTCCTTGATCGCCTGCAGGCCACCGGACGCCGGAATGTTCTCGGGTTTGCTGACATTAATGTAGAAGAAACGATCCACGCCCTCGAGAAACTCGAAAATGCGCAGGTAATCATCGCTCTCCTCAAATCTGTGGGTGGCAAACACCCGAATCGGGTTCTTCTCAGACACCGCAAGCTCCATTAGTCGTCGCGTATTGCCCTAGTCTAGCCAATTCGGAGCCGACTCGCGAAAACCGCGTCACAGAATGTTTTCAATGGTTTCCATGCCCCGGGGGTTTCGGTATCGTAACGCCGCATGCGGCTTCTCTTATACAACATTCGATACGCTGTCGGTGGCGGGGCCAGCTCGCGCATGGCGTTGCCCGGTGCCGGGTATTTGATAGGAAATCAGAGCGTGTTGCCGGAGATAGCGAGTTTTATCCATTCCGTCGACCCCGATGTCGTTGGCCTGATCGAGGTTGACACGGGGTCCATTCGCAGCCGCAACGTCAACCAGGCCGAAAAGCTGGCCGGCGAACTTGGCATGAATACCTCCTATGAGACCAAGTACGGCTCAAAATCCTTGAACAAGCTGCTACCGATAGTGCGGATGCAGGGCAATGCCTTCATGGCGGCGCCGCGGATGCACGGTGAGAAATTCCACTATTTTGATACCGGCATCAAGCGCCTGATCATCGAGCTGGAAATGGATGATTACGCGATCTTCCTGGTGCATTTGTCGCTCAAGTACCGACATCGCCACCTGCAGCTGCGTCACCTGTACGACCTCATCCAGGTCACGGAAAAGCCGGTCGTAGTCGCCGGCGATTTCAACACGTTCTGGGGCGAGAATGAAATCTACCTGTTTATGAAAGCGGCCGGCCTGCGGTCCGCTAACGTCGATAGCCGACCCACGTATCCAAGCCGGGCGCCACGCAAGGAGCTCGATTTCGTCCTCTACCAGGATGGAATCAAAGTGACGGCATTCGACATACCCGATGTAAAGCTGTCAGACCACCTGCCACTGGTCTGCGACTTCGAACTCACCTGATACAGGCGAAAATCATGACGCAACACTGGAAAGTAAAAACCGACGACGACGGCATTGTCTGGCTTGGTATCGACAAAGCAGACGCCAGCGCCAACGTCCTGTCATCCGAAGTTCTGATGGAACTGGACGGCGTACTTAAACCGCTCGAGGCAAACCCGCCGCGTGGCCTCATTCTCTACTCGGAAAAGCCAGGCAGCTTTGTCATGGGGGCCGACATCAAGGAGTTCGTTGGCATTGATACGCCGGAACGGGCCTACGAACTCGTCAGGCAAGGCCAGCAATTATTTGACCGAATTGAGGACCTTCGCTGTCCAACGGTCGCCGTGATCAACGGTGTATGTCTCGGTGGCGGACTGGAACTCGCGATGGCCTGCGACTACCGGGTCGCACTTGCAGGCGACCAGCGCATCCTGGGTCTTCCCGAAGTCAAGCTGGGACTGCATCCGGGCTTCGGCGGCACGGTTCGCATTGTCCGGATTTGCGGTGTTCGCGCCGGCATGCCGTTGATGTTGACGGGCAACCCGATAACCGCGTCGAAAGGCAGGAAGATCGGTCTTGTCGACGACATCACCAGTGACGAAGGCTGGCGATCGACGGCATTGGCGTTGATTCGTGCAGCAAAACCCAAGCAACGAGCGCCTTTGGTCGACCGCTTGCTTGACCTGAAACCGGCCAGGTCATTTGTCCGCAACATGCTGTTGAACCAGGTACGCAGCAAAGCGCGCAAGGAACACTACCCGGCACCGTACGCCATGATCGAGAGCTGGGCGTCCAACGGCGCGTCCCCGAAAACCGGCTATGAAGCCGAGGCACGCAGCTTCGCGAACCTCATGTGTACGAGTACGTCCCGCAATCTTGTACGCGTGTTTTTCCTGCAAAGCCGGCTTAAAGCACAGGGCAACAAGATCGATACGAAGATTAAACACGTGCACGTTGTCGGCGCCGGTGTCATGGGTGGCGACATTGCTGCCTGGTGCGCACTGCGCGGGCACACGGTGACGTTGCAGGACCGCGAACAAAAATATATCGATCCGGCGATGGACAGGGCGAACAAGCTGTTCGGCAAACGTATTCGTGATGTCACGAAGCGCGCCGATGCGCAACAGCGCCTGCGCGCGGATGTTGGTGGCGAAGGCGTGCGCGATGCAGATCTCATCATCGAGGCAATTTACGAAAACCTCGAAGCCAAGCAGGAGCTCTATCGTGCGCTGCAGGAAAAAATGAAGCCCGGTGCCCTGCTCGCCAGCAATACATCGAGCATTCGCCTCGAAGAATTGCGCACCGTGCTGACGCAACCCAGGCGATTTATCGGACTGCATTTTTTCAATCCCGTCGCGATGTTGCCGCTGGTCGAAGTGATTCGATGCGAGGACACCGACCAGGAAGCGATGGATATTGGTTTTGCGTTTACCAAGGGCATCGGCAAGTTGCCGCTCGAATGTGCCAGCTCCCCCGGGTTTGTGGTCAATAGAATTCTCGCCCCTTACATGGCCGAAGCAATGCATTTGGCAGAGGACGGCGTACCTCTGGTCGAAATTGACAGGGCAGCGGAAGCGTTCGGCATGCCGATGGGGCCTGTGGAACTCGTCGACAGCGTTGGCATTGACGTGGCCCTGCACGTGTCAAAGGTACTGGGCGCGGCGATGAATCGTCCTGTGCCGGAGCGCCTGTCCAGGATGGTTGACGATGGTTTTCTGGGTCGGAAATCCGGCCAGGGATTCTATCGCTGGGAGGACGGCAAGGCCGTGAAGCCGGGCGCCGAAAATGCGAGTGTGCCCGCGGACATCCAGGATCGTCTCATTCTGCCCATGGTCAATGAAGCCGTGGCCTGCCTGCATGAAGGCGTGGTCAAAGATGCCGACTTACTCGACGCCGGTGTCATTTTCGGAACCGGGTTTGCCCCTTTTCGGGGCGGGCCATTGCACTACGCCCTCGAACGCGGTCGTGACGAGGTTTTGGCCGCGCTCAGCGGCCTGGCGCAGACCCACGGAGACCGATTTTTGCCAACTGGGGGCTGGTCTGACCTGTGACGCTGGTCACACATCGGCAGCAATCGTTGAACAAACTGTGCGGTGATTCACGATGCCTCGTTTCAGCGGTACCGGAAGTCATTGAATTAAAGGTAGAATGCGCGTTGGACGTGAAGAAGAAATACGAAGAGCGAATGCAAACCTTCAACAGGACAAATTCGAATGGCCTCTGAGCAGGTAAGTACTGAACTGCTCAGGCAATTCTCTCCGCTGGACGGTCTGAAGCGAGACAACCTCGCTGCGCTTGCCCGCAAGGTGCAAATCCGTGACCTGTCTCCCGGGCAGGTATTGTTCAAGGAAGGTGATACCGAGAAGCGCACCATCTACGTCATATCGGGTGTTCTCGACCTCGTTGATCAGGGCAAGACCGTAGAGACGATCGAGGGGAAAAGTGAAGCCGCAAGAAATCCCGTATCGCCGGTCTACCCGCGCCGGGTAGCGGCACGTGCGCGGGATCGCGTCCAGTTCCTGTCGATAGACAGCGACCTGCTCGACGTTATGCTCACCTGGGACCAGACCGGCACCTACGAAGTATCCGAATTGCAGGGCCTGGCCAACGACAGCAACGAAGACTGGATGACGATGCTGTTGCAAACCAAGGCATTCCACAAGATTCCGCCGGCGAATATCCAGGCGATCTTCATGCGCATGCAGCAAATCAACTATCGCTCCGGCGACGTCGTGCTCAAGCAGGGTGCCGAAGGCGATTACTTCTATGTATTGATTCGCGGTGCGGCGCTTGTGACTCGCGAAACTCCGTTGAGCAAGGAAGGCATCAAACTCGCTGAGCTGCGGGTAGGCGATACGTTCGGCGAAGAAGCGCTTATATCCGAAGCGAAGCGTAACGCGACCGTCACGATGACGAGTGACGGCTCAGTCATGCGGCTCGGCAAGGATGACTTCAAGAAGCTTCTGAACGAGCCGATGCTCGAATGGGTCAGTCGCGAGGAAGCCGAAGAAATGGTTCGATCCGGCGGCCAGTGGCTTGACGTGAGACTGCCCAGCGAATTCGAGAATCAGCACATCGACGGTGCGATCAATATTCCGCTGTATTTTATTCGCCTGAAAATATCGATGCTTGACGAAAACCAGAAGTATATTCTGTGTTGCGATACCGGGCGGCGCAGTTCTGCCGGTGCGTACATCCTGAGCGAACGCGGCTACCAGGCGTACGTTTTGCGCGGTGGCATCGGCAGCGAAACGACCTAGGTCGTTTCTACATGGTGTGGGTCGGCTTGTCCCCGCCGAGGGCGCCGGCCAGGTAGGTCTCGATTTTTTTCTGCGTGTTGCCCTGATCCTGGTCGCTGAACTGCACGCCAATTCCGGCCGTGCGCTTCCCCTGTGCACCCTTCGGGGTCATCCAGATTACGGTGCCGGCGACAGGTATCTTCTCCTCTTCGCCCATCAGGTTGAGCAACATGAAAACCTCGTCGCCGAGCTTGTACGAGCTACTCGTCGGAATAAACAGACCACCATTGATGACATAGGGCATGTACGCCAGGTACAGGGCGCTCTTGTCTTTGATTGTCAGTGTCAGCAGTCCTGGTTTGCTCATTTCTTGCCCTTTTGTCCGTAAATTCCCTGCGCTTCGCTCGCCCCGGCCTAGCCGCTGGCACGCAGGAAGGTCATGCCATCGTTGGGCGGTTCGAGCCCACAGTCCCTGAGGCCGTCCGCCCAGTCGATCAACAGACCTTCGAGGGTCAGCTGCACGTTGTACGACCCGCCGGGCTGGCCCCGAAGCCGGTTGATTATGTCTAAATAGCAGAACAGATTTCGCCTGTCCATGCGTTGCAGCACAGATTGGTCGATTGCCACTCCCTTCGCCCTCTCCCGCCCTGCAGAAACTGCGATAGCGGCCAGTCTTACCTGTTGTGCAAGCCCATGCAGCACAAATGCCGGCTCCAGCCTGGCCCAGCGTGCCGCAACCTCGACCGGTGATGCGCTGCCGTGCCCGAGTGCGTTGAGGTCGTCAGCCATCGACGCACTCGTCTCGAGGCTGTCCAGAGCCGTGATCGCCGATAGCGGCGCACCCCCGGCGGCCCTGAGGGCATCGGCCCACGCTGCGCCGGGACGCAGATGATTGAGCCAGGCAAGTGCGTCCGCCTCGCCCGGTGGCGCGAAATCGATACGCTGGCAGCGACTGAATATTGTCGCCGGCAGGCGCCCCAGGCGATCTGCAATCAGGATCAACAGCGCATCGCCAGGCGGTTCCTCCAGCGTTTTCAGCAGGCTGTTGGCCGCATTGTTGGTCATTGCATTGGCCGGATCTATCACGGCCACTTTGCCGGCCCCGGCGTAGCTGGTCAGGCTCAGGTCGGCGACCAGGTCCCGGATTTGCTCGATTCCAATGGCCTGCTTGTCTTCCGGCGGCGATAGCCAGCGCAAGTCGGGGTGTTCCGGCAGTTCGGGTGGATGCGCCGGCAAAGCGGACTCGGGGAGAATCTGCAGCCGCTGGCGCGCCATCCAGACGGCCGCCGAACGCTTGCCGACGCCGACCGGACCCGCCAACAGGACCGCGTGCGGAATACGCTTGTGGGCAATGCGGTCGCGCCAGGCCATTACGAATTTTTTATGCCAATTAATGTCCATAAAACAATGCGCTATAAACTATTATGAATGTGTCTTATCAAGAACGAGCTGGTCAGCAAGAGTGATGATATCTGCTTTGACGCCATCGAGGCTTCGGGTGGTATCGATAATGACGAAGCGTGACGGCTCGTGGCTGGCCAGCTGCAAATAGCACTCGCGAACACGCTCGAAGAAATCATAGCGTTCCTGTTCGAAACGATCCGGCGCGCCGCGATGCCCGGCTCGCTGCATGCCGATTTCGACGGGGGCATCGAGCAGTATTGTCAGATCCGGCCAGGCATCGCCGTGCACCCAGTCCGCCAGCACGTCGATAGTCTCCATCGGGATGCCGCGGCCGCCGCCCTGGTAGGCACGGCTCGAGTCCGTAAAGCGGTCGCTGACGACCCAGGTCCCGGCATCGAGGGCCGGGATGATGACGTTGTTAACATTGAGTGAGCGGGCAGCGAAGATGAGCAGCAGTTCGGCTATTTCGGGTATGGGTTCATCGGCAGGACGCACGAGGATCTCCCGAATCTCCTCGGCCATTGGCGTCCCGCCCGGCTCCCTGGTGGTCAAAACCTTGTGACCGGCGGCTTCGATGCGCTCGACCAGCACGGCCATATTGGTCGATTTGCCGACGCCCTCGATGCCTTCGATCGTGATGAACTTGCCGCGCTCCATCCTAGCCACCCTGCTTGCGCTGCTGACGCAAGCGACGCAAATACGCTGCGACCGCGGCGTCGTGCTCGGCTTTGGTCGCGGAGAAGCTGTGGCTGCCGTCACCCAGCCCCGTGGCGACGAAATAAAGCTCTTTGCCAGGCGCCGGATTCAGGGCCGCGTGGATTGCTGCCCGTCCCGGCATCGCGATCGGTGTCGGCGGTAACCCGTGCCGTGTATAAGTGTTATAGGGCGTATCGGTCCGCAGGTCGCGCCGCGTCAGGTTGCCATTGAATTGCGGCCCGATACCATAAATCACGGTTGGGTCCGTCTGCAGGCGCATGCGCTTCTGCAATCGGCGCGCGAAAACGCCGGCAATACGCTGTCTCTCGTCGGCACGCGCTGTCTCTTTCTCGACAATGGATGCCAATGTCAGTGCCTCGTAAGGCGTCTTGACCGGCGCCGCCTCGTCACGATTACGCCACTCTTCCGCCAGCACGGTTTGCATCAGTGTGTAGGCTTGTGCGAGTAGATCGCGATCCGTCGTATTGCGTGGAAAGCGATAGGTTTCGGGCAAAAACAAACCCTCGGGATGGATTGCCGTCGCGCCGAGCTCCGACAGCAGTCCGGGCCAGTCCTCGTCGGTCATGGACGCCTTGACTGCGTCAGCCGCATGCAGAGCCGCAAGCAGGTCTCGACTGTTCCACCCTTCGACGATCGTGAAGGAATACAGGCGCACGGCGCCGCTCGTGAATTGTTGCAACAGGGATGACGGCGTCGCGCCGGGTTTGATCACGTAGTCGCCGGCCTGAATGGTGCTCGCCGCGCCGCTCCAGCGCGCATAAAGGCGAAGCAACCGGTCATTATCAATGACGCCCTTTTTAACCAGCTGTCGAGAAACGGCGCTGAAGGAACTCCCGTTCGCAATCACGAACTCAACTCCGTTTTCGGGCACCGCGAGCTCCATTGCCATGAATCGCTGCACCTGCAGGGCACCGATAGCCAACGATGCAACGGCAAATACGAGGATTATCGACAGGCTGATGACAATGCGCCTCATACCGCACACTCCGCAACGCCGCCTTCCGCCATCATCGTCATGACCTTCCGCGTAACAGGGTGTTGCGGCCAGACTTTTTCGCCGCAGCGTCGCACGGGCAGGACGCCGAACTGGCTATTGGTCAGGAAAACCTCATCGCTGCGATAAAGCTCGTCCTCTGCGACATCCCGAATATCGACGGCAATATCGTTGGCGCGCAGAGTTTCAATTGCGTGGCGCCGCATCACTCCCTCGACACCGCAGCGATGCAGCGACGGCGTAATGATGGTCTGGTTTGAAACGATAAACACGTTGCTCATGGTACCGCAGATGAGCTGCTCGCTGGCATCCAGCGTCAGGCCCTCGAATACCGGATGGTCAACGCTTTCCGAACGCGCCAGGACCTGCTCCAGGCGGTTGAGCGTCTTGAGACCGGCAGTAGCGGAGAACAACGCCAGTCTCGTGTCACAGACGCGTGTTGCAACGCCGTCGCGGTACAGTTCTGCGGCCACAGGCAGGGTCGCGAAAACCCCAATGTAGGTTTTGGCGAGGGTTGGAGTCTCGCGCGCATAACCGCGCGCCGAAACGCCGCAGCTAACAACAATTTTCGCGGTGCAGTGGGCACGCATCTCAGCGCTTTTTGCAACAGCGTAGTCCAGCTGTTTGCGCAAAAGCCGAAGATCCGGGAGGGTGATCTGCAGCCGCTGGCAGCCCATCGTCAAGCGGTCCAGGTGATAGTCCCAAAGCCGCGGCTCACCACCGCGAATCGCAACGGTCTCGAACAGCCCGTCACCGTACTGGAACGCCCGGTCGTCAATTGAAACGACGTCGGCTGCCTTGCTGTCATGGAACCAGCGGCTCATTGACCCAATGCCGTCAACATGCCCTTTGCTTTGGCGCGGGTCTCCCGGAGCTCAGCGTCAGGATCCGAATCGGCAACGATGCCGGCCCCCGCGCGAATCGTAAGTTCATTGCCCTGCTTCACCATTGTGCGAATCAATATATTGAGGTCTAGGCTACCGTCACGATTGAGGTAACCGAATGAGCCCGTGTATGCGCCTCGCGGCCCCCGTTCAAGCTCCGAAATAATCTGCATACAGCGTACCTTGGGACAACCTGTGATGGTTCCTCCCGGAAAGACGGCCGCAATAGCCTGACCGGGCTTTATGTCATCACGCAGACGGCCTTTGACGTTGGAGACAATGTGATGAACGTGCGAATAGCTTTCGAGCACCATCATTTCATCGACCTCGACGGATCCAGCTTCGCAAACGCGGCCCAGGTCGTTGCGTTCCAGGTCGATGAGCATGACATGTTCTGCGAGTTCCTTGGGATGCGCAAACAGCTCCGCCGACAGTGTACTGTCACGAGTCTCGTTATCGGAACGGGGTCGCGTGCCGGCAATAGGCCGGGTGGCAGCAATTCCGTCTCTGATCATCAACAAACGCTCGGGCGATGAAGAAATAATTTCGACGCCCTGCCAGCGGGCAATTCCGGCGAACGGGGCCGGGCTGGTGTTGCACAGCGACGCATAGATATCGCTGCCGCTCACTTGCTTCGAAACCCGGGCCGACCATTGCCGGGACAGGTTCGCCTGGTAGATGTCGCCGGCCGCGATATAGTCCTTGGCCGTCATTACAGCATCGGTGTAAAACTGCGGCTCTTCTTCACGCACCGATTCGAGTATGCTGGTCGGCAATTCGGGCGGCTCGCACAAAGCCTCGACGTCTTCTTTCAACTGCAGCCGGTCTTTGTAGTCAAGGGACTCGCTAACCAGATGGCATGCGCCTTGTTCGTGATCGAAAACAAGGGCGGTAGGACATCGGACCGCAAGTGCTTTTGGCAGGACCGGGTCGGGTGACAGATGCAGGGCCGGTTCAATTTCGCCAGCCAGTTCGTAGCCGAGATAGAGAAACCAACCGCCGTAAAACGGCAGTTCCGCCGTCTCGGTTGGCGCTCGCTCATCCGACCACCACAGATCCAGCGCGTCGAGAAAGGATCGTCCGGGCGCAGCGCCGCGGCCCCGCAGTTCGCCCGAACGTGCGAGTTCGAGGGTATCGCCGGGCAGTGCAAACAAGATATCGAAGCGACCCAGCGAGCCACTGCTCGTTGTACTTTGCAGCAGGAAAGGATAGCGCGACGGATGTTCGCGATGCAGTTGTCGCAGCTCATCGGGACCTTCGATCCCACGGAAAGATTCAATCAAGTGCGCGAAGTACCAGGCTTCCGTTGGTGCCGCCGAAACCGAAAGAATTCGAAACAGCAATTCTGACTTTTGCGTCACGCGCCTCGTTCGGGACATAGTTGAGGTCGCATTCCGGATCCTGGTTTTCAAGGTTGGTTGTGGGCGGCACAACCTGGTTCCTGATGGCCAACGCGCAGAAGATGGCTTCCGCAGCTCCGGCCGCTCCGAGCAGGTGGCCGGTGGTCGACTTGGTGGAACTCACGGTCAGTTTTTTTGCGGCATCTCCGAATGCTCGTTTGATACCGACCGTCTCGCCGATGTCGCCCGCCGGCGTGGATGTTCCGTGCGCATTCAAATAATCGACGTCGGACGGATCGATACCGGCATCACGCAACGCGGCAGTCATGCACTTGCGAGCCCCCTCTCCGTCAGCCGGTGGCAGCGTGATGTGATAGGCGTCGCCACTCATGCCGAAACCAATCAGCTCGGCATAGATCTGTGCGCCGCGCGCTTTGGCGTGCTCAAGCTCTTCGAGAACGACACATCCTGCGCCGTTGCTCAATACGAAGCCATCGCGTCCGCTATCGAAAGGCCGGCTGGCATGAGTCGGATCGTCGTTGCGCGTAGACATCGCCCGCGCAGAACAAAAACCACCCATCGCCAACGGCGTGGTTGCAAATTCGGAACCGCCGGCAAGCATGACCTCGGCATCGCCATGCTCGATGCTGCGGGCCGCCAGGCCGATGCAATGTGTCGATGTCGCGCATGCCGTTACGATCGAAATATTGGGCCCGGTAATATGCTGCAGGATGCTGACCTGTCCCGACGTCATGTTGATGATGCTGCCCGGAATAAAGAATGGCGAGACCTTGCGCGGACCACCTGCCAGCATCTTGTTGTGATTGTCTTCGATGTACTTGATGCCGCCAATCCCGGAGCCCATCGCGATGCCGATGTTATGGCCATTTTCTTCGCTGATCTCGAGACCCGCATCATCAATGGCGTTCATCGCTGCGGCCACGCCATAGTGAATAAACGGATCGTTTTTGCGCTGATCTTTAGGCGACAGGTAATCGTCAGCGTTGAAGTCTTTCACGAGACCCGCGATGCGGGTTGGATACGCGCTCGTGTCGAAGTCGTCGACCAGCGAAATACCGGATATCCCCTCGCAAACGCTATGCCATGCGTCATCCAGGCGACTGCCTACCGGCGAAATTATGCCCATACCGGTTATGACGACACGTCGGTTGCTCAATGATATGTCCGATGTTGAACGACAGGAAAGCCGTTCGGAACTGAAGAGAAAGGACGCGACGAATGACGCCGCGCCTGCTAGCTTAACCCTCGCTTTGGCGAGCGGTTACGAAGTCGATTGCCTGCTGGACCGTGGTGATCTTCTCCGCTTCCTCGTCGGGGATTTCTGTTTCGAATTCCTCTTCAAGAGCCATCACCAACTCGACGGTGTCCAGCGAATCCGCGCCAAGATCATCGACAAAGGAAGCAGCAGCGGTCACTTCTTCCTCTTTAACGCCGAGTTGCTCGGCGACGATGCTCTTAACCTGTTCCTCAATGCTGCTCATATTCGGCAATTCCTCTGATGATGAATAGAGTCTGTGAGATCAATCGGGTCCCCGGACTCGCCGGCTGCGTATTTTAAGTGAATCATCTACCGCAATCTACCGCCGCGCAACCACTATCTGCGTGTTTAAACCGCGCCGATTTTATCAATTAAATCATGTACATGCCGCCGTGGACATGAATCGGTTCGCCGGTGACGTACTCGGCGGCGGGTGTCGCCAGATACAAAACGGCCGCCGCGACATCGTCGACCGAGCCCAGTTTCTGCAACGGAATTTGGCCTTTAAGAGCTTCCCGCTGCTCTTCGCCGAGCTTTGCGGTCATCTCCGTATCGATGAAACCCGGGGCAACCAGGTTGACGGTAATACCGCGTGAGCCGACTTCACGCGCGAGTGACTTCGTAAATCCGATCACCCCCGCTTTGGCCGCGGCATAGTTTGCTTGCCCTGGATTGCCCATCACGCCGACGACCGACGAAATCGTCACGATACGCCCGTGACGCGCCTTCATCATGCCGCGCAGAACGGCTTTCGAC
>JABDOQ010000074.1 GCA_013043165.1 Woeseiaceae bacterium | reverse complement strand
CCGCCGTCCAAGAACCTGTTCCTCACTCTTTTGAAGCAGGCGCGCGCCTACGGCCTGGGTCTGGTACTGGCCACGCAGAATCCCGTCGACCTCGACTACAAGGGACTATCGAACACCGGGACATGGTTCATCGGCCGACTGCAAACCGAACGCGACAAAGCGCGCGTTATGGAGGGGCTGGAGGGCGCCAGCGGCGGCAACTTCGATAAACA
This sequence comes from Woeseiaceae bacterium, assembly GCA_013043165.1. Lineage (GTDB taxonomy): Bacteria > Pseudomonadota > Gammaproteobacteria > Steroidobacterales > Woeseiaceae > UBA1847. Next base: position 8,770 of record JABDOQ010000074.1, on the reverse strand, counting down.
GGAAATGGAGCGCACGATCGCCGGTCTCGGCAAGCGACGCTTTCTGCTGCACAACGTGCATGAAGACGAGGCCGTCGTATTCAATACGCGTTGGGTGATGTCATACCTGGCCGGCCCGCTGACACGAGACCACATCCGCTCTTTGATGTCCAAAACCAAGGGCGCCATTGCCACCGTCGCAAAAGCCGTCTCGAAACCAAAGCGTAAAAGCCACGAATCTGCGCCGGCGTTACCGCCATCGGTCGAACAATTTTTTATCAAGGGGCAGGGAGAGGAGATCGTTTATCACCCGCGCCTGATAGCGGCCGGCGACATTGTCTATACGAGCGCACGTTACAGCATCGAAGATGAGCGACAGGTGTTGCACACGGTCGAATTCGAGGACGGTCCGGTCGAAATTGACTGGGATAACAGCGAGGCACTCGATATCCCGGTTGACGATCTCCTCGACGCGGGCGCCGAAGGCGCAAGCTACGCCGAGTGCCCTGCCGCGGCCAACAATGCCAAAGCCTATGCTCGCTGGAACAAAGACTACAAACGCTGGCTGCGGCAGAACGAAACCATCACACTGTACAAGAGCAAACGTTTCCGCATGTCGTCAGCGGCCGGCGAAACCGAAGGCGAGTTTCGCGTCAGGCTGCAGGATGCGGCAAGCGAGATTCGCGATCAGTCAATCGCAAAGATTCGGAAACGCTACGCTGGCAAAGTGACAACGCTCGAGAACCGTCTGCTACGCGCCGAGCAATCCGTTGCACGCGAGAAGGAACAGTCAACCAAGAAGAAGCTCGACACGGCGATTTCTTTCGGCACCGCAATCCTGGGCGCCGTGCTTGGTCGCAAGAAACTATCCACCACCACGGCTACAAGAATCGGCTCGGCCATTAAAACCGCCGGCGGCGCGAGCAAGGAAGCCGCTGACGTCGGACGCGCGGTGGAAACAGCAGAGAAAGTTAAAGCAGAAATCGCCGACCTCAATACTGCTCTTGAGAAGGAAGTCGCGGAGCTTGATACGGCATTCGATGCGCAGGCGGAAGAGCTTGAAGAAATTGTGGTGCGCGCAAAGAGCACTGACATTCATGTTGCATTTACCGGCCTTGTTTGGCTGCCGTATACGGCTGACGAGAAGGGCCGGCTACGCCCGGCGTGGTAGAATCTTAGTCGCCCAGGCAGGCGCCGGCGAATGCTTTCGTGACGCCTGCATTGTCGAGCTGACACACGTTGTCGTAGGTGACCCCGTCCATTCCGCATACGGGCGCATACTCCCGCGGACAATTCTCACCGAGATTCTCACAAACTCCCGCATATTCGATGCGCACACCACGGCGCTCCGCCTGACAGGCGTTACCGTAAGTCATCCCGTCAAAGCCGCACACGGGTACGAACAGGTTCGGACACGGCCGTACATTGCAGATACCCTGTTTAAAGGTTTTCACGTCGGCCCTCTCAGCATGGCAGGCGTTGTCATACGTTACGCCGTCATCGCCGCAAACCGGCGCGAATACGAGCGGACAGTTCTCCGGATCGCATCGATCCTTGCGCTGCACCGGAATACGCTCCGCGTCGGCTTCGCATCGATTGATGAACGTCCGCCCATTCATTCCGCAAACCGGCTCCCGGATTGAGGGACATCCATTCGGCGTGCAGGCTCCAAGGCCCGCTACTGGGACGCGTGACTTCAGTGCGAAGCACTCATTGATGTAGGTATTACCGTCGACGCCACAAACCGGGTCGAAGGTTTCCGGGCAACCATTCGCCGATTCCGGGCATATCCCCTGGTTCGCGATATCGACCCCGGCCTGCTGTGCAACGCATTCGTTGCTGTAAGTCTGCCCATCAGCCCCACAGACCGGGTCATACTGCATCGTGCAGGCAACGTCCTGGGCCTGCGCGCCCGGCACGATGCCCAAAAGGAGGAGTACGACTGTTCGTGCGTGTATTATTTTCATGCTGCAGAGACGTCCTGTTTATTGCTTAGAGCCCCAATACGCAGTCCGGTTCAACGAATTCGAGCAGCGCCCCAGTAGTTGTACGTCATCGGCTTCAATCCCGGGATGTACATGCGATTGTCATCTTCGATCAGGAAGCCGGCTTCCTCGAGGATGGCAACAATATCGCGGTTCATATTGCAGCCGCCGGCAACCTTCTTCCAGGCCGGATTCAGCCGATCCTGCCATTTTTGTACGTTACGGTCCGGAGCCTTGCCGTGCTCGCAGAACAAGAGGTGTCCTTTAGGCTTGAGGACGCGGCGCACCCCGTGCAGCGCTTCCGCCACTGCAGGAATAGTGCACAGCGTGTAGGTCACCAGCACGGTGTCGGCGCTGTCATCGTCGAGCGGAATTTCCTCACCGGGCAAGTCGATCAGCTCTATTTCGAGCGAAGACCTGGCGATCGCCTTGCTCGCAAGACGGCGCATACCGGCGGACGGCTCCAGCCCCCAAATATGACGAACCTTGTCACGATCGTAGAACGGCAGATTGAGACCGCTACCAAATCCGACTTCGAGGACGTCGCCGGTCGCCCGCGGCACAATTTTCTCGCGCTGCTTGCGGGTCGGCCTGGTGCTGCAAGCCAAATTGATCAGGCTCGGCAATACCCTCTCCTCGTACCACCTCATCGCACTAGCTCGCTGATAGTGACGAGTTGTATTCCCTGCTCGCTCAGTTTTGGCAGCTCTTTTTCGAGCAGCGCGAGCGTTGCCGCATAGGGGTGACCAATTGCGACGACGAAACCCCGCTTTTTTGCCAGCCGCTTCATGCGCTCGAATTGCCGCGCGACGGTTTCGGGTGACCGGTCAGGATCGAGAAATATGTCGCGCCTCGCGGCCTGGACGCCTGCTTCCGTGGCTATTTGCATCGCAACACTGTCTGCTGTTGTATAGCTGTCGACGAAGAACAGGCCATTCCGGGCGCGGATCTCTTCCATCAGCCACCGCATGTGGCCGGGGTGCCTCGTCAGAAGGCTACCCCTGTGGCCGTTGACACCAATCACGTGCGGCACGGTCTGCAATGCCTCTGCGAACGTCGCAACGACCGCCTGTCGGCTCATGTCAAGATCGATGCCGATCGGCTCGTTGTACTTGTCTTCGGAGTTCGCCTGCAGCGGCAGGTGTAGCAACACCTCCTTGCCCTGTGCATGCGCCCAGTCGGCGAGGGTCGCCGCGCGCGGCGTTCCGGGCAGCACGGCGAAGGCCACGGGACCCGGCAGCGCAATCGCCCGCCGGCCGGCCTCGAGCTGGTAGCCGAGGTCGTCGATGATAATGGCCACCCTGGGCTGCGGCACCACGGCGCCGCTGTACGCCGCGATCAGCAGCATCGACGCTGCAATACAAACTCGCCTCCAGCTCATTGGGCGTTGCTGTGCATCACTGCGCGAGGTTGCAGGTATTCGATTGCCCCTGCCAGCTGCGCGTCGGCTTCGCGGTCGACCATGCCGGACAGCGTGAGATCCGGAAAGCCCGGCGTGTCCTCGACGAATACGTCCGGCTCGATGCCCACCTCGTGTATAGAGTCTCCCGATGGCGTGAAGTATCGGGAAGTCGTGAGCTTGATCGCGCGTCCCTTGGTCAACGGCACTACGGTCTGCACCAGACCCTTGCCAAATGTGGGTGTACCGACGATCAGCGCACGATCGTGATCCTGTAACGCGCCGGCGACGATCTCAGACGCCGAAGCCGAACCCTTGTTCACAAGAACCACCATGCTGGCACCGTCGAGAATGTCGCCGCGATGCGCGGAACGCGTGAAGCGCGAATCGTACGATCGGCCGTCGGCCGATACGATGACACCAACGTCCAGAAAAAGATCGGAGACATCAACGGCGGAGTCGAGTACACCGCCCGGATTGTTGCGCAGATCAAGCACGAGGCCCTCCAGCATGCCGCCGCTGGCTATCTGCAACTCATCGACGGCCCGGCCGAGCTCGCGGGCCGTATTGTCGCTGAACTGGCTTACCCGGATGTAGCCAAGAGACGGCGCAAGAAGCTCTTTGTGTACGCTCGCAACCCGAATGACCTGCCGGCGCATTTCATGCTCAATTGCGACGTCATCGCGCAACACGGTAACCGTGACCCTGGAACCCGCGTGGCCTCGCAGGCGGCCGACCGTCTGCTGCAAGCTGGCCATTTCGATGGCGACACCGTCAACCGCGATAATCTGGTCGCCACTTTGAATGCCCGAACGCGCGGCCGGCGAACCGGCAATGGGCGTCACGACTCTCAGCACACCGTCGACCGAGTCGACTTCGACACCTATGCCCGAGTAACTGCCCATCGTACTGACCCGAATATCGCGGTACTCGCGCGCGTCGAGATACTGGGAATGCGCGTCGAGGTCTCTGACCATCCCGCGTATCGCACTTTCGAGCAGCACCGCATCGTCGACGGGCTCGACATAATCCCGTTTGACGCGCTCGAAAACCTCTGCAAACAGCCGTGCCTGCTGCCAGGCGAGCTCCTGCTTATCGAGCGTCGGCCGGTCACCGATGAGGCCGCCGCCAACAGACAGGCTGAGGCCCAGGACGACACCGATAACAACAACGAGAATTGCGCGAACTTTCAGAGACATACGTTTTTCCGGGGACCTGATACCTTGGTGCTGTCAACAGGATTATCGACCTTAGCACAGCAACATGGTCCGAGCAGCGGAACTACGTCCGCTCCGTCAGGTTTTGCCACCGGGGCGCCGCGTCACCCACTGACGCGGATTGACCGGCTGTTTGCCGCGACGGAGCTCGAAGTACAGGCCGGCCTGCGATTGTCCGCCGCTGTCGCCAACCGTCGCAATGACGTCACCCGGCGCCACCCAGTCTCCGGTGTTCTTGAGGATAGTCTCGTTGTAGCCGTATAGCGTCATGTAACCATCGCCGTGATCGACGATGACCAACAGACCCATCCCGGCAAGCCAGTCGGCAAACGCGATTCGTCCATGATAAATCGCGCGGACCTCACGGCCGCGCGGCGCGGCAAGTACGACGCCGTTCCACTTGATCGTACCGCCGAGGCGCGGTTGACCAAAATCGTGCAGCAGCGTCCCGGCCACGGGCCAGGTCAGCTTTCCCTTGTGCGCGCTGAACGGTTCCTCCGAGCTGATCGGGTAGTCGGACAGAATGCTCGACAGCTCCGCAATGAGCCGCGTCAGGTCTTTTTCCTGTGCGGCAAGGCGCTCGACTTCCTGGCCCTCGCTATCGATCTTTTGGCGCAGCGATGCGAGCAGTGCCGCTCTTTCTTCCTGAGACCGATTGAGGTGCGTCAGCTCCGCGTAACGTGTGGCTGCCAGTTCATCCAGCCTGGCCTCTTCGGCGGCGATCTGGCCCTTGAGCGCGTCGAGCTTCTTGATTTCTGCCATAACGGCCTCGATGTTCTCCGCACGATAGTCGTTAAGGTACCGATAGTAGGCCATCAGCCGGCCCAAGGTCGCCGGATCCCGCTGGTTAAGCAGCAGCCTTATTTTTTCCTGGCTGCCGCTCATATAAGCGGCTCGAACCTGGACGGCGAGCGCCGTCGATTCCTCGTCGAGATGCGCCTCCCGCAAAGCGAGGTCGGCGTCCAGCTCCGCTTTCTTTTCGATCGTATAGCGTTGCTGGCGCCCGATTTCCTTGAGCCGCATGCGTTGCTCCGAAATCGCGACTTCAGCCTCCTGCAGCTCCGCCGTCAGTCGATCTCGCTCATCAGCGCTCGCGTCCATGCTCTGCTTGAGCAAGCTGATGCGCTCGCGAACGTCTTCCAGTTCGTGCTCCTTGACCTTGGTCAGTTCGCCGTCTGCATCCTGTGCCTGTCCGGCATGACCGGCGGCCAACAGGGCCGCAGTGATAATAATTCGCCACTTCATTGGCGCGAGTGTAGGGCCTCAAGGGTATGACCGCCCGCGAATACGCGTATAATCCCGCCTTTGGATATCGCCAAGGTGCACTCGCCCGCGCCGAAATTATTGATTCATGGACAAATTTCTAGAATTCACGAGCAACCATATGTTGCTCGTGTCCGCCTTGATGATCAGCTTTTTTGTCGTCGTCTTCACCGAGTTGCGCCGCAAGGCGAGCGGCCTTATCAACATCGAGGCAGGTGACGCAGTCAAGCTGATCAACAACGACGCAGTAGTGGTCGACATACGTAGCCCGGACGCCTTCGCTCGTGGCCATATCGTCAACGCGAAGAACATCCCGGCCGACGAGCTCGACGCGAAAATCGAACAGCTCTCCAAGTACAAGAGCACGCCCATCGTTGCCGTTTGTGACGCCGGCATTACGACCACGAAAACCGTTGTGAAGCTGCGCGAGTCCGGTTTCGAGAGTGTCTTCGGGCTGAAGGGAGGAATGTCGGGCTGGGGTCAGGCCGGGCTGCCCGTCGTGACGGGCAAGAAGACGCGCGGCAAGTCGAACAAACAGAAGAAGCGGTCCAGGAATGACCAGCAGCAATAGCAACAAACCGGTAACCCTTTACGGCAACACAAGCTGCCCGTATTGCGGCGCGGCGCGCATGTTGCTCACTCGGAAAGGTATTGATTTTGACGACATCATCGTTACCGATAATCCTGCGCTGCTTGCCGAAATGCAGGAACGCAGCGGCCGGACAACGGTGCCGCAGGTGCTTGTCGGTGATGCCGCGATTGGCGGCTTTGACGAACTCAGCGCTCTCGACAAAAGCGGAGAGCTGGAAAAAATGCTTGCCGGCTAGTTTGGCGGCACTCAATTAGGAAACAGGAGATAAGATGACAGATCAGGAAAAAGACGCTGAGAAGCGCTTGATGGTCGCGAAGATCTATTTAAAGGACTTTTCTTTCGAGTCGCCGCGGTCCCCGTCAATATTCCGGCAGGGTGATTGGAAACCCCAGACCAATCTGAATCTGCGCAGCGCGCACACGCCGGTTGAAGACGATCATCATGAAGTTGTACTGACCATTACGATTGAAGCAAAGGAAGAGGACAAGACCTGCTTCCTTGTTGAACTGCAGCAGGCGGGCCTGTTCGAGATCGCAGGCTACGACGACGAGGAACTTCAGGCGATCGTTGGCAGTTATTGTCCGAATATCCTGTTCCCATACGCTCGTGAGGCGATTGCCTCAATAATCCAGAAGGGCGGTTTTCCGGAATTCGTTATGCAGCCGATTAATTTTGACGCACTGTACATGCAGTCGAAGCAGCAGCAAGTCGCGGCAGCGGCCGAGGTGACGGAAAAACATTGACCACGAACGGCGCACCGCAAACGGTTGCCGTTATTGGCGCCGGGTCCTGGGGAACCGCGCTGGCCTTACAGTTCGCGCGCAGCGGTTGCAACGTCAGGCTCGGGGGTCTCCTCGAGCTGGACGAATTGGCGGCAATGGCGGTCAAGGGCGAGAACACTCGCTATATTCCCGGCGTCCGCTTCCCTGCAAACCTTGTTGCCAACCCGAATCTGCAGGAGTGCCTTGAGGGAGCGCGCGATATTCTTGTCGCGGTACCGAGCCACGGTCTGCGCGATACGCTGACGGCTATCAAACCATTTCTTCAGCCACAGTCCCGCGTGTGCTGGGCGACCAAGGGATTTGAGCTGCACACCGGCAAGTTGCCGCACGAGGTGGCGAGCGAAGTGCTCGGGGCGGAACGCCCGATGGCGGTTTTATCCGGACCGACATTTGCCAAGGAGGTCGCTGCAGGACTGCCCACCGCCCTGACCATCGCAGCCAACGACAATAAGTTTGCGCAGGCGTTAGCCGTCGGTTTGTCGGGCGACAAGTTTCGCGCGTACACGTCCGACGACATGATCGGCGTCGAAGTGGGGGGTGCCGTCAAGAACGTCCTCGCCATCGGAGCCGGGATGTCCGATGGACTGGGTTTTGGTGCCAATACGAGGATCGCACTGATAAATCGCGGTCTCGTCGAGATGACGCGCCTTGGCGTTGCTCTTGGCGCAAGCAAAGAGACATTCATGGGTCTGGCCTGTATGGGCGACCTCGTGCTGACGTGCACCGACAATCTCTCCCGCAACCGACGCATGGGACTCGCGCTGGCGAAAGGCATGACCGTTGAGGCAGCCAAGGAAGAGATACAGCAGGTCGTCGAGGGCGTCATGGCGGCGGAAGCTGTGAAAGAGGTTGCCGAGGGGCTTGGCATCGAAATGCCGATTTGCGACCAGATATACCGGATCCTTTACAAAGGTGCTGCACCGCGCGAAGCCGTCGAAACGCTGATGCGCCGCCAGCTCAGGTCTGAAAAAGACCATGCATGAAAGGCTCTGCGCATAGCAATCCTCGAGATTTCCACTACCCTTAGGCATAGAAACAGAAAAACTAAGGGGAACACTCGTGGATCGACGCAGATTCTGCAAGACGACGCTGGCAGCGAGCATGGCGGTCGCATATCCCTTCCTGGCCAGCTGCGAGAAAAAAGGCACGGTCGCAACGCACGCCAACACCAGTATTCGTGGTATCTCGCTGGACGGCGCCGAAATCGAACTCGACAAAGTGGCTATCAAAGAGTTGGGCGACGCCATGACCGGACCGGTGATGCTAACAGGGCATCCGGACTACAACGGCGCCAGGACAATCTGGAACGGCATGCACGACAAGCGGCCGGCGCTGATCGCCCGCTGTTTGAACAGCCAGGATGTGTCTCATGCGGTGACCTTTGCGCGCGAACGGGAGCTCCTGGTTGCCGTTCGGGGCGGCGGCCATAGTTGGCCCGGCAAATCAGTTTGTGATGACGGGCTGATGATCGATCTCTCGCAGCTCACCGACGTTAGCGTAAATGCCGAAACGCAGCGCGCCTACGCCGGTGGCGGCGCGCTCCTCGCGCACCT
>JABDOQ010000055.1 GCA_013043165.1 Woeseiaceae bacterium | reverse complement strand
TAGTCTGGCCGGCCTCCGCCCAATACCACTCGGTCTTGGTCGACTGGTTGCGAGCAAAGGTCGGGATGTGGCAGGCTTGGCAGGCGAGCCTGTCGTGACCCTCGAAGTTGATAATTTGCTCGACCGTGGTGTTGATATGCTGGGTCAAGCGACTTAAATGGCAGTCCTCGCACTGCTGCATGTCGCCTTCGTCGACGGAGTGATAGGGCATGCCGCCAATACCGTGCGACACCAATTTTTTGTCACCGTCACGCTCGACCTTGTGGCAGGCAACGCATTCGTAATCGGCACCGTCGGTGCCCATATGCACGTCAAAGTCGCGCGTCGTGTTGGCCAGTGACAGGGACAGGTCGCCATGCTTGACGTTGTCGCCGCCGCCCGCCTTGGCATGGCAGTCGATGCAGTTGTCGATGGTTGGCACACCGGAGTTCATGGCGACGCTCTGAGCAACCAGCGCCAGGTTAACGCCCGGTTCAGGCAGGCCCGCGGTTTTTTGCCCTTTGGCGTAAGTTTTTGTCTGGTCGTGGCAGACCAGGCAGTCGACATTATCCGGGTCCGAAAAATCGAAACCGGCATCCGCGTAACCGTAACCGGCGTGGCACTGCGTACAGCGGCCTTCGTTGCTTGGTATGGCTATGCAGAAGTTATTGAGGATGTCTCTCTTGCCATGCATGTGGCCCGCATGGCCTTCAATGTTGGAAGCGAAGCCCTCCCACTTGAAGTGCGCCGTGGTGACCAGGTCGTCGCCGATCTTGCCGTGGCAGTCCAGGCAGGACTCGGTGCCTTCGTAAGCATGTTTTTCGAAGTAACCTATGTGCAGCTGCTCGGGTTCGTAGGCGTCGCTGGAGGTTGCGTTGCAGTCAAGCACATCGACCACACCGTCGCCGTTGACATCCTCATCCGGAAGGTCGCCAATTCCGTTCTGATTAAGGTCCCAACAACTGATGCCATCGGAGCCGTCACCGCCGGCAGTACCGGCTGCACCAGCCGCGCCCGCTGCGCCATCATCCCCATCACAGCCTGACAGGCCAAAGCTGGCCATGATGGCGAGTGTCAGCAGGACAGGCGGAGAATAGCCGTGCCTTAAGAGTTTCATGATGGTTTCTCCCAACGTGAGTGAATAAAAAGGGAGCATGGCGGGTTCAGGAAGAGAATCGGCCCGGTTTTAACTGAGGCTGGAGCAGGTCTGGCAAATGCACCTGTCGGGGCGTTGCGCTTCATTTCTTGGTTCGTCTAGCTGCAGTCCATGCAATACCAGAATGTCAGTACATTAGAACATTCTAATTTTCTGATGTGCATCTTCCGGAATACAGGTGAATTCTCAATAGGTTGTTCCTGAAATCAGGTAGGGATTTCTACGGATTCCTGGCGAGAACTCAATCGCTGGCGCTATCGCGACCGAGCAGTCTGGCAACCAGGATCAAGGCGCTGCCGACCAGCGCGAGAGCGACGAAAAGAGTCACGGGCTGGCCGTTCGGAAAGTCTTCCAGGAACAACTTGATGCCGACCAGGACAAGGACCGGGTAGACCAGCCAACGCGCTTCGGGCCATCGCTGGTGGCGGCTGGATAAGGCCAGTGTCACAGACGATATTGATAGTACGGCCGTTCTCAGGGCTGCCAGAATAGCCTGATTTGCCTCCGCGGTGCCGGCGCTGGCCAGGACCGGCGCGAGGTAGACGACCATGAGCCCGCCCACCTCCCAGACCGACAGCGCCAGCACGATCAATTGCGGCACGCCAGCCAGCACACCCCAGCGATCAGAATGTTGCGCGACGGGAATGAAAAGGCACGCAACGGTCGTCAGCGCAACCACCAGGTGCCAGGGTACCAACGGCGGCCAGGATGCGAGGGCTTCGCCTGCCAGCGCCTGCAGTCCTGTCTCGAGGATTCCGGAACTCACTCCGGCAGCCAGCAACAGGAACGTGCACTGCAGGCTCAAGGCAACCCTGCCGTATTGCCCACTGAACCATGCCATGGCCAACGCCAGCAGCGACCATGCGGCTGCCGCGACGGCAGGTGACAGTACGAGGGCACTGCCGACCACCAGTAGTACTAACCCCAGCGTGGAATAAAAGAAAAAATTTCGGCCCCGGGCGGCGCGTGTCTGCGATGTAAACGCGAGCGCGTATGCAAACGCGGCGAGTATCAATGTCAGGATGCCGACCTGCGACATGACGAGCTGGCTCGCCCGGGCTGCAATGCTGGCGGCCAGGAATGCGATCCCGATTGCCAGCAGGGCCTGAACCGCTTCGAATACGCCGACGTTGTGACCACGGATGTGAGTGTGAAGTGCAAAGCTCAGGAGATAAGCAAGCAATAGCAGGGCGGCTGCCAGGAACACAGACAGGTGCGCGACCGTCCACTGCTCACTGGTGCTGAGCATGGCCAGCGCAAGCACACCCGCGTTCGCGCCCAAAGCTCCCAGCCATTGCGGACCCTTCCAATGCCGCCAGTAACAAGCCCACAAAGTACTGACACCGAGAAAAATCAGGAATACCGCGACAGGAACCGCGCTTTGAGACAGTTTCAGAACAACCATGGCTGTGCCGATGCCACCTGCCGTAGCGAGCCACGCAAGAAGTCGCAGGTCCCTCGCCGCGGCAACCGACAGGGACAATGCACAAAACACGGTAAGCGCGATGATGCTTTGGAGTCCCGAGAGCAGCGCGAAGCGTCCTGTGGCTTCAACAAGTAACGGCAGTGCGAGAAGTACGGAAGCGCCACCATAAAACAAGGCACCGGTACGCTGACTTTCGTCGCCGCCGCGCCGATGCGCCATGAACAGCCAGACCAGGGCATAGGTCGCGCCCATCGATATGCCTAACGCCGTGGGTACAACCGCGTTCTCAGTGATGGCGCGCAGGAGGTAGGCGCCGCCAAATATCAGAAGAACCCGGCCAATAAGCGTTGATGCATTGGATAGGGAACCGTTTCCGAGCGTCGGTTCAGAATCAACTTCATCAATGGCCGATGCGCCGGGCGCGTGACCCTCAAGCTTGCTTAGCCGCCGCTCGACGGCGGCAAGACGCGACTCCAGGTCGGCAACTCGATCTTCCATCTATTCGCCGCTCGCTTCTCGTTGTAGCGACGGTACGAACTTGTTGATAATCCAGAACAAAATGAAGGGCACCGAGATAACCGTTAGCGCGCCGAACAGGCCTTCCTTAAACGTCTCCAAGCTATGGGGGATGATCGGAATCTCGTAATGCATGTAGCCTGAAAACGACAGGGAGAACGCCTGGCCACCGATGACCACGTTCCAGCGCATCATGAACACCCCGAACAGAACAAGAAGAAGGGCCAGTATGGTACGTTTCAAGGTTCGGCCAGGCAGAATCAACAGCACGAACGGCACGAGATTGCCCAGCGTGTATTGCAGGACGAAAATGTTCATGAAGTCCTTGCCGTACATTACGGAACGCAGGATGTCCCAGGACTTCATCGCGGTGTAGCCGCGGAAGATAAGATCCAACAGTTCCAGACTGATCGCGGCTACGAGAAACCCCAGCAGGTATCTAGCTGCCGTGTCTATTACACCTTGTTCTGCTCCCTTGATTTCTTTGGCTTTGAGCATGCCACCGTGCCGCCTGCTACGAAAAGCCTGCCACTCTCTGATGACAATGTAGGTCAGCATGCAAAGCGCGATGCCTGATACGACGGCGGACATGATGAAGATGACGGGCATTAGTGGCGACATCCACAAAGCATTGGCTTTGACCGAGCCGAAAATGAACCCGGCATAACCATGCAGAAAACAAGCCACAGGTATGCCGATAGCCGCCAGAACCCTGGCTGCTTTCTTGTCCACCCTGATCGCATCGTCGCTGACATCATAGGCGCCAATCGTCAGCGCCTGGTAGACCAGGCGATTCATCCCGTTCGAAATTCCCGGCTTGTCCCTCAACGCGTGAACCTGCTCCACGAAATACTTGCGATAGACAAACCAGATTTCGCTCAGGACGATGAGCGCATAAGCTGTAAAAACGATTCCAAATGCAGCAATCGCAGACGTGAAATGAGGCGTAAGCAATGGCTCCATTGCTCTCGTTGGTTGTTGCAGATGCAGCAGCAGCGGCAACGCGGCGACAGGGAGTAGCGCCAGCGAAAACACGAGGGAAAACTGGGCAATCTCCTTCAGTTGTTTAAGACCGAATACGTGATAAAGCGACGACAGTACGAAAGCACCGGCAACGAGCCCGGTCATATACGGGTACATGACAATCTGGATGCTCCAATAGATGTACTCGTTCGGGTAGACGAACAGCTCTTTTGCGGTCCACTCTATGCCATGAACAATGATGTCATTGGGCATGCGATCACCTCACGTTGGCGTCAAGGCCCAGGTAAAAGACATGCGGCTTCGTGCCGTATTCATCTTTGAGAACCGCAACCCTCTCGGTCATTATGATTTTCGTAACCGGGTCATCGGGATCCTTGAGATTGGCAATGCGACGCGCGCCGAACGCACAACACTCTACGCACGCGGGCTCCATGCCCTTGCTGATGCGGTGGTAGCAGAAGTTACATTTGTCGGCGACTTTGTGTACCGGATGAAAGAAGCGGACACCGTACGGGCAGGCCATGATGCAATAGCCGCACCCGATGCACCAATCCCGGTCGACCAGGACGACGCCGTCATTGGTTTGGTAGGTCGCACCGACCGGGCACACCTGTACACAGGCCGGGTTGTCGCATTGATTGCAGAGTTTAGGAACGAAGAACGCTTTTTCAATATTATCCGGATCAATTTCTTCTCCATCTACCTCCATACTCGTAAAGCCGTCGCGGCCACCCATTGGTGAGTCGATATGCGTATTACCGTCCTTGGTGACCACGTATCGCTCGACCCAGGTTCGCGTAACCTCTGCATCGTAAGGAATTTCGTTCTCGTTCTTGCAGGCTTTGACACAAAGGCCACAACCCACGCACTTGTTCGTGTCTACAAGAAAGGCCCATCGGACCTTCGATTCCTGGACCGCGGCCCGGGCTTCTGAATGGCTTAGAAACGTAAACGCGCTCAGGGGCATTACGGTTGCCAAAGTGCCGCCGACAGCGTCTTTCAGAAAATCGCGCCGAGAACAGGTCATTACGTATCCTCCCCGGGATCATGCGGGTCATGGCACTTGACGCATTCCCGGCGTCGCCGGTGCCTCTTGTCCTCGATGCTGATAAGCGAACCCCTGGCGCTGTTTGGGTACTCGAGGTACGCGTGGCAGCGCAGGCAAAGTTCCCTGGTCGTATTCAGCGGAAGCGATTCGATGCCATCCGGATGATGGGCTCCGGGACCGTGACAGTTTTCGCACTCGACAGGTGCATGGCTGGACGCATTGAGCGTTACGACATTCGCTTCGTGACATTCGACGCAGCCTTCCCGGCCCTGGTACTTGACCGGGAAATCTACCCACTCCTGGACGTTGCTCAGCCGGTAATACCCGTAGGTAAAATTCTTGCCGTGAACGCCGAAGTCATCGGGAACAAGGAACACTCGGGCAACGAGGATTGCCCCGACTAATCCAATTGCGACCCACAATGGGCGCAGGACGTGCCACTTCATCTTCGATCCCCTTGAAATTCCAGCGGAATTCAAAAGGCCCTCGACCTACAGGCCAGGTGGCGACGCTCTTTTTGAAACGAGCATGTTGTTATTATTGCCCCCAGTTTCTATGAATACGTAGCGCCACGAAGATCTACAATACGTAGTACCCGTAGGCTTGTAGATCCGGGTAGAGTAGAGCTCAAAGACGGATGGATGCATGAAACGCGATACCCGGACACGAATTCTCGTATCGAGCTTATTGCTGTTCAATGAGAACGGCGAACCCAATACGACGACGAATGAGATTGCTGATGAAGTCGATATCAGCCCCGGAAACCTGTACTACCATTTCAACAGGAAGTCCGACCTCGTCGACGCGCTGCTCCTCGAGTTCCAGGCCGACGCGAAACAGGTCTTGCGACCCCCCGAATCGCAACAAGCCTCGCTCGATGATTTCTGGGTATTCCTGCATCTGCTGCTCGAATTGACCGCCGCGTACCGCTTCCTGCTTCGCGACATGGAATCACTCATCGCCGAATATTCGAAGGTCGGACATGCTCTCAAGCACTTCGCCCGGGGGCTGGCCGCATCGTTCGAGTTATACCTGCACTCGCTGGTGGCCGGTGGCCAAATCCAGCTCGACAACCGCGACATGCGGGTAGTGAGCAGGAATCTCGCCGTCATAGCGCTGTTCTCGGAGAGATTCGATGCCCTTGTTGATTCTCCGCGCACGGCTGACGATTCCGCGGTACATATTGCGGCCGCCGTACTCAACACGCTTAAGCCATTCGTTGCCGGGGATGCCGTCGGACACCTGGCTAAACTGGCAACGTACTACGAGACCTGAGCGCACAAGAAAAAGGGCCGCATGAAGCGGCCCTTAGTCTATCAGGCTGGTCTTTCAGCCTGGCTATCCGGCTTGTTTAGCTAGAAGCTGCCGATTTTACGTTTTCAACCACGCGATCTTTGACTTCAACTACGTCTTCAACGACATCGACACCGAAGTCCTTGACGTCTTCGCGGAAGTCACGGAAACCGGCGCGATAACGAGCACGAGCCTTTTCACCGTCTTTCACAAGTTTTTCAAACGTCTTCTCGAAATCTGACTGAAACTTCGTGAACTCGGTCTGCATCGTCGAAACCAGGCCCAGGCTCGCAAGAAACGTCTTGTTCGCGATCTCTATGGGCTTGCCAACTACGCTGTCTTCCAACATCTGAAATACAGATTTGGGTTTCGCTTTCCTGGTGACCGCTCTCTTGCGCGTCACTTTCTTTGTGCTCTTCACTCTTTTCTCCGTCATTTCATTTCTCCTTACGCGTCAGCTATCAGGCTGCTTTCTGTGCCGTCTTGCTGACCGTTTTCTTAACCGTCTTGCTGGCCGCTTTCTTGGCCGGCGTCTTGGCTACCTTTTTCCTGGCTTTCGCCCTCGGTGCAGCTTTCGCTTTCGGCGTAGCTTTCGCTTTCGGCGCAGCTTTGGCTTTCGGCTTGGTTTCAAGCAGCTTGAGAATCTTATTCAGCTTCTTGTTGATAGCGTCAACATCGTTCTTGCTCGGAACGTGCAGACGGTCCATCGCACCGGCGACACGAGAGTCGAATGCGCTGTTCAGCTTTTTCAGGTTCGACTTGTCGCGAACCTGGTCGAGAAGCCCAGTTGCTTTGGACTGTGCGTCTTCGTTCATCTCGCGAATTGCATCCTGAACGTCGTCGATCAGAGCTTCGGTCCTCTTCGTTGCCTTCTTGCGGAAGGTCTCGCCCTGTTTGACTAGCGAGTCAAATGTCTTGGCTCCGGCCTTTTGAGCATTCGACAACGCACCGAGTCCTGCCAGGAACGCATCTTCAAACTGTTCCGTTACTTTCTTGTCGCTAACTTTCTGTTTTGTCTTACCTTTTTTGCCTGCCATGATCATTCTCCTTGGAATTGATTTGCCTGCCATGGATGAATGCTAGCTGTTAGGATTAGGGTGTTCACACTAAAACCCTGCCCGTCAAAGAAGAATTTGCATGAGAATAAGACGCAGTCACCGCCTCGGGTCGGAGGAGGCCAGGCGACGCGCCAACGAGATTGCTGCGCATCTCGGACGGCAGTATTCCCTTACCTCAAAATGGCAGGGCGATCGGCTGATGGTCCGCGGCAGTGGTGTGAACGGCTACCTGCACGTCGAGGACGACAGCATCGAGCTGGAGATCAATCTCGGGTTTGCTCTGAAGTTCATGGAGGGGCCCATTCGATCCGCCATCGAGAATACGATTGACGAGCACCTTGTCTAATATCGGAGGCCGGACAGCTCTTCGGACCTGTTCTTTATTGTCGACCGCCAATGCCAGCAGACCGTCCTGCGACTCACAGAACGCCAAATTTCTTCATCGCCACGGTCATCATTGCGACCGCCAGCAAGACAAACAATACACCGATAGCGCGCTCCATCGAGCGCTGCGAGATAAAGCCCTGCAGGCGCGGGCCAAGTTGACCACCGATCGCGACGCCCGGGATCTCGTAGCAAATCAGGTTCCAGGGCACGGCGCCAATACCGCCGTCCCGGACCAGCTGCGTGACTAATGTCACGGTGGCGAGCAGGATCGTGAACATGACGATGGCGACCGAGGTTGCGGCCGCAGTACCGACCGGCACGCCGCGCTTTGTCAGTCGAGAAACGATGACTTCTCCAATGCCGACCGAAACCATCCCGGTAAGAAAAGCACCGAGCCCGGTTAATGCGAAATCACGAGCTGAAAATTTCGGACGCGGAGTCGGCGCATCGAAATTTGGTCGGGACGCCTGTTGCCGACGAAGGAACAGCATGCCGATTGCCAGCACAAACACGAGCATCGCATAGGCTGCGATTAATATCGCGTCGTGGACAATGTGTGCCACCAGCGCACCGATTATGGCGACAGGCGCGGAGATCTTTATGAATCGGATCGCAAGATCGAAATCGATCATGCGGCGCCGGTAATAGCCGATGAAGCCGGAGATAAAGCCGAAGGTCTGGGTTAGCAGGGCGGTGCTGATCGCCGCGAAGGTGGACGCGAGCACATACTCCGGACCCAAAATGGGAAAAAGCAGCACGAATATAGGGGTGAACAGTGCGGCTCCGCCGATGCCGCTGAGCATCGCGCAGGTCGCGACGCCAATCGACACCGGGAACATAAACCAGTAGAGCGTAAAATCCACTGGCTTTTTTCAGAACGCGCAGCTTGAGGGCAGCGGATCCGGGACATTCCACTTCGGGTTTTCCGAAGTCATATAGTCCTCGGGCTTCAACGAGTCGCCGTTGTCCTGAAACCACTCAACCAGCACATCGCGCGTCAGCGGCATGCCATTTTCAACGTCAAAGCCACCCTCGGGCACGATCGATGTCAGTATTCCATCGCCGCCCAATGCGAGGTAGTCATTGACTATCACGCTCAGACGATCGGCGTCACGGATTGTTCGTCCGTCATCGAGTTCCATGACGACGTCCATTTTGTCGTTCGTACATTCGACAAATACGCGCATGCCTGAAAAGCCCGCGCGCCGTCCGTGATTGTGCGCCTGCTCCGCGATTATCGTGCGAAGTTCATGGCCCGTGAGTTCGAGTTCCACGACCCGGTTGTCGAACGGGAACATCTCGTAAACCGAACCGAACGTGAGTTCGCCCTGCGGCAGCGCGTTTCTGATACCCCCGATAACATTGTGGATAACGATATCTGCCCCCGTGGATTCGAGTAATGCGTCAGTCATCAGGTTTGCAAGGGGCGCTTCGGTGCTGGCTGGATTTTCGAATCTGGAATCGAGGTGAACGCCCAGCTCCTGTCGCTTGATGTTCTCGGCAAACGCCGCCGCGTGCGCTGCAATCTCGAGAACCCGAGGGTCTGCCTCAACCGCATGACCCTCGTACACCGCGGTTGCAGTTTCGCTCACCGTGTCACCCGGAGACGCGCATTCGCCGCTCGAGCGAACGACTGAAAGGCACGCCCAGTGTGGGGGAAACACCGTTCGCGAGACGACTTTTCCTGTTTTTGCTTCGATACCGAAATCGACTCGGCTGAATGCGCGTGTGTTTGAATAACTGGAGGTGATCGATATATCGTTGACGATATGCGCAATACCGCGGTGAACGTGCCCTGCAATGATGTGATCGACCAGGCCTGGTGGTAATGCCGATGCTACGCGCATGATCTCGCCGGCCATGTCGCACGACGACAGATTTGTTGGATCCTCGAACTGCTTGCAGGAGCTGCCGGCATGTGCCGTTACGATGATGACTGCGGCACCCTGGTCGCGCAACGCCCGGGCCTCTTTCGTAATCGTCTCGGCCAGCGGCGCAACGCGCAAACCGATTACATTGGCAGCGATGGTCGTCTGCAAGGCGCCTGAGGTCATTACGCCTACGATGCCGAATATGATGCCGTTGACGTCGAGGATGACGGACGGGCGAACGTTTTCCCAGTCGATGGGCCTGCCTGTTTGTTCATCGATCAGGTTCGCAGCAAGTACAGCAAAATCTGCTTCGCCCGCTCGTAGTTTGAGCGCTCCGCGAGCGTCGTCGCCGGGACCCTCGGGGACGGCCTTGCTGCCGACTGGCCCGAAGTCGAATTCATGATTGCCCATTGCGGCGGCATCAAAACCGATCGCATTGTAGGCCTCGACGACCGCGGCGCCTTCGACCAGGTTGGATTCGAGCGTGCCCTGCCACATGTCGCCGGCATCGATTACGAGGACGGCGCCGCCATCCTCATCGCGCGCCGCTCGCAGGGCATTGATGTAAGCCGAGACCGCAACGAGACCGCCGCGGTCTCCGTCCGGCAACAGCTGGCCGTGCACGTCGTTGGTGCCGAAAACAGAAACTGTGAATTCGTCGCGTGTCGCACCGCGCTGCGTGGCGCAAGAAGCGAGCGCGACCGTGACGATGAGCGCAGTTATCGACCGACAGATTGCGCGCGATAGAAAGTTACGCGACGTCAAATCAAATTCTCTTTGGTGACCATTACGTGATTCCAGCGTTCGGCATTTGGCGCGATATCGTAATCACGTCATATCGCCGTGTCGTATGATACTGCACATGACGACAGAGGCGAAAATACTCGAGTACAGCGTTCTGGAAGAAGTCCTGCATGCGATCACGCATGGCGTCGGGGCTTTGCTGAGCATCTTCGGCTTGTCGTGGATGCTGTATTTGTCGATTGCCGCAGCGGATCCCTGGCGCATCGTGGCCAGTTCAATATACGGTGCGAGCCTGATTACCTTGTTTCTCGCGTCGACCATCTACCACGGCATGTATGCCTCGCGTCACCGCGAAATCTTCAAATTGCTGGATCACTGTGCGATTTACCTGCTGATCGCGGGCACCTACACGCCGTTCCTGCTCGTTGCGATGCGCACGAATACCGGTTGGTGGCTGTTTGGCACGGTGTGGGCGCTGGCAACGGCCGGCATCGTCAAGAAGCTCTGGTTTCGACACCGCTTTCCCAGAATCGCGCTCGCGAGCTACCTTGCCATGGGCTGGCTGATCGTCGTCGCCGCACCGCAGATGGCCAGCGCCATCGGTGCCAACGGCATGGCCTGGCTGCTGGCGGGTGGCCTTTGCTACTCGATCGGCGCCATTTTTTATGCCGTAGACAAAATTCCCTTCAACCACACCGTTTGGCACGTACTGGTGCTCGGCGGCGGAGTCTGCCACTTCCTGGGCGTCATCTGGTATGTGTTACCGACGGGCTCGCCTGCCTGAAATATTCCTGTTACACAACGAGTTCACACTGAAGAGTGTGCGTTACCCCTGATATTCATGCAGTTACGTAGAAATCCGACTTGTTTGCGTGACCTGTATCACAGTAGAATTTTGCTGCTGCCAGCATTATTGATGGACACAAGCCGAGGATTCTACGAGAAATTAACTATGTGGTTGCCCGAACCTGTCTATAAGTCACTGCCTTTGCTATACGCGTTTATGGGCGCTTGTTTCATTATCGGTGTGTTCTACCTGGGCCTTGATGCACCCATGAGTCCGGTGTACCTGGCGATGGGTCTGGTTTCCATACTTGGCTCGATTACCGTGACCATCTGGCGCAGCAAGCACCCCGACAAGATGCAGCGCGCCGACTCCGACGACGAACAGACCACCTGATAGGTCGCACCAGTCCTTGAGTTGACAGGTCCATCGGCTGCAGGCTAGAAGTCCGAGTGGACCACGAACTCAACGAGGCCTGCTTTACTGGCTATCGGGTCGTCCCAGAGTTCGAATGTTTCAAGCGTCGAAGAATATTGCACTCTTAGATCTGTGGCCTGCGCTATCGTGCGAAGCTGCTCGAGCGTGACATCATAATAGGCCTCAATAGCCCATCCAACGGGCTTTCGATAAACTGGCTCGCTCGCGCCAATCGCCCGCGTAGAAGCACCTGTTAATTTGAGCGTCACCGGACTGCCGTCTGCGATAATGTCGATTGACTCGAGACGATCGTAGCGTCGATTAGTCGCAGCAGCATCCGTCATGCTCCAGCTTGCCAACCAGATGTAATAGCGATAGTCCCCGCTTCGGTTGACCTCGACAGGTCCGAGATAGACGTGTTCTTGGTCACGCGACGTATCAGCGGCCAGGCTGCGAACAAAGACCAATGGCGACTGGTTGTAGCTTATCGTGACGCTGGTTCTGGGGTCCAGCTTGCTCAGGACCAGTTCGGGGTTTGATGAGCAAGCGCTTGTCAGCAGAACCACGAGTGCCACGCCAACGGGCAACAACCGTAACGATTTCGAAAGACGTCGAATCCTGGGTTTCATAAAAAAGCCTCTTCTTGTTTTTTTTTCAATGTATCAGGACTCGACGAGCAAATCGATGCTGCCCGGTAATAATTCTCTCCCGATCACAATGTATTCGTGTGGAGCCAGGGTAGAGTACCGAGTAGCATACTCGGCATGCTCGAGGTCGATGCAACCTTTTACATCATAGTCGCGGGAAGTTTCCTGGCCGCCCTGTGCAATGCAGCGTTCTCGGCCGGCGGAGCGATGATCGTGCTTGCGGTGACCAGCACCGTGCTGCCGGTTGCTGCCATCGTACCGATACACTCGACGCTATTGATTGGCTCGACCTCAACACGTTTGCTGTTCTTCTGGAACGAGATTGACTGGAAAATCGCGGCTCCGTTTCTCATCGGCAGTGTTGCAGCGGTCGCCATTGGCTCCCGGATCTATGTTGAGCTACCGGAGACGATAATCGCAACGGCGATCAGTATCGTCATGTTGATCGCAATCTGGTTGCCTGAGATTTCGTGGCGACCGAAGTTCCGACAGCCATGGATGATCGTGGGCTTCCTGCACTCGTTGTTATCGACCTTATTTGCCTACGGTGCGATATTACACGCGATCATCCTGCACACAGGGCTCAAAAAGCGGCAGATCGTTGGTACGATGGCAGCTTGCCTGACGGGAATGAGTCTTCTGAAAATTGCCGGTTATTCATTTAATGGATTCGACTACGCGCCCTATCTGCAAATTATTGCATTTTCCATTGCAGCCGCCTTCCTGGGGACCTGGCTGGGGAAGATGGTCGTTGATCGAATTTCGGAGTCCTTGTTTCGCGCCGTTTTCAGGGTACTCGTGACCGTCACAGCGATCCGCCTTATGTACGTCGGGCTATTCAGCCAAACATGAACTTGCTGAAATTCTTTACACAGCGCGCGTCGGGCGGCCAGTCTTTGGTGCTGGCAACGGTGTTCGAGACTATCGGCTCGACATACAGCAAAGCCGGCGGGCAGATGATCATTGACGGCGACGGAAATTTCTGCGGCATGTTGTCCGGCGGCTGTCTCGAGGGCGACCTCGTGGAGCGCGCCCGGCACGTTATTAAATCCGGTGTCGCGGAAACCGCGAGCTATGACCTGAGTGCCGATGACGAGCTGTGGGGACTCGGGGTGGGCTGCGATGGCACGATGCGCGTGCTGCTGCAGCCATTGTCGCCGGAAAACGAATACCAGCCGTTTGCCGCTATCGCCGACGTTCTCAGTGGTGATGAGCCGGCCACGCTGGCTATTGTAATTCGCGCGGAATCGACTTCGATCAAGGCGGGAGCTTCCATGCTACTGCAAGACGGCCGCGAACTGGGCTTTGGCATAAGCGATGCAGTGCTTCGTTCGATTGCGAAAAGTGTTGACAAAAAAAGACCGGCGACCATGCGTGAAGCCGATACTCCTGAAGGCGCTTGCGTTGTTCTTTACGCCTGCATCGAGCCGCCGCCGGCATTGCTGATCCTCGGCGCCGGCCTCGATTCGGAACCCGTTGTCAGGATTGCGTCGGAACTCGGGTGGCGTTGCACGGTCATCGATCATCGGCCGGCGTACGTGGATAGCCGCTGCTATGCAGATTCAACCAGGGCCCTGTGTTGTCCTGTTGACGAGTTGGCTCAGCAGGTCAGGCTGGAGCATTTTGATCTGGCGATAGTCATGAGCCATCACCTGGCGAGCGACCGGGCCTATCTGCGGCAACTCGCAGCGTCGGACATTGCTTACATCGGGCTGCTCGGTCCGGCCGGACGGCGCGAACGATTGATGAATGAAATAAACGATGCAGCGGATGCACTGCAGGGCCGACTGCACGGCCCGGCGGGCATCGATCTCGGCGGACGCGGACCCGGCCCGATTGCACTCTCGATCGTGGCCGAGATGCAGCAATTTTTAAACCAGCGCGGCTAAATCCGCCGGAGTATCGATATCAGTAGCCGCCGGCTCGAAGGGTACGGTCTGCAGCGCGAATCGGCCGTCATGAAACAGCGCGTGGGCTCCACGGTCGCCGCTTAGCGATTGCAGCGCTTCGAAAGCGCCGCGCGAAAACAGCACGGGCGGTCCTTCCGTGCCCGAGTAGGACGAGGCCACAATTTCATTGTCAGCGCCAGACCAGGAGTCGATCAGGGTCCTAAGATGCCGGTGAGTGACAAGCGGCTGGTCAGCCAGCAGCAGAAGCAGGCCGTCAGCGTGCCCGTGACATGCTCGCGCCGCAGTGGCTATGCTGCTGCCCAGACCTTCGTCATAGTCTTCGTTAACTGCGATAAAGCAAGGCTCCGAATCGATGGCCGCAAGCACGGTATCCGCGTCATGACCGATCACTACCAGCACACGGCTGTCGCAAACCCTGGCAGCTGTGTCTATGGTTCGTCGCACGAGCGGAACGCCGTCAAGCAAAACAGCTTGCTTGGTCGATCCGAAACGTAACGAGCGTCCCGCGGCGAGGACGACGGCGAAAATTGTCGGCTCCGAATCTGGCATGTGCATCATCGTGAGTGAGGCGAAAACGCAAAACTATCATCAAAAAGCGTATATTCGTAGTTATACGCAGTGCTTATTGGCCCTATAATCGATAGGGTACAAGCGCGCAACCAGAGGAAATATTCATGAGCCGCACAGTGCTTTGTGTCATCGAATTCGACAACTATCCAAAGGTTGTCGTCGCGCGCGCGGCGTGGCTGGCAAAGCGGAACAACTGTGAGCTGGAGTTACTGGTCAGTGACCCGGTGCCGCGCATGCTAAGTGAGACATACACCTTTCTGTTGGAGGCGGAGATGATTGCCGACAGCATCAGGAGCGCTCAGGACGAGCGTATGGAAGCGCTTGTCGAGTCTGCCGAAGCGGCAGGTGTAGTCGTGCATCAGACCACATCCAAGGCCCGCTCGGTCGTCGACATGGTTCGTGCCAGGGCAGCGAGAATCGACCCACTATTTGTCGTCAAGGGCACGCATTTTCACAGTCCGTCAGAACGTGCGTCACTTGCGCACACGGACTGGCAGCTCATTCGGAAACTGGAAGCGCCGCTGTGGTTCGTCAAACCCAACGATTGGAAAGACAAGCCCGTGATCGTTGCGGCCGTCGACCCAATGAACAGCCACGATAAACCGGCGCGCCTCGATCACAAAATCGTCAAGCTTGCACAGGACATTGCTGCACAATGCGGCGGCAAACTGCAGGTTCTTCATACCTACCAGCGACTTGATGCGATCGGCTCACGAGCCATGAAACGTTTCAAACCCGTAAAGCTGCCAATCGATGAGATCGACAAGAAGATTCGCAACGAACACCGCCAGGCACTGGATGCGTTTGCGAAGAAATGTGGATTGCCCGAGGACGCGGTACATCAGCTGCCGGGACGAGCCCATGAATTGCTGCCAGCGTTCGCGCGTTCGAATGGCGCGAGCCTTGTCGTTATGGGCGCATTGGCGCGCACCGGACTGAAGAGGCGAAACATCGGCAGCACGGCTGCCAAGGTGCTGGATCACCTGCCGTGCGACGTACTCGTCGTTCACTCCTGACTGTAGATCCGTTGCATCAGTGGCGCCATCTTGCGAGTCCCGACGATGCTCATAGTCGTTAACATTCCGGCCATCATGGCTCCGGTGACACCACAGGTGAGAATGTCCTGACCCGTGAGCCACAGGCCCGGTATCCGGCTCTGTGGGCGCAGCCACTTTTGCTGCATGCGCTCCGGTGTGTGCGCGAGACCATAAAGTTCGCCGTGGTGATAGCCGCCGAACCAGTCTGTCGACAACGGGCTCGATACTTCAAAGTAGTCGACTTTGTCGCGGACCTGCGGAACTTTGTCGTAGAGATGCTGCATTAACCGTTGGCCGAGTCCGGCCTTGAACGTGTCGTAGTCTTCGCCACGTTTACCCCAGGTCTCATCACGCCATTTGATGAACCACTCATACGGCGCGGGCGCCACGATTTCGATCGTCGACGTACAGGGATGCCGGTTCAGGTAGTCAGGGTCTTTGGCCGACGGGAACGAGATATAAACGACCGGGAATGGTGCATCCGGATTCTCGAGGAACGCATTGACCGCCGAGTCATAATCATTATCCGGGTAGATCCAGAAGTTGGTCTTGGGCAGACCGAGCTGCTCGGCTGTCTCATTCAAACCAATGTAGACCCCGAGGTGCGCGAAGCTCGGCTGCACTTTCTCGAGCCTGGTTTTGTAGCCGCTGGTCGCGACGACGTTTTTCGGAAGCAGGTGATTAAACGTATTATCGATACCCGCTGCCGATATAACGCAGTCACAATCAATGCGGTGACCGTCTTTCATTTCGACCCCGCGGACCCGGCCGTTTTCCACAAGGATCTGCTTGACGCGCGCGTAGGTAAATACTTCGCCGCCGGCTTTCTGGATCCTGGGGATGATGCTGTCGGCTATTTTCCACGCGCCGCCAATCGGGTAGTAGCCACCGTAAAGATAATGCCGCGCGATCATCGCGTGCACCATGAATGTCGACGACTTGGGCGGAAGGCCCATGTCGCCCCACTGACCGCACAAAACGGCAATGAGGTCTTTGTCGTCGGTCAGTTCGCTGAGCACGTCGTAGGTTTTGCGGAAGAATACGTCCGGAGTCTTCCAGTTGAGGAAAGGCTGTGCGAGAGTCTGCTGCCACGGCTTCATCGCCCGGCCCATGCCGAACGCAGAAAGCGCACCGCCGCTCGCGGCGAGCAGCTTCATGTAGTCGTCGATTGCCTGTTGCTCGTTCGGAAACTGCCGTATCAGGTTGTCACGAAACTCCTGTTTGCCGGCTTTGGCGTTGAAAACCTTGTCGCCGATGTAGAAGCGATCGTATTCGGCGTCCATCGGCGCCCACTTAAGCTTGCGGTCGGTCAGGAAGTCGAACATTCGCTTGGTTTGCGTCTGGGTGCCGACGTCGCCGATGTAGTGGACGCCGACATCCCATTCATAGCCGTTGCGTTCGAAGGAGTGTGTATAGCCGCCGGCCGTGTAATGCTGCTCGAGCACGCACACTTTCCAGCCGAGTTCGCTCAGGAGTGCGGCTGTCGTCAGCCCACCCATCCCCGAGCCGATGACAATGGCGTCGTATTTGGGCGCTAGCCTTTTGGGCCGATAACGATGGCCGATACGAAGGGTGCTTGGTTTCACTGGCGCAACTATGGGCTACTACGAGTCGACCCTGCTATCGTCGACGTGCAGTTTCACACCGATCATGTCGCAGTCCAGGAAACGACTACTTGTAGCTTGCGTAGTAGTTGACGAGTGCTTCGATATCGTCCGAATCTACCTGTTTCAGCTTGCCAGCCATGGCGTCCAGCAGGTTTTCGCGCCGGCCATCCCGGTAGGATTTGAGCGCATAGCGTAAATATACGCCGCGTTGTCCGTGCAAGGGTATGCCAAGTGCGTCTGCGACTGCCGGGTCGTCGGGCGGCAG
>JABDOQ010000035.1 GCA_013043165.1 Woeseiaceae bacterium | reverse complement strand
GCGCACTGCTTGGCCTGAACCTGGCGAGGAGCAATGAGGTGCCGGCTATTCTGGACGCCGATCTGCCGGTCCCGAAAGATGGCGAACTTGTCCGTGCCGCAACGCATGTGGCGTTCTCGGCGCGCGGACTGTCGGAGTTTGCAGGTATCGAGGACGCCGGGGAAGCGTTACGGGCTGTAGACGCGCAGACAGAGGCCTGGTGCTGCGTTACGCTGGGCGCCGAGGGGACGCTGGCTGTCGAAGACGGTCAGCTCAGTCGCCTGCCGGCATTCGACGTTACTGTACGCGACACCCTGGGGGCGGGCGATGTGTGGCACGGCGCTTTTGCGCTGGCGCTCGCAGAAGGACGGCCAACAAGCGACGCGGTGAGATTTGCGTCCGCTGCCGCTGCCTTGAAAGTCCAGAACGGTGGCGGTCGCGCCGGCTGCGCAACCCGCAAAGAGGTTGAAGACTTCTTGAAAGACAATGTGACGGAGAACAAGTCGTGACACTCAGGTACGGCGTGATCGCGTTGGCGCGGACGACCTTCGACATGGAGTTCGCTGAAGAAATGAAGAACAGGGCGTTCGCGGCGCTCGATGCAGCGGGCATCGCGACCATCGGACCGCGCACACTGGCCTGCGATACGGAGCAGGCCGAAGCGGCGCTCGCCGAGATTGCAGGGCAGGGTGACATCGACCTGCTGTTGATCATTCAGATTACTTTCACCGACGCTTCAATGACGATAGAAATGGCCAGGCAGAGCAACGTACCGGTGGCCATCTGGGGTGTGCCGGAGCCGAGAATCGGCGGCCGGCTGCGGCTCAACGCGTATTGCGGCATCAACCTCGCAGCGCATGCGTTGGGCAAGGCCGGCCTTGGCTATCGCTGGCTGTTTTCGTCGCCCGATGCACCCGGCATCACGGACAAGCTAACGGGGCTTGCCGCTTCGTCGACTGGTTCGGCGGTGTCTGTCGAACGGTTCGAACTTGAGGCCGATGCCGTTGCCGATCGGGTCGTGGAAAAGCTAGGTCGAGCGCGTATAAGCGTTATCGGTGAACATCCGGCTGGTTTCGATACCTGTGAATTCAACGCCAATGAGCTGCATGAATTGACCGGCATTTCGGTCGATCGTGTAAAACTCGACGACGCTTTTGAGAAAGCAAAGTCGGCACCGGCGGAGCGCGCAATTGCACATCGTGCCGAAGCCGCAAAATCATTGGCCGGGCTCGATGATGTCGACCAGGAGCAACTCGATCGCTCATTTCGTTTGCTATGCGCGCTGGAAGATATTGCTGACGAGAACAAGGCAGACAGTATCGCCGTACGTTGCTGGCCCGAGACATTTGTCGATTATGGCTGCGCAGCCTGTGGCCCCATGGCGATGATGAACCAGGCCGGCGTGCCAAGCGCGTGTGAGGCCGATGTTTATGGGTCAGCCACGACCCTGATGCTGCAGGAATTGGCCGGAGAGCCGGTCTGGATGGCCGACCTCGTGGATGTCGATGAGACTGATGACACCGCGGTGCTCTGGCATTGCGGACTGGCGCCATTGTCGATGTGTGACCCCGAGGCGCAGGCCGAGGCGACGATTCATACCAATCGCAAGATGCCGCTGTTGCACCAGTTTCCGCTCAAGCCGGGTCGAATCACGCTGGCGCGTTTGTCGCAGGCAAAGAATGAGAAAAAGCTGATGATTGCCGGGGCCGAAGTGCTGCGCGCACCGATGGCGTTCACCGGTACTTCGGGTGTTGTTCGCTTCGATAAAAGGGTGGCCGATGTTTGCACTACGATCATGGACGAGGGACTCGAGCATCACTTTTCGCTTGCCTACGGCGATCACCTGGGCTCGCTGCGGCAGGTTGCGAAGCGCCTGAATCTTCCGGTTCTGCAGATCGCGTGACCCATGGCTAACGTGGCGGACACAGTGTTACGAAAAGTTCTTGGGACCTTGTCCGTCGTCAACGAATCGATCAGCATGACCGCTCGAAATACTTCAGGCATGTTGCTGATAGCGATGACGGCAATCGTGCTAGTACAGATCGTGTTTCGCTACGTCCTCAATGACTCGCTCATCTGGACCGAAGAAGTATCGAAGACCATGATGGTCTGGGGCGCGTTTCTCATCGCACCCTGGGCTTATCGCAACGGTGCCAACGTCAGTATCCAGATGTTCACTGATGAGCTGCCGATTGCCCTGCGGCGACTGCTGCACCTCCTGCTGAATCTGCTCGTCATCTGGATCATCGTTGTATTCTGGTCGGAGAGTTTCGGCATGGTAGAGCGCGGCTTTTCCATCAAGACGGCAAGCCTGCCGATACAGGTCGGCTGGTTCTTCATCGTGATTCCGATAGCGTTTGGCGCGATGATTCTTGTCGGAGTCGAGCTGCTTATCCGCGACGTGCTCGCATTGCTGCACCCGAAAGAAAACTTCGAAATCGCCGGCGCGGGCGAAATCGTGGAGGGTGAGTAGTAGCCATGGCCTTGTCCTATTTCTGGATTTTCATTTTTCTGATGGCTGCGGGGATGCCGGTCGTATTTGCGCTGCTCGTCGGGCCAGGGCTCAGTCTTGCGTTTGAAGGAGAGCAGGTCTTCTTCAAGGCTCTGTTATCGCGGCTCTATAGCGGCATGGACTCGTTTCCGTTGATGGCCTTGCCTTTCTTCATCCTCGCAGGGCAACTCATGAATTCGGGCGGCATCACGCGCTCGATTGTCGACTTCAGCCAGTCGATGATCGGGCATGTGCGCGGCGGGCTGGCGCAGGTCAACATCCTGTCATCGATCCTGTTTGCCGGACTGTCCGGCTCCGCCGTCGCCGACACCTCGGCACTCGGCAAGATATTCATACCGGCGATGGAGAAGAACGGGTATTCGCGGCCATTCGCTGCCGCGGTCACGGCCGCATCATCGGTCATCGGGCCGATTATTCCGCCGTCAGGCATTATGATTCTGTACGCATTCATCATGAATGTGTCCGTTGCCGGGTTGTTTGCGGCGGGACTGGTGCCAGGGCTGATGGTTTCGGCCGGTCTGATGATCGCGACCAGTTTCATCTCGAAAAAGCGCAACTACCCGGTCGCCGGGCGCAAAGCAACCTGGCGCGAACGCGGCCAGTCGTTTCGCAAGACCGCTCTGGCGCTGCTGACGCCCGTTATATTGTTGGGCGGTATTCTGACGGGCATATTCACACCCACCGAAGCGGCCGCCGTCGCCGCCTTTTATGCCCTGTTCGTGACCCTTTTCCTGACCCGCTCACTGCGCGTTAAGGAACTGCCTTCCATCTTCATCGAGTCGGCGGTGCAGTCGGGCGTCATATTGCTGCTTGTTGGTGCATCGGTCGTGTTCGCCTGGATCATCACTGTATCGGGTCTCGCCTCAATGGTTGCCAGCGGAATGATGCAGACCAGCGATAGCGTGTACGTTCTGCTGTTCCTCGCCAACCTGTTCCTGTTCGTCGTCGGCATGTTTCTCGATGCAGGTCCGGCTGTTTTGATTCTTGGGCCGGTTCTGGGACCGCTGTTTGTTGCTATGGGCGTCGACCCCATTCATTTTGCGGTGGTGATGTGCGTCAACGTCACCGTCGGCCTGGCAACCCCACCGATGGGCCTGGTGTTATTCGTGGCCGCGTCGGTATCGAAGGAGCGCGTCGAAACGATAGCGCGCCAGATGCTGCCATTCCTCGCCGTCGAGATCACGGTCATATTCCTCATTACCTACTTCCCGGCGCTATCGATGACGCTGCCGCGGTTACTCGGATTCGCATAGGGTTGATCAAATGAGCAGAAGACAGGTTTTGCTTACGTTATTCGCCGCGCTTTTTGTCGCGTCTGTTGGTGGAACCATCGTATCAAGCAGCGATTCGGATGCCGACTACACGATTCGCTTTTCGTTCCTCGGTTCCCCCGAAGACGAGGACTACGATGGTGCACTGGTATTCAAGCAGTACGTGGAAAGTCGCAGCAACGGCCGTGCTGAAGTGGAGCTGTACCCCTCCGGCCAGTTTTGTTCAAACGAGCGCGAGTGCCTCGAGGGCATGCAAAGCGGCGTGCTGCAGGTGTTCATGCTGACAACCGGCAGCCTGGGCACCATCTTTGGTCCGGGCCAGGTCCTCGATCTTCCATACACTTTTCGCGATGATGCAGTGGCCGAATGCGTGGTTGACGGGCCGATGATCGCCGAATTGCGTAGCGCCGTCCTTGATTCGGGCATGCCTATTCGACTCATGGCCGTATCGAATACCGGTGGCTGGCGGAATTTCGCGTCAACGGACGAGCAGATTCGCTCGCCCGCGGACATCAAGGGTCGCAAGTTCCGCACGATCTCCGCGCCGGTTCAACAGGAATTGGTGCGGCAGCTGGGCGGTAACCCGACGCCCGTCGCCTGGTCGGAGGTCTATACTGCCCTTGCCACGGGTGTGGTCGAGGGAACCAAGAACGGTATCCAGGATATCGTCGGCATGAAGCTGCACGAGCAGATCAAGTTCATCACGCTGGATGGCCACAGTTACATGGGCGGACTGTGGTGGTTTTCCGAAGTCACCTGGCAGGACCTGCCGCCCGATATACAGCGCATCATTTATGACGGGTTTCAGGAGCTGAAGACAGTCACTCGCGGAGTGATCAAGCGTCGCGAAATCGATGCCTACCGTGAGTTCCGGGAGTCTGGTGGAACGCTGTACGTGCCCACGGTCGAGGAGAAGCTGCAATTTCGCGAAGCCGCGGGCGGCATGCGCGACTGGTATGTCGAGCAGTACGGTAGCGAGTGGCTGATGAAGCTCGACGCCGCGATCGCTGCGTGCGAGGCAGATATCGATTCGGCCTACGAGGCTGCCGTAAGTGATTGATTATGAAAATTTTATTCGGCTGACTGAACTATCGGCCGAGAATGGAAATACGCCTTTGCAGCGGCGTCGAGACAGCGTTGTCGTTGCCATGGCGGACCTAAGCTATGTAATATAGTCATCTATAAGACATAGGTCTTTATCGCCAAACCAGGTTCCAAGGGGGGAATTACGATGGATACACATAAATCACGGATTTCGAGTCGAATCGCGGTCACGGTACTGACGCCGTTGATCTGTCTTTCACTCGGCATGCCGGTCTCCGCACAAATAGAGGAGATCGTCGTCACGGCAACCAAACGCGAGGAAAATGTCCAGGACGTTCCGGTATCGGTGACGGTATTGTCGTCCGACACGATCGAAAATGCGAATGCCGTCGGTTTCGAGGGTTTGCAGCAACTCATTCCATCGGCGTCTTTTCGCAAGGGCAACACTACGCGAAACTCGTCGGTCATCATTCGTGGTTTAGGGACGATTTCTTTCAGCACGGCGGCGGAGCCCAGCGTATCGACAGTCGTTGACGGCGTCGTGCTCGGTCGATCCGGTCAGGCGTTTGGCGATCTTTACGAACTGGAAAGGATGGAAGTGCTGCGTGGCCCGCAGGGAACGCTGTTCGGCAAGAATGCATCCGCCGGCGTCGTCAATATAACGACCCGCCGACCCACCGATGAATTTGAGGGGTACGTCGACTTGTCTTTTTACCAGGACAACGAGACCCGCCTGAAAGCCAAGGTCGCGGGCCCGCTGACTGACAACGCGCGTGGCAGCATCACAGCCTTCAAAGGTGACTTCGACGGCTTTATTCGAAACGTCTACAACAATGAAACTACCAACGGCTATGACCGCAGTGGTATACGTGCGATGCTCGAATACGAGCCTACGGATACGATATCAGCACTGTTCATCTACGAAGACTATGATGCAACGGATGAATGCTGCGCGGACCTCGAGGGCTTGCCCAGCGGACGCAACCCCGCTTCCGAGGCGGCACCCAGCAGCCTGGGCATCGTAAACGGCGTTGCCGATATCGATCTGGACCAGCGTCTGATTGATCATGACCTCACCACGATCACGCTCGACAGCACTACGGCATTCTCCGCGCAGGTCGACATTGAAATTGGCGACCTGACGCTGACATCGATCACGGCTCGTCGGACATGGAACAACACAGAAATTCGCGAAGGCGACTTCACCTCGATCGGCGGCGATTCGGATTTGCCGGTCTTTGGCGTGCCGTTTCAGTTGCACGACGTCGGGCCGCAGGAATGGCGACAAATTTCGGAAGAACTGCGCCTCGCGTCGCCCGGTGGCGAGACCTTCGACTGGCAGTTAGGCCTCTTCTATTGGAACATTGATTCGGAGCGGAATTTCACGCGTGATGCGAGCTGCCAGAACAACGGTGGCCAGAACCAGCCGATTCTCGATGCTAATCCCGGTTTGACGTGTAATTCGAACGACATCGTTTCGGCGACCGCATTTTTCGACACCGAGTTCAACAACTACGCGTTGTTTGGCGAAGGCACGTACAACATCAGCGACCAATTGCGCCTGATCTTCGGACTGCGATTCACCGAGGACGAAGTCAGCTTCAACCACAACCGTCGCAACAACGATGAATTCGGACGACAGGGTGTTGGTGTGCGACCAGCCGCTCCGAATAGCCAATTCTCGGCGGCTTCGGGTGGCTATGACTCGAATTTCAACGGCGAGACAGATGAGTCGAACACCTCCGGAAAGATCGGCGCCCAGTGGAGCACCGACAATGCCGGTATGTTCTACGTTACCTATGCCCAGGGCTACAAAGGACCGGCGTTCAATACTTTCTACAATATGGGAACGAACGATGTACTGCCGATCGGCGCCGAAGAGTCGGATGCGTTCGAACTGGGCTGGAAGTACACGGCCGATACCTTCCTGCTCAACTTGACCGTGTTCCAAACCGATGTTGAGAACTTCCAGGCGAACAACTTCGATAATTCAACGGGCGTGACAATTACTCGCCTGACAAATGCCGGAGATGTCTCGACGGAGGGTTTCGAGGCCGATTTTCTCTGGAAGCCGATGGAGAATGTCAGTATCGGCGGCGGATTTGCATCGGTCGACGCAACCATCGATAAGTTCAACTGTCCAGTAGATCCGGGTACTGGACAAATTCCGCCCGGCTGTAGCACGCGATCCGGACTCGACGTGCCGTTCTCGCCGGACCTGAAAGTATCGCTTTATGGTGAGTGGGTTGTGCCTTTGAACAATATGGACCTGATGTTCAACGGATCCTTCGTGCACACCGACGAACAGTATTCCGACCTCCCGGGTACGGACGGCAACTTCAATCCTGCGGCACTGTTACCCGAGTACGATATTTTCAACCTGACGGCTTCGCTGTCGTTCAATGACGATCAGTTCAGAATTTCATTGATTGGCAAGAACCTCGGCGACGAGAGCTACGTGACGACTTACAGTGGCGATAACTTCCGTTATCAAATTCCTCGCGACGCCGATCGTTACTTTGGCATCGGCATGAGGGCGTCGTTCTAGTCTCTGCTTCGCGCGACGTTGCCAGGCTCACTTCTCCTTCCTGAGCCTGGCAACGTTCGCATCTCCCAAGTGATTCGTTTCGGCATACTTGGCGCGGCACGCATAGCGCCCGTTGCTGTTATTAGACCTGCGGCGCTGCTGCCTGCAGTGAAGGTCACTGCGGTCGCCGCCAGCAGCCCGGGCAAAGCGAGGGCATTCGCCGATCAGCACGATGTCCCGGGCATCGCTGAAAATTATTCCGCATTAATCGACTCAGCGGACGTTGACGCTGTCTACAATGCCTTGCCGCCCAACTTGCATGAGCAATGGACGGTTGCCGCGCTCAAGTCTGGCAAGCACGTATTGTGCGAAAAACCGTTCGCGATGAATGCCGCGCAGGCACGTCGCATGGTGGACACGGCAGACGCTTCGAAGCGGATTTTGGTCGAAGCATTCCATTATCGCTTCCATCCCTATTTCCAACGCGTGCTCGAACTGCTGGCGGATAACGTGATCGGTGACATCCGGTACATAAAGGCACGATTCGATGTGCGCATTCCCTACCATTCGTCGGAGTTTCGTCATGACCCGATGCTCGGCGGCGGCGCATTGATGGACCTTGGTTGTTACCCGGTGCACTGGGTACGCACGCTGATGGGGTCCGCGCCGCGGGTCGTGCAGGCAGAGTGCGTGCGAAGCGAGGCGGGCGTCGACGTTGCGACCCGCGCTTCCTTGAGTTTCCCGGGCGGTGTAACAGCCGAGATTAGTACTGCGATGGACGAAACTGCAGCCGAGAAGCATCACGCGCACGTGGTAATCGAAGGCGACAAGGGCCGTCTGACCCTGGAGAATCCCATCGCTCCGCACAACGGCAACAAGATCATAGTCGAGTCGAAAGGATCATCACATTCCGAGAGCATTTCCGGCGAATCGACTTATTTCTATCAACTGACGCATTTTGTCGCCATTGCGGAAGGCTCGGAAGCAGCGTTGACGGGTGGCGAAGACGCAGTCGGAAACATGCAGCTGATCGACAACATTTACGCTGCAGCGGGCTTCGCCAGACCCGAAATCGTCTAATGCTGACGGCTTCGGTCATCGGCTGCGGCCACGGCGGGGGGCTAAGTCTCGGTGCCCTGAGTAATTCC
This sequence comes from Woeseiaceae bacterium, assembly GCA_013043165.1. Lineage (GTDB taxonomy): Bacteria > Pseudomonadota > Gammaproteobacteria > Steroidobacterales > Woeseiaceae > UBA1847. Next base: position 433 of record JABDOQ010000035.1, on the reverse strand, counting down.
GCCGACTACGCGCTAATCTCGGCTGCCGATTCCTCGGCCGTTGCCAGGACAAGCACCGCAATTCGATTCGCGGACGTTCGCCTGTTCGCGGACTTTCGTGACATGCTAACCGAGTGCCCTGTCGACGTTGTGTGCATCGCTACGCCGGCACCAAGTCATGCAGCAATAGCACGAATCGTGCTTGAGCATAAACCCAAGGGCATGCTGCTCGAGAAGCCGTTGGCCTGCGATGTTGCGACTGCCGAGGAATTGTTGCGGGCGGTGCGCGATGCTGGTTGTCCTGTTGTTGTACCGCACGGAATGTTGGTACTTCCTGCTGCACAGGAAATTAAAGCACGGATACGATGCGGCGATATCGGGCGCATCGTCTCCGTCGAAGTTCAGAATGCCGTGGACCTGCTGAACGCCGGTATTCACTGGCTTGCCTACCTGC
>JABDOQ010000032.1 GCA_013043165.1 Woeseiaceae bacterium | reverse complement strand
ACGCTGTCCTCACAGTTCAACCTGATTTATGGCGCCAACGCCTCCGGCAAGACCAGCCTGCTGGAGGCGATGGCCTACCTTGGGCGCGGCAAGTCGTTCCGCGGCGCCAGCACGGGCAACCTCATTCGACATGGCAAGGACGAATTTGTGCTGTTCGGGCAGGTTGAAAGCCTGTCTCGGACCCGTAGCCTGGGTGTTCGAAACAGCCGTGCCGGGCTGGAGGTTCGAGTAGATGGCGACAGCGAGGGCGGGGTTGCCGCCCTGGCCGAGGCGCTGCCGCTACAGGTAATTGACCCCGAGGTTCACGGCCTTGTTGGCGGCGGGCCGGAACAACGACGGCGCTTTCTCGACTGGGTGGCGTTCCACGTGGAACAAGACCATCTCCTGGCGTGGCGACGCTTCCGGCGGGCACTGAAGCAAAGAAATGCGGCGCTCAGGGCTAAATCGGGCCATGCGACGATACATAGCTGGAACGCTGAATTTGTCGCGCTGAGCGCTGAGCTGGACGAATCCCGGCGGCGCTCGCTCGACGCGGCGCTGGCAAGTTTGTCCGGGTTCGGCCGGGATTTGCTGGGGACCGAGCTCGGCTTTGAGTACCAGCAGGGCTGGAACAGGGATCGGCGCCTGATCGACGTGCTGGAGGAGGGGGTGGAGCGGGACGTGCAGCTGGGGTCAACGCAGCACGGTCCCCACCGCGCCGACCTGAAGATCAGCCATGACAAAAAACAGGCGAGAAAGCTGGTGTCGCGCGGGCAGCAGAAGCTGCTGGCCAGCGCGATGATCCTGGCGGCAACCGAAACAGCGCAAACCGCGCTGGAGAGGCCGCTGCTGCTGCTGCTGGATGACCCGGCGGCGGAGCTCGATGGCGATTCGCTGCAGCGCCTGATGGCGGCCGTGGCTCGACTGGGGTGCCAGGTGGTCGCGACGAGCCTCGATCCGGCCATGCCCGGCATGCCGGCCGGGGCCGCATTGTTCCACGTGGAACACGGTGTATTGACGGCCGTTTCGGCCGCAGAAAGCAGGGCTTCCGAAACACGCGGCGCAGGCCCTAAAATACCTTAAAAAAGAATGCTTTGAGGGTCCTTTCGGGGCCCGATTTTGGTACAATACGCCGGTTACGCCCAGAGGATATGGAATGACCGACGAATCAGAATATACTTCCAGTAATATCAAGGTGTTAAAGGGCCTTGAGGCCGTTCGGAAACGGCCGGGCATGTATATTGGCGACACCGACGACGGCACCGGCCTTCACCACATGGTCTTCGAGGTCGTCGATAACTCCATCGACGAGGCGCTGGCCGGTCACTGTGACGAGATTACGGTGACCATCCATGCCGACGAATCGGTGACCATCAGTGATGATGGCCGCGGCATCCCGGTGGACCTGCACCCCGAGGAGGGGCGCTCGGCGGCCGAGGTCATCATGACCGTGCTGCACGCGGGCGGCAAGTTCGACGACAACTCCTACAAGGTCAGTGGCGGACTTCACGGCGTAGGCGTTTCGGTTGTTAATGCGCTCTCCGAGCAGCTGATCCTTACCATTCATCGAGAGGGCAAAACCTACCAGCAGGAGTACCTGCACGGCGAGCCCGCGGCACCGCTGGCTGTCATCGGGGACTCCGACCGGACGGGTACGACGCTGCGCTTCAAACCAAGCTCCGGTACGTTTACCAACATCGAGTTTCACTACGATATCCTGGCGCGGCGGCTGCGCGAGCTTTCATTCCTGAACTCGGGCGTGCGAATTCACCTGGTTGACGAGCGGGACGACAAGCAAGAGGTCTTTGAGTATCAGGGCGGCATCCATGCGTTCGTCGAGCACCTCAATCGCAACAAGACGCCGGTACATGCCACGGTATTTCATTTCACATCCATGAAAGACGGCGTCGCGGTCGAGGCGGCGTTGCAGTGGAATGATGGCTACCAGGAAAACATGTTCTGTTACACGAACAACATTCCGCAGCGAGATGGCGGCACCCACCTGGCGGGTTTTCGAAGCGCGCTGACGCGAACGCTGAACAGCTACATCGAGAAGCTGCCCAGCACGCGCAAGGAAAAATACACGCCGAGCGGCGATGACGCACGCGAGGGTCTGACCGCGGTGCTGTCGGTAAAGGTACCGGACCCCAAGTTCTCCTCACAAACCAAGGACAAATTGGTTTCATCTGAAATTAAAGGGGTCGTTGAGCAGGCGATGGCCGGCAGGCTCGAAGAATACCTGCTCGAACACCCGCAGGATGCCAAAGCCATCGTCTCGAAAATCGTCGACGCCTCCCGTGCCAGGGAGGCCGCCCGCAAAGCGCGGGAGATGACGCGCCGCAAAGGTGCGCTCGACATTGCCGGCTTGCCCGGAAAGCTCGCAGATTGCCAGGAAAAGGACCCGGCGCTTTCAGAGCTGTTTCTGGTTGAGGGCGACTCGGCAGGCGGCTCCGCGAAACAGGGCCGCGACCGGCGCACGCAAGCGATCCTTCCGTTAAAAGGAAAAATACTCAACGTTGAAAAAGCACGCTTTGACAAGATGTTGTCATCGGCGGAAGTCGGTACGCTCATAACCGCTCTCGGCTGCGGCATTGGTCGCGACGACTTCGATCCCGACAAGTTGCGCTATCACCGCGTCATTATAATGACCGACGCAGACGTCGACGGTTCGCACATCCGCACCTTGTTGCTGACGTTTTTTTATCGACAGATGCACGAGCTAATTGAGCGCGGACACATCTACATAGCGCAACCACCGCTGTACAAAATCAAGCGAGGCAAACAGGAGGTCTACGTTAAGGACGATGCAGAATTGAACGCGCACCTGCTCAATGCCGCAATGGATAATGCCGCGCTGCACGTCAATAGCGAAGCGCCGCCACTGTCCGGCGTTGGGCTCGAAGCGCTGGCGCGGGAGCACATCGCCGTGGAGAACATCATCGCGCGCCTGTCCAAGCGTTACGAAGAGGTTGTCTTACGAACGATGAGCCGGCTTCCCGCCGTTACGAGCGATCTGGCGGACGACCTCGATGCGCTTGCCGCCTGGACGGAAAAGCTGAGCGTGGCATTGCCGAAACACAGTGGCGACCGCGCAGAGAACGGCAATGGCGGCAGCTACCTTGCCGCGCTTGATCGCGGCGATGAAGACGGCGAGGGCGTTCGCATCGGCATCACGAAGATGCAACATGGTCTTGGGACGACACGTTACCTGCCCCGTGAGTTCTTCAGCACCAATGAATATCGCCACATCATGGCATTGTCCGAAAAATTGAGCGACCTGTTGTCCGACGGCGCCATGGTCAGGCGCGGCGATCGCGAAGCACCGGTTGAATCGTTTGCCGAAGCCGTAGACTGGCTGATGAGTGAGGCGCGGCGCGGCCAATCGATTCAGCGTTACAAGGGCCTTGGCGAAATGAATCCTGACCAGCTCTGGGACACCACGGTAAACCCGGAAACGCGCCGACTTATGCAGGTGAAAATCGAAGACGCCGTCAAGGCTGACGAAATATTCACGACACTGATGGGTGACCAGGTAGAGCCGCGTCGCGAGTTCATCGAAAAGAACGCGTTGACGGTAGAAAACCTCGACATATGATCGGACGCCGCCTGTTCGTCCATGCGGTATTCCTGGCCCTTGCGCCGATCATTGTTGCGTGGTTCGGAATGTCTGTTCCTGCCGCAATACTCGTCGTACTGTTACTTCTGCTTTGGCGCTGGGTCGTTGTACTGAGCGGCTTCGTGGTACCGGAGAAAACGCCGGACCTGGTTCTTGCGACAATTTCCGCCAGCCACTTTGTCGAGAAAGTGCGCTGGAGCATGGATCGCCTGGGGCTCGACTACGTTGAGCAAACGTCCGGCGGTGCGCTGGGCGCGTTCTTTCAGGGTCGAACCGTACCGCAACTCAAGATCAGGACCGGCAGCGTTCAGTCGAGCATCGGTAATTCGGCCGAAATCCTGCGCTATCTCTGGGGCCGATATGCCTTTGAGGACCCGGAAACAGCGGCCTTCCTTGAGCCGACCCGGGAACGGGTCGAACTCGAGGCGCGCCTCGATCGCTATGGAGTCAGCCTGCAGGTTTGGGCGTACTACCACCTGCTCAATGATCGTGAGCTTAGCTTGCATGTATGGGGCGTAAATAATCCGGCGACACCACCCTGGCAGCGACTGAGCCTGCGGCTGCTGTTTCCGGTACTGCGCACGTTGATTCGGAAATCGTTTCGAATTACCGACGAAAACCATGCGCTCGCGGTGGCAAGGATCGAAACACTGCTCGGCGAGGCCAATGACTGGCTGCAAGACGGACGCGGGTCTTTGCTCGGCGGCGACGCGCTTGCCTATACGGATATCGCCTTCGCGGCCATGACCGGACTGTGGCTGCAGCCGGCGGCGTACGGCGGCGGCAAAGCCGATGCCGTACGACTGGATCGCGACAAGGCACCGGTTCGCATGCTGAAGGACATCGAAGCCTGGGAGACCGGCTACCCGCGCGTCGCCGAATTTGTCGAAAGGCTGTATGCCGAAGAGCGAAAAGCCCCTGCGGCGGGTCCAGGCGAGCAGGAGGACAGAACATGAAACCGGCAATGGCGATCCTCGCTATCACGCTGCTGGCGGGCTGTGCTGCGCAGACAGGCCCGACGCTTGATGATGCAATTGCAGACTTTATTTCGGCGTCCGAGCTCGAGGAGCTGGATGTCATCAGAACGTTGGACCGTTACTCCATCGCTGATCTCACCGAGCGCTACATTATCCTGAGGACGCGTAAGGATGTTTACCTGGTCAGGTTCGATCGACACTGTCTCGCATGGAACAAAGACAAGGTGACGCCGGACATACGGCATGACAAGAACGCGCTGCGACCGCGCGTCGACACGATTCGGGGATGCCGGATCAACAGGATTTTTGCGATCGACGAGGCGGGCGCCGAGGAACTGACGATGCTCGTCAACGCGTCTGTCAGCGTGCGCGGCTAGGGAAGAGCTGCAGAGCCGCTAATCATTTGCGCCGGCTGCCGTCTTCTTGTCTTTGTACGCGGCGCTGATCTCGTGCATCTTGGCTTCGATCCACGCCTGCACAATCAGGTTTGTTTCCTTGGGCGACTGCGCCGAGGCGTCGACGGGCGGGCCGATGCAAAAACGAACGGTCCCCGGATGCAACGAAAACTCCCGGCGCCGCCAGACGTCGTCCGCATTGTGCGCGACCGGAACAATTTGCACGCCGGCCTCCGTCGCCAGCGCTGCTCCGCTAATACCATAGGTGCGCGTCTCTCCCCTGGGTACGCGCGTGCCCTCCGGAAAAACAGTGACCCATATGCCGGCGGCGAGCCGTTTCTTGCCCTGTTCGATGACTTGTTTCACAGCGGACCGCCCCTTACCACGATCGATTGCGATCGGGTTGAGAACGAGGCCGATGGCCCAGCCGACGATGGGCACCCACAGCAGTTCGCGCTTTACGACCCATGCCGTTGGCGGAAATATCGTCACGTGCCCGTAGGTCTCGAGGATAGTCGTATGTTTGATCATGATGACGCTGGGCGAATCCGGGATATTTTCGGCGCCTTCGACGACAACCTTCATGCCACACAAAAAATCACCGGCCCAGACAAGAATGCGGCAGCCGTGCAGCAGCACGAAGCGGCGCCAGCTGGCCGGCGCCCAGAACAGGAGCAGCAATACGATGGCAATACTGGATGATCCGACCAGGCCAAAAATCAGCCCCAGGAGAGAACGCAGCCAGCGAATCATGCAGTCACTCCCGAAGCAGGGCCGCGGCCGCCGCGGCAAGATCGTCGAACACCTCTGTCGCGGCTAACTCGCCGTCGAGGGCCCGCTCGGTCGCCCGGCCGTTACCCGTGCGCACGAGAACGGGGCGCCCACCGGCACGCACCGCCGCCTGCAGATCACGCATTGAATCACCGATCATCGGCACGCCGGCGAGATCGCTGTGATAGTGACGGGCAAGGCGAAACAGGAGGCCGGGCGCCGGCTTGCGGCAATCGCAGCCGTCGTCGGGGCCGTGCGGGCAAACGACAATGCGATCGACACGGCCGCCTTCGGCCGACACGAGCCGCCGCAGTTTGCGGTGCATGGCCCGCAGCGCATTGCGGCCGAAGAGGCCTCGGGCGAGACCCGACTGATTGCTGGCTACGGCCACGGTATAGCCGCCGCGACTGAGAGCGGCTATCGCGCCGATACTGCCGTCAAGCGGAATCCATTCGCCGGCGGACTTCACAAAATCGCTGGAATCGCGGTTGATGACGCCGTCCCGATCAAGAATTATGAGGCCCCTGCCGGCCACGCGCGGCACCACGGTCAGCCTAGGGATAGCCGGGAAATGTCGGCAACGTCGAGAAAAAGCCCGCGAATATCGCCTAAAAGCGCCAATCGATTGTTCTTGAGGGCCTCATCTTCGGCCATGACCATGACCTCGTCAAAGAAATGGTCCACGGGGTCTCTGAGGTCGGCCAGGGCGTTCAGGGCCTCGGCGTAACGGCGCGCCTTGATCATCGGCGCGACGCTTTTGCGGGCGCTCGCCACGGCGTTGAACAGGGCTTGCTCGGCCTCGTGCTGCAGCAATTTTTTATTTGTCTTCAGGCCATCCGGGTTGCCCGCCTTTCTCAGGATGTTGGCGATACGCTTGTTTGCGGCCGCCAGGCTTTCGGCCTGTTCGAGGCGGGCGAAGGTCTGCACGGCCGCGAGGCGCCGATCGAAGTCGAGCAGCGATTCGGGCTCGCGCACCATGACGGCATCGAGAGTTTCCACGGCGAGCCCGGCGTCGCGATCGAGAAAATAGCGTCGCAGGCGGTCGCTGATAAACGCATACAGATCCGCCGCGAGGACGTCGTTTTCAATCTTGCCACCGGGTTGCTGCTCGACGGCCTTCAGGATCAGTGCTTTGAGATCGATATCGAGGCCGCATTCGATCAGGATCCTGACGACGCCGAGTGCTGCACGACGCAGCCCGAAGGGGTCGCGATTGCCGCTGGGTGACTTGCCGATCGAAAAAACGCCGGCCAGCGTATCCATTTTGTCGGCTACCGCGAGCAGCTGGCCGATTTCCGTCGCCGGCAAAGCGTCGCCGGCAAAGCGCGGGCGATAGTGTTCGCCGATCGCGTCGGCAACAATTTCCGGCTGACCGTCGGCGAGCGCATAGTAGCGGCCCATAGTGCCCTGCAACTCGGGAAACTCACCGACCATGCCGCTGAGCAGGTCGCATTTCGCAAGCTCGGCCGCGCGCTCGGCATGGCCTTCGTCGCGGCCAAGCGTTGTAGCGAGCCAGCCAGCCAATGCGCCAATGCGTCGGCTCTTGTCATGAAGGCTGCCGAGCCCGCGTTGGTAAATGACGTCGTGCAGGCCCGCATTTCGGCTGCTCAGGGGCTGGCGACGGTCGCTGTCCCAGAAAAACGCCGCGTCGGCCAGGCGCGGTCGAATAACCCGTTCGTTGCCATCACGCACCTGGTCGGGATCCTTGCTTTCGAGATTGGCAACGGTAATGAAGCGCGGCAAAAGCACACCGTTGTCATCGGCAACCGGGAAGTAACGCTGATGGCTTGTCAATGTCGAGATGATCACTTCGCGAGGCAGCGCGAGATATTGATCGTCGAAGCGACCCAGTATCGGGACCGGCCATTCGACCAGCGCGGCAACTTCGTCGTAAAGCGACTCACCGTCGACTACGTGCCCACCGGCATCGGCTGCGGCGGCGTTGACGCCGTCCCGGATCATCTCGCGCCGGCGCTCGAAGTCGGCGATGACGCGACCCTCTTTTTCAAGTGTGTCGAGATAGGCCTTCGGCGTTGAAATAACAATCGGCTTCGAGGAGTGAAAGCGATGTCCGAGCGTTACGTTGCCGGCCGCTGTTTCCATGACCGGCGTTTCGATGACGTCCTTGCCGTGCAGCATCACGACCCAGTGAACCGGACGCACGAACTCGGCGTTGCCCGCGCCCCAGCGCATACGGCGCGGGATGGGCAGCGAGTCCAGCGTGCTCTCAATCAAAGCCGGCATCAGTTCGGCAGCCGCACTGCCGCGCTCTACAGCGTCAAATGCCAGCCACTCACCCTTTTTTGTCTTGTTGGTTCCAAGGTCCGACACGGCGACGCCGCATTTTTTCGCGAACGCTTTGGCGGCCGCTGTCGGTTTGCCGTCTTTGTCGAACGCTATCTTGATCGGCGGGCCCTTGTGTTCGACCTTGCGGTCTTCCTGTTGGTGGGCGAGGCCGCTAATCAGTACCGCCAGGCGGCGCGGGCTTGCATAGGCGTGCACGGCGCCATGATCGAGGTGCGCTGCGTCGATGGCCGCGGACAGGCCCGCGCCAAATGCTTCCATCAAAGAGCGCAGCGCTTTGGGCGGCAGCTCTTCGGTGCCGATTTCTACGAGAAAGTCATCGGCCTTGCTCATTTTGCCGAAGCCTCTTTAACGGCCGATGTTGTCATCGGAAAACCAAGTGCTTCCCGGCTGGCATAGTAGGCGTCACAAATCGCCCGCGACATGGTTCTGACGCGCAGGATAAAACGCTGTCGCTCGGTCACGGAGATGGCCTGCCTGGCATCGAGCAGGTTGAACGTGTGCGACGCTGTCAGCATTTGTTCATAAGCGGGCAAGGCGAGGCCCAGCCCGATCAGCCGCTGGCTTTCACGTTCGGCGTGCTCGAACGCATCAAACAGTGTCTCGACGTCGGCCTCTTCAAAGTTGTAGCGCGATTGTTCGACCTCATTCTGGTGATAAACATCGCCATAGGTTATGCGGCCGAGGGGTCCGTCGGTCCAGACGAGATCGAAAATACTTTCTACGTTTTGCAGGTACATGGCCAGGCGCTCGAGACCATAGGTAATCTCGCCCGTAACCGGGCGACACTCGAGGCCGCCAACCTGCTGGAAGTAGGTGAACTGTGAAATCTCCATGCCGTTCAGCCAAACTTCCCAACCGAGGCCCCAGGCGCCAAGCGTTGGTGACTCCCAGTTGTCTTCGACGAATCGAATGTCATGTACGAGAGGATCGATACCGATGGCGCGGAGTGAGCCGAGATACTGTTGCTGAATATCGAGGGGCGAGGGTTTTATGACGACCTGGTACTGGTAGTAATGCTGCAGGCGAAAAGGATTGTCACCGTAGCGGCCGTCCGTCGGCCGGCGGCTGGGCTGGACGTAGGCTGCCGACCAGGGCTCCGGGCCGACTGCACGAAGAAACGTCGCCGGGTGAAACGTGCCGGCGCCCATTTCCATGTCGTAGGGCTGCAGGATGACGCAGCCACGCGCCGCCCAGTATTGCTGCAGCACCAGGATCAGGTCCTGGAAGCTCAGGTTCGTCGTTGATTTGTTGGCGCTCATGCAGGCGTCACAGTGGCAGAAACGCGCGAAGTATAACGGCTGCGGCCCTTATGTAGGAGGCCCATTGCCGCCGGGGCCGAAATAAACGCGGCGCACGACGCTCCATCCGGGTGCAAGAAGCCGCATTTTGCACTAGAATAGTGCGAAGATGGCGTCACGCGCACCAACCTGGTGCAACTTGGCCGGCCCAACTTGCGATAAACGGTTAAAAAACAAGGCATTACGACAAGCCCGTTCTTGGCACGCTTAATGCAAATAACAGCATCTAATGGGCCGCATTGGGCGGCCGCTTTATTTAGCGCACCAACAACCTGGAGGAAAGATTCATGACGCCCGCAGAGGTACTCGCCCTCATCAAAGATGCAGAGGTCAAATTTGTCGATTTTCGGTTCACGGACACTATCGGCAAGGAACAACACGTAACAGTGCCCGCACACACGGTCGACGACGACCTGTTTGAGGACGGCAAGATGTTCGATGGATCGTCCATCTCCGGTTGGAAGGGAATTAACGAATCGGACATGATCCTGATGCCCGATCCCGATTCGGCAGTAGTCGATATTTTTCCTGACGAGACTACGCTGAACCTGCGATGCACGGTCGTCGAGCCTTCAACGATGCAGGGCTACGATCGCTGCCCACGCTCACTCGCCGACCGGGCCGAGGCGTATTTGAAGTCAACCGGCATTGCCGACGCCGCCTATTTCGGCCCCGAGAACGAGTTCTTCGTGTTCGATCACGTGTCGTGGGACGATGACATGCAGGGCGCGTTTTACAAGGTCGATTCGGACGAGGGCGCCTGGAATACGGACCGCAGCCGGGAAGAAGGCAACACCGGTCACCGGCCGACGGTCAAGGGCGGTTACTTCCCGGTGCCGCCGGTAGACTCATTGCACGATATTCGTGGCGCCATGTGTCTTGCGATCGAGGAACTGGGCGTTGTGACAGAGGTGCATCACCACGAGGTTGCAACGGCGGGCCAGTGTGAAATCGGCGCGAAATTCAACACGCTCGTACGCAAAGCGGACGAAGTTCAGATTCTGAAGTACGCGGTGCACAACGTTGCCCACGCGTATGGCAAGACGGCGACCTTCATGCCAAAGCCGCTCGTTAATGACAACGGCAACGGCATGCACGTACACCAGTCGTTGTTCAAGAAAGGCAAGAACCTGTTCTCGGGCGACGGCTACGGCGGACTGTCAGAGACGGCGCTTTTTTACATCGGCGGCATCATCAAACACGCCAAGGCCATCAACGCTTTCGCAAACCCGGCGACCAACAGCTACAAACGCCTGGTGCCAGGTTTCGAAGCACCGACAATTCTTGCTTACTCGGCACGTAATCGCTCTGCGTCGATTCGTATTCCCTACATTGCGAACCCGAAGGGCCGACGCATCGAGGTCCGCTTTCCGGACTCGATGGCGAATCCGTACCTCGCTTTCTCTGCAATGATGATGGCGGGGCTTGACGGTATCCAGAACAAGATTCACCCGGGCGATGCGATGGATAAGGACCTTTACGACTTGCCGCCGGAGGAAGAAAAACAGCTGAAGCTGGTTGCGTTCTCGCTCGACGAAGCGCTTGGAGCGCTAGATGCAGACCGCGATTTCCTGAAGGCCGGTGGCGTATTCAGTGACGATCTCATCGATGCCTATATCGACCTCAAGATGGACAACGTGACGCGTCTCAGAATGACGACGCACCCGGTCGAATTCGACATGTATTACAGCCTGTAAGAGCCAAAAAGGTGGGCCGGGCGACATTATGTCGCCCGGCCACTAGCCCGGAGAACCCCGACGCTGCTATGCTGATTCAATGGAATTACGAGCACTATTCATACTACTGGGATTTCTTGTCGCCAACGGGGCGTTTGCGGACGCTTACAAGTGGACGGACAAGGATGGCATCGTGCACTACTCCGATCGGCCTGAGCCTGGTTCCGAGCGGGTCGACCTCGGACCCGCAACACCCAGCCGCCCGCGCTCACCGGCTACCGCCGCATCAAGCCCGTCGCCCGATGAAGAAGCAGGCAGCGCCGCCGCCAAGCCGTTTAGTTACACAAGCCTCGAAATCAGCGCCCCGGCGCCGGAACAAACACTGTGGAACATCGAGGGCATCCTGAACGTATCGCTGGCGCTGAACCCGGCGCTGCAGCCAAACCACGAGGTACGAGTGTATTTCGACGGAGTGGCGCGCACGGTCGAGGGGACGAGCTTTCAGCTGGAGGAGGTCTACCGCGGAGTCCACAACATCCAGGCGGAGGTTCTGGACGAAACCGGCCAGCTCATGATTCGCAGTCTGCCGAACCGGTTCTACGTGCAGCAGAACACAGTCAGGTTTCGCTAGACAACTCCACGCCCGGTCGTCCGACCAGCGGCGGATCCGACAGCGATGGAATTCTCCGCCGCAACGCCAGCACTATTATTGACGCCCTGAGCTCGGGCATCGTTCTCCTGGACGAGCACCTGTTGATCGTCGGAATGAATCCGGCCGCCGAAAACATTCTGGGCATCAGCCAGAAACGTGCATTCGGCAAGTCGTTGCTGCGACTCGTTGACGACGAGCCGGAGATGCGTGACATTCTGAGTCGCGTGATGGCCACCGGGGACTATTACGCGAACGAGATGCAGCTTGCGCCAACCGAGGTGCACGCCCATGAGCGTATCGTGGATTGCCGGGTATCACCCATCGCCACCGATGATGCCTGCGTGCTTGTTGAAATCACGGACGTCACGCGGCGCTCGCAGATCAGTCGTGAAAACGCGCTGCTGATTCAACACGGCGCAGGTCGACAGATGATCCGGCAACTTGCGCACGAAATAAAAAATCCCCTCGGCGGTATTCGTGGTGCGGCGCAATTGCTCGAACGGCAGCTGCCGAACGACGAGCTCCACGAGTACACCGACGTCGTCATCAGCGAAACCGACCGCCTGGCGGCCCTGGTAAATACGCTGCTCGGCCCCGGTGGGCCGCCAAACAAACAGCCCGTAAACGTTCATGAGCTGCTTGAGTACGTGGTCAAAATCGTTGACGCGGAGCACGACAGACCGCTGAAAATTCGACGGGACTACGATCCTGGATTGCCGGCAATCGATCTCGACCGCGACCAGATGGTGCAGGCATTCCTGAACCTGGTGCGCAATGCCTGTGCTGCATTGGGTGGCCAGGGCACGCTGACGCTGCGAAGCCGCGCGGCGACCAACTACACGATTGGTGAGATACGACATCGGGTTATTGCTTCCATCGAGATCGAGGACGATGGTCCCGGCATACCGCGGAACCTGCAGGACTCTGTTTTCTATCCGCTGGTCACGAGCCGTCCCGAAGGCACGGGCCTGGGCTTGCCCGCGGCACAGGAGCTGATCAGTCGCCACGACGGATTGATCGAATTCGACAGCCGGCCGGGACGCACTGTTTTCTACGTACGTATTCCAATCAAACAATCGGGCGTAAACGCCAATGACTGATGTTCCGCTGACGACATGGATCGTGGATGATGATCAATCGGTGCGGTGGGTTCTCGAAAAGGCCCTCAAGCAGGCCGATATCGCAACGCGAAGCTTCGAGCGCGCAGAACACCTGCTCGAAGCTATCGACGAGGGCGCTCCGGACGTTCTGATCACCGACGTGCGCATGCCGGGCATGAGTGGTATCGCGCTGCTGGACCGCCTGCGCGGCAGCCTTCCGGACCTGCCGATCATTGTGATCACGGCGCACTCGGATCTTGAAAATGCCGTCGCCGCCTATAAGGGTGGTGCGTTCGAGTACCTGCCAAAACCCTTCGATATCGACGAGGCCGTGGAACTCGTGCGCAAGGCTGCGCGCGCCAACGGCAAAGGCGCCGATGAGCCGGCGTCGGCGACCGGCGGTATTGCGTCGATGATCGGGCAGGCGCCTGCAATGCAGGAGGTCTTCCGTTCGATCGGTCGGCTGGCAGGCTCGAGCATGACCGTGCTGATCACGGGCGAGTCCGGCACCGGAAAAGAACTGGTTGCACGCGCCTTGCATGACCACAGTCCGCGTGCGGACAAGACCTTCGTCGCCCTGAACACATCTGCAATCGCTTCGGAGCTACTGGAGTCGGAACTATTCGGGCACGAGAAAGGCGCTTTCACAGGCGCGGATTCGCGGCGCATCGGGCGCTTTGAACAGGCCGATGGCGGCACTTTGTTCCTGGACGAAATAGGTGACATGTCACCGGCATTGCAAACCCGGCTGCTGCGCGTTCTTGCTGAAAGAGAGTTCTATCGCGTCGGTGGGCAGACGCCGATCAAGGTGGATGTACGCGTTATAGCGGCAACCAACCAGGACCTCGCGCGGGCGGTAAAGGAGTCACGCTTTCGGGAAGACCTTTTTCACAGGCTCAATGTAATCCGCATCAACACGCCGCCGTTACGCCAGCGGCGTGATGACATCCCGCTGTTGCTGCAACACTACCTGGCAGAAGCTGCAAATGAGCTCGGCGCAGCAGCAAAAACCATCGACGACGAAGCGATGCATGCACTGAAGGCGTTTGCGTGGCCCGGCAATGTGCGCCAGCTCGTCAACGCGAGTCGCCGCCTCACGGTAACGGCCCCCGGCAACATTATTACCGCGGAAGATATACCGAGCGACCTGGGCGGCACCGACTCACCGAAACGGGCCGCAAAGGAGTGGACAAGGGTGCTGGCGGCGTGGGCCGAAAGCGAACTGCACGACGGTGATGTACCCTTGCTGGATACAGCGCTGCCGGAATTCGAGAAAACGCTGATCGAGACGGCCATGTCGCAGACCAACGGTCGCCGGCAGGAGGCGGCCAAGTTACTGGGATGGGGGCGAAATACGCTGGCACGGAAAATGAAGGCGCTGCAGCTCGACTAAACCGCCATTCCGTTTTGTGCTGACTGCTCCAATCGCATCTGCGGCGAGCGCTACAGCGCAGAACAAACGTCTTTAGCTGAGAGGCCCATCCTGGCAGGTAAAAGTCTCGCCGACCTTGATCATTTTCACCTTGCCGGAGTCGGGGTCAGTAAATGGCGCCGGCTGCTTGAAAGACCCCGATTTGATATAGGCACTCTCGATCACCTTGCCGATATTGTCGCCGGTACCTGCGAAGTCGCCCTCGGGCACATCGAGATCATCAAACTTCTCCCAGGTACCGTCCGCAAACAAAAGGACCACGTTCGAGAGGTCCTTTTCAGAGGACGCCGTCACGGACGTGCAACCGCCATTAAACGTCGCCGTTATCACTGCCAGACTGTTAGGGTTGGCTGCGTGACCGGGCTTGTGGTCGGCGACCGCTGTATGCGCGCTGACCGTAGCCAACAGCATGCCGAGAACTATCGGCATCGTCTTTCTGAATACATTTTTACACTTGTTCATGAGAACTCCCGTCCGAAAAAGTTTGCGGGCTGATAGAATCAGCAATATTGGTCCCATCCGACAAAGCGCGGCGAGGATATGTGTCACAGAATGGGATTACCGTGCGGCCAGGCAGGCCGGGTGCAGCGAACAGCTATGGACTTGTTGTGCAATATGGTAACTCCGCTATCGTAGGACACGTCCCGTAGACCGGTAGCTTTGCGTCTTCATCTTTCGATGAATTTGCCTTTGTCAGTACCGTCAGTAGACCACACTTGCATTGATCAACGAGGGGATATTTACATAAACACTACATGCGATGCGTGAAAGAGCCCGTGGCGGATGTGTCGCAAAAAGGGACACCCAACAAGCAAGAAGCGATGCAGAAATTTTGGTGACGAGGACGGTCCGCTTCGGGACCGCAGCCGACATTTTAGCTCAAATCACCCGACCGGTTGAGACCGCGGCCCCTAGCAGGCGCTGAAACTACTCTTCTGACTCTCCGTTCTTAACTAAAAAGTATCTGCTGCCGCCGAACGTCCGGAGAACTTGCCTGTTATGGCCTCGCCCCATTCTATAGAATGAAAACTGACCAGCCGACAACGACAAGATTCGCTATGCAGAGTGCCAGCAACGACAAAAGTGTTAGCTGCATTCCTCTAAGTCTCGGTTGCAGTGGCGAATCGGCACTTTTCATTCCGATAGGATGCAATAGTCGTCCAACGACAAACGAAGCAGCCAAGATAGACGTTATCCACATCGGAGTCTGGTTAAGTTCTAAACAAGCCACTAGTAGTAGCGCGATTGGAGCGTATTCGGCCAGATTTCCTTGAGATCGTATTGCGCGAAGTAAGTCCTCGTGACCGCCATCTCCGACACTAACGCCGTGTTTTCGGCGAAAACCGATGACGTTCAGCGATAATCGGACATACAACAACCCTAGCGCTGACGCCGCAATCGCAGTCACAATTAGCATCGACTTTATCCTCGTCTTTTTTTTCAGTGACTGCCCGCTTCACGCCCAGAGTCACTCAGTCAAGTTGTCTCTGCGTAGTTTATCACTCGACGGGCTGCTTTCGAGCGCTTAGCTGCCAGTCGGGTTTAGCCAGGGCGACCGTCTCAGAACGGCCACAAGCGGACAGTCAGCTGCGCGCGCGAGCGAACTGCCGGATTGCAGAGATTCTCACTTACTTTGCGCCTGCGCTTCTTTTCTCATGCTTCTCGGGTTGCGTCAGCAAAAACTGGTCCCTTCAAAGTTCGACGATCGGCATGAAGCCGCCGTAGATCAGGCGCTTGCCGTCGAACGGCGCGGGATTTTTGTTCGGATCCATTCGCTCGTCGTTGAAATCGTCCGACATCATTTTACTCATGCCGGCATCGCGCGTTTTCTTGTCAGGCCACTCGATCCAGGAGAATACGACCGTTTCATCAGCCTTCGCCTGAACCGACCTGCGGAAATCTGTCACCTCACCAGTGGGCACATCGTCTGCCCAGCATTCGACAACGCGTGTCGCCCCGAAATCCATGAATACGCTGTCACCCAGCTTAGCGTGCTCGATATATTCTTGTTTTTTTGCGGTCGGCACGGCGATAACAAATCCGTCGATGTAGCTCATAACTTTTGTCCTGGGGCCATATTGGCAAATGGCTGCAATGGGTTATCAACCGTCATTTTAACCCAGATTTGCCGACCGGCAGCCATGCAAAGTGAGGCAGTCGTTCATTGCTATTTTTGGCGACTGCTTCAGGGTCCGCACCAACCATGTAGATGGTGCTCCCAACATCGACAAAACCAGTCTTTCTATTAGAGGCAATGGCCCTTGATTTGCGCGGAAATGAGCCTGTATGTCTTCGGGCTTGATACGGCCAGTACTTCGGACTATGGAACAAGAACAAGTTTCCCGTACGCTCCGGGCTCGAGCACCGTCACATGAGCCGCGGCAGCTTCCGCAAGCGGCATCTGGCGACCAATGACAGGCCGGACCTTACCCTCCGCCACTCCGTTCAGGATGTCTTCCATCATTAGCGCCACCTGTTCTGCGGTTGCATTCCAGAGCGCGATGCCACGGATGTCCAGCTCTTTCATCATTGCGACGCGGGGGTTGATCGTGACCTCGCCGCGGTTGCCGATAATGACAATTCGCCCGAATCTTGCGGCCAGATCCATGTCGACCGCGAGGTTCACGTTGGCGAGCATCTCAAGGATCAGTTCTGGACCGTTTCCGCGGGTAAGTTGCATGACCTTGTCGAGGTAGCGCTCCTTGCTGTGGTCTACTACGTGATCAGCGCCCTCTGTTCGAACCAGATCCAAACCCTTCTTGGTTCCGCCGCTGCCGATAACCGTCAACCCGGCCCGCTTGGCCAGTTGAATCGCCGACGTTCCAACCGAGCCGGTCGCTCCATGGATGAAAACAGTTTCCCCGGCGATGGCTCCACCCCGCTCGAATAACGCGTAGTGAGCCGTCGTGTAAGAGACACCGAAGGCCGCCGCCTCTGCAAAGCTGACCCGCTCTGGCAAACGCATCACCTGGCTAGCCTTGCGCTTGACCTTCTCGGCGTAACACCCGGTAAGGTCGAAACTGAGAGCGGTCCCGACAAAGACCCGATCACCGACTGAATGCGTCTCGACGCCTGCGCCAATCGCCGAGATCACTCCACCTGCGTCGCCGCCAGGGATATATGGCAGTTCAGGAACGATGGAGTAGGTCCCATTTCGCATATAGGTGTCGGCTGGATTGATTCCCGCTGCATGCACGTCCACTACCACTTCGCCATCGCCAGGAACGGGATTCTCCACTTCTTCGAGTTGCAATACTTCGGGCCCACCAAACGAATGTACGCGGATGGCTTTCATTTTTTAACTCCCACTTTTGGCCAGCAAATGCCGGTTGACCCGTCACTCAGCAGCCTTCAAACAGGGGAAAGAGGCAATCGACAGAACGGCCGCACCGGGTCAGTAACGGAAATTATAGCCTGAACCAGGCGACCGTCTCAGATCGGCGAGGAGCAGCCGCTGAGCTAAAGTTTGTCTCAGTTGCCGCCATGGGGTGCAACGCGCCAGCCGCCAAGCGGAAGACTTTGTTGGATGCGCCTTTCTATCCGACGATCAGCAGCGCCAAAAACGGAGCGACACAGAAAACCACAAAGACAATCTCGAGCATCACAAGGCTCGAGTAAAGGACCAAATTGAAGGATTCTCGGGGCATGGGAAACCACTTGTTATGTTTGCGATACATGAAATTCGAGGCAAACAACAAGAAAATTGTCGAGCCAGTCAGAACGGCGGCAACTATGATTGTGTACCACATGAAGAACGCGGTTAGTGTCAGAATATCCATGATGTACTCCGTTATCTCTTCTGTACCCCGGCCAAGCCAAAATCTGCCTTTGTAGACAACAGTTGCATTACCTAAAACACAGAGGCCACTCGGGAAGAGCCCGGAGTTCGGTGAAGCGCCACCGAATTCCGGGACTCAAGCGTGGACCGATTCTGCCCTAGTACTGAACTGGGGGCAGTTGCGTTTCATCACCCTGATTAAGGCAGAAAGTATGACCAACTCCGCTAGGACTGAAGCCAACTCCGCCGTTCGGATCCGGAATAACGTCATAAACGATATTGTCCGGACGATCCGGATCGCCGCTGGTGGGGAAGAAGGCAACTAACGGATTGAATTCATCCAAACCCAGGGCATGACGCACTCGCCAGGCAATCATGTGATCGGCACAGGGCGTGTCGCCACCGGCACCGAGCGCGCCAACCATCCTGCCATCGTCATGCAGCGCGAGCCCACCGCCGAAGAAAATGCCGCCCCCGACACGCCGACCCGTCATCGGGTCATTGCGCTTGCCGAAGCGCTTCGCTGGACCTCTGTACACGACATTGGTGTCTACCGGGTTACCCTGGAGCAAGCCATACCCCCAGCCGCCAGGTTGCGTCAGCGAGTACGAATTAGCGGTGGATACTGCGAATAGATCAAGATTGAATGAGTTCGCCGCGTTGGCTTTCTGAGCCGAGATCACGCGGGCGCCGAGGAGCTGAGAGTGCCTGTCAGCGCCGGAAAACGCGACAGCACAGACGATACCATCGCGATCGATGATTGTGGCCCACATGTCAAAGTCGTAACCGCTGGTCTCTATTGCAACAGCATCTTGGAGAGCCGTCCGGAGCGCGTGGTGATCAGGCAATTGCCTGCATTGCGATTGTTCGCGACCGGCTCCGCGTCGTTCATCATCGTCGTCCGCAAATGCGGCACTGCCCAGGATGCACAGGCTAGAGAGAATCAGAACGAACCAGCTCCGGGGCTGAAACGCGACCGAGTTCATAACACAACCTCCCTTGCGGCCTTGATTACGAGGGAGTTGACCGCCGCCTGGACCACCACCTCGGCAGCCCGGCGATCTTGGGGTCCTTCGTGGCGCTCGAACGTCGCGGAGGAAGCGAGGACCCGTAGCTTTGCGTCACCAGCTTTGGCTGGATTTGCCTTTGTCAACTGAGCAGTATCGGCAAAACCCCAGAACCCCGTCAATTCTGGGATGTACTGACGTCTGCTAAGGGTTAGTAGCCGTCATTCTACCTCAGACCAGGCGACTGGCGGTTTCCAACCAGAAGCGGTAATTTGGCGACGCGTGCGGACCTGCCAGTCAAAGCCACCAAACTACAACACCAGTGACAAAACAGATCAGGGAGGCTGAAATACCGACCAGTGGCACAGCGAACCAATATTGCCGTGCCAAGACAACAAGACCGCTGAGCATTGCAATACCGACGGTCAGTAGATAGATCGACCCAAACAGCAGATCTACTTCAAACAACGCCAGATAGCCGTATAGCAAACCAAACAGAATAGCGCCCATGCTGTGGCTCGCATTGAATCCAACCCATGCACGCCACATGGTCGTCTGATCGCTGATTTTTGGCGAAACGCTATCCATTGAGGCCTGCAACTCTGCGTCGCGAGGAAAAAGTCTACGGCCCCGAAACGTATACAAGAGATGAACTGCGCCCAAGATGAGAATGAGTCCCGCGCTAAGCCCAACTAAGACACTCGACAACATACGAATTCCAAGAAACCTGGTTTGAAAATCAACAATTCTGGCGTTTGAAGAACAAAGCTTTCGACTGACCGCTTTTGCGTCAGTAGCCGTCATTCTACCTCAGACCAGGCGACTGACAGCTCTCGGCCA
>JABDOQ010000030.1 GCA_013043165.1 Woeseiaceae bacterium | reverse complement strand
GACGACACGGATGTAATTCTCAGTCGCTTGAGGATCAAGGCGTCACCAGAGCGCATTGCAGAACTGCGCCGCGGACTTGCAGATTGGCTGGAGACCGTGCAGGCAGAGGACGATACCGATGAAGGTGAAGTTGAAGAGGCCGGCGCGCTGATTGCCTTTTACCCGGTCGCTCGATAAGTTCTCTGAGATAGGGTGGCTCGCGTTACGCGGTAAGCGATTCGAAAACAAAGGACCTGGCAATGAAGGCAGTGACCCGATCACGGACAAGCGCGGCAGTTGTCGCAACTCTGGCGATTCTCTATGGAACGCTGGTGTATGCGGATCATCACCCGGATTCGGCCTCTTCGACCGACGCGCCAACCGTGTTGATCACAGGCGCCAACAGGGGGCTGGGTCTTGAATTCGCCCGCCAGTACTCCGCGGATGGTTGGAACGTGATCGGCACTGCAAGAAACCCGGAGCAGGCGGATGAGCTGGGATCGCTCCCGGTAGAGGTCGCGCAGCTCGACGTGGCCGATGCGGCGAGCATTGCCGGCCTCGCAGAATCACTCGAGGGGCGGCCCATAGATCTGCTCATCAACAACGCCGGCATATTTCCTCGAGTCAACAAGCTCGAAGAGATTAACTTTGATGACTACAGCCGGACGATTGCGGTGAACACACTCGGGCCGGTGCGCGTGACACGCGCTTTGCTCCCAAATCTCCGGCTTGGCGACAAGAAGACGATCGTCAATATAACGAGTCGCCTCGGCAGCATCGCTCTCAATGACTTCGGAGTTTATTACGGCTATCGAGAAAGCAAAGCCGCTTTGAATATGTTTACGAAGACGCTGGCTGTCGAGCTGGCTCCCGAAGGATTCACCTGTCTCACAGTTCATCCCGGATGGGTGAAGACCGATATGGGCGGCGAAAACGCGAATCTGACGCCGCAGGAGTCAATCAGTGGTATGCGGGCCGTGATTCAGAAAATCGGTCCCGCGAAGACCGGGACGTACTGGTCTTACAGCGGCGAGGAAGTGCCGTGGTGAGGCGGAGCGGGTGTCCGAAAAAGTATCGTCCAATAACGTCCAAAGATGTTTAATAACCCTCTAATTTTATTAGATTTACTGCAATTTCTTGCCTATTAATATCCAACTAAGCCTATCCAAATCCAATACGGATTTGTAAGCGGAGTTGTAGGTGGGCGCTTTGGCCGGAGCAACAAATCGACTTACAGCGGCAACGGTCAAGAGCACAGGCACGCCTGGCTTATATGCGGACAGTAATTCTCTGTATTTGCAGGTCCGGAGCGGGAGTGAGTCTTGGGTTTATCGTTCATGCTAGCCGGACGAGCTCGGACTATGGGTCTGGGTCCTACCTGTTTGGTATCTCTCGCAACAATTCGAACGTATGCAACCCCCGATCTTGGTTCGGTGCGCGTCAATGGAATAGGGACGCAAAAGGTCCTCCGAGCTCCCCGTCCAATTTGGGAACAGAAGCCGGAAACCGCCCCTTGGCTGCGCGGGCGAATTGAGCAAATCCTCGACGGGACAATGGTCGATTGGGCACGTCAATAATTCTGACCTTGATCAGGATAGCGAGCTATTTTTCTGGCGAGGCCTGATTCGACACTTATTTATGCGTGACTGACTGAAAACTTTTGCCAATTAAATGAACGACAGATCACGGAATCCTTCTCGAACTCGACGATTTTTTAACTGGTTGTATCCAGCGCACGATGAAATTGTCATCTACTCGGCCGCCGTGGGCATTATCGCACTCGTATTCACGAGCCATGGCTTCAGAGACGCGCTCGCCTTTGTCGCGTATGCGTTTGCCATTGAGTATCCGAGTGCGGGTTTCGAGTCCAGCATCTGGAAAGGCCTCTGGCATGTATTTGGGTCAGTGATGATTTTCCTGATCAGCATGGCCAGCCTCCTTATCAGCCTCAGATTGCCTTTTACTCGCCGAAGGCTGGATGCCTTGGTCGAACCGCTGCTCGTGGCCCATATATTCCTGATATTCGGGAGTAACGTGCTCGCCTTTAATCAACAGCAAGACATGGCAAGCTGGTTTCTTTTGGCAACAAGTTCCTTGTATCTTTTTATTTTCCTGGTCGGACACCGCTTCGGGTTCTTGCAGCTGGAAATTTCTCACCGCCAGGCTACTGGACGACAGGCAGTCATCGCAGCGGCAGCGATAACGGTACTGGTGGCAGTACTCACTCTCGGTTTCAAACTGCACTGGGCCCACTGCTACGCATTGTCAACGGCATCCGCTGTCGGCCTCGCAAGAATACTTGACGCGAGATAAGGCGAGGTCAAACCGAGAATATAGAATTGCGGTTCGTCCCCAAAAACGTGATGCACGCCGCAGCGCCGGCGCGGCGAGAGCACTAAATTCAATTCTTTCCTGCAGATACGCGCGTCACGCCATGTTTCGACTCACCCTGTTATTCACCCTTTTCGCTGCGACGGCGTTGCATGCCGCCGATCCGTTGTCGCAGAAGCACTTTACTGCCCGCTATGCCGAGGCCGTCGAGGCCGCCTACGCAGGCGCCAAAGTCGAGGTAGTCGGTGATCTGGAGGTAGAGGTCTCCTCCGGAGATGAGCAGTCGACGCGCAGCTTTCTAGACAACGCCTACAAAAGCTACCAAGCTGACCCTGAGGCAATCGACGACATACTGCAACGCTATGTTGCTGCCTTAAACGACATGCTCAATCCGGACCCTCGCAATGACATTGGCAGATTATTCCCGGTGATCAAGGACAACACATACATCACCGAGATCAAGGCGGTACTACGCCAATCAGAGGGTTACGACCCGAGCGATCCTTTTCCGTTCTATTATGAACAACTGAATCGAGAGCTAGTCGTCATGTACGCATTCGATTCCGAAACCGGGATCAGCATGGCATCCGCAGACGATGTCGAAGCCTTTGGCATCGCGGGGCCGGCATTGCGGGCGCGCGCCGTAGAAAATCTCATGAACTATCTTCCGGGCATCTCCCGCGAAGGCAGCAACAGACTGTCATTGGTAAAAGCGGATGGTAACTACGAGGCATCTTTGATTCTCGCGGAAGACATCTGGACTCGTGACAATTTCGATGTTGCCGGCGATATCGTGATATTTGTGCCCTCGCGTGACGTGTTGATGGTCACCGGCTCGAAGGATGTTGAAGGTCTCGCGGTAGCGCGTGAACTCATTGCGAGTAATGAATGGCCTTACTTCATCTCGGGGCACGGATTCGTCCGCACCAGCGAGGGATGGGTTGTATTCGACAAGCCCTGACACCTCGAAAACTGTCGGCCACAACACGGAATGTCCGCATTCCGTTGTGGCCATTGGCTAAAGTCTGGCAAATTCGCCGCAATGACCGCTTGTGGTTGTGAAGCGGTTCTTGGGATTTGTCCGCTCAGCTTTTTGTGGGTTGATTTCTGAGCGTAGCCTAATGTCTTTCAGAATATCTAAGCCATTCAGGATATTAGGAAAAATATTGGCGAAGAGGGTGGGATTGACCGGCAGCTTCGCTGCCTCGCGCCGCGCGCGTCTGTCGCACGGCTGACTCGAATCGGCTGACTCGAATCGGCTCAAGCCGATTCTCGCCCGTCGGACGCCTGCGGCGTCCAAAAAGCTTGCGCGTTTTGTCGAACCCATGCTCAGCTCAATTGAATCCGTACGTTACATCAGGACCGTGCCATATTCGAGCCACAAAAAACCCGCCACGAGGACGGGTCTTTGCTAACTGTTGGATTGGATCAGACTTTCCGTCTACGCCTTGCTGCTGCCATGCCGAGAAGACCGATGCCTAACAGTGCGAGGGTTCCAGGCTCGGGGACGGTCGCGGTGAATCTGCCAACTTGGCCACGAATTTCACCCCCCGGGAATAGTGTCGTGTGTATGTTGATGTACCACAGGCCGGCCAGTAGATCGGCTGCCTGTGCGTTGTTGATGGTGGTTGAACCGAACGACGGGTTCCCGGGAGCTATGGTCAAAAAGTCCACCTGCACACCCGCGTTCTGGTTTGGCAGGGCCGGACCGTGAAAATGAGCTACAGTTACCGGTGCCGATAAATTCTGCCAGGCGATAAACCAAGCAAATTCATTCGTGTCAGTATCAAGAGTCATCGTCGCTGCGCCTGAGCCTAAACTGCCCGTACCAGCACCGGCGTTGGCTTGTGCACCGTCGATGACCGCCGATAAGATAATAAGATCAGCATTCGCTGCCATCGGTGACAGCAGGACAGCCAGTAAGGCGAGGTAAATACTCTTTGTTTTCTGCATTAGTCTTGTCCCGATCGCGATTTACACATTGTTAGCGTTAAGCGATGCACGAATCGAGCCAACTAGACGATAGTAAACCTTATCAACGTGTTAACGGCACACCCAAAAAGCCGAATGCCTGAATATGTAAAAGACTTCGACAGCATTGGGCTAGGTTGAGGCCGAGAGCAGATCGGTGCCTAAGGTCCTCTTAGAGCCTCCGCCGCCGCACTACAAGCCACGCTCTCAGACGGGCAATGCCTGGGTAAGGGGTCTAGGGTGGGAGACTAAGGCACGAAAAACCCGCCGCTTGGACGGGTCTTTGCTAACTGTTGGGATGAATCAGGCTTTCTTACGTCTCATTAATGCCATTCCGAATATGCCAATAGCTAACAGGGCAAAGGTGGCTGGTTCGGAGACAGGTACCGGTGCACTGATGGCAAAACTCAAAGTGTTGTCCCCGGGTACTTCGAACCAGGTCGAACTAGATTGACTCCAACTTGCCGCGTGTCCATTATCGTCGTCGATACCACCGACATCAAAAATGCAGGCAACCGTGCAGGCTTGCATTTCGAAGAAACCGCCCACGAATTCTATAACGTGGGTCGTATAATCCAGTCCTAGTGCCGCAAGTTCCAGATCGAAGATATCACCGTCTTGCAGACCCATGTCCGTGGGGATGGTTATCGTTGCCCCCCCCGAAGCACTGTTTAGCGGTGTTGTCGCCAAACCACTGCCACCGTCGTATAGGAAATACCCTGTAGCAAGATCAGGTATCACATAGGCAAGTTCTGCGAGGTCGTAGTCAGCCTCTACTCTAACGTCGTAACCGAGCGAAACCAGAGATGCCAGACCCGGCAATGCCGCTGACATTGTACTGAGAAACTGAGTGTCTGGAATCTGCCACGCTTGTATAGGATCTGTATCATTCGCTCGGCTGTAGAAGCCGCTATCCTCTATAGACGTGCCCGGTGGGACAACGGCCGGACCTCCGAAAATATCTTCAGTGGCGCTACTTTCAATAGGGCCGATATACAGGGGATCAGGAAAATTTAGAACGGGAATACCAACCGGAACAGGAGTTAGGTCGCTGTCGACCCCATTCCACGTGTCCGATCCAGTTAAGAGCCCGCTAACCGGATTGATTGGCAACGCGTCCAAGCTTGACGCGTCGGCCAGTGGAACACCCTCACCGTCGATAAGAACCCCAAATCCGAAATCGAAGTCTACTTGGGAAGAGAACGACACTGTTGCTGGGCCAACCACGCTTGCTGAGGTGATTAGCTCAACGATTTCCCCGGGGGCAACCACGTCTGGATATTCCACATTGATCGCGACCTGGAACTGCCCGTTTACTTCCAGAAAATGTGACGTTTTAAAGAGTGCCTGGAGTTCGCCGCCTATGCCAGGGAGAATCGGGATGTTCAATTCTTCCAGTGACCATACGTCTTCGTACGAAAGCTGGGTTTCTATGGCGACCGGAACGGTCGTAGAAAATACATCGGCTTTCGCTGCCATCGGCGACAGCACCATCACCAATGCGACCGGCAAGAACTTCTTGATTTTGCTTCTCATCTCGCTCTCCGAACAGGATCAGATAACACCAGAAATCATGCATATTTTGTGCCTTGAAAGAGCAAAGGCTTTGTTATCTGACAGTTACGCTCCCGCACGGAAAATGGAGCGATCAGATTGAACATGAATTGTATAAATGACCAACTCTGTAAACACCCAAGGTGCATATCGGTTTACACGTATGTAGAGAGCAATCGTGGATCTTAAGTCACACACAAAAAACCCGCCACTATGGACGGGTCTTTGCTAACTGTTGGGATGGATTGTTGGGATGGATCAGGCTTTGCGCCGGCGTCGTGCTGCTGCCATACCGAGTAGGCCGATGCCAAGTAGTGCGAGGGTGCCAGGCTCGGGCACGGGTGCCGGCTGAAAATCATAGGTCCCGGCGATCGTCCCAGTGTTAGTTCCTAAAGCGCCTCCGTCGGCGAAAAATGTGCCCGCCGTAAAATCGAACATGATGGGAATAAAGATACCAAAGGTCGGTGAGAAAGACGTTACATTAAGGATGCCACCGAGGCTGCCGAGAGAGAAGGTCAGAGCAGCGACGTCAATCGATGTTATCGGCACATTTGTGCCGCCTGACGGACACATGGAAGGAGATTGAGTTGAGAAGCAAAAACCGCCGACGTTAACATCGATTGAGTTGATATCCCCGGCCCCTGCTGAGCCTGCCGTGATGGCTAGCGGGTCGATGTCCATTGGGCCCGCAACCAGCGTTCCAGGCGGCGTCAATGCAGCGAACGCACCAGTGGCCGCAGTTACGGCACCGCTTATATTAATCGGGTCGGCATTCGCGACCATCGGTGACAGCAGGACTGCCAGTAAAGCCAGATATGTGCTTTTTGTTCTTGTCATTGAAGTATCCCCAAATCAGGTAAATCAGCTATTCAACATAAGTTAAGCAATATCCGTGCCGGAATGACAAACCACGCGATATCAAGAGTATAGTCGCGCGCGATTTTAAGGCAGGAAAGAATCTGTAAAGCCTTCCGACAGAATTGGGACCCGAAGCAGACAATCAGGGTCAGGGCCGTTCGACTCAGTCTGCCCTCAGGGTTGTAGAGGGCGGCGAAGCCAGCGTTGATAATATTGTCGCTGGTGACCAAGTTGTTGTGGCCGGGCAATCCACCGTCAAGGACGTTGTTGCGTACTTCGATGTCGCCCACACCCGCAAAGGATTGAATCTTCAGCATGGTGGCGGAGAGGGTGGGATTCAGCTCGCTCGCTTCGCGAACTCCCTGCCGACATGCCGCTGCGCGGCTGCGTCGGTCGAACAGGGATCGAAAGCCCATACCCTCTCCCAAAAACGAAAGGCCCCATTTAAGGGGCCTTCTTGTTTTTGGCGGAGAGGGTGGGATTGACTCGGCCGTTCCGGCCTCGCCCTTCGGGCGCCTACGGCGTCCAAAACGCTTGCGCGTTTTGTCGAACCCATGGGTTCGAACTCCACGAATCTTCCGGTAACAAAGATAAGCCCCCTAAAGGGGGCCTATTTTGTTACTGGCGGAGAGGGTGGGATTCGAACCCACGGTACGGGAGAACCGTACACCTGATTTCGAATCAGGCCCATTCGACCACTCTGGCACCTCTCCTGAATTTCGTATTGCAATCGTAAAGACGTCCTGCGGACGTCAGTACACCTGATTTGACTCGAATCGCCTCCGGGCGATTCTCGTCCGTGGGGCAGCGGATTGTACGCAATGGCTCTGAGGTTGGCCAGATTTAGTCAGTGTCGGGCGTCTCCTCATCGAAGCCTTCGATTTTGCGGTACAGAACGTAGGAATAAACAATCGGAATCAGCGCAACGATGACGATCGAGCCGATCAGCCAGCCCTCGGGAAACCGTATGAAGGCATTAAGAAACATGAAAAAACCGATCAAAACGAATATCCAGCCTCCCAGCCGATGCGTGCGATTCCAGACTTCGTCACTGGCTAGCGTCCATGGCGTTCGAATCCCAATGAAAAAGTTCTTGCGCACTTTTCCCAGGTAATTGCCCAGCACGATGAATAACAAACCGACGCCGGCAAAGACCATTTCGTTGATGTGTACGCTGCGCCCACTGGCTGCCAACAAGACCAGTAACCCAATTGCCGACATGAAACCCACCAGTGTGACCGTGAAAATATTCACGACGCCCCTGAATTGATCCGTGCGGAATCCTTTCGGCGAGATTACGGGTATCAGCTTCATAATGACAAAGACCAAAACCGCCGTCAGGGGCATGATCATCACGCCCCACGGTTTGGGCGTGTAGTCGTCGACTTCACCTTCGAAATTCCAGTGCGTCGGAATTTGCTCGGGTAAAGAAGGATACAGGTAGGCTGCAACCGCGATTGTGGTCGCGATGAATATCAGACAAAGCACGTTGGTGCGCACGGTGGTCATCACGTCTTGCTCCCGTCATTATCTTGTTGCCGCGACGAATCGCCTGGCGAAAAAACATCAAGCAGCATTGCCATTGCTTCCTGCAACACGGTCGCATTCAGCGAATACACAATGTGCTGGCCACGCCTCTCGGTGCGCACGAGATCTGCTGCTTTCAGAATATTGAAATGATGTGACAGCGAAGGCTTCGAGATCGTAAACGCCGTGGCGATTTCGCCGGCGGTCTCAGAGCCCTGCTGCAGTCGCTTCAGAATCTCACGCCGCGTCGGATCGGCGAGGGCCTTGAATACAGGTTGCTGCGCTTGTGACATTTGTATATTTAGACAAATTTCTAAAAGAATGTCAAATCGTCACATTCGCCGGCGACTCTTCGCTGAATTCCTCGACCGTCTAGGGTAGCCTTTGGCGGGTGCGTGTCTTGCTTATCATCATGTTGGCGGGGTTGATCGGGACATGCTCATCACCGCCACCTATTCTCGAGCAGGTCCTTGAAACGGGCCAGCTTCGCGTCGTCACGCGCGACAGTCCGACCTCTTACACGGTCAGTCCCAATGGCCCGTCGGGCCCTGAATACGATCTCGTGCAAGCCTTCGCCGACGAACTCGGCGTTGCGCTGGTCATCGAGTCCGTCACCAGTGTTTCAGAAATCATGCCGAAGCTCATTTCGGGGGATGCGCACATGGCCGCCGCCGGACTATCGATTACGGCAAATCGCCGCGAGTTCCTCAATTTCGGCCACCCCTATAAATCCGTGAATGTCCATCTCATTTACAAACTCGGCACCGGCAAGCCGCGATCCGTCGAAGACATTCTCGATCGGTCCATCGAGGTGGTTGCCGGTAGTAGTCATGTCGACCTGCTGGCATCTTTGCAGTCCGCCTACCCTGAGCTCTCCTGGACGGAAAACGCCGACGTCGAGTTTGCCGACCTGCTGACCAAGGTTGCGATGGACGAGGTCGATCTGACCGTTGCAGACAGCCCGGATTTCAACATTCAGCGGCATTTCTATCCCGAACTTCGTATTGCGATGGATCTCGAGATTGGCGACCCGATTGCCTGGGCTTTTCCGAAACGCGCGGCAGACTCGCTGCTGGCGCGCGCCGATCAATTTCTCATCAGCGCGGAACGGTCGGGCATGCTGGCGCGCGTGCAGGACCGTTATTACGGCCACACGCGCAAATTCGACTACGTCGGTACGCGCAGCTT
Source organism: Woeseiaceae bacterium (assembly GCA_013043165.1). Lineage (GTDB taxonomy): Bacteria > Pseudomonadota > Gammaproteobacteria > Steroidobacterales > Woeseiaceae > UBA1847. The sequence goes on along the minus strand of JABDOQ010000030.1, from coordinate 8,707 downwards.
TATTCGTCACTACGAGAGCCGCTTGCCGCGTTACCGCCAAATGTTCGAGCAGGCCGGTCGCGAATCGCGGGTCGATTGGCGACTGCTCGCGGCGATCGGTTACCAGGAGTCGCATTGGCGTTCACACGCCGTTTCACCGACAGGCGTGCGCGGTATCATGATGCTGACGCAAGATACGGCCGACTACCTCAGGATCGATGACCGCCTTGATCCGAAGAGCAGCATTTTTGGTGGAGCTCGCTACTTTGTGCGACAGACCGAGCGTGTAGCCGACACCGTCGACGAACCCGATCGAACCTGGATGGCGTTGGCCGCCTACAACGTCGGTTTCAATCACGTCAAAGACGCGCGCATGATCGTTGAATGGGAAGGAGGTGACCCCGATTCCTGGATCGACCTGCGCAAAGCACTGCCGCTCCTGGCACAGCGAAAATGGTACTCCCGCGTACCGTACGGTTATGCGCGAGGCTGGGAGCCGGTGCTGTATGTCAGCAACATCCGTCGCTACTACAACATACTGAAATGGCTGACCGCGAACGAAGAACCGCCCGAGGTCGAGGGGCCCGTCGACGAAGATGAGCCGCTCATCCTGACTGAATCCGACAGGCCGGAAGAAACGGCCTGAATCCTGGCTATCGGCGCGCCTGGAAAAACGCTTTCAGCAGCACACCGGACTCCTTGGCCAGAAGACCACCGTTGATCTCGAAACGATGATTCAGGGCCCTGCAGTCTGCGAGGTCGGCAGCGCTGCCCAACGCCCCGGCCTTGTCGTCGTAAGCACCGAACACGACTCGGCCGATGCGGGCCTGCACAATGGCTCCGACGCACATGACGCAGGGTTCCAGCGTAACGAACAGCGTAGCGGTCGGGAGTCGATAGTTGTTTTGCGCGCGAGCTGCGGCACGTAGTGCGACTATTTCTGCATGAGCGCTGGGATCGGATTCACAGATCGATCGATTGTGGCCGGTCGCAATGATTGCTCCGTCGATCACGACGGCGGCACCTACCGGGACTTCACCCTCATCGGCGGCAATTGCTGCTTCGGCGAGCGCGGCGCGCATACCTGCAACATCGTGATCCGACCAGGCCGAATTCATTTACTCCCACTCGATCGTTGCCGGTGGCTTACCGGAAATATCGTAGACAACGCGGGAAATACCATCCACTTCGTTGATAATTCGTAGCGAAACGTGCTCCAGGAACTCGTACGGCAAACGCGCCCAGCGTGCCGTCATGAAGTCGATCGTTTCAACGGCACGCAGTGCGATAACGTAGTCGTAACGACGACCGTCGCCCATCACGCCGACCGAGCGCACGGGGAGAAACACCGCAAATGCCTGGCTGGTCTTGTCATAAAGGTCGTGCTTGTAAAGCTCCTCGATGAAAATTTCGTCGGCGTACTGCAGTTTTTCTACGTAATGGCGCTTTACTTCGCCGAGTACTCTAACGCCGAGGCCGGGGCCCGGGAACGGATGCCGGAACACCATTTCACGCGGCAAGCCGAGCTCCATGCCTATTTCGCGCACTTCGTCCTTGAACAGTTCACGCAAGGGCTCGATCAGCTTCATGCGCATATAGTCAGGCAATCCGCCGACATTATGATGTGACTTGATTACGTGCGCTTTGCCCGTCTTCGCACCCGCCGACTCGATGACGTCCGGATAGATCGTCCCCTGCGCAAGCCAATGCACGTCCCTGAGCTTGGCGGCTTCTTCCTCGAACACCTCGATGAACTGGCCACCGATGATCTTGCGCTTTTCCTCCGGATCGGCAACGCCGTCGAGCGCCCTGAAGAATCGTTCCGCAGCGTGCACACGAATGACGTTGACCCCGAGGTGTTCGGCAAACAACTCCATCACTTTGTCGCCTTCATGGTGACGAAGCAGGCCGTGATCAACGAACACGCACGTCAGTTGATCGCCAATCGCTTCATGCAACAGCGCCGCAACGACGGAGGAGTCGACGCCGCCGGACAGTCCCAACAACACCTTGTCGTTACCCACCTGCTTGCGCACCGTATCGATCGCGTCCTTGACGATGTTGCCGGGCGTCCAGTCGCCCGAGCACCGGCAAATATCGCGCACAAATCGGTGCATGATCGCCTTGCCCTGCGGCGTGTGTGTCACTTCAGGATGGAACTGCACGCCATAGAAGTGGCGAGTCGCGTCTTCCATGGCAGCCAGCGGTGAATTGCGGCTGCTGGCCGTCGCCACGAACCCTGGCGGCAGTGATTCGACGCGATCACCGTGACTCATCCAGACTTTCAGCAAAGGCTCACCGTCTGAGTCGCTGAGTCCGCCGAACAACCCCGAGTCACCCGGCGAAATCTCGGCATAGCCGAATTCACGATGTATCGAAGCCTCGACTTTGCCGCCAAGCTCGGCGGCCATGGTCTGCATGCCGTAGCATATTCCGAGTACCGGGACGCCCAGTTCGAATAGCGAATGCGACACCCTGGGGGGATCGTCGAGGTTGACCGACTCCGGCCCGCCCGAAAGCACAACGCCACGCGGGCCAAATGCCCGGATGTCGGCGTCGGACATATCCCAGGGGTGAATCTCGGAATAGACGCCGCACTCACGAACACGCCGCGCAATCAACTGCGTGTACTGGCTGCCGAAATCGAGAATAAGCAGCCTGTCGGCATGAATATCGGGATGCATCTAATTTTTTACGCGGTAGTTCGGCGCTTCTTTGGTAATCGTGACGTCATGCACGTGACTTTCGGCCATGCCGGCACCCGTGATGCGTACGAACTTGGGCTTGCTACGCATCTCGTCAATACTTGCACAGCCGGTGTAGCCCATCGCCGCGCGCACACCGCCCATGAGCTGATGCACGATCGCAACCATGCCACCTTTGTAAGCAACCCGACCTTCGATGCCCTCGGGTACGAGCTTCTCGAGTTCCTCCGTTGCATCCTGAAAGTAGCGATCCTTTGAGCCGTGTGACTGCCCCATGGCGCCAACCGAGCCCATACCGCGGTAGGACTTGTAGGAGCGTCCCTGGTAGAGCTCGACCTCACCGGGTGACTCCTCGGTGCCGGCAAACAGACCGCCGATCATCACCGAATGCGCGCCCGCAACCAGTGCTTTTGATATATCGCCCGAGTATCGAATGCCGCCATCTGCGATTAGCGGGGTGTCGGACTTGCGCATCGCCTCGGCGACCTCGGCGACCGCCGAAATCTGAGGTACGCCGACACCCGCGACGACGCGGGTCGTACAGATCGACCCCGGCCCGATGCCGACCTTGACGCCGTCGGCTCCCGCATCGACCAGCGCTGCAGCCGCTTCGGCTGTAACGATGTTGCCGCCAATAACCTGCATGTCGGGATAGGCCGTCTTGACGCGGCGCACGCGCTCGAGCACACCCTTTGAAAAACCGTGCGATGTATCGACGACGACCAGGTCGACGCCCGCCTCGACCAGCGCATCCACGCGGTCATCCGTGTCGAAACCTGTGCCGACCGCAGCACCCACACGAAGTGCGCCGCTGCTGTCTTTGCAGGCAAGCGGGAAATCCTTTGCCTTCTGGAAGTCTTTCGCCGTGATCATGCCCTTCAGCTCGTAGTCGTCATCGACAACCAGCACTTTCTCAATCCGGTACTTGTGCAGCAGCGACAGGACCTCTTCCTCGTCCGCGCCTTCGCGAACCGTCACGAGTCGATCCTGCGGCGTCATGACAGTCGACACAGGCGCGTCCAGGTGCGTCTCGAATCGCAAGTCGCGATGCGTCACGATGCCGACGGTCTGGCGGCCGCTGACAACCGGTACGCCGGAAATACCCATGGCGCGAGTCAGGTCAATAACCTCGCGTATCGTCATGTCGCCCGTGACCGTGATCGGGTTGCGCACCATGCCCGACTCGAACTTCTTGACCATGAGGACCTGTCTCGCCTGCTCTTCGAAGGACATGTTCTTGTGAATCACGCCAAGCCCGCCTTCCTGCGCAAGAGCAATGGCAAGCCGCGACTCGGTCACGGTGTCCATCGCGGCGGACAACAGCGGGATACTGAGACGGATCTGCCGGGTCAGTGGCGTACTGAGGTCAACCTCGCGCGGCAGCACCTCGGAATAACCGGGCTGCAGCAGGACGTCATCAAAGGTCAGGGCTTCCTTGGCGATACGCATGGAGGATTCTTCGATCAGTAGCGGTTAATCGATCAATTGTACGCGCGCGCGATTTGCGCGTAAACGATGTATGGGAACGATATACTTGCAAAATGCCCGCCGAAGCCGCCATCTCCGTCAGCCAGCTTAACCGGCGTGTCAAAACCCTGCTCGAACAGGGCATCGCCCGCCTCTGGGTCGAGGGAGAAATATCGAACCTGTCACGGCCCGCGTCCGGGCATATCTACTTCAGCCTCAAGGACGACAGCGCCCAGGTCAGCGCCGCCTGGTTTCGCCAGCGACAGCGTGGGCCGGCCATTGGTTTCAAGAATGGCGATCATGTGCTCGCCTATGGCCGGGTCAGTATTTACGAGGCGCGCGGCAACTATCAGCTTATTGTCGAGCAAATGGAGCCGGCGGGTGAAGGCGTTCTGAAGCGCCGCTTCGAGGCATTGAAAAAGAAATTACTGGACGAAGGTCTTTTCGACGAGGACCGAAAACAAGCCTTGCCCACGCTTCCCGACCGCATTGGCATCATTACATCACCAAGCGGTGCGGCTGTACGTGACATTCTGAGCGTGCTGGGCCGGCGCTTTCCAGCCGTACCCGTGGTTATTTACCCGGCCGCCGTGCAGGGCGATGCTGCGCCCGGTGAGCTAATCGCAGCCCTCGCAACTGCGGTTCGCCGCGACGAATGCGATGTACTGATAATCGCCAGAGGCGGCGGCTCGCTGGAGGACCTGTGGGCGTTCAACGATGAACAGCTTGCCCGCGCCATCGCGGATTGTCCGCTGCCCGTCATCAGCGCTGTCGGGCACGAGACCGATTTCACGATTGCCGATTTCGTCGCTGATGTGCGGGCGCCAACGCCGTCCGGCGCCGCGGAAATTGTCGTTCCCAGCCAGCACGACTGGCAGCGCCGCTTTGCAACGCTGACTGTACGAATGGGCCGGATCGGCCAGCGGGCCGTCGAAGACCGCGCCCAGCAAATGGATTGGCTCGGGCGGCGGCTGTTGGCCGCCAGTCCTGCGGCGACGCTGCGCCGTCAGCACGACGCGCTGCGTGAGAACCGCGGAAGGCTCAGCTCCGCCGTGCGTCAGCGACTGCTCGAAGAGGGCAATCGGCTGCAGGTCATTCGCAGTGACCTTGTGCAACTATCGCCCGCAATATCCGTGCAGCGCAGCATTGGCCGTCTCACCGAACTCAGGCAGCGGCTGGCTGCAGCCGCCCGAAATATCGTATCAGCGGCCGACCACCGCGCCGCCCTGCTCGGCCGAGCGCTGCATTCGGTAAGCCCGCTCGCCACGCTCGACCGCGGCTATGCAATTGTCTCTGATGCAAGCACCAACGAAGTGCTGCGGCGAGCCCGCGATGCCAGTCGCGGTCAGGACATCCGCGCACGCCTGTCGAAAGGCGAACTGGTTGCGACGGTCAAGGAGGTTGTTGACCGTGACTAGGCGCATTCTCGTACTCTTCTGCTGGGCGTTGCTGCCGTTAGCCATGCTCGCCGAAATCGCAAACGCGGTGCCTGAGCACTCGCCCTGGCCCGGCGGCATTGCGATCGTCGACGTCGGCAGCACGAAGCAGCCACCACCACCGGTATCGTTCCTGGACAGGCCGCTGCTCGTGATGGCAAGGGACAATCGCTGGAACGCCGTTGTCGGCATCCCGCTCGATACGAAATCCGGCGGACTGTCGATACGCGTCGGCGACAACGATATTTCAATCGCGATCGTGCCGCATGCTTATCGCGAGCAGCGACTGACCGTAAAGAACAAGAGCTACGTCACGCCCGATCAGCAGCAGCTTGACCGTATTGCCCGTGAACGCAAGATCATCGACGCCGCGTTGGGTCGTTTTCGGAGAACCACGGCCGCCGGTATCGAGCTGGAGGCGCCGGTCGATGGGCCACGCAGCTCGAGTTTTGGTTTGCGGCGTTTTTTCAACGAGCAGCCGCGCTCCCCGCACAAAGGCATGGACATCGCGGCAAGTGAAGGGACACCTGTCATTGCACCGCGTAGCGGCGAAATCGCAGCAACCGGTGACTTTTTCTTCAACGGCAATACCGTGATCATCGATCATGGTCAGGGATTCGTGACGCTTTACTGCCACCTGAGCGAGATCGTTGTCGAGGAAGGTCAGGCAGTTAACGCCGGCGAAGTAATCGGCGCCGTCGGCGCGACGGGACGGGTCACGGGCCCGCACCTGCACTTTGGCACCTACCTGAACGGCACGGCCGTGGACCCGGCGATATTGCTGGCAAATTAAGGGGACAGTTTACTTATTGCCGTCGCCAATAAGTAAACTGTCCCCTTAATTTGGTCCCCTTAATTTGAAGGCTATTCTGCTGCCACGACCGTAAGCGGCGGGCACGCGTCGAAAAATTCGCAAATCACGGGTCGAAACGCGTCCATTTCGACGAGAAAAGAATCGTGGCCGCGAACGCAGTCCAGCTCAACATGCTGTGTGCCCCTGCATACTTCGGCAAAACCCGCCGCCAATTCGCGTTGCTGCACCGGTGGAAACAGAATGTCCGTTCGTACACCGATAACGAGCGCTCGTTCGAGATTCAGGCGCTTGAATCCCGATTTCAACGAGCCGCCGTACTCGGCCAGGTCGAAAAGGTCCGAAGCGTGTGACAGGTACAGGTAGCAGTTGGGATCGAAGGTGCCGGTAAACTTGTTGGCGAGATTTTCGAGATATGATTCGACCGCGAACTCGGCGACAAACATGTCCTCGATGCGGGCGTGCGTTGTGGAGCGCTCGCGTCCGAATCGCAGTGCCCACTCTTCAGCCGAGCGGTAGGTAATCATGCCGAGTTTACGTGCCAGTCGCTGACCCATGATTGGCGAATCGCCTACTTTGTAATTGCCTTTTTTCCATTTCGGGTCCGAACGAATCAACTCGCGCTGCAGCGAACGAACGGCGATCGAGAACGGCATGGCGCGAGTGGCCGACGAGATCGAAACGAACGATCGCGTTGCCTCCGGGTGACGTACGCACAGCGCGAGACCGGTCATGCCGCCCATCGAGCAGCCAACGACTGAATGCAGCTGCTCGATGCCAAGGTACCTGACGACCAGCCAGGCGGACTCAGCGATATCTTCCAGGGTCAGCACCGGGAAACTCAGGCGATACAGCTCCCCCGTTTGCGGGTTGACCGATGCCGGCCCTGTGGAACCAAAACAGCTGCCGAGGGAATTAACGCAGATGACGAAATAGCGATCCGTGTCGAGCGGCAGCCCCGAGCCGATCATCTCCTCCCACCAACCCGGCGTCGGGTCTTCGGCGCACGACGCTGCATGGGCTGACGGCGACAGTCCCGTGAAGATGAGGATCGCGTTGTCTTTGGCGTCGTTCAGTTCGCCCCAGGTTTCGTATGCCAGTGTCGGCGACTCGATCGAGCCCGCTCTGTGCATGCGAAACTGACCTTCGAACGTGACGCTTTTTCTTGCCAAAGTCATAGCGAGTCCCTTGTTGCAACCTGAGTATAACGCTGCCGTTACTTCTTGACGCGTTTCATCAATCGCTTGCGGCTACGTTCCTGCCGCGGCGTCAGCTTGTTGCGCTTTCCCTTGAACGGGTTCTTGCTGGTCTTGAACGACAGCCGCACCGGGGTGCCTTTGAGCTTGAAAGCCTTGCGGAAGCGGTTGATCAGGTAGCGTCGATAGGCTTCCGGCAACCGGTCGGTCTGGTTGCCGTGAATCACGATGACCGGCGGATTACGGCCGCCCTGGTGTGCGTAGCGCAGCCGAATGCGCCTGCCACGCACCAGCGGCGGTGGGTGCTCCATGACGGCGCTCTCCAGCTCTCGCGTAAGTTCCGTTGTGGAAAGATCGCTGTTGGCGGCTCGAAATGCGCGCTCGACTGCCGGCAGGAGGTCACCGACCGCCGTACCGTGCAGTGCCGAAATCGTCATTCGCTCCGCGAAGTCCAGGAACGGCAGACGGCGATCCAGCTCATCGCGGATTCGCTTGCGCTCGTAGGCCGACAGGCCATCCCATTTGTTGGTGACGACAACCAGTGCCCTGCCCCGTTCCAGCACGAGCCCCAGCAGACTGACATCCTGCTCCGTCACGCCCTCCTGTGCATCGAGCACGGCGATGACTACCTGCGCTTGCTCGATCGCCTGCAGTGCTTTGATGATGCTGAATTTTTCAATCGCCTCGTGAACCCTGGCCTTGCGCCGAATACCCGCCGTGTCGATCAGCAAATACCTGCGATCGTTGCGCTCGAACGGCACCGCAACGCTGTCCCGTGTGGTGCCAGGCTGATCGAAGACGACGAGTCGCTCTTCACCCAGCAGCCGGTTCGCCAGCGTTGACTTGCCGACGTTAGGCCGCCCAATGACAGCTATCCGCAGCTCTTTGTCGTCGTCGCCAACGTCATCATCGGGACTCTCTGCCTCGAAGTCACCGAGCACTGCATCCATCAGCGCGGCAATGCGATCACCGTGCGCCGCGGAAATGGCTATGGGTTCGCCGAGACCAAGTCCGTGAAATTCACTGCTCGCAAGGTCGGCGTCGAGGCCTTCGGCCTTGTTGACGGCCAACCAGGTCTTCCTGGCGTGCTTGCGCGCGAGCGCAGCCACGTTC
>JABDOQ010000108.1 GCA_013043165.1 Woeseiaceae bacterium | reverse complement strand
TGTCCGCATCGAGCGGATCCGTCCCGCCAGCGATTTCGTCGCCATCGTCCAGCCCGTCGCTATCGGTATCGACCAGGTTCGGATCGGTCTCGCCGGTTCCCGATGACGTGCTGTCGCCTATCGTGTTCACCGTTTGTCCATCCGCGTTCAGGTCTTCGACGCCATCGCCCAGCCCGTCGCCGTCCGAGTCGGGATTTGTCGGATCCGTAGTCGAACCGGGATCTGCGTCGCCTACAAAGCCGGCGTCCGTGCCGCTGTACGGAACCGGATCCACCCCATCGCTGATGCCGGGATTCAGCCCGTCCGTCGATACACCGGCCTCAACGCCGTCGTTGATGCCATCGCCGTCCGTGTCAATGTTCAGCGGATCGGTCGGTGAATAGGTTGCCAGCAAGCCGGTTCCATTCACTTCGTTACCGTCGGACAAACCGTCGTCATCGCTGTCGGCGTCGAGAGGGTCCGTTTCAACCGCCGGATCGACCACGCCGTCGCTGCCGGCCTCCTGGCCGTCCGTCAGGCCGTCGTTGTCGGAGTCGGCGTCGTTGGGATCGGTTCCGAGCAAGCCTTCGAGGACGTCGGTAATGCCATCGCCATCCGAATCCACTGCGTCATCCAGGGGATCCGTGGGATCGGTACCGTCCGTCAGGACCTCGGCGCCGTCCTGTGCGCCGCCATTGTCCGTATCGGTATCGAGCGGATCGGTTTCGTCACCATTGTTCGGCAATCCGTCCTGGCCAACAACTTCGTCACCGTCGCTGAGTCCGTCGCCATCGGTGTCTGCGTTGCCGGGATTGGTCTCACCACTGCCAGGCGCTCCACCCGTACCGCCGATCGTATTCAACGTCTGGCCATCACCGTTTGCATCCTCGACGCCATCGTCGAGACCGTCGCCATCGGTATCCGCATTCAGCGGATCGGTTGTCGTAGACGGATCCGCATCGCCCGTAAACGAAATGTCGGTGCCCTCAATCGGGCCCGTACCATCGGGATCGGCAATGCCCGCGACGACGCCGCTTTCGACGCCGTCGTCGATGCCATCGTTGTCGCTGTCAGCATTGCCCGGGTCGGTCTCGCCGGCCTGCACGATGCCGTCGCGATTTGCATCTTCGGTGCCGTCGGACAGGCCGTCGTCGTCCGTATCGAGATCCAGCGGATCGGTATCGCCCGCGTCGATGCTGGCATCGCCGCCCGTTTCGATGCCGTCATTGATGCCGTCACCGTCGCTGTCCGGATTGTTCGGATCCGTACCGAGCGCTGCTTCATCGCCATTGTTCAAGCCATCACCATCCGGGTCCGCTGTGAAATCGTCAGCGCCCGCGTTCGGATCGGTGCCGTCGACGTTCACTTCGGTACCGTCATCGACACCGCCATCGTCGGTGTCGGTATCCAGTGGATTGGTCACGCCAATGCCCGTCAGCGGACCGCTCGCACTGACCTCGTCACCATCGGACAGCGTGTCGCCGTCGGTGTCCGCATTGGCCGGATCGGTCTCGCCGCTGCCCGGCGCACCGCCGGTGCCGCCAATCGTATTGACCGTCGCGCCATCCTGGTTCGCGTCCTCGACGCCATCGTTCAAGCCATCGTTGTCGGTATCCACATCGAGCGGATCGGTTGTCGAGCCCGGATCGGCATCGCCCACAAAACCCGGACCGGTGCCTTCAATCGGGCCCGTGCCATCCGGATCAGAAATGCCTGCGATCACGCCGCTTTCGACGCCGTCACCGATCAGGTCGTTGTCGGAGTCCGCATCGTTTGGGTCCGTTTCCCCCGGCTGCACATTGCCGTCAGCATTCGTGTCTTCCGCTCCATCGGACAGGCCATCGTCATCCGTGTCGAGATCCAGCGGATTTGTATCGCCGGCATCGATGCTGGCATCGCCGCCCGTTTCGATTCCGTCATCGATGCCGTCACCGTCGGTGTCCGGATTGTTCGGGTCCGTGCCGAGCGTTGCTTCGTCAGCGTCGTCGAGGCCGTCGCCGTCGGTGTCCAGGATTACGGTCAGGTCACCGCTCGACACGACTGAGTTGCTTGCCGCATCTGTTGTCGTTATGTCCGGGTTACTGCCGATATCACTGGCGGTGCCGCTACACGTAACCGTGCCGCCGGATTCCGCACCGCAGCTCATGCCCGGAATCGACACGGAGCCGCCCGTCTCGACGCCGGTACAGGTCGCGGTCACGGAGTCGCTGAGAAACGCCGGGTTTGGTACAAATGTGCAGGCCGCAGGTGCAACCGTCAGGTCGAGGACCACGGCCGTGGCGTCATTCTCGTCGGAGTCGCCGCCGTTGCTAATGGATTCCGTCGGGTCGCCGTCACCGTCCGGGTCCGGATCCGCACCATCATCAGATACATCCAGTACCTGTGCAAAGCCGCCCGCGACCTGAGAGCTGGTCACCGATGCCTGGGTCGTGAACGGCCCTGTATCCGTTCCAAAATCGACGCGCACGGTATACGTGATGAAGCGAACCGTGTTGCCGGGCATCGTGTCGGTGCCTGACAGCAGATCGCTCTGCGCCGTGCCGTCGTAAGCCGTTCCCGGCGCGCTGAAACCGCCGAGATCGGGTGCGCCCTGCACCACGATCGACGCCGCGTTTGGAAACGCGGCTCCGAGATCGTCCGTTGCCTGCACGTTGATGCCGGGGATGGCGCTGAAGTTTTCGACGGTCAGCGTAAAGGCCAGGTCGAATACATTGCCTGAAGTACCTACGCGCGTCTGCGAGGTCAGTTCTTTGGCGATGCCGAGCGTGACGAAATTGCAGTCGAACGGCGCAATCGGCGCAATCGACGATTGCGCGCCGTCGCCACCGTCTTCGCCGTTAAAAACGCCCCCGGAATCGCCGATACCCGCCGCGCCGCCCGACACATCGAAGGTGGCGTTGCCGAGCGTCGTATCCGACAGCCAAATAACGCCGCCGGAGCCGCCGCCACCGCCGCCGTCGCTCGGGGCCTCGCTAGACCCGCCCGCTCCGCCGATAGCCGTGAAAGCGATGCCGTCGACCGTGGAGTTATTGCTGTGTACGACGACCGTACCACCGGCGCCGCCGCCGCCACCGCCTTCGCTTGCCGCCGAACCGCCGGAATCGCCGTTCGCCGAGACCACTCCGCCACCCGTCGTGACGATGCCCACGGAACGAACGAATACGATACCGCCGCCGGCCTGGCCGCTGCTGACCGTCAGGTCCAGATTCGTGGTGTCGTTGCCGTTACTGGCGCCGCCGCCGCCGCCCATGACCATGAGATCGGGCGTTGCCGCGACATATTGGGGAAATTTGGCGCCGCCGATTCCCTCGCTGCCGCCTAAACTCGTGCCCTGGCCACCGCTGCCGCCGCCGGAAGCGTTGCCGCCGCCACCGCCGCCTGCATCCTCACCGCCGCCACCACCGGAGCCTGCATTTCCAGGCGCTCCCAGGCCGGCGTCGCGCGTCCATGCCGTGCCAGAGGGACCGAGATCATCCACGCCGGCATACCCTGCAGGACCCGTTTCTTCGCCATCCGTCGCCGGTTGCTCCTCCAACAACACGCGAGAGAACAACCGTTGCGGCATACCTGCGATGCCTTCTCCCTTGAAGCCGAAGTTGCCGTTAGTCGCGCTCTCGGCGTTATCGGAACGATCCGGAAAGAACTGCCCGCCGCGAAAGCCGCGTCCGTCGGCGTTGAAGCTCCCGCCCTGCAGTACGAGATTTTCGCGGACATTGAGTGCCGACACGCCGCCCCAGCGGCCGTTCCAGCGATCGGACACTACTTCGCCCGTGATATTGAGGCGCGAAAATTGTGGAACCTTGATGACCTGGTAGCGGCGAAAGCCCAGGGCGGTCGTGGTCTCGTTGGAGTTGATGTACTCATTGACAAGACCGTTACCGGTGCCCGTGCCTTCTATGGGAATCACGCCTGCCGCAATCGGGCCGGTGGCAATGACGAATTCGTAGCGGCCGGCCGTCAGGTTGGCCGTATTCAGGCTACCAGCCTGCTCAAGCGTGCCGGGGGGATTCGGGCCATCGCCGTAGTTGCCGGCGCTCTCGTGGTTGTTCGCCGTATCGATTTCTCCGCCGATCATCTGTGCGACGATAAGGATGTCGCCGGCAGCGATATCCATAGAGATAGTCGAATGCAGGTTTGTCGCCTGCGGACCCAGGCCCTCGTCGATCGGAATCGCGGTTGAGCCCGCCGCGACCGTAGTCGTATCGAGCTCGGGATCCGGGGCCGCATAGTAGACGTTGACGCGTGTGGCGGAACTGCCGATGACGACCGTGCCATCGACTCCCGTCGAGCAGACCGGGGCCGCATAAGCAACGCTGACGCCGAACATCGACCCGGCAAAGGCACCGAGGAAGATCGAGAGTGTCAGAATAAAATTCGCGCGGCTGCCCGCCTTGCGGCGCCTTGTGCTTGATACAGTCATATTGTCCGGTCTCAAATTTTTGACGTTAAATAACAAGAGGTCGAGCAGGCCGGCGACACAAATCGACCGCATGCCCGACTCTGTGAATGGCATCGCACGCGGCGATGATCCAGATATACAAAAGCCGGAGATTGATCCGGCCGGGAAACGCAACTATACGATTTTTCGAGGTTTTTCCGTGGTGACGTGGGTCACATTATGGTAATCACGGACCACACTTATCTACCGTGACGCTGTGAACAATTGTCACAGAATCCACGCTCTTCCCGGTCCGTGGGACCCGCCGCGATGCGCTACACTCGCTGGGACGGTGCCGTAAATTTGCAGCACTGAAGGAGCGTTGGATGAACAGAATCAGTATCGGCATGGCCCTGATCGCGGCAGCGCTGACCGGCGCGGCCTGGTCGGCCGAACTCCGAACCGAGCACACCTATCAACTGGCGCCTGATGAAACACGCCCGGCCGCCACCCTCGACGATGCTGACTTTCTGGTTGGCTCCTGGTCCGGCACGGCCTTTGGCGAGACATTTGAAGCAGTCTGGAATGCGCCGTCCGCCGGCACGATGATCGGGCTGTTCAAGCTTTATGGAGACGACGGCATCGCGTTCTACGAAATCCTGTTGCTCAGTGTTGAGGAAGGCACTCTGAGCCTGAAAGTGAAACATTTCAATGCGGATTTCTCAGCCTGGGAAGACAAGCCGGACTACGTTAACTTTCGTCTCATCAAGAAAGACAAGGATGCGTTGCACTTTGGTGGCCTCAGTTTTTACAAACGCGGCGATGACGGTATAGACGGCTACATCGTCATGCGCAGAGGTGAGGACTTCCAGGAACACCACCTGAAGTACGAGCGCCAATAATCGTTGATAGTTGACGGTTGTTCACCGCCATCGATGACAATGCTGTGACGACTAGCCCGAATGCACGAGCTGCAGACTTTTCTCGATAAGGTCCCGCCTGGCTGACCGCACCGGAAACGTAGCGTACGCCTGGCGCGTAAAAACCGGCGCCTCGGCAACCTCATACAGCAAGCCCAGTTCCACGTCCCTTCTTATCATGCGCCGCGGCAGGTAAGCGCTACCGCCGATCGAGCTTAAGTATTCGAGCGCCATTTTTGCGTGTGACACGCGCGTCATCGATTCCGGTGCATCGGGAAACATGCGCCGATGATCCAGCGCGAATGAAAGGCCCCAGTCAACATACAGGTAGTTTTGTTCGAGCGCGGATTCGACGCTGAGTCGCTTGCTGGCAGAGACAAGAATGAAGTCGATCGTTGCAATTTCGCGTAACTGCATGATATCGAGCTGCGCCGGCTCGAGCATGATCGCGACATCCAGGGTGCCGTCGATGAGTTTTCTCGTGAGGACATCCGGCGACTGGGATTCCGCTATTAACGCGAGGTTCGGATAAGTTCGGCGCAGATCATGCAGCCATCGCTGCAACAGCACGTCCCACAAACGCAGACTCCCCCCGATGACCAGCTGCTCCGTTGCATGAGCCAGCGAGACGTCCTGTCGGGCAGTCCGCCAGGCAGCGATCATGCGCTCCGAATGGCGAACCAGGCGGCCGCCCTCAGGCGTCAATCGCATCTCCCTGCGACTGCGCTCGAACAGTGTGACGCCCAGCTGCTGCTCCAGGGACTTGAGGCGACTGCTTACGGCGGCCTGCGTAACAAACAGCGCTTCAGCCGCGCGGCCAAAATGACGCGTGCGATTGAGTTCAAGAAAGGTGCGCAACAGCTCCAGGTCCATCGGTACTTTATAAAAAGAATTTATTGAATTGGCAAGTTTTTTTAGTTGTCTTTATCGAAAACCACTCCGTATAGTCGACCCGGGTCGTGTCGACCGAGGGAATCACGGGTGTCGAAAGAAACAACAGCGGACGCGAATCGCCGGACATCAATTTCGAGAAAGGCAGCCTATTCGAAAGCCGCACAAAAACGGCTGCATGATGCCCGGGTGAAGCTCGGTGGTGTGAAAGCCAGGATTCGGTCTGCGACAATTGCCGGGCAAATCGTTGTCAACCGACAGTTGCAAGACGCAGAGCGCGCCGTCGACGCGAACCTTGTGGCAGCCGAGTCGAGCCTTGCACGACTGAGGAAGTCCGGTGACGAAGTGTGGGAAGATTTGACCCCGGATGTCGATACAGCCTGGGAGGATCTGTCGCAGTCCTTGAAGAAACTTGTCGCCGGGTATTCAGAAGGCAAGAGGCAATCGGGAGCTTAGGATGAACAAGATGACTCTCAAACTGCTAGTCACGACAGCGCTCATCGTCTTGGTGATGATCTTCGCGGTACAGAACGCCGCGGTCGTCGATATCGAGCTATTGTTCTGGGACGTCGCGATTCCTCGTTCGCTGCTTATTTTCATGATGCTATTTGTCGGTATTGTCATCGGCTGGTTTCTACGATCTGTATTTCGAATATTGAAAAAATAAGCCGCCGGCACCTGATCCTGATGAAAAAATTTCTTTGGAACCTCCGGACGAGCGCCGTCTCGCCCGGGTGGCGTCAGTCCTTCGCCGCGCTGGCGATCTGTCTCCTGCCGATAAGTGGCATAGAGGCCAGCAAATTGACCTGGGAGGGCGGAGTAACGTCCGTGTTGCAGGACTCGGACGACGATCGTGTCGAATCCGAGCTGACGGCGTCTGCCGATTTTTTTATCACGTTGCCGCGCAGCAATGGGGAGTGGTTTTTCTATGTTGAAGCAAGCACCTCTCCCGATGACGACGGAGTGTCGTCAATCTACCCGACAGCCAACGCTGATGCCGGATCGGTATTGGATCAGGATGGCAACAGCCACGTGCAGGTATCCGAAATCCACTACACATTTCATATGCAGGATGACCGCCGCCTGATGGTGGGATTGGTCAACCCTTCAGCGTGGCTCGATCGCAGCCGTATTACGAACGACGAGAATACGCATTTCCTCAATGGAAACTTCAAAAACAATGCCACGATCGAATTCCCCGATTACACGCTGGGCGCCGTAATGCGATGGCTCGGCTCCGAATCCCGGCCTGAAATTTCGCTCGTGGTTGCAAGCTCGAAGGGCATTTCCGATTTGCCGGACCGGTCGTACCAGGAGTTGCTGGATATTTCCGCGGACGGTCGCGGTGCTTTCGTCGGCGCCGACGCAAAGTGGCTCCGCGATCGGACGACTTTCCGTCTGGGTGCCTGGGTGCGCACCGAGGACTATCCGGTTTCCAGCAACCCGGGCGAATCCGAGAAGAACTACGGCCTTTATGGTGTCCTGGGTTGGCACGACGCCGGCAGTGCCCTGAACTTGCGGCTCGGGCTGGCCAATAAAGACGTATCAGTTGCCACCCAATTTGCGGCGATAGCATTCGAGCGCTCGACGCCAATAGGACTGCTCGGACTTGGCGTCTCGAAGACTCGCATTTCCAACAGCTTTCTACAGGGAGATCTCGACGATGTCGCCGCGGCTGAGGCTTTTCTTCGCGTACCGATCGGCGATAGCAACGGGCAGGTCACTCCGTCTGTACAATACGTCGAAAATCCGGGGTTTGACGTTTCCGGCCCGACATCGAGTTTCAGCGCGGTCGTCGCAGGCGTACGAATCCACTGGTCATTTTGAATAAGCAGAGGCGGGTCGTGAAGAAATCCAACAAATTGCTCACGTTCGGCTGGCGTGAATGGGTCAGCCTGCCGGAGCTGGGGATAAAGAGGATCAAGGCAAAAGTTGATACCGGTGCAAGAACGTCGGCGCTGCACGCCTTCGAGGTGCGGCCCTATTCGGAGAACGGGCGTGACCGCGTCGAATTCAGGATGCACCCTGTGCAAAAGGACAATGAGACCGTAGTAACCTGCACGGCCGATATTCTCGACAAGCGCAACGTGACCGATTCCGGCGGGCACAAGGAAGAACGATTTGTAATTCGCACAGAACTACAAATCGGCGAATATCGCTGGCCCATAGAGGCCACGCTGACATCGCGTGACGATATGCTGTTTCGGATGCTGCTCGGCCGAACGGCGCTGAAAGGGCGCGCGCAGGTCAATCCCGCGAGATCGTACGTTGTCGGCAAAAAAACAAAGTTAAAGGATTTGAATAAAAATGGCCGCTAACAAATCGATAGAAATCGGTGGAACAACGGTTACGCCGGGCACACGCGTGAATATCGACCTGCCGGTCGCGGATTTGTACACGTCGACGTCGCTCAGCATGCCGGTACAGGTCATTTGCGGCCGTAAAGCCGGACCTGTGCTATTCGTGTCGGCCGCTATTCACGGCGACGAACTGAATGGCGTCGAAATCATTCGCCGACTGCTGAAGCGAAAAGCGCTGCGATCAATTCGCGGGACGTTGCTCGTAGTACCGATCGTAAATGTGCACGGTTTTCTGAATCAGTCGCGCTACCTGCCCGATCGTCGCGATCTCAACCGATCGTTTCCGGGCAGCTCAAAAGGGTCAATCGCTTCACGCCTGGCGCATTTGTTTATTAAACAGATCGTTTCCAAGGCCGACTACGGTATCGACCTGCACACTGGCGCAATCAATCGATCCAACCTGCCGCAAATACGCGCAAATCTCGACGAGCCAGAGACGCTCGAAATCGCCAAGGCATTCGGTGTCCCGGTGATTATCAACTCAGATATACGTGATGGATCATTGAGAGGATGCGCAGCGGACCGCGGCATGCCGGTGCTTATTTACGAGGCCGGCGAGGCGCTGCGTTTCGACGAAGTCAGCATCCGTGCAGGATTGCGCGGTGTACTGAACGTAATGCGGCAGATCGGTATGCTGCCCAGGCTCAAGAACCCCAAGCTGGTCAAGCCAGTGATTGCCAGGTCCACGAGCTGGGTTCGCGCGCCGGATAGCGGTATTTTTTCGGCGAAAATTGCCCTCGGGAAAAGCGTTAAAAAGGGTCAGCATCTTGCATTGATCAGCGACCCCCTGGGTGACGAAGAGGAGCATGTGCTCGCACCCTTCGACGGAATTGTTATCGGCCAGAACAATTTGCCCCTCGCCCATGAAGGCGACGCTTTATTCAACCTGGGGTCTTTTGAAAGCATTCCGCGAGTGACGAACCTGGTTGAGGATTTTGCAGCGACCCATGACGACGACCCCACTCCTACATAAAAACGCATGGCACATTACAGCGGCCAAGAATTGGTATTACGCAACCGAGGATTAATAAATGAAGATTGGAATTTTATCCACTAACAAGAACCTTTACTCCACCCGACGCCTGGTGGAAGCCGGCGTTGAACGCGGCCATGAAATGCCGGTGATCAATCACAAGCGTGCTTACATGAATATCACGAGCCACAATCCGAGCATTCACATTAAAGGCGAAAATATAACCGGGATCGACGCGATTATCCCGAGAATCGGCGCTTCGGTCTCATTTTATGGCACAGCGGTAGTGCGGCAGTTTGAAATGATGGGCGTCTATTCGGTTAACGAGTCGGTCGCAATCACTCGGTCACGCGACAAGCTGCGGGCTGTACAGCTGCTGTCACGAAAGGGAATCGGTCTTCCCGTCACGGGTTTTGCCAATTCGCCCGACGATACGGAAGACCTGCTGCAGTTTGTCGGTGGCGCGCCCGTAGTCATAAAGCTGCTGGAAGGCACACAGGGTGTCGGCGTAGTTCTCGCCGAAACGAAGAAAGCAGCCGAAAGCGTGATCGAAGCATTCAGCGGTCTCAAAGCCAACTTCATGGTTCAGGAATTCATCAAGGAAGCGGGCGGCTCTGACATTCGTTGTTTCGTCGTTGGCGATAAAGTCGTCGCCTCCATGCTGCGGCAGGGCAAAGAGGGTGAATTCCGATCCAACCTGCATCGGGGTGGCAGCGCCAAGTTGATCAAGATTACGCCGGAAGAACGTTCGACTGCAGTGCGCTCGGCCAAAGTAATGGGCCTGAATGTCGCAGGCGTTGACCTGTTGCGCTCCAATCACGGCCCCGTAGTCATGGAAGTAAATTCGAGCCCCGGCCTGGAAGGTATCGAGACGGCCACCAAGAAAGATGTGGCCGGCATGATCATCGAGTTTATCGAAAAGAACGCGAAGCAAGGCAAGACTCGCACGCGTGGCAAGGGTTAGCTCAGCAACAGGACGATAAGGAACGAGGTTGGACGAACTCAAATCCCTCATGGATGCGGCGCTGTTCACGGCGCCGGGTGGCAAAGTCATTACGTTTGGGCAGATCACCGGGGTCTTCCTGCTCTTGCTCTTCGGCTACCTTGGCAGTCGCCTGGTGGGTTACCTCCTCGGCAAACGCCTGGCGGGGACGAAACTGCGACCCGACGTCATCTATGTACTCAAGAGAATCACGTTTTTTGTGATCCTGATACTTGTCGTCATAACGGCGCTCGGCCTGCTCGGCATACCGCTAACGGCATTTGCATTTGCGACCGGCGCATTGGCGATCGGCGTCGGTTTTGGCGCCCAGAACATTATCAACAACTTCATCAGTGGCTGGATACTGATGGTTGAGCGCCCGATTCGCATTGGCGATTTCATCGAGATTGATGGTGCCCAGGGGGTTATCGAACACATCGGCAATCGTTCTACTCGAATCCGCAGAACAGACGGTGTACATCTCCTGGTGCCCAACAGCCTGCTGCTTGAGCGCACAGTCGTCAACTGGACATTGGTCGACCTGGAAATTCGAACGATAGTTCGTGTCGGCGTTGCTTACGGGTCGCCGGTACGGTTGGTCGCGGACCTGATTCTCCAGGCCGTCAAAGAGCAAAGCGAAGTCAAGGAAAAGCCGGCGCCCAGTGTCGTATTCGACGATTTCGGCGATAACGCGCTCGCTTTTGACGCGTATTTCTGGTGCGACGCCGGCGGAGAGAAGTTTCTCAGGGAGATCCGCAGTTCAATTCGCTTTCGGATAAGCGAACTGTTCGAAAAAAACGGAATTGTCATCGCGTTTCCGCAGCGTGACGTTCACCTGGACTCGAGCAGTCCACTGGAAATACGCATGATTAACAAGGATACGGATGATGAATAGCAACAATATTTCAACAGGGTGGCTGCGATGAGTTCGCTGGGTTACTCAGTCGTCTCGGTCATTTTCCTGCTGGCCGCCAATGCGTTTTTCGTCGCGGCTGAGTTCGCCCTTGTAAAAGTGCGTGGCTATCAGCTCGACCAGGCCGTCATAGCGGAGCGTCGCAGTGCAGCCCTCAGCGTGCGTATGCACAAGAATCTTGACGCGTACCTGGCGGCCTGCCAGCTGGGAATTACCATGGCATCACTGGGGCTGGGCTGGGTCGGTGAGCCGGCGGTGGCTGCAATGCTCGAGCCACTGCTCTCGAAAGTCGGCGTGACCGGTCAGGCACTGCATACGATATCTTTTATTGTCGGCTTCCTGCTGTTCTCGTCCCTGCATATCGTCATTGGTGAACAGGTACCCAAGACCTATGCGATTCGCGAACCCAAGCCAGTGACGCTTGCACTTGCCTATCCCTTGCACTGGTTCTATCGACTTGTCTTTCCGCTGAACTGGCTGCTGGACAGAGCGAACGCCGCGATTCTGAATTTGCTTGGCGTCGGCGGCGGCAGTCATCACGAAGTCATTTCGGAAGCAGAAATCAGTGCGATCGTTGACGAGTCCGAGGCTCACGGCGAACTGGAAGGGAAGACGGCGGAGATCATCCGCAAAGCGTTTCGCTTTGACGACCAGACCGTTCGCGAAGTCATGATCCCCTGGAATAGTGTCGACAAGCTGCGCCTGTCATCTGACGCCGAAGCAAAAAAGAAGACTTTAGTGACGACCATGCACAGCCGTTATCCCGTGCTTAACGAGACTGGTGACGTGGTCGGCGTCCTGGCAACCAAGGACATGACATCGGCCCTCATCGAGCAACAAAGCGAAGTGTGGGCGTCGCTCGCCGAAAAACTCCATCCACCCGTCATAGTACCGCCTTCGCTGCTGATTTCCTCGCTGCTTGAACGCATGCGGGCCAAACGTACTCACATGGCGATTGTGGTCGACGAGCACGGTAACTACATCGGCCTCGCTACGCTCGAAGACATGCTCGAGGAAATCGTCGGCGAGATCGCGGACGAGTGGGATCACGAAGAAATCGAAACCCCTATTGAGGCCGTCAAGTCCGGTTGGAGGGCGAGCGGCCAGCTACCTATGCTGATGCTGGAGGAGGTTGTCGGAGGCGGCTTCGAACAAAATCCTCACATCACGACGCTGGGAGGCTTTGTTATGCAACGTCTCGGACGGCTACCAAGGGAAAATGACAGGTTTGCCGATTCCGGCTATGACTTTTATGTGGCACGAATGGACGGGCGGCAGGTCCATACTGTTATGATTTCTCCTTCGAAAAAGATCAAGAAGAATCGGGATACCGTCCCGGTTGACGGCGACAATAACTGACGAGCGCAGTAATTTGCCCGTCAAGAAAGCCGCCAATGCAACTCTGGTCTCGAATTCCGATTTTGCTTCGACAGCTATGCTGTTTCGCATTCCTTTTGTTCGCATTCGCTTCGCAGCCCAGGGCCGAACTGCGGGTCGACGGCGTCAACGATGAATTAGCGCGTAACGTCTACAGCTTCGTATCCCTGGCCAGCGAGCCCTGCGATGCCGAGCCGTGGCTGATTCGGCGGAGATTTCGCGCAGTCGCGTCGGAGGTGCGCAGTGCGTTGGAGCCATTCGGATACTACGACGCCGTTGTCGAGACCACGCTCGAACAGAACGAGACATGCTGGCTCGCCACGATCGACATCGATCCCGGAGAGCCCGTACTTCTCCGAAACGTCGACGTCTCACTGAGCACTTCTGCAAATGACAGTTCAAATTTCGCTGACATAGTTTCTTCGACGCCGTTAGTCGCGGGCGCGCAACTGCGTCATTCCGACTACGAGACATTAAAGGAGTCACTGCAGATACGCGCGGCAGAGCGTGGCTACATCGACTCAAATTTCCTGCAAAACGAGATCGAGGTCTGGCCGGCAGAAAGAGCGGCTGACGTTACCTTGGATTTCGAGAGCGGCCCCAGGTACAACTTCGGCGAGATTACGCAACAACAGGATTTTCTCGATGCCAGCCTGATCAGCGCGTATCTCGAGTTTGAGACGGGCATGCCATACGATAACCGGCTGCTCACCAAGGCCTACAGCGATCTATCGGTCAGTGGCTATTTTGGACGAATCGAGCTGCTGCCCGATTATGAGCTGGCTGACGAAGGCCAGATTCCGGTTCGTATCTTGCTCGAGCCGGCCGATCGCATTGAGTACACTCTCGGCGTCGGTTTCTCGACGGACACGGGACCCAGGGCGCGAGCGGGTTACTACAATCGGCGTGTCAATAAACACGGTAATCGTTTCAAAACCGATATCGGCCTGTCTCCTGTAATACAAGGAATCGCTGCGGAGTACCGGAAACCGCTGACGGATCCACGCAGCGAGTGGTTGAGCTATTCGAGCGCGCTGACGAATGAAGACACGGATACGTTTAACAGCGACACGGTGCGCGTCGGCGTCCGGCGCACAAAGAAAGTCCGCAGCAACTGGATCCGTACGCTATCCGTCGACCTGAGCTATGACCAATATGACGTCGGGCTGGAGTCGAGCAGCTCCCGGCTGGTATTGCCCGGAATCGCGTACGACCACAAGCGCGCGGATCGCGACGTATTTCCGACTCGGGGCCGCCGTTTGACCTTCGAGCTTCGTGGCACCGGCCAGTTCCTCGGATCCGATACCTCGTTCCTGCAGGCGACCACGAGTTTGCGCCTGGTGCGCAGTATCACGGACGACAGCCGCTTGCTGGCTCGGGCGACGCTCGGTTTCACGGCCAAGTCAGAGTTGTTCGAATTGCCGCCGTCCGTGCGATTCTTCGCGGGCGGCGACGAGTCGGTTCGCGGTTTTGGCTACGACACGCTTGGGCCGACAGACGAACTCGGCAACGTTGTCGGCGGCAGCCACCTGCTGGTCGCAAGCGTCGAATACGAGCGTCACATGCGTGGCAATTTCTACGGCGCCGTTTTCGTGGATGCCGGCAATGCTTTCGACGGCTTCGATGTTGATCCGGCAATCGGTGCGGGACTGGGCCTGAAATGGCAGTCGCCCGTGGGACCACTGCGTTTCTACCTGGCACATCCGCTCAACAAGTCCGACCGCAGCGTGCGCGTGCACATTCGCCTCGGGGCAGACCTGTGAAACGCCGAGCATGGCGTTGGTCGGGCGGCATAGTCGCTGCAATTCTGCTGCTTGTCGTTACCGCGGCGTTCTGGCTACTCGCGACGACCAGCGGTACCCGCTGGCTGCTGGCGCGGGTGTCCCCACTGCTGCCGCCGGCGCTGCAAGTAGCAGAGGTCGATGGCACCTTGTTGAAGGGCGTCGATTTTCGCGACATTAGCTGGATCGACGAGAACGTGAGGGTGTCCGTAAATCAGCTCGATACGCAGGTCGACCTTTGGCCGCTGCTCAGACGACAGGTGCGCATCAAAAATCTCGTTATACGCGATGTCGATGTGCTGGTTGGCGAGGCTGCACGCGATGACACCGACGGCGGAGACTTTTCGCTCAACCTGCCTATCACTCTGCGCATCGACACGGCTTCGATGCAGAAAATACATATCGTGGCAGGTGGCAGCGAATTCGATATCGAAGAAGCCTGGCTCGCCGGTCAACTGTCAGGATCGGCCCTGCAAGTAGACCGCCTCGAGATCCAGAGTACGCTCGCGGATATCAGCCTTTCAGGAAACGCCGCCCTGACTGGCGACTACCCGGCCCGTGCCACCGCCGCATGGGAGCTTCGGCTCGAAGATCAGCCGCCGTTGTCCGGCTTGCTGCGGTTGCACGGAAATGCCTCCCGGTACGTCGTCGAGCATGATCTCGACGCACCTTATGACATTGCCACACGAGGCACTTTGGCGCTTGTTGACGACGACGTTGTCGTCGACCTCGACAATAGCTGGCAGCTCGTGCATCTCGAATCCGGCGATGCCCGCGCGATCGATATAACGGATGGCGCATTGCGTATTTCGGGCACCGCGGCCACGCTGGCGTTTGACGGCAACACGACGGTACTTTCGGGCGACATACCTGCTGTTGCTGTTAGCACCCGCGGCACACGTGACGCTGAGCGCATAATTTTCGAAGCGCTGTCAATTTCGAATGAGTGGGGACAGCTGCTCGCGAACGGTGAGATTATGTCTTCGCCGGCACTCGCCTGGAAGTTCGACTTCGAGGCTTCCGAACTGGATCCCGCCGCTGCCGACCCGCGCTTGAACGGAAGACTCCAGGTCTCCGGAAAATCTGCCGGGCGCATCATCGATCAACAGCCCGTTCTCGATGTACAGATCGACGACATCGGCGGTGATCTGAACGGCTATCCCGTCAATGGTTCCGGGGCCGTGTCCTACGCCAAAGAACAGCTGCAGATCACTGGTGGCGCGGTACGCGTTGGCGACAACCAGATTAATCTGGACGGCTCGTACGGACAACGACTCCAGGTCAACGCGGCGCTGCGTTTTTCCGATCTCAGTCAGCTCGGCATCGGTGCGACCGGACTGCTGCAGGGCGATATTCGGCTCAAAACGAACTTCAAGACCCTGGAAGCAGCCGGTAACCTGAACGGAAAAGGCCTTGCCTGGAAAGACTACTTCGTCGATGTTCTCGCGGCCGATTTCAAGGTACCGGCAACGGCGCGTGGCGATGTCGCGCTGCAGCTGACAGATGCACGTATCGGTGACCTGGTGCTCGCAAGCGTGCGCCTGAATGCATCCGGGACCGCACAATCGCATTCGCTCCGGGCAGATCTGTCGGTCGAGCAAGGCAGGGCCGAAGTCCGGCTCGAGGGCGGCTTCGCCGATAAACTCTGGTCCGGAGCTGTCGAAAAGCTCAGCCTCGGTGGTGAACGGCTGGGAGAATGGACGCTGCAGGAAGCGGCGGATTTTTCATTGTCGCAATCAGAGTTCAAGCTGGGTAGGACCTGCCTGAGTACGAGCACCACTGCCGGAGTCGCATGCAGCATGCTTGACTATGATTTCTCCGGGCCACTGCGATTCGACGCATCTGTCAAAGAGCTGCCGCTCGCCGCTTTTGCCGTCCGCCTGCCCGAAGGAACGACCGTCGAGGGAACCATCGAGGCACACGCCAAAGGTGAGTATGTGAACCAACGCCTGACGGCCGACGCGGCTCTCGACATACAGAATCTCGATTTGAAAGCTATTTTCGAAGGGGACGAGCTGGCGGCAAGCTTCGATCGCGCCTTTGCCGAAGCTTCTGTCATCGACAACCACCTCAAAGGCGACCTCGAGTTTCGCCTGACCAATCAAACCGACCACATCCGAAGCACTGTTGAGATCATTGACTTGTTTGACCCGGATTCGCCGCTGCGCGGGCAGGGCAGCCTCGAGTTCACTGACCTGAGCGTTCTGTCGTTCTTTGTTCCTGACCTCAGCAATCCGTCCGGCAGGATCGCCGGCAGCGTCGATGTCGCCGGGAGTCTCGCGGCACCCAAAATTGTCGGAGAGATAGGACTGAGTGACGGTGCGTTCGGCATACGGCGAGCCGGCATCGCCGTTACCGATGTCAACGTTACACTGACGCAACCGGATGTCGCACATCTCTCACTCCAGGGTAGCGCTCGTTCGGGGGATGGTCGCCTGGATATTCGCGGCGAAACCGAGCTCAGCTCGACGACGGGCATTCGTACCGAGTTGACTCTCAATGGCGAAAATTTCACGATGATCCAGCTGCCCGACTGGCAGGTCACCGCGTCGCCCGACATCGCTGTACTGTTCGACGATAACGCCATTCGGGTCAGCGGCGAAATCCGCATTCCGCGAGCAAACATCAATATTCCGAGCATACCTGAGACGGCTGAAAGGCCTTCGTCAGACGTCGTCATTTATCGCGAAAATGAACCCGCGCCGGCGCAGCGACGGGTGCTTTATGTCGACGTCCGGACGGTCCTCGGCAACGCCGTCATCCTGTCGGGATTCGGCTTGACCACGGGCCTCGAAGGTTCGGTACGCATTACGGGAAGCAGCAATACGCCCTACGCGAGCTCTGGACGCGTCATTTTGCGCGGCGGCCGCTACCAGGCTTACGGCCAGAACCTGGCGATCGACAGCGGCGAACTGATATTCAACGGGCCGTTGATAAACCCGACGCTCAACATACGTGCGACCCGAAAGGCTACTGACGGTACGGTCGCCGGCATACACCTGACCGGGACACCCACGGCGTTGAGATCGCAGGTATATAGCGAGCCTGCGAAGGGTGATGCCGAGGCTCTTTCGTACCTGTTGACCGGGCGGCCGCTCGGCAGTGCAGATTCAGCAGAGGGCGCCATGTTGAACCAGGCCGCTTTCGCCCTTGGCCTGAGCTCTGCCGGCAGCATCGCGTCCGTAATTCGTAACGAACTCGGATTCGAAACGCTCGGTATTCAGGGTGGCGCCGAGAACAGGCAGTTTGTCGCCGGCAAACGCATCGGCGAACGCCTGCTGATCGAATACGCGTATGGGATGGTCGATAACCTGGGCACACTGCTGCTGCGCTATCAGCTGACCAATCGAATTATCCTCGAGTCGCGCTCCGGTACGGCCCGAATGCTGGACATCGTTTACAGCGTCAAGAAGCAGTAACGCTGGCGTGGCCCAGAGGCAGGCTATCGACGCTCTTCGCCCGCCAGCCATACCTTGCGCAACAGGGCGGCGAGTTGCCTGCGTTCTTTGCAGCTGACGCTGCGCAGACTCTCATCCGCAGCGTCCAGGCGGAGCTGAATCGCTTTGTCGATCGCGCGTCGTCCGCCGGCTGTTAGCGAGACGACAACGCCTCGCCGGTCTTCCCTGTCCCTGCGCCGGCGTACCAGACCGCGTTCCTCGAGCCTGTCGACACGGTTGGTCATGGCCCCGCTGCTGAGTCCGGTAGCAGTCGCGAGCCCTGTTGCGGGTAATGCGTAGGGCTTTCCCTGGCGCCGCAGCGCAGAAAGCACGTCATACTCGAACAGCTCCAGGCCGAGCGGCTCCAGGGCTTCGGCCGCCTGCCGGACGAAGGCCCGATACAGCGACATTACCCGGATCACGACCCCCAGACTGGCCGTATCGAGCTCCGGGCGCTCCTCGGACCACTGCCCGAGGATATCGTCAACAGCGTCTGTTTTCATGGGGCTCCTGAATGTATTATTTTGATATCAAATTACTTGACATCGAAGCAAATTTGAACATACTTCGAGGCATTGGAAGTTCGAACAGAGATTAGCGCTCTAACCCTTTCAATGATAGGAGGCACCCGGAAATGCGCCAGTTCCTTGACGACTACGCTGAGTTGGAGGAGTTCGACGAATCCAGCTTTGAGAGCTTCGCAGCGACCCGCCGCCTGCTCGGCAAGAAGAGCAAGCTGCATCAGAAAGACGCCGGCCGAAGGCGTCGTGGCCGAGCCCATCATGATCGTTGGGCCGACGATGACCGGGACAGTTATGACGATAGTAACGATTATCACGATTACGAGTCTGACCGGTATCAGGGATTAAGATTCGACGACTGACACGATGTCGAGATTGGCGGGGCGCCCTTTCGGGCGCCCCGTCTTTTTCCAAACCGAACTTTCTGATTTAAATAAGCTGCGGCAGTACCAGGCTCGCAAGGCTCAGAAGCAGGAAGAATCCGCACATGTCCGTGACCGTCGTCAGGAGCGGGCCCGAAGCCACGGCCGGGTCGAGTTTCATACGCCGCAGCACGAGCGGTACCGTGCCACCGATCGATACGGCGATGATCGTATTGGCCGCGAGTGCGCCGCCGACAACAAGCCCGAGGACCGGGTTGCCCTTCCAGGCCCAGGCGGCCGCACCGAGCAATGCGCCGAGCGCCAGCCCGTTAATCAGTCCGACGATTGCTTCTTTACGCCATACCCGCCATACGTCCTTCGGCACCGCGGCACCGAGCGTCAGCTCACGCATGCTGACGGCGACTGCCTGGTTGCCGGAGCAACCGCTCATATCGGAGACGATCGGCAGGAACACGGCGAGCGCGATAACAGCCGTCAGCGTATCTTCGTAGATCGCGATTATGCTGGCGGCCATGACGTTCAGCCCAATGTTGATACTCAGCCACGCCAGGCGCCGTCGTGAGCGCACCATCACGGGCATGCTGCGAAGTTCGTCGCCGCCGATAATACCTGCAGCCTTCAGGCTATCTGCCTCCGCATGCTCGGCAATCGCTTCGAGAACGGCACGTCTGCGTACGATACCAAGCAACAAGCCGCGCTCATCAACGACCGGGACTGCCGCAATATCATGCTCGGCAAAAAATTCGTCGAGCTTTGTCATGCTCGTCTCCGGGGAAACGGTAAGTGCCGGTATCGCGATTTCCCCGATCGTCTTGTTCGGGTCGGCAAAAACCAGGTCACGAAGTCGGACAACGCCCTTGAGTTTTCGCTTTTTCACGACCACGTAGATGTAGTGTACGGTCAGGAACTGATAGTCAATGTCGTCCGCCGTCAGATCATGAACGACGTCACGCACCGTGCGGCTCATCGGGTAGGACGCAAATTCCTTCATCATCAGGCCGCCGGCCTGTTCCGGTTCATAGGAACTCAGCTCACGAACCTCGAGCGCATCCTCCTCGTCGAGTTCAGCGATGATTGCCTCCGCGTCATCGCTATCCAGCTCTGCCAGCACGTCGACGCGATGGTCGCTCGCCAGTTCCCCTACGATCGGCGCCGACTCTGCTACCGGCATTTCCTCGATCAGGTCCGCGGCATGGGCATCCGGAAGATCCTCAACGAGCGACGCCGCCCGGTGGGGCGTCAGCGCAGCAAGCAGTGCACGCTGACTATCGGGGTCGAGCGCAAACATCGTGTGCAGCAGGACGGCCGGGTCCAACCGGTCGAGAATCGCCTCGATCTCTGACGGCGCAACGCCTTTCTGCAGCATTTCACTGACTTCGTTGCGAATGTCTCTTTGCTGTTCCTGCATGTCTTCTTCCCCATCGAACTGCGAAAATTATTACTTCGCTTATCGACGCAACCAACTTAGAATAGCGGCACCCTGCCCGCCCCAATTTCCCGTATTTGCTGCTTTTTTTCGACCAGCGTCAATAAAAATGACAAAAGCTCTCGCGCCCGTCGCAATATTACTTATCAGCGTCTCGATCCTGCTCACCGGACAGGGCCTGCAGGGCACATTGCTGCCGGTCAGAGCCTCGCTCGAAGATTTTTCCACGATCGCCATTGGCACGATGGGCGCGGCCTACTTCTTCGGCTTTACGGTCGGCTGCCTGAAAGGTGGAGAACTGCTGCGCCGGGTTGGGCATGTCCGCGTATTCCTTGCGATGAGCGCGCTCGCCTCAGCCTCGCCGTTGCTGCATGGCCTGATTATTCAACCACTCGTGTGGGGGTCGCTTCGCATGCTGACTGGTTTTTGCTTCGCCGTGCTGTATGTCGTGATCGAAAGCTGGCTTAACGAGCTCTCGGATAATGAGAATCGCGGTGTCATTTTTTCAACCTACGCGATGATCACGCTGACAGTGTTTGCCGGGGGCCAGATGATGACGCTGCTTTACGACCCTCAAGGACTTCAGCTGTTCATCATCGCTTCCATTCTCGTTTCGATCGGTGCGGTACCGATCGCGCTGTCAACATCGCCAATTCCGCAGCAGCCGCAGACTGTTTCTGTTGATGTGAAACGCCTCTTCGAAATCTCACCGTCGGGCGCGCTTGCATGTCTTGTCACGGGACTGGCCAACGGCGCATTTTGGGCGCTTGGCCCGGTCTACGCGACCAGCCTGACCAACACGGTAGAAATAGCCGCCTGGTTCATGACTTCCGCGGTCATCGGCGGTGCCATTGCGCAGTGGCCTCTCGGACTGTTTTCCGATCTTGTCGGTCGAAGGAAAGTATTGATTGCCGTGTCGCTGGTCGGCGGTATTGTTGGCCTGCTGCTGTTCGTGGCTGCGCCTGTCCTGAACTTTACGACCGCGAATATCCTTGCCGCGTTCTGGGGAGCACTCGCTTTTCCGCTGTATACAATAGCTGTAGCCTACGCCAACGATTTCGCCGAAGCGGGTGAATATGTCATGGTCTCCAGCGGTCTGTTGCTGATGTACGGCATTGGCGCAACGATCGGACCGTTCGCCGCTTCGGCGCTAATGACGATGCAGGGCACCGGCAGCCTTTTCCTGTTTACTGCACTGGTTCACATCGCGCTCGTAGCCTACGTGATGATCCGCTTTCTACGCCGCCGCACACAGGCAAAGCAGCAAATTGCGTTCAGCGACGCACTGTCGGCCGCACAAACCGCTTCGCAGGTTTTCGAAGAGGATATTCAGCCACACAGTCCGGACGACCAGTAACGTATTGCCAGGTGTCTTACAAGCTGCTGTAAAGAACCGCGAGAATTGCGAGCGGCGCAACGACACGAATCATCCACAGCCAGACCTTGAAAAGTGCCGTGCTGCCAAATGAAAGATCTTCAGCCAGTACCGATGGTTTGATAAGCCAGCCGACGAACACGGCCATGAGAATTCCGCCCAGCGGCATCATCAGGTTGGCCGTCAGGTAGTCGATCAGCGCGAACATATTCATGTCTGCAAACGGGCGAATCGCACTGAGCGGCGTGAAATCGGACCAGACGTTGAATGAAAATACCGTAGCGAGTCCTATCGCCCAGGCGAGGAATCCGAACAGGATGCAAGCATTGCGCCTTCGCATGCTCCATTTGTCTTCTGCGTAGGCGACAATCGGTTCGATGATCGCAATGATCGACGTGACCGCTGCAAACGCCAGTAACAGAAAGAACAGCGAGCCGAATATGGCGCCGCCCTTCATGCCGGCAAATGCGGTCGGCAAGGTGCGGAAAATCAGTCCCGGCCCCGAGCCGGGATCGAGATTGTTGGCAAAAACAAGCGGGAAGATCATCAGCCCCGCCAGGATTGCAACCAGCGTATCGGCGCCCGCGATAATCAGCGCCGACTTTGTCAGGGATACCTCCTTTGGTACGTAAGAGCCGTAGGTCATGATCAGCCCCATCGCAACGCTGATGGAAAAGAACGCCTGTCCGATGGCAGTCAAGACAATGGTGCCGTCGATCTTGCTGAAGTCGGCGCTAAAAAGGAAATCGACGCCCGCCGCGAAGTCACCTTCGACCGCCGCATAGCCGATCATCACAACCAGCATGAAGAACAGCGCGGGCATCAGAAATTTCACGGCGCTTTCTATGCCATCCCGCAGACCACGACCAACAATCAGCAAGGCAATTGTTATGAACACCGTATGCCAGGATGCCATCGCGACAGGGTTTGCCAGTAGCTCGTCGAATTGCTGGTTCACGGTCGCCGGGCCCGCACCGCCGAAGCTATTCCCGGCCTTGACGATGTAAGCCAGCGTCCAGCCGGCAATTACGCTGTAATAGGTTGCGATGAGGTAGCCGACGAGCATGCCCATCCAGCCAATGACCGCCCAGGCCCTTGAGCGGCCGGCTTTGCCGGCAACAACCTGCATTGCGACGGGCGGGCTTTGACCGCCGCGGCGGCCCAGCCACAGCTCGGCGATCAGTATCGGAACTGCGACAAAAACGACGCAGCCCAGGTACACGAGCACGAATGCACCGCCTCCACTAACGCCTACAACGAAAGGAAACTTCCAGATATTGCCCAGGCCGACGGCTGCACCAACTGCCGCCAGTATGAACGTAAACCCGGAGGACCAGGTCTGATTGCTATCGCTCGATACGGCTAGAGTCATTCTTTCGCTCCGCTTGGCAGGCCTCATTGTAGGCCTGGAATGGGGCTGACCTGAACAGCCGGGGTCCCCGGGGCCCGGCAGTCGTTGTCGGTTTCAACCCAGAGTAGCGCATTATTTTGCTACGATTGCCTGTCCGCGCATAAAAAAACAAAGCAACGACAAGATAATGTCGAACCCCGCAGATAAAATAAGTCAGCTCAAGATCGATCGCAGCGCGCCGGCCCCGGCTGGCCGCAGCTGGCTGTTGCCCGGCGCAGCACTGGCCATTGTCGCGGTTATCGTGCTTGGCTGGATGTTTTTCGGCACCGGTTCGTCAGCCGTACTCGTGGAAACCGATATCGCACGCAAGCCACCGAGCGCCGCGGCGGCCAACAGCGTGCTCGACGCGTCCGGCTACGTCGTTGCACGACGCGAGGCAACCGTGTCGTCGAAGGTCACGGGTAAAGTCGTCGAGGTCTTCGTAGAGGAAGGTATGCGCGTCGAGAAAGACCAGGTCGTTGCCAGGCTTGACGACACGACGCAGCAGGCACAGCTGTCACTCGCGAGGGCGCAGGCTGAATCGTCGCGCGCCGCGCTGCACGAGATAGAAGCCGGGTTGCGCAATGCCCGGCTGGAGCGAGACAGGCTTCGTGACCTCGCCAAACGCAAACTGACAAGCCAGGCAAGCGTTGATGCGGCGGATGCAACCTACGACCAGCTGGCTGCCCGACTCGAAACCGGGCGCGAAAACGTAAAGGTGGCGGAACGTAACGTCGAGTTGGCCAGAGATTCACTGTCTAACATGACCATAACAGCGCCGTTCGCCGGCATGGTCGTGTCGAAGAACGCTCAGCCAGGTGAAATGATCTCGCCCATTTCCGCGGGCGGAGGCTTCACCCGAACCGGCATATGCACCATCATCGATACGGACTCGCTCGAGATCGAGGTCGACGTCAATGAGGCGTATATACAAAGAGTGACAGCCGGGCAGTCGGTCTCTGCAACGCTGGACGCCTATTCGGAGTGGCACATACCCGCCGAAGTTATCGCAATCATACCTACGGCCGACCGGCAGAAAGCGACAGTCAAAGTTCGCATCGGGTTCCTGGAGCGCGATGAACGAGTCCTGCGTGACATGGGCGTCAAGGTGGCGTTTCTCGGCACCGAAACCGAGGCCGGTACGCCGCAGGAAATCAGCGGCGTCGTAATCGCCGGTGAAGCACTTCGCTCCGATGCCAGCGGTGACTTTGTCTGGCTTGTGCGGAACAATATTGTCGAGAAACGCTCTGTGCAGGTTAGCGGTCAGAGAGACCGGCCACAGGTGCTGATCGTAAATGGAG
The DNA here is from genome assembly GCA_013043165.1 of Woeseiaceae bacterium. GTDB lineage: Bacteria > Pseudomonadota > Gammaproteobacteria > Steroidobacterales > Woeseiaceae > UBA1847. The sequence continues at coordinate 27,560 of JABDOQ010000108.1, read as the reverse complement.
TGAATGTCGGCGAAACGATTGTACGTTCGTCGGAGGCACCGCTGGTCGAAGGCCGGTCAATCAAAACGCAGTGAGAGGAACACAAGATGTCGGAAATTCTTGCACGACTTGAGGGCGTAAGCCGCATCTACCAGAAGGGCAAAGAAAAGGTAGAGGTTCTGCATGAACTGAATCTCGAGATTCCCAAAGGTGATTTCATTGCCATCATGGGACCGTCCGGGTCGGGCAAAACGACGCTCCTGAACCTGCTTGGCGGACTGGATAAGCCCACCGCAGGCACGGTCACCGTCGGCGGCGCCGAGTTATCCGCAATGTCGAACAGCCAACTGTCGCACTGGCGTTCGACCAACGTCGGCTTTATTTTCCAGTTCTATAACCTGCTGCCCGTACTGACGGCGCTCAGGAACGTTGAGCTGCCGCTTTTGCTCACAGACTTCAATTCAAAAGAACGCGTCAAGCGCGCATCGATTGCGCTGGATATCGTCGGACTCGCCGATCGCGCAAAACACTACCCTCGCGAGTTGTCGGGCGGCCAGGAGCAGCGCGTGGCCATCGCTCGTGCCATCGTTTCCGACCCGTCGCTGCTGCTCTGTGACGAGCCCACGGGTGACCTCGACCGCGAAACAGCCGACGAGATTTTGCGCTTGCTGCAGGTCCTGAATCGCGAGCACGGTAAAACCATTGTCATGGTCACGCACGATGCGCAGGCAGCCGACTATGCCAATCGGACCCTGCACTGCGACAAGGGTACGCTCGAGGCGAAGGAGGCGGCATGAAGTACTTCCGGCTGATCTGGAAGAACGCCTGGCGCAAAAAGATCCGCACGTCGCTGACGATCCTCTCGGTGTTCGTGGCATTCCTGCTATTTGCGTTGCTCTCGGCGATCGGCTTTGCATTTCGGGGCGGTGTTGACGTCGCCGATGCCGAGCGACTGATCATTATCGACAAGGTCTCGCTAATAAATCCTCTGCCAATGAGCTACATGAACCGCGTCGCCGCTACCGATGGCGTCGAGTCGGTCACGCACGCGAGCTGGTTCGGAGGCTATTACCAGGAACCGCGTAATCAGTTCGGACAATTCCCCGTGGATCCACAGTCTTATTTCGACATGTATCCTGAGTTCAAGATGCCCGCGGAGCAGTTCGAGGCGTTCAAGCGCAATCGAACCGGCGCTGTGGTGGGACAGGAGCTCGCGAAGACCTACGGGTGGAAGGTCGGCGACCAGATTCCGATACAGGCAACGATCTGGACAAAAGCCGATGGTGGCCGTACCTGGGAATTCCAGCTCGAAGGCATATTCTCGACCGATGATCCGCGCGGCAGTACGGCGCTTATGCTGTTTCAGTACGACTATTTTGAAGAAGCCAGGGCGTTCGCCAAGGGAACCGTTGGCTGGTACATCCTGCGAGTCGCCAAAGGTGCCGATCCTATACAGGTAGCCAAAGCGATCGACCTGCAGTTTGCGAATTCTCCCAACGAGACGGAAACAAGCACCGAGGCCGCTTTTGCGCAGTCATTTACGAAGCAATTTGGCAATATCGCGCTGATCGTAACGCTGATCCTTGGCGCCGTATTTTTCACGCTGTTACTCGTATCGGGTAATACGATGTCGCAGTCGGTTCGCGAGAAGATTCCCGAGCTTGCTGTCCTGAAAACCCTCGGATTCGGTGATCGCACGGTGCTGGGCATCGTATTATCCGAGTCGATCCTGATCATGCTGCTGGGCGGCCTGCTCGGACTTGGCACGGGGTGGCTGTTTGTCCAGGGTTTGGCAAAAGGCATGGCCGCATTCCTGCCCGGCGTTTACCTGTCTCCGGCGGCGCTCGCTGGCGGCGTGGCAATGATGATCGGCGCGGGCATACTCGCGGGAATTTTCCCTGCCCTCAAAGCGATGCGTCTGTCGATCATCGAAGCGCTTGCACGATCCTAGGAGAGAATTATGCGCGGTCTGGAGCAAATATTTGCCGTAACGTGGCTCAATCTTCGAAACCTCCCGCAGCGCATCGGCTCATCGGTGGTTGCCGTGATCGGTGTCGCCGCCGTCGTGCTGGTTTTTGCCGCTGTCCTGTCGATGGCAAAAGGATTCGAACGAACCATGATATCCGCCGGCTCTGATGACACTGCCATAGTCATGCGCAGCGGTTCGACATCGGAACTCAACAGCGGACTCTCCAATGATCAAACACTGATCATCGCCAACGCACCGGGAGTCTTGAAGAACGGCGATACGACGATCACGTCAGCCGAGCTGTATGTCGTCGTGGATGTCAAAAAGAAGTCGACTAAAACGGACGCCAACGTTCCGTTTCGCGGCGTTCAGCCGGGCGCACTCGACGTGCGAAATAACGTGACCCTGGTCGAGGGCCGCATGTTCGAAACCGGCAAGAACGAGATCATCGTTGGTCGCGCCGCGCAGCGTGAGTTCGAAGGGCTCGACACCGGATCGACAATTCGTTTCGGCCAGACCGAATGGCGCATCGTCGGCGCATTCGAGGCAAATGGCAGCGTGTCCGAATCCGAGCTATGGACCGACGTTCGTACCCTGCAAAACGCTTATCGTCGCGGCAACTCGTTTCAATCCGTGCGCGTCAGGCTGCAAAGTCCCGACAGCCTGCAGCAGCTCAGGGACGCCCTCGAAGCGGATCCGAGAATCAGCCCGGATGTAATGAGCGAAAAAGAGTACTACTCCGGACAAGCTGCTCCGCTGAGCCAGTTTATCAAACTCATCGGCTATCCCCTGACGATCCTGATGTCGATTGGCGCCGTGTTCGGCGCGCTGAATTCGATGTATTCGTCGGTATCGGTACGTGGCAAGGAAATAGCAACGCTGCGCGCACTAGGTTTCGGGCCGATCTCGATCCTGTTCTCGACGATGATCGAATCGACTTTGCTCGCATTGGCGGGCGGTCTGCTGGGGGGTGCCGTCGCTTACCTGGCGTTTAACGGCTTCCAGGTGTCGACTCTGAATGGTGCAAGTTTCAGCCAGGTCGTTTTCGATTTTGCCGTGACGCCCGACCTGCTTGTCGACGGTCTTTACGCCGCATTAATTATCGGCGCATTCGGCGGCCTGTTTCCGGCGATTCGTGCCGCACGGCTGCCGGTCGCACAGGCACTGCGCGAACTCTGAGGGCAAAGACATCCAGGTTGGCGCGATTTGGGGGCCTTTGGGCATCCAGCCATCGTCGCGAGCGCCGCTCGCGCAATACTTGATAGTTTTTATCTCACCCGCCATGCTGTGTCGCTCCGGCAATTTAAAGTGCTCGCGTCGCCGTAGTACAGGAATTCCAAAGCGTGGATTTACTCAACAGTTACCTTGCGTCAGCTGCCAAGCTGCTGCCCCTGCTGGGCGCGATCGTCGCGGTCGTCGCGGGCCTTTTTTTCGTCGACTGGTTCCTTAAACGTCGATGGAAGGATAACCCGGACGCCCAGTTTCGTTTCCAGCTCATCATGCTGGGCCTGACGTTTGCCGGCCTGCTCCTGATTATCCTGGCCCTGCCCGTCAGCGTCGAAACGCGCGGTCAGTTGCTGAGCCTCATCGGCATACTGCTCAGTGCCGCGATTGCCCTCTCCTCGACGACCTTCATCGGCAATATCATGGCCGGCATCATGCTGAGAGCCGTAAAGAGCGCCCGACCCGGTGACTTCATCACGGTGGCTGAACTTACCGGGCGCATTACCGAGATGGGCCTGCTGCACACCGAGGTACAAACCGAATTTCGGGATCTCGTTACGGTGCCCAACCTGTATATGGTGACGCAGCCGATGCAGGTCGTGCGTTCGTCGGGCACGATCATCACGGCCGAGGTCTCGCTGGGCTACGACGTGTCGCACGTTGATGTCTCCCGAATCCTGTGTGAAGCCGCCGGGCACGCCGACCTCAAAGATGCCTTCGTGCACGTGCGGCAGCTGGGCGATTTCTCCATAACCTACCGCATCGCCGGCGTCCTCGAAGACGTAAAAAGCCTGATCTCGGCACGCTCCCGGCTGCGCGAGGCGGCGCTCGACGCACTGCACGCCGCAGGTATCGAAATCGTGTCGCCGAATTTCATGAACACCCGCGCGGTTGCCGAGGGCAAGGTGTTCATCCCCGAACCCACGCGCAAGGTAGCGGCAGTCAAGGCCACGCAGGCCGAGGATGTGGCATTCGACAAGGCCGAGGAGGCCGCGTCGGCCGAGGAAATTCGCAAGTCCATCGAGGTTGCCGACGCCGAAATCGCTGCCTTGAAGGACGAAAAGTCCGACGCCGCCCGCGCCACGGTCGACAAGATCACGGCCAGGAAGGACCGCCTGATTCAGCAGCTCAAGAACGCCGAAGAGCAGCTAAAAGACTGAGCGCGTCCGTGGCGCCTGGGCAGTGCCGAGGATTCTCAGCTACCGAGCGCCGTCTTTATTTCTGCGACGAGTTTCTTGTCGTCCGGCTGTGTGCGCGGACTGAACTCGGCAATAAGCTTGCCGTCGCGGCCGATCAGGTACTTGTGAAAGTTCCACGTCGGGTAGGTGCCGGAGGCGGCGGCCAGCCGATCGAAAAACGGATTCGCGTCGTCCCCTTTCACGGTGACCTTCTCGAACATCGGGAACTTGACCTTGTACGTCAGGCGACAGAATTCCTGGATCTGCTCTTCGGTGCCCGGTTCCTGCCCGAAAAAATCATTGGAGGGAAAGCCCAGCACGACAAATCCGTCGTCGCCGTAATCCTGGTACAGCTTCTCAAGCCCGTCGTACTGCGGTGTATTGCCACACTTCGAGGCAGTGTTGACGACCAGCACGACCTTGCCGCCATAGGCTTCGTCGAGATTGATCACTTCGTCTGACGCCAGGCGACGGAAGTCCTGGTCGAGCAGCGCATCGTCGGATGCCATGGATATGGTTGCGGACATGATAAGTAATGCTCCTGCCAGGTAACGCATAGTGAAAGCTCCAGAAGTGTTTCGGCGACCTGTTGCGGTCGCCGTTTGCTTAAAGTCCATGATGCTTTCCGGGGCCCTCACTTACCAGCGTATCGCTGTAACAAGTCGTAACAGTATTAGACGTGGCGCCTAACCGGAATTACAGTGTCTCGCATGGAAAGCAGCAAACTCTATTCGATTCTGGCCCTCGCGGGCACGACACCTTTCGTCGCCTGCGCGCTGCTGCCTTTGGTCGGGATCGATACCTTACCCGTTCTTGGGGCGCTTGATTATCTGGCAAGCACCTACGGACTGGCGATCATCTGCTTCCTGGCGGGCGCTCACTGGGGCACTTACCTCTACGGTCAGTCCAGAACACCGTTCAACCTGTTTATCAGCAGCAACGTTGTGTTTCTCGCCGTCTGGTTCGCCTTCGTTGGCGCGAGTCTCAGCTGGTCTATTGCCACACAGATTGTTGCCTTTCAGGCGCTGCTGTTCATCGACTACCGATTAAGGCAGCATGCCATGATATCCGCCGATTATTTTGGGATCCGTTTCTTCGCAACATTGATTGCATCCGTTTCCCTGCTCGTTGTTCTGCTTTTCCAGTGACGAAAGTTGCCGTCATCGGTGCAGGTCTTTCGGGCCTGGTTGTCGCCCGTGAGTTGGAGAGTTTTCACAGCGTCACTGTTTTTGAAAAATCCAGCGGCGTCGGCGGTCGCATGGCAACCCGTTATGCCGATGGCTTTGAGTTTGATCACGGCGCCCAGTTCTTCACGGCTCGATCGCCTGATTTCCGCCACTATTTGCAGCCCATGATCGAACGCGGCGTCGTTGCCATCTGGCGCGCGCGTTTCGCTGAATTGGATAGGGGGACGATCGTCTCCCAACGCGATTGGGATAACGACTACCCGCACTATGTCGGTGCTCCACGCATGAATGAGATTGGCAAACACCTCGCGGCCGATCTGGACGTTCGGCGTAATACGACCGTCAGCATGCTCGAGCGAGAACCCGGCGGCTGGTGCCTCAGGGACAGCGGCCGCAAAAACCTGGGTCACTTCGACTGGGTGGTTCTAACGATGCCGGCGGCGCAAACGGCGGCCCTGGCGCCCGACGGTTCCGACCTTCACGAGTACTGCAAATCAGTACGGATGCGTGCCTGCTTCGCCCTGATGCTCGGTTTCGATGCGCCGCTGCCGTTGCCGTGGCAGGCCGCGCTGGTTCGCGGAGCCGACATAAGCTGGGTTTCGGTCAACAGTAGCAAGCCGGGACGTCCCGAGCCTTTTAGTCTTGTCGTACATTCAACGAACGCATTTGCTGACGCCAATATCAGTGGCGACCTGGTCGAGATTGCTGCCCGGCTCCGGACCGAAACCGGCGAAGTGCTTGGCGAGAGTCTCGAGGCGGCGACATTCTACAGACAGCAACGCTGGCGCTACGCCAATGCGGACAATCGTGACGGCGCGGATTTTTTTGTTGATGAATCGGTCCAGCTGGCGGCATGCGGCGACTGGTTCAATCGCGGCAGGGTGGAGGCTGCATTTACAAGTGGCTTTGGTCTGGCGCAGGAACTGAAGGGCGTGGCGCTACGCTAAACGGCTTCACTGCGCGAATCCTGAAACCCATCTTCGCTTTCGATGCCGAGTGTCTCCAGAAGGCTCGGAATCTTGTCTTTGAGCTTGAAGTAGCCTCGTCTGGCATGCGGCCAAACGACACTGTCGTAGGTCCGACGGAGTTGTAGCAGCCGAATCCCGTGCTTTTGCAGATGAGTGCTTGTCGCCGCGAGTATCTCCGCGACCGGACCGACGGGCGCATAGGCGGTAACGATATTGCTGACGTTGTTCTGCGCCGCCCATTCCGTCAGCAGGTTACCCCAGTCTTCGCTTTCGGCGAGCTGACCGTCGACCGCGAAGTGTTGGGTAGCCCGCGTAAGGGCATCGGCGACGGCACCAGCGGCGAATTCACGCGCGCGCGCTCCTGAAGGTAACGGTGACCGCTGCTGTGTCGCGACCGCAGCCAACACGAGTTTCGGCTTACCACGCAGTGCCAGCGTTTCCGGGCAACCATCTTCTTCGGTTATCAGCAGGCCGTAGTCCTCGTCGTGCGGAAGCGCCTGCGCCAGGGGAAGATCCCGCAGCGGAAATACGCGGGACTCCACCAGCGCGGGTGCGCTGCTGGCCAGCTTGCCGTCGGGGTTGAAGCGATTGTCAGTGTAACGGGCGATGTTTTTGCTCAGCGCAAGGTAGGTCTTGCCCTTCGTGTGCAGTCCTGCAACCCAGCGCCAGCTGAGCGTGTTCGATGCGGGGTCGCCATCGATAAGGTGGCGCAAGAAAAGGTCGGCCCCAAGCTGCCAGGGAAGCCGAAGTGTAAAAATCCAGATGGACGCAAACCACATGCGGGCATGGTTGTGCAGGTAACCGGTCTGTTCAAGCTCGCTAATCCAGGCGTCAAAGCAATCGATGCCTGTCTTGCCGCTGACGGCCGCACTGTATCGACGCAATAGGTCGGTATCAGAGTCGAGCGATTTGATCAGTCGGGCCACGTTCGCCCTGTAGTCCAGCCAGACGTCGGGTCGTTGTTCCAGCCAGCCTTTGAAGTAGGTCCGCCAGAAAACCTCCTGTACAAACTTGTTCGCTGCCGTAAGCGAATGTCGTTGAAGCGCAGCTTCGAGCAATTCCTGCTCCAGCACGAGCCGATGGCGGACATGCGGCGAAAGCAGCGACACGTTGCCGCGCCGCTGCGGTCCAAAGTCAAAGTTGCGCGCCCTTGGATAGTGGCTCAGCGATTGCGCGACGAAGGCGGCTAGTCGGCCGAGTCCTGCGCTGCGGCTGGCCCCTGGCATCGTCTCCATGAGCGTGTGTATTGCCCGCTCTAACCGCGTCGCCGCCGCTGCGAAGAAGAGTCTCGTTCGCGACGGGATATGACGAGTCGCTCCATCGCGCTTTTTTTCTCAATAAGCGCCAAAGCGACAGTTCCAAGCAGTACCAATGCAACCATTTCCATGAGAGTTCTCCTGATTTGCTATGAGGATTGTTTGGCCGCCCAAGCGGAACACCAGCCCTTGCCGGCTACGGCCTTTCCGGGAAATATCCCGCAGCCAGCCCACTCGTCATCGCTGTCGCCTGTGAAGAGCACGCAGTTGCTGCAGTACTGGTCCGAAAAGCGCTTGGCGGCATCGACGGTCTTTGCGTCGTGAACGTAGTTCAGCGCTTTCGCCGTGGGGTCGTTCTCATCCAGAGGCGCGAGATCGTCCGCTGCGGCAAGTCCGCTGAGACCGGAGGTAGCTACGGCAGCGGCTGCGCCGGCCGAGGTGAAAAATCGGCGGCGTGACATTTTCGGCAGCCATCGTCCGTGCGTATTTTTTTCTTTCATCGCTGCTCCTTCCCTCAATCCTGGTTTCTGAAAAAATCCCGGCCGACGCAACGCGCCGACCGGTAACTGTCAAAGGGGTTAGTCGGGGGGAACTTTGACCCTTTGCAAACCACGCTCAGACGATCCTGACCAAGCGAATCGTCAGACTAACGGAAGCAAAAATATTGTCAATGTTTTGTCTAGGAATATTCTAGACAATAATGTATCGAATTGTAACGACAACGAGCAGCTTTAGTAGGTCAATCCCTCGGCATCGGCGACTTTCTTCAGCGCAACCTCGACCAGGGCCCGCGCCTGCGCCGTTGTCTGATGCAGGTAACGGTGCAGCGCCGCATCGTCATCATCACGATTGGCACAGTTTGCGCTGTACATCTCGAACGCACTCAGATCGCCGACGAGCTGCGCCAGGTGCTTGGGGCACTCGCACTCGATTGTGCTCGAGGTATTGGCAAGGCGGGCAATCTGCTGCTGGTTGAAGACTCGCGTTGTGCTGGCACCCGCGAAGCTCCAGCCCGGAGATTCTGCGACTTCCGGCTTCTTTGGCTGAAGCTTTCCATCCAAGGGCTGCGTGTAGGCGCGAACGACGGCCGCATGCACCTCCTCGATATCGACAGGTGCCCTAAGCACTACGATATTCGACTTGCGTGCCCTTTCGACATCGCGGCTGCTGCCAAAGCCATAAATGATCACGCCGCGTTTCGCACCACATTCCGTCATATAATTAAGAAGTTGGGCCGATTGATCAGGACCCAGGATTGGGCTTTCCAGGATAACGACGTCGGCAGTCTGGCAACGGAGGTCAGCCGCGAAGCGATCGCGGTTACTTTCCGCCACCCGTACATTGATCGGGGCAATATCGCGGTCATGCGCAAGCAGCTGCGCCGGCAGGTAATCGCCCAGCACGGCTATGTCGATCTGCTCCGGCAGTGAGGCCGACGAAATATCGCTGAGGCTTTGGCACTGGTCCCTGAGCTGATCAACGCTGCTTGAAGCAATCTGTCCAATCGAGAACCCGGCGTCGGTGAGTCGCTTGAGGACGCCGAGTTTCTCGACGTCTGCGTCGCTGTAAACGCGACGACCGTTGGGTGCGCGCCGGGCGACAACCGCACCATAGCGGCGCTCCCATACTCGAATCGTGTGATCGGTCAGCCCGGTGACTTTGGCGACGGCGCCAATACCGTAGCTATGCTCTTCCTTATTCGCTTTTTTGACCATCGTGACCACCCTGTATCAACGCGTGCCGTAGACATGAATAGGTTGTTCATATATTGTGTGACCTATTCTTAGACATTATATAGACATCTTATCGACATGGAAGCCCTGGCGACAGCTTTAATTACGATTGCGACAGGAACGTGGCCTGGAGCCATCGTTTTTCAGTCCGCCGTGGTCTCGGGGGGCTGAAAAATATGCCTCGCGCAGCTCATTTTGGTGACTGGATCGCGCTGCTGGCGCTGACCCTTATGTGGGGGACAGCATTCATGTTCAACGAGCTGGCCCTGGCTTCGTTTCCACCCTCAGTGTTAGTCGCGGCTCGCATTCTGATTGCGACTGCCGTGCTGTTCGCGTTTATGCGGGCCAACGGCATTCGGCTGCCGCCGTTCGGGCGCGAATGGATACCGCTGCTCGTCATGGCAGTTCTCGGCAACGTGCTTCCGTTTCAACTGATTGCCTGGGCACAGCAATATATCGACTCATCCATGGCCGGTATTTTAATGGCCGTTATGCCCCTTTTTGTATTGACGCTGGCGCACTTCCTGCTGCCGGGGTCAAAACTCACGCCCTTCCGTGTTGTCGGGTTCGTTGTCGGTTTCGCCGGAGTCGTAACCATTATCGGACCGGAAGCGCTGCGCGGCCTGGACGAAAACACAACTCTTTGGGGCGCAATTGCGGTACTCGGCGCGGCACTGAGCTACTCGTTGAACAGCATCTACGCGCGCCGCCTCGGTGCAACGAACCCCGTGCAACTATCGGCCGGCATGCTGGTTGCCGCAAGTTTGCTGTCACTGCCCGGCGCTGCCGTTGACGTCCCCGGCATCGCTTCCCCAAGCGTCGCCGCAATGGCATCTCTGGCCGTGCTCGGCCTGCTATCGACCGGGCTTGCAACCCTTATCTACTTTCGCCTTGTGCAGGGTCCCGGACCCACCTTTCTCTCTTTCGTCAATTATCTCGTTCCGCCCTGCGCTGTACTCATGGGAGCGCTGTTCCTGGATGAGACTGTCTCGTCATCCGTTTACGTGGGTCTGTGCCTGATTCTGTCCGGTATCGCTTTTAGCGAACTCGGTTCGCGCTTTAACGATCTGTTCCGCATCCGGCGACTGGCGGCGATGCGAACACGCGCCGTGAGGAGCAAGGCATGAGTCACGACATCACCGTCGATGAGCGTGAAGTCGAGTTTTACTCGCAGATGGCTGAAACGTGGTGGGATCAAAAGGGCCCATTCTGGCCACTGCACACGCTCAACGAGCTGCGTAGCGCCTATATTATCGAGAAGCTCTGCGCGTATTTTGAGCGCGATGCGGCAGCGGCCGAACCGCTGCAAGGGATCCGTGTGCTCGACGTAGGCTGCGGTGGAGGGATTCTGTCCGAGTCGATGGCCAGGCGCGGCGCACAGGTCACGGGCATCGACGTCGTCGAAAAGAATATCGCCATTGCCACCCTGCATGCGCGCCAGGAAGGTCTTCCAGTCGACTACAGGTTGACGACGGCATCGGCCCTGGCCGCCACGGGAGCGCGTTTCGATGTCGTCCTTAACATGGAAGTCGTCGAGCACGTTGCCGATGTCGGCGCCTTTATGCAGGATTGTTCGCGCCTGACCGCCGACGACGGTGTAATGTTCGTGGCAACAATAAATCGCAGCGCGAAAGCCTGGCTGTTCGCAATCGTCGGCGCAGAATATATCCTGCGGTGGCTGCCCAAAGGTACGCATCGGTGGCGACTGTTTCAGAAACCGTCCGAAATTGTTGCGCATCTGGAACGTGGCGGCCTGGCCCTTGTCGACGCCGTCGGCGTGGCCGCGAACCCCTTCAATCGAAGCCTTCGAATCACACGCTCACTTGCGGTCAACTACATGCTGTTTTCTGCACGGCACGCTGACTGAGCGACTGAAGCGATGCTCGTTATTCTCGGCAATCAGCTTTTTCCGCCTGGGCATTTGCCGTCCCCGGATGAGGGCCCTGTGTTCATGGCCGAGGACGTAGGACTCTGCACCTACGTAAAACACCATCAGCAAAAAATCGTGCTGTTTCTCGCGGCAATGCGCTCCTATGCCGACGCGTTAAGAAGCGCTGGCTACGACGTGATTTATCACGAGCTTGACGTCGCCAATCCCGAAAGCTACGAGGACAAGCTCGACGCAGCGCTTCGTGCCAAAGGCGCGACACGACTCCAGCATTTCGAGATCGAGGACAAGCCAATGGAGCGACGGTTAGTCGAGTTTGCGGAACACCATGAACTGGAGAGGGTGGAACTGCGGTCGCCCATGTTTGTATGTACGCGGGAAGGGTTCTCGTCGTTCGCAAAAGACAAGTCGCGGCTGCTCATGGGCGACTTCTACAAGCAGCAGCGTCGATCCCTGGGCGTGCTCGTCGATGATGATGGGCAGCCCACCGGCGGCCGCTGGAGCTTTGACGCGGACAATCGCAAGAAGCTCCCCCGTAACCTAACGCCGCCCGAATTGACCTGGGCGGCGCCGACACAGCATGTCGGCGAAGTCATCGAACTTGTTCTGAACGAGTTCGCCGATCATCCAGGCGACGCAACAGAGTTCTGTTGGCCGACGACGCGCGAGCAGGCCTGCCAATGGCTCGACGATTTTGTCGAAAACCGGCTCGAGCAGTTCGGCCCCTACGAAGATGCAATGACTTCTCGATCGCCGACCGTTTTTCACAGTGTACTGAGCCCATGCCTCAACCTTGGCCTGCTGACGCCCGACGAGGTCATCGAAAAGGCCTTGACCCGGGTCAACGAGGTTCCGTTGGCAAGCCTCGAGGGCTTTGTTCGCCAGGTTATCGGCTGGCGCGAGTTCGTGCGTGGTGTCTATCGTGAATACAGCGAGGAGCAGGATGTGAGCAATTTCTGGTCGCACGAGCGCGGTTTGACAAGCGCCTGGTACGACGGCACTAGCGGAATTCCGCCCCTGGACGATGCGATCCAGACTGCGCAGCGACTCGGCTGGACGCATCACATACCGCGCCTCATGGTGCTCGGCAACCTCATGACGCTGTGCGAAATTCGCCCAACCGCCGCGCACCGCTGGTTCATGGAGATGTTCGTCGATTCGTCCGAGTGGGTGATGGGCCCCAACGTCTATGGCATGGGGATTTTCAGTGACGGCGGCATCTTCGCGACCAAGCCGTATATTTGCGGCTCGAACTATCTCCTCAAGATGAGCGACTACAAGAAGGGTCCATGGTGTGACGTTGTTGACGGACTTTATTGGCGCTTTATCGACCGGCACCGGGCGTTTTTCAGCAACAACCCACGACTTGCGCTGATGCCGAAAGCGCTCGATCGATTGGATACCGACCGGCGGTCGCGAATTGCCGCCGCTGCCGAGGACTTCCTGGAGCGGCACACGAATCGTTCCTGATCCTGAAGCTATCGGGCGGAGTTAGCTCCTAGGTAATGTCCAGCATTGCGCTGCCGTGTGTTCCTCTCTGAGAATAAGACACAGGGTGTGTAACCTGGAGCCATCTCAATAATGCGGTCGGGCCTAGGTCTGCTGATAATTTTTGCCATCGTTGCAGGCAACGGCGTGATCGCTGCGGCGGCTTCGGACAGCCCCACAATCACGGCACAAGGTTTCGCGATGACCACGACGCTGCGGGCCAGGCCCGGACAGTTCGACGCCGTCCGTGTTCGCATCGAAGCGCCGGCACGAATCGCGAAACTCGTGGTTGAACAAGGCGATCTTGTGACTGACCTGTCGACCACAACGAACCGGTCGTTGTTTGCGCTGTTCGGCCTCGAAAAACGGCCGATGAATGCCTATGACGTCACGTTAAACTTCGCGCCGTACATCAATGCTCGCTTAACCGCGCCGGCAACCTACAGAATCGGTATCACGGTTGTCGATCGCGAAGGCGTAGCATCGCAAGCGGCATTTACCGTGACAGTGATTGCGGAAGAAATGCGTTCAATCGGCAGCGCGGCACCGGCAGCCGCCCCGCGTCACCTTGAACAATTGGAGGGCACGTTTCAGCGTCGGGGTTCGGGTACCGTCGAGTCCGTCGGCACAACAGGCCTGACCTGGGTCACGCTCGAGCCAATCGACGTGACTATTCGATTACGTGCTGCCCGTGCCGATGCATCACTGCGGCCGCTTCAGCGATCAAGCTGGAACGACATCATGACGATCGAAGATCTGCAGGCGATACGGAAACGTGTATCTCCGGTGCCCTATGTCGATGTCCCGGCCGCTCGCGGCGGGGCAGCCGGCACCGTCATCGCTCTTAGTAACGGTGATGGCGACGTTCTTATTCACCTTACCGACAGCGACACGGCTGTGTCGCAAATGGGCACGATCGTAACGCTTGTCGCCAACGTCCGGCGCTAGCTTACCCTGCGCCTCAGGCCGCCTGCTCCGTCGGTCCAAGGTCCTTCAGCGTGTCCTGCAGACCCTTCTGCCGCTTCGCGGCCGGATCCAGCATTTCATCACTCTGCAGACTCAGGCTATTGACGAACAGCGATTCGATCTCCTTTGGCATACCTTTGACCGACAGGCTTGCACGTTCACGGATACCCTCGAAGATGCGAATTTTCTCGTCCAGGAATGCGGTCGCATCGAATCCGAGCCCGGCGATGTAGTCTCCGTAACGCTGCAGCTGACTTTGCAGCAAATGGATGTACTCGCCCAGCAGAAACTCGGTCGCTACGACGAAAGGTTTTGGTGGTTTCGTCGCAAGCGTGTTCAACGCGTTGATGATGTCGAACAGGCTGTCGGAAAATCCGATCAAGAGTTCCCGATACTCGCGGTCAATGCGCGCTGCTTCACGCAGCTTGTCATCGAATCGCGACGTCGTATTCCACCAGACCGAGAGGATGAAACCGAGGCTGACCGCAAAGAAGCTCGACATCGAGATCTTCAGCGCGTACATCGGATCACCGGTTACGACCGGCAGGTTTTCGAACAAATAGACCGATCCGCCGAACAGAATGGCAAATACGACAACGAGTGCAAACAGCGGACTGCTGAAGCGCCTCGATTTGAGGTCGGCCCGGGCTTTCTTGATCCAGTCGCCGTGCCTGAGTACGACGGCCTTACGGTGAGGCTCAGGACGCAGCGCCACATCGGCCCGCGACTCGGAAATCTGACCTTTATCGATGCTTTTCTTGATGTAATTGGTCACGGCAATCTCCCATATACCAGGCGGCGTCCCTGCCAAACAACTACTCCGTAAATAGGATGACACCCCCTTTGCCGGAGTCAATCGTGGCTTGTATGTAGGCGCTATGTGGAGATTCGAAGCCAGGCGTTGTTGTCAGTTGATCACTTGAGAACAAAGATGTTGTGCTTCTCGCAGACCTCATGAAGTTCCTTCGGCCAAACCGTAGTACTCACCTCACCGAGATGCGCCTTTCTGAGCAGCAGCATCTGCACCCTCGACTGGCCGATGCCGCCACCGATAGACAGCGGAATCTCATTATTCAGGATCATCTGGTGGTAGGGCTGTGATAGTTCGTCTTCGCGCTCTGCGATCTTCATCTGCTCCTTGAGTGTTTCGGGTGTGACCCTGATACCCATCGACGTCAGTTCATGCCGTCTTCTGGTCACATGGTTATACACAAGGATGTCACCGTTGAGGCCGTGCATCAGCTTGCCGTCTTTCTCGATCGTGGGAGTGACCCAATCGTCGTAATCCGCCGCCCGCATCTCGTGCGGATAGCCGTCATCCAGCACCCAGCCGATGCCGTAGATGAACACGGCGCCATATTCCTCGATGATCCTGGTCTCCCGCTCTTTCCTCGGCAGGTCCGGATACTTCGCCAGGATCTCCTCGGCATGGATAAAATGCAGCGCTTCGGGTAGCGATGGGAACCTGGGATCCTGGAGCTCGGGATACTTCTCCATGACCATTTTCTCGGCGCCCGTAATGACCTTCCATATCTTCCGGACTACCGCGGTCAGATACTCGAGATTCCGGTGCTCAGCGGTGATGACCTGCTCCCAGTCCCACTGATCGACATAGCTGCTGTGGTCATGATCAAGAAAGTAGTCCTTCCTTACGGCTCTCATATCGGTGTTGATGCCCTCACCGACCTCGCACTCGAATTGCCTGAGCGCCCACCGCTTCCACTTTGTGGCCGCCTGCACGATCGATGCCCGAACAGGCTCATCCAACCCCAGGCCGCAATCGAACTCGACCGGTGTCCTCGAGCCGTCCCGATCAAGCATGTCGTTCATGCCGGATGCGACCTCAACGATCAGAGGTACCTGCACCAGCATCAGGTTCAGCTCTTTGGCCAGTCCTTTCTCGATGTATTCCTTCACATCATAGATGGCCATCTGCGTCCGTTTCCGGCCCAGCAATGACGCGTAGTCGGCAGGCAGGATCTCGTCGACCTTTTCATAGGTGCTGATGCCGGGTCCGGCCAGGTCTGATCTCTTATCCGACATTATTCCGCCTCCACACTGCAAAGTGGAGCTATTTAAGGCTTTGCTGTGCGGCTGTGCCATTGTGGAAAATAACACCCTTCCCTGCGGAAAAATGCTCTGGCTCAGATCTGTTAACAATTGTGACAGCCGGATAAACGCCACCCTCGGACGTATAGAATCGCTCCACCTGCCATGGGGCTCGGCTTCGTTTTTGCTCTTAATTCGGGCAGTCGGAGCCTGGGTCGGCTACAAGCAACTAATAAGCCCAGGAACTTGAAGGGCAACTCCTGCAGAAAGCAGGTGGTTGCATGGGAATCATAAACTTAGGAATGAAATGATGAGTACTAAAATGCAATTAACCGCAATCGTTGCTGTGGCGACTTTTGCGCTCGGCGGCTGCGCTGGCACCGGTTTCGGTAGCAAGAGCGACACGAGTGCAAGCAACACGGAAATCGACGCGCGGACACAGGAGCTGGCTCGCAGAGAGGCTGCCGTTGCAAGCGAAGCGGCGGCGCTTGAAGCCGAGAGAATGCGGCTCGAGGATGCCCGGAAGGCGATGCAGTCCGCATCGTCAACGACGAGCATGGCCAGTGACAACAGCGGCCTGATGCCGTCGGACCCGAAACCGGGCGAGTGCTATGCACGCGTGATCATACCGGCCAAGTACAGCACCAGCACGGAACAGGTTGTAAAACGGCCGGCGTCCGAGCGCATCGAGATTATTCCGGCTCGCTTCGAAACAGTGAAGGAAACGGTTGTCGTAAAGGAAGCCTCGAGCAAGCTTGAAGTTATTCCTGCGCAGTATGAGACCGTCGAAGAACAGGTACTGGTCAAGCCAGCAACCACGAAGTTAACGGTCGTGCCGGCAGTCTATGACACCATTGAAGAACGAGTAATGGTCAAGCCTGCGTCCACGCAGACCGTCGAAGTTCCCGCTGTTTACGAGACCGTAACAGAAACCGTGCTGGATCAGCCCGCTCGCACAGAGTGGAAGCGTGGCACTGGCGTAGGCACCGGTAGCGGTGTCGCCCTGGCAAGCGCGTCGCAGGCGGTCAAGCGTTTTGGTGACTTCAAGGTAATCGAGACCCGCGTGGAAGATACCGGCGACTTGATGTGCCTGGTCGAGATTCCGGCTACCTACAAGACTATCGAGAAGCAGGTACTTGTAACGCCGGCCACGACACGCAAGGTTGAGAGTCCGGCTGAATACAAGACCGTCAAGAAGACTGTTTTGAAGACGCCTGCTACGACCCGTGAAGTCACGATTCCTGCTGAGTACCGCACAGTGAAGGTAACCAAGCAGGTTCGTCCCGAGACGACCCGCGAAATCACCATTCCTGCCGTGTACGGCGATGTTGAAGTGACCAAGCTGGCAAAACCTGCTTCGGAGCGTCGTATCCCGATTCCGGCTGAGTACACAACCTTGACCCGCAGCAACAAGGTAAGCGACGAGCGCACCGAGTGGCGCCCGGTTCTTTGCGAAGTCAATATGACCCGCGAGAACGTGGCTGCCTTGCAGACATCTCTGAACGATTCCGGTTGCTGCAAATGTGGGCCGAACCGAAACGAGTGCAAGATCGATGGCGTCATGGGTCAGTGCACACTGCAGGCTGCTCAATGCTATGCAGAGCGCAATGGCCTTTCTTCAGGCAAGAAGTACGTCACGATGGACGTGATCCGCGCCTTGGGCTTGAAGTTCTGATCTGACTGATCAGCATTCATCCTGGTTGTACGGCCGGGAACTGACAGCCACGTCCACCCCGGACGTGGCTGTTTTTTTTTGGCGCTTATGTGGAAATTCGAATGTAAGCGTAGCCGAAATAGGCCAGCAGCAGAAAGACGCCGATGTTTCTGCCTAAACGAGCATCGCCAAAGATAAAGATTGGCACCAGAATTGCCGTGAGAAATAACGACAGCAACAGATCGCCGACGCCACCGCTGGGCACCGGAATCTGACTGATGAGGCTGCTCGCCGGCAGCACGATCAACGAATTGAAAATGTTGGATCCCACGACATTTCCCAGCGCGAGGTCGGCCTCGCCGCGGATTGCGGCAACGATAGACGTGACGAGCTCAGGCATGCTGGTTCCCACGGCTACAAGGAACAGACCGACAATTGTCGGTGAGACGCCGAAACTGTCGGCGATCGCAGCACCGTTTCGGACGGTTATTTCGCCGCCGAAAAGCAGCAGCCCCAGGCCGCCAATCACGAACAGCCAGCGAAACCGGCTGTGCGAATCCGTTTGTATGAGCGGATTGTGTGCGATGTCTGCTATCAACTGGTCGGAATGCCGCGTCTCCACAAAGTCGAGCACGTTGACGTAGGCAAAAATACAAAAGAGCGACAGTAAAATAACGCCCTCGGACCTGCCAATCATCGCGGGTAATCCTTCCAGCTGCTGATCCAGCGACATCACGACCATAATGGTTGTGGCTAACAGCAGCAGCGGCACCTCCCGCCTGACGAGCTGTCCCTGGATCCTGATCGGTGCAATCACAACCGCCGCGCCGAGAACAAGCGCCAGGTTGCTGATGTTCGATCCGACGACGTTGCCAAACGCAATTTCGGTTTCGCCGCGAAGTGCGCCGACGACGTTGATAATAAGCTCCGGTGCGCTCGTCCCGAATCCAACCACGGTCAGGCCGACGATTAATGGCGAGACACCGAAACTCGTTGCGATCTCGGACGCGCCGCGGACCAGCAAAGTGCCGCCGCCAATCAGCGCCACGATGCCCACAATTAATCCTGCGAAAGAAAGCATGTCGGCCTCCTACCGTATAGCGTTTGGCAGCAGGGTTTCGAGGCAGCCACGAACAATACTATTGCAGCAACGCCGACCCAATTTGCAGTAAGATCCATTGATCGGTGACTCCGTCAATTCTTAAGTACGATCTAATGTTCGTCGACACAACTGTCCCACGTTCGAAAGCTCCTTGCGAATATTGCTGCCTTTCAGGCGGGAGTTCGCAGTGAAGTCCCTGATTCTTCGACGACGTAAGCGGGCGGAATGACCCGGCACGTATTATTCGCCGCACCCTTTTTCATGGATGCGACGGTCCGCTTCCTCCGCGGCGCCTGCCAGTTGCCGGACGTCGCGCTGGCGGTCGTGAGCCAGGACCCCGCAGAGCATCTGCCCGATGACATTCGCGCGCGCATTGCCGGCCACTGGCGCGTGGCCGATGCGCTTGACCCCGGGCAGTTGATCGAGGCCGCGCAGCAGCTGGAGGCCCGGCTCGGCAAAGCCGTCTGCTACCTCGCAGCGCTCGAACAGCTGCAGGTACCGCTGGCGGTTGCCCGGGAAGCCCTCGGCATTGACGGCCTGTCGTCCACTGCGGCGAGAAACTTCCGCGACAAGTCGCGTATGAAGGACGTCCTGCGCGGCGCGGGAGTTCCATGTGCGCGTCACGCACTTGTGGGCGACCGTGCAGCCGCGGAGGCGTTCATAGAGCGCGTCGGTTTTCCGGTCGTCGTAAAGCCCCCCGCCGGCGCTGGTGGTAAAGGTACTTTCAGGCTCGACCAACCGGCCGACCTTGGCGCCTGGCTGCAGCGTTATCCGCCCAATCCGGGCCATCCGACCCTGTTCGAGGAATTCGTGCGCGGCACCGAACACTCGTTCGACAGTGTGTTTATCGACGGGCGACCGGTCTGGCATTCGATTTCCCGATACATGCCTTCTCCCCTGGAGGTGCTCGAGAACGACTGGATACAGTGGTGCGTCATGCTGCCGCGCGACATTAGCGGCGCCGAGTTCGATCCGATTCGCGAAGCGGGGTTTGCGGCGATCGAAGCGCTGGGACTGCAAACCGGGCTCAGCCACATGGAGTGGTTTCGGCTGGCAAGCGGCAACATCGCCATTTCCGAGGTCGGCGCGCGCCCACCTGGCGCCCAGTTTTCGTCCTTGTTGTCGTATGCTCACGACATTGACCTTTATAAAGCGTGGCCACAGCTCATGGTATTCGGAGAATTTGACCCGCCTGAACGCCGTTACGCGGCGGGCGCCGCGTACATACGTGGCCAGGGACAGGGCCGCATTCGCAGCATCAGCGGAGTTGACGAGGTGCAGCGCCGTTTTGGCTCCATCGTTGTCGAAGCCAAACTGCCGCACGAAGGCCAGCCACCGAGCGACAGCTACGAAGGCGACGGTTACATCATCGTGCGCCATCCCGATACCGAGGTCGTACAGGATGCACTGCAGCAGATAGTCGGCACGATTCGCGTGGAGCTGCGATGAACGCGGAAAAGCCGATTCGATTGCTGCTCGGTCCGCAGCGCCCGGTCGTGAACCTCGACAGCGCATTAGCCCGTTCCGGAATCGGCGACGGACCAATCGGAGTGATATCGGCCGCGTGGCAAGAAGCCGAGGGCGATATCGATGGCATGCAGCGCCTGGTAAAGAACCCGCTATCAGACCTGCTTCTTTATCAGAAGGCCGAAGCGCTGTTTGCGGCGGACACGCGCCTGCACGAAGCGTATCGGCGACGTCAGGAGCATCTCAAGGAGCAGCAGCGCCTGTACCGGCTTCGGCTGCGGCAGCTGAAGATTGCGGCACGCGCCACTTTACGCGCCGAGGGCGAGCCAGCCGTCCTGGCGGCGGAGCGCCGACATGCGATCTCGCAGCTGCGTGCCCTCGACAAGCATCATCTTCGGCAGGTCGACAAGATTCATGCTCGCTTCGACAACGATTTCAATGTTGATTGCAATACCGCCCTCGCCGAGCACACTTCCGCGTTTGCCGAAGCGTTGTCCCGTTTCGACTCCCTGTTGATCACCGGCGGTAATGTCGTCGTCTTGATCAACCGGCTACGCCTGTTCGGCCTTGGCCCGCAGCTGCAGCGAAAGAACATCGTTGCCTGGTCAGCCGGCGCCATGGTGCTGGCGGATCGCATCGTGTTATTCCACGAGCGCATGCCGCAGGGCCGGCGTGACGCCGAAATCATGTGCCGCGGCATGGCGATCGTGCCCGACACGGTGCTGCTGCCGAACGCAAGTGGACGACTGAGATTAAGGGACTCGCTGCGCATTGGCCTGTTTGATCGCCGCTTTTCGCCGGCAACCTGTGTGGCCCTCGACAACGGTTCTTACCTGCTGTTCGAGGGTGAAACTTTACGAGACTCGGGGGCGGCGAAGCGCATGACGCGAAACGGGAAGTTCAAGCGGGTGCGCGCGGCATGAACCCTGAGCTCCGCAAGCTGGTCCGCAAGGCCGCGCCGGACGGGGCCGACATTGATGCATTACTCCGTGACCTGGATTTTCCGCTCGTCGATGGCACAGACGTCACTTTCGTGTTCCGCGGTAAGGCGGATGCCGTCTACCTGCGCTGCTGGGTCGCGGGTCTCGACACCGCGCAGCCATTCCAGGCATTGGCGAACACCGACCTGTGGGCTACGACAATTGAGTTGCCCAAAGGCTCTCGCATCGAGTACAAGTTCGAGGTCGTCACTAACGGCAATAAGGAACTCATACTCGACCCTTTGAACGATATTGTTGCGCGCGATCCGTTTGGCGCAAATTCGGTATGTCAGGCAGCCGGCTACGAGCGGCCTGAGTGGACGTTGCATGATCCGCAGGCGCGCGACGGTTCCTTACAGAGCCGAAAAATAGAAAGCAGCGTGTTCCGGGAGTCACGCGAGATAGAGGTGTATCTTCCGGCAACATTTCGCAAAAACCGTCGTTACCCGTTGCTTGTCGTTCACGATGGCGTCGACTACCTGCGCTATGCCGAGCTCAAGATCGTACTCGATAACCTTACGCACCGGCTGGAAATGCACCCTGTCATCGTGGCTTTAATCCAGTCGCCCGATCGGCTCAAGGAATATTCCGGCGATAACCGGCACGCGAGGTTCCTTGTCGAAGATCTGCTGCCGTTCATGAGCGACGCGTTCCCGTTGATGGATTCGGCTGATTCACGATGCATTATGGGCGCAAGCTTCGGCGGCGTTGCTTCGCTGCACGCAGCGTGGCGCTATCCCGAGCACTTCGGTTCGCTGCTGCTGCAATCCGGTTCATTCGCGTTCAGTGATATCGGCCGGCATCAGCGCGGTCCGGTTTTCGATCCCGTCGTGCGGTTTATGAACGAATTTCGTGAGCACCCCGGGCGTCCGGCGGACCGGATTTTCATGAGCTGCGGCATGTACGAATCGCTGATCTATGAAAACCGTTCGCTCGTGCCGCACCTTCAGTCGAAAGGTGTCGACCTGCGCTTCGAGGAAGCACGCGACGCGCACAACTGGGAGAACTGGCGGGACCGGCTGCGTGTTGGCCTTTCATGGATACTGCCGGGGCCGGCGTGGATGGTGTACGAATGAGCGCCGCAAGACTGCGCTTCGGCCCGTGCTGACCTGCTATATTGATGAAGACCGCCTACCAGATCAGCTGCTTTTTTATTCAAGGAAACCCAAACCGTGGCCCAAAAAACTAAACATATCGGCCTGTCTCTCGGCGCGGATATTTGCTGGCCCATTTGCTACGAGGGGCTGCTCAAGGAACTCGACCTGGCGATCCCGATCGGCAATGACACGTTGACTTTCGAAGTCGAGCGAATGGCAATTGAACCGTTTAGCCTGACGCAACACTGCAAATACGATGTCGTCATCGACCGCTTGACGCACTGGTATCACACGTCGCGCGAGTGGATAAAGAAAGCCATCATTTCGGACGACCTGTACGTATTCAATAATCCATGGTCGCTGCAGTCAATGGAAAAGCAGACAACGTATTGCGCGATGATGCGGCTCGGCATGCCGGTGCCGGAAACCTGGATGATACCCCCCAAGTCGTACACCGAATCGTCCGACCTGCAGCCGACGCTGAAACGCTACGCGAAGCTGTTTGATCTTGGCGATATCGGCGACAAGATCGGCTACCCACTGTTCATGAAGCCGTACGATGGCGGTGCATGGGTTGGCGTTACTGCAATCAAGGATCGCGAATCGCTGCTCAACGCCTATAACGAGAGCGGCATACGCGTCATGAACCTGCAGAAGGGTATCGTGCCGTTCGAGGGTTTTGTTCGCTGCGTCGGCCTTGGCGCGCAGTGGCGCTGCGTCAACTATGACCCCGATGCTCCGCTGCATGACCGCTACCGCATGGATACGGATTTTCTTTCGGCCGAGGAAGAGCAGCGCCTGATCGACATAACGATGGTGATCAACGCGTTCTTCGGCTGGGATTTCAATTCCTGCGAGTCCCTGCTGAGCAAAGGCGTGTGGCATCCGATCGATTTCGCCAACGCCTGCCCCGATTCGCAGGTCACCTCGCTGCATTTTCACTTTCCGTGGCTGATAAAAGCGAATGTTCGCTGGTCGATATTCTGCGCCGCAACGGACCGCAACATGAAAACGGATCTGAACTGGCGCGAGTACTTCGACATCGCCGACCAGGACAAGCCGTTCGAAGAAAAACTTCCCGAGTACGTGCGTATCGCGCGTCAGCATTTCGACATCGAGCATTTCGAAGAATTTTGCGAGCAGCATCTCGGGCATCTCGATGAAGTAGCGCACAGCTACTTCGCGACAGACGCCGTGCGCTGCGCGATCCGGGAGAAAGTGGAGGCGCTGTATCCGGACTACGAGTACGACGAATTCACCGAGCTGTTCTGGAATCGCATCCAGCAGTGGCGTCAGCTGCAGGGAGGCGTCGGTCCTCTCGCATGAAAGACGTGTTTCGCTGGTATTCGCCGAACGTCGAGCAGGAGGTGCAGCTCGTGCGCTGGGGCAACTTCGGCACGCCGGTGCTGTTGTTTCCGACGGCGGGAGGCGACGCCGAAGAGGTCGAACGCTTCCACCTGGTCGGCGCATTGCAGCCTCTCCTGGACGCGGGACGCATCAAGGTGTACTCGACGGACAGCGTCGCCGGAAGCGCCTGGTTTTCCGGCAAGCATTCCGCGGAGTACTGCTCGAAACTTCAGAATTGCTTCGATGCCTTTATTTACACGGAGGTAACGGCTGCGATTCGCAGGGACTGCGCGTCGGAGCATATCGAAATTGTCACAGCCGGCGCATCAATCGGCGCGTTTAATGCGCTGGCGACGGTTTGCCGTCACCCTGATGTTTTTCGACTCGCGATTGCCATGAGCGGCACGTTCGATCTTTCGAAGTATCTCGAGGGGCGAATGAACCAGGACTTCTACTTCTCGTCACCGCTGCACTACCTGCCGCGGCTGGAAGGCCCGCAGCTCGAGATGTTACGGAAGCGGCTTATCCTGTTGCCCACCGGGGAGGGCGACTACGAGGACGTCGGCGAGTCGTGGCGAGTCGCGCAGGTGCTCGGTGCAAAAGGGGTACCGAATCGCGTCGACCTCTGGGGGGCGCACTACCATCACGACTGGCAGACCTGGCGCGACATGCTGCCCAAATACCTGGCCGAGTACGCCTGAGCCGCGCTATTCGGCATACATTTGCAGTTCCGAACCCACGGCATCGGCCATCGCCATCGTCTCTTCGAGATCCGGGTGGCGCAGCATGATAAAGCCGTCGGACACCAGCGTCTTCAGCCAGTCACGGCGCGGTGTACCTGGCGGTAGCAGCGTGTTCCAGACTACGTGTTCGCCGAATCTCGCCTGCAGTGCTTCGGTGCCTTCGATGCGCGTAATACGCCCGACTCCGCGCGCACGTTTGAAAATCGTCGCAACGTTGTAGCGCCGCTCGAAGCGCTCCTCCATGCGACCCTGGGTCACCGCCTGTCCCCAGGCTTTGAACACGTCGAAGTCGCACGCGTATTTCATCTGGTCGACCTGGTGCGCCCCGGGAGGACGTCCGCCGATTTCACCGAACACCACTTCGCCGTCGGATTTACGGTACCACTCCATGTGCGTAAAACCCGTGTCGAACTGCAGCGCCTTGATGACGTCGAAACCCATCTTTACGCCATCGGCCAGCTCCGCGTCATCTACGTCCCTGAGCGCGATGACCTGCGGGCTGATCCACTCGTTGCTGCGCGCGATCAGCGGCCGCGGCCGGTACCAGGCGACGTTGTAATAAGCGATCTCGCCGCCGGCCGTGATGGTGTCGAACGTGTATTCCTCGCCGTCGATGAACTCCTCAACGCTGATGAGCGGCACGTGCCGCAGCCGCGGCAGCACGGCGCGCAACTCTTCTCTCGACGTAACGCGATAGGTATCGGCCGAGCCCGCACCGTCGATCGGTTTGAGGATGACCGGAAACCCGATGTTCTCGACAGCCGTCCAGCATCCGGCAACGCTGTCGACGGCCGCGTGTCGCGGCGTGCGGATCCCCGCTTTGTCGAGCGCGACTTTCATTGCTTCCTTGTCGCGAAAAAGCCGTGCGTGCTCGACACCGAGACCGGGTACGCCAAAATGTTCCCGCAGCTCGGCCGCGAGCATGATACCCGGCTCCCAGAGGCACTCGATGCGATCGAGCTGATGACCGCGCAGCCGCTCGGACAACTCCCCGATCACGCGTTTGCTGTCCCACAGCGACGAGACCTGCACGTACTTCGACAGCGATTGCTTTACGAGCTCCGGCAGGCCCCCAATATGTTGATCACCGACGCCGTAGACGCGCGCGCCGCTGGCCGCGAGCCCCCGCGCGAACTCGGGCATATCGGCGGGATAACCGGGGGAAATCATCAGGACGTTCATTGAGCGCGCCTTCGAAAGAAAATGAATGAATACAGCGTGCGCCGGTAGTCGTAGAATAGCACCTCAATAGAATAACCGGCGGACCCGAATTGGCGACCACGGACAAATTGAATATCTGCCTGGCGACGGCCGAGTTTGCACCGTTGGCCAAGACGGGGGGGCTGGCCGACGTCAGCGCCGCGCTTTCCGCTTACCTGCATTCCGAAGGCCACGATGTTCGCGTGCTGATGCCGTTTTACTCGCAGATCAGGCGCGAGAACCTCGACATCCAGCCGGTCAACAACCTGCAGAACCTGACCATCAAGGTCGGCCCCTGGGACATCGAATACTCGATCGACATCGCGATCCTCCCGGCCAACGGGCTACCGATCTTCCTGCTGCGCTGCCCGGCTCTCTACGACCGCCCGGGCATCTATTCCTCCGAAACCGACGAGCATCTGCGATTCATCGTGCTGTCTCGCGCCGCCATCGAAATGTGTCAGCGCATGAATTTCGCGCCGGACATCTTCCACTGCAATGACTGGCACACTGCGCTGATACCCCTGTTTCTGCGCACGATATATTCCTGGGACAATCTGTTTGCCGGGACCCGATCCGTCATGACGATCCACAACATCGGCTACCAGGGTGTGTTCGGTTCTCACATCGTTGGCGACCTGAGTCTCTACGGCGGTGAACATTTTCTGCATCAGGACGACCTCGCCCAGGGGCGCATCAACTTTTTGAAGTCCGGCATCCTGCTGGCCGATGTGCTGACGACAGTCAGTCCGACCTACGCGCGCGAGATTCAGAGCCCCGAGTACGGCATGGGACTCGACGGTTATCTTCGCGGCCGAAGCGACACACTATTCGGCATTCTCAACGGCGTTGATTACGACGAATGGAACCCCGAAACGGACGCTTTGATTCCGCAGACCTTTTCGAGCAGCGACTTCAGCGGCAAGATCGCCTGCAAGTTGGAACTGATGCGTGAACTAGGCCTCGCCGGCGGCGCAGACCAGCCCATCATCGGCTTTGTCAGTCGGCTCGTCGGTCAAAAAGGTATCGACCTGATGGTGAGCGTCCTGCCGCGACTCCTCGCGCAGCGCAACTTCTCGCTGTCGCTGCTGGGCAGCGGAGAGCCGCACTTCGAACTGTTTTTTCAATCGTTGCAGCGAGCGGCACGCAAGCGCGTCGGTTTTTACCGCGGCTACAACAACAAACTCGCTCACTGGATCGAGGCCGGCAGTGACATGTTCATGATGCCGTCCGCTTACGAGCCCTGCGGCCTCAATCAGCTGTACAGTCTCAAGTACGGCACGATACCGATCGTCCGCGAAACCGGCGGACTTGCCGATTCGGTGCGGCAGGTCAACCGGGCGGCCGCAACAGGTACCGGTGTCCTGTTTCGTGACTACGACGAGGCTGGCTTCCACTGGGCGATTTCGAGGGCACTGGATTTGTACGAAGACCAACCGCTTTGGCGTAAGATCATGGCGAATGGCATGGCCATGGATTTTTCCTGGCAAAAGCAGGGGGCGCTGTACGTGAAACTTTATCGATCTTTGTCCGGCTCATGAACGTCATTTTCGTCGAGCCGTCTTTTCCGCACAATCAGCGCGAATTCGTGCGCGCGCTGCACGCGGCCGGCGCCAACGTCATCGGTATCGGAGAGCGGCCGCTCGACTATCTCGACTCCGCGGTGAAAGGCTGGCTGCACGACTATGTGCAGATTCGCTCGGTTGTGCACGAGCCATCATTGCTCAAGGCCGTTAAGTACGTCCAGGGACAGGTTTGGGTCGATCGCCTCGAAGCAACGATTGAAGCGCACATCATGCCGGCGGCAGCTGTTCGCGAAGCGACCGGCATTCCGGGAACCTCGACCACGACGGCATACCTGTGTCGCGACAAGCCGGCGATGAAGGAAGCCCTGCGCAAAGCCGGAATTTCCACCGCGCAGTCAACGCGTGCATCGACACCGCAGGACGCCCGCGATTTCGCCGCCGCCGTCGGCTACCCGCTGATCGTCAAGCCACCCGCCGGAGCCGGCGCATCAGGCACTTATAAAGTGCGGGATGACGACAGGCTGGAAAGCGTGATAAACGAGTCAGGACTCGCGGACGG
>JABDOQ010000101.1 GCA_013043165.1 Woeseiaceae bacterium | reverse complement strand
GGCTATCTCTGGTCCAATGGCTATCTCTGGTCCAATGGCCTGACCGAGCCCATGTCGATAAATACCTGGGTTGAGCAGGAGTAAGACGATGCCATTGGCACGTGACAAGGACGTTGCGGTCTCTCCCGACCTCTATAGCGCCGGCCTCGGCACAGCGCTGCTCGTAACCGGGAGTTCGAAACAGCAATCCTGGGGCAAACGCTGGCTTTCCCGGGCGGGATTTGACGTCAAGGGGGCCGCGAACGTCGACGATACCTTGAGACATCTCGCCGACATGCGTCCTTCGGTCGTCATCGTCGATGCCCGCATGCGCGATGTTACGGGTCGCAGCCTGTTCGAGCTCGTCCTCGAAAAGCGCCGCAACAACGCATGCGTTTTCGTACTCTGCAAGTCGGCGCGCGATATGGAAGACGTCGCCAGGCACGAAGACGCAGAAATCCTGCGCAAGCCATTCAATTGGCAACTTTTTTCGCAACGTATCATGCGCGCGGCAGCAATGCACAACATGCAGCAGGAACTCCTGCATGCTCGCAAAGCGCTCACGGCGGCGCGTCTCGACGCCACCAGCGCGCAGCGTCATGTGCTCGCGATGCGCGGCATCGATTCGCTGACGGGTCTACCCGGACGTGAGCGTTTCATCAATCATATCGCCCGCCTGCGGAAAAGCGCCGCGGAAAACAGCAGCCCGGCAGTCCTTGTCCTTGGTATCGACCGCTTCGACCTGATTAACGACACCGTAGGTCATGCAGTGGGCAACCAGGTGTTGCATCAATTTGCAGAACGGCTGCATGCGCTGCTGGAGAAGGACGATCTTCTTAGCCTGTCTGACACATCGACTTTGACCGCGACGGCAGGCCGCGTAGCGGGCGTCCGCTTTGGCCTGCTGCTCTCGGTCACCAACGTCGACGAGATTCAACGCATCGCGGACGCTATTGGCAGCTGCTTTGAACGCCCGTTCGACAGCGACGGTCAGAGCATCTACCTGTCAATCACGATGGGCGCGGCGTGCATGATCGACGACCGCGCCCCGGCGTGCAATCTGCTGGGCCTCGCGGAACAGGCGCTCGAAGAAGCACGCAGGGCCAACGTTCGACTGGAATTTTTTGATCCGTCATCGGCGAACCAGCGCGCACGTTCCCTGATGATCGAGGATATGCTGCACACTGCCCTGCCCCGTAGACAGCTGAACCTTGCCTACCAGCCAATCATGGACTTTCACGGTCGCAGCGTCGTCGCAGCGGAAGCGTTGCTGCGCTGGAGTCATCCGGAGATCGGGGAGATCGCGCCGGATGAATTCATGCCAATTGCGGAGCGAACGGACCTGGTTTCCGACATCAACGAATTTGTCGTCGAAGAAGTGATTCGCCAGGCTGCCGAGTGGGCCCAAACTGTCGACGCGCCGGGTCGAATCGCCCTAAACCTTTCGTACGCTCAGCTCATGGCCGGGAACATCGTTGAACTGATGCGGCAGTCTCTGTCACGACACTCCGTCACAGCCGACCAACTGCAGGTCGAGGTACGCGAGAGCGATCTGTTGAACAGGAGCGAGAGTGTATTTGACGTTATCTATCAACTCAAAGGTCTCGGGGTCAAGCTGGCGATCGACCAGTTCGGCACCGGCGCATTCTCGGTCGCACTGCTCGAGCAACTGCCCCTGGATACCGTGAAAATCGAACGCCTGCGGGTCAATGCACCGCGTCACGACCGGCGTTCGGATGCTATCGGGGCCGGCATCGTCGCCATCGCAAGAAGGCTCGACCTGTCCGTCACGGCCGTCGGTATCGAATCCGACGCCCAGATTCAGCGGCTTCGCAACTGGGGCTGCAACGAATTCCAGGGCAATTTCTTCTCACCGCCAGTAGCGGCGTCACAGCTCACGGCCGACACCATACCCGGCATGAAAGACCGGTTTCGCAGCGCCGCAGCCCTGCGGGCCACGGGTCGCCACGCCTTTGTGCCTGATATGAGACCTGAATCACGTCCTTTGACGGCCTAATCCTTTTTAATTTCATTTACTTATGGTCTGGCGAAGTATGAATGCGAAGCTTCATGAGCACGTCGAAATTCGTCCGGGTCCCGAATGCAGCATTGATTCGCGTTGACCGCAGCTGTGAGGTCACGCCGGCCGTTGCCGCGAAGGCCAGGTTGTCCTTTGTCCTGCTGCTCCTGACGACCATTCTGTTCAACCTGCCGTCGACTGCCCAGGCCTCGTCCGACGGCCCTGAAGCCCAGGCCATGCACTTCGTCCAATACGATCGGGACGACGGACTTTCCCAGAGTGCCGTCAACCAGATCGCGCAGGACTCCTCGGGGTTCATGTGGTTCGCGACCGAGAGCGGCCTCAATCGATTCGATGGTTATGAATTCACGATCTACCGTCGGATCCGCAGCAAGCCTGACACGATGCCCAACGATTTCATTACCGATATCGCGGTTGATGCAGCTGGCGATCTCTGGATTGCGACCGACGGCGGCGGGCTCGTTCACCACCGCAGCGGTCCGTACGAACTGGACGTTTATCGTAACGACCCCGCGAATGGCGACTCACTCGCAGACGACAATTTGCGCCGCGTTGTTGCCGATCCTCGCGGCTGGATCTGGGTGGGCACGATGCGGCACGGGTTGAGCCGCCTGGACCCGGCCAGCGGTCAGATCGTCAGCTATCGTCATGATGCCGGCAACGACGCGTCGCTCAGTGATGACCGCGTTTATGCGCTTTGGCTGGACGCCGACGGCGCCGTCTGGATCGGCACGGGTGCCGGGCTGGACCGCCTCGATCCGGAAAGCGGGGAAATACACCGCTACGCGCTCGACGTTGATGCCGAGGACCGCGTGCTCGCCGTCCGCCGCGACGGGCGAGGCGATCTCTGGATCGGTACGGCCCAGCAGGGCCTCGCACGAATAAACGAGACGGATGGCGAGCTGCAGAAATTCAGGCACGACGAGACGGATAGTAGTTCGCTGTCGAGTGATCGGGTGGAGGTCATTTACGAGGACTCGGCCAAGCGTCTGTGGG
This sequence comes from Woeseiaceae bacterium, assembly GCA_013043165.1. Taxonomy (GTDB): domain Bacteria; phylum Pseudomonadota; class Gammaproteobacteria; order Steroidobacterales; family Woeseiaceae; genus UBA1847. Next base: position 9,798 of record JABDOQ010000101.1, on the reverse strand, counting down.
TTGGAACCAATAACGGCCTTAACCTGGTAGACGACGAGCGCAGCTCGTTCACGCGATACCAGAACGACCCGACTGACCCGACCAGCCTCAGCGACAGCTACGTAATTTCGATTTTCGAAGATCAGGGCGGGGTGCTGTGGTTCGGGACGAAAACCGGTGGCGTCAATAAATGGAATTCCCGCTCGTGGTTGTTCGGTCACGTAAGACCGAGATCGAGCGGCAGCGACGACAACCAGGCACCAAAAATTACTTCGTTCACGCGTGACAATGACCGTCAGCTCTGGGTCGGCACCTTTGGCAGCGGCATACTGGTGCTTGGTCCGGAGCTGCAGGAAAGGACACAGATTCGAAAATCTGCGGCCGGCAAAGGAGGGCTGAGCGACGACGTCGTCATGAGCTTGCTGACCGATGCTGAAGGGATCATTTGGGCCGGAACCATGCACGGCGGGCTGAATAGAATCGATCCTGCAAGCGGCGAGGTTACGGTCTACCGGCACGAGCCCGATGATCCAACCAGTCTTGCAGCAAACGGCATCATGTCGCTGTACGCTGCGCATGACGGCACCATCTGGGTTGGCACGTTCGGCGGCGGCGTGAGCCGGTATGAGCGAGAAACGGACAGCTTCGCCAATTATCCACATGACCCGGCCGCGCCGGCATCGCTGTCGAATCCGAACGCAACAGCGATTACCGAGGATGCCGATGGTGTTCTCTGGGTCGCGACGAGCGGCGGCGGTCTGAACCGCCTGAGTTCGATAAACGGCAACTGGGAAAGTTACGTTCATGATCCGGAGGACAGCGGTAGCTTGAGCGGCAACGCTGCCTACTCGCTGCACGTCGACCGAGCCGGAAACCTCTGGGCGGGCACCCGCTCCGGGCTAAATCGTTTCCTGCCAAGCAGCGAGGATGTCGGAGGCCGCGGAAAATTTCAGGTCGTCTCGCAGAGCGATGGGCTTCCCAATGAGGCGATCTACGGCATACTTTCCGATTCGCAGGGCCAGCTTTGGCTAAGCACCAACTACGGAATCAGCCGCTACAATCCGGAGACGGGCGATATTCGCAGCTTCCACCTTAGCGACGGACTGCAGGGCGAAGAGTTCAATTTCGGCGCTTACTTTGCGGACGATGAGGGCATGCTGTACTTCGGCGGCAATAACGGTTTCAACGTCTTCGATCCGGTTCGTCTCGCATTCACCTCCACACCACCGAAAGTTGTCCTGACGGATATCAGCAAGTTCAATGAACCGGCCTATCCGAACATTGCCACTGAAGTCCTGACCGATATCGACCTCGATTACATCGACGACATGGTGAGTTTCACCTTCTCGGCCGTCGACTACACGGCACCATCGCGGAATCGCTATGCGTACAAGCTCGAAGGGTTCGACCGCGACTGGGTCGAGGCTGGTGCGACCCGGCGGGCAACCTACACCGACCTGCCTGGAGGCAACTACGTATTTCACGTTAAGGCTGCAAACAGTGACGGTGTTTGGGGCGAGTCCGACGTCGCACTGGCCGTCAGTGTCCAGCACCCTCCGTGGCTCCGGCCATGGGCTTTCGCTCTCTATTTGCTGGCCGGCATCGGCGCAATTTACCTTCTTTATCAGATTCATGCCCGCAAGCTCGCACGCGAAGCGGATTACAGTAAGCGTCTAGAAACCGAAGTTCGCGACCGAACGAGCGAGCTTGCCGAGAGCAACTCCGAACTGCATGATGCGAATGACAGGCTGCGCGAAGCAAGCCTGACCGATGCGCTCACCGGTCTGCGTAATCGGCGCTACTTGTTCGAAGAGGTCCTGAAGGATGTCGAGCTCGTCCGTCGCAAGCTCGATCCGAGATACATCGAGTCGGACGACACGAACGACCTGGTGTTTATCATGGTCGATCTCGACAAGTTCAAGCCAATTAACGATAACTGCGGGCACCTGGCCGGCGATATGGTTCTGCTGCAGGTTCGCGACGTCCTGCAATCCGTCTGCCGCGCTTCGGATATCGTGATTCGGTGGGGTGGCGACGAGTTCCTGATTGTGGGCCGCGAGTCCACTCACACCGAGGCCAGTGTGCTCGTTGAACGAGTGCGCGCCAAGATTGCACAGACTGTTTTCTCGGTTGGCAACGGGCAGGTAGCCCGAACGACCTGCTCGATCGGGTTCGCCAGTTATCCATTCATACATGATTCGACCGAACTGCTCGACTGGGAGCAGGTGCTTGGCGTCGCGGATGCTGCCATGTACCGGGCGAAAATCGAACGTAACGCCTGGGTCGGTATACACGGCATAACGTGGGATCGGTCGTCAGACAGCCTTTACCAAATGCTGCAGTCAGATCTCGACGTTCTTGTCGATGACGGCTGCATCAGGATCGAACAATCCCTGTCCGTCCGCCAGACGAAAACAGCGTGAGCGATGCGTTACGTCGGAAACAACAACGCACGCTCTGAAGAAAGTCATTCCACCGGCGGCGGCGAGGAATCCTAGTGCACCGTAGACCAGGAATTCGCTTGTTTCGTCGACACGTCGGACGTCGGGTTCTGGGCTTGTTTTTGATTGTCGGGCTGCTGCCCATGCTGCTGATGGCATACCTGTCCTATGGCAAGATTACGGATGGACTGCGGCGAGAAACGCTGATCAGCTTGCGCGAGAGCGCGAAGTCAATCGGCATGCGTATCGCCGAAAACCTGAATCAGGTATCAGATACGACACAGTTGATTGCGCGTGCCGCGATAGATGATCCGGAGAATCTGGACGCCATCATTCGCGCAGCAACAAACCGCTTTGAAGCAATCTGGAAGATCGGGTCAGGAGGCCAGGTAACGCCGCTGTATGGCTCGGCGGCCCTGGATATTGACGTTGACACAATCGATCGGCACCACCTCTCCAATGGCCACAGCCAGCTGATTCGGGCCGGCAGTGCAGCCACACCGGCCTGGCTGCTTGTGGCTCTGGCCGATCGCTACAACGACAGGGCCGACGTGGTCGCTTTCCGGGTTTCCGCAGAAACGGTCTGGGCTCCGTACGAGTACCTCCGCCATGAATCCCAGTACTGCATTCACAGGAATGACGGGCAGGCGCTTTATTGCTCGGGCGGCGCCAGCGAATCGAGCGCATTGCGGAGCGCTATCCTGGACGATGACAGCCGTGCGACGCTGATCGAATGGCAGGACGAGGACGTCGACATGCTCTCGGCCAGCTGGCAGTTGTTTCTGATGGGACAGAACGCGTTCGAACCTGTCGATATCGTCACGACCATAAGCCGGGAAAACATTTTTGGCGCTGTGAGAGAGCTGCAGGCGATTTTTCCGCTTGTGCTGGGGCTGGTTGTGCTTCTGATCACCTACTTCAGTTTCCGGATCGTACACAACAACCTCGTCCCAGTGCGAGTCCTGAAAAACGCGGCCAAAGAATACGCAGGCGGCAATTTCGATGCACGCGTCAACATCGAAACAGGCGACGAATTTGAGCAGCTTGGGCATGCATTCAATGAAATGGCAGGCAACCTGAGTCAGCAATTCAGCTTGCTGCGCGCGATGTCGGACGTCGACCGGCTGATCATGTTATTGGCATCGGCCGAAGAAATGTGTGGGGTCGTTCTTTCGCATCTGAGCGCGCAAATGGGTGGCCAACCCTGTGCGATTATTCTTCAGGCGGAATCTGACGCCACTCAGGCCAGACTGCTCGTCTGGCACGATCACCAGCTCGACACCGAACTGATCGTCTTCGATCCCCACCTTACCCAGAAGATCCGTCCGAAAATACAGGACGAATGGTACGACAGACACAGCTTGTCCGCACCGCTGCAGAAGTACTTCGAAGGCGCCGGGTTCCGGTATTTCCGCGACATCCCGATATCCTTCGACTCCCAGACGCAGGGTGTCGTGGTGCTCGGGACAGGGAACAAAGATGAAGCCATCGACACGGCCATCCAGCACTGCAGGAATCTGGCAAGGCGCATCGCGGTGGGCGTGTCCAACGCCGAAAGGGAGCAGGCGCTCTACCAAAAGACGCACTATGACAATTTGACCCATTTGCCGAATCGCACTGTGCTGGAAGACCGGCTGGAGCAGGCGATTTCGCTGTCGCAGAATTCGCAGGAGTCCGGTGCCCTGCTGTTACTCGACCTGGATCATTTCAAGAAGATCAACGACCTTTTCGGCCACCTGACGGGCAACCTCATCCTGAGCCGTGTAGCAGAGCGACTCCTGGCCGAAGCCCACGAGGAGTTCACGGTCTCTCGACTTGGAGACGACGAATTCGCGGTTGTGATGCCACGCATTCAGTCCGCCAACGAAGCCGGCGAATTTGCGGCAAGACTCCTGGCGAGACTTGCTCAGAAATTTGAGGCTAACGGCAATGAACACATTATCGGGGCCAGTATCGGAATCTCGATTTTCCCGGACGACGGCGACAATCATGACGTTTTGATTCGAAATGCAGACGCTGCCCTGAATCGCGTCAAGGGAGCCGGCCGCGGCAGGTTGGAATACTTCAGCGAGCGCCTCAACAAAGTCAGCCGACGCAGACTGACCCTCGAGCGCGGCCTGCGCATGGCAATCGACGCCGGCGAACTGCGATTGTACTACCAGCCGCAGTTCGATCTCTCCAGCGGCAAGCTGCACGGTGCTGAAGCCCTGCTGCGTTGGCGGCACAAGACGCTAGGTGACATTTCGCCCGCTGAATTCATTCCGATCGCCGAGCAAACGGACCTGATCTTTGCTATCAGCGACTGGGTAATGGACCGCGCGTGTCAGGATATTCGTCGCCTCTCGGATCAAGGATTAGACTGCAGGACTATTTCCATCAACGTCTCCGGACGGCAACTTCAGGACCATCGGCTCACAACCATGGTTGGCGATGTGCTCACCAAACATGAAGTAAATCCCGGCACAATCAAACTGGAGATAACGGAGACAGCGATCGCAAACAACGTCGACGTCGCGGTGGAGACACTGACGTTTTTGCGTGACCGGGGTGTCAAAATCGCAATGGACGATTTCGGCACGGGATTTTCGTCGCTCAGCTATCTTTCAGAGATGCCGTTCGATTATCTCAAGATCGATCAGTCCTTCGTGCGCGCGATTGGCAACAAGAAGAATGCCGAGAATATTTGTCGCGCAATCATCACAATGGCCCACGAACTCGGCAAGACGATCATTGCAGAGGGCATCGAGACACGCGAACAAGAATCTTTCATGAAGAACTACCGGGTGCAGGTTGGTCAGGGTTATCTCTATAGTAAACCACTGCAATTCAAGGACTTTCGGCGCCTGATGGAGGCGCAGCTCGACGGCCGCGAGCGGCGCGCTGTATCGACAATGATATAGAGATCATTGCAACGAGACTTGTTCGTTACCCGGTGTCAATGTACGTCTTGACTCAGCGGCCATTAAAACATCCCGGTTGAATGCGCAGGGCAGATTGTGGCTAACTACCTTGCTGTCACTTGCCGAGCCCTCCTCATGAGCATCGACTCCCTCAGATTTCGTGTGAATCTCGCCAGTTCGAGCCTGGCAAGCGCACTCCGAACCGGCATTGGGATAAACGCCGATCCGGCGGCAACAAAGCCGGCCAAGCTGCTCAAGCTCTACGAGTTCGAAGGTTGTCCGTACTGCCGCCTCGTGCGCGAAGCGCTGACGGAGCTGGATCTGGATGCCATGATCTATCCCTGCCCCAAGGGCGGCAAACGATTCCGGCCAACGGTCACCAGGCTGGGCGGCAAGACGCAGTTCCCGTGGCTTGTCGATCCCAATACCGGGGAACAAATGTACGAGTCGATGGACATCATTGCCTACCTGTTTGAAACCTATGGCGAGCGACCATTGCCCGTGAAATGGCGTATCGGAGCGCTGCAAAAATTCGGCTCTAGTATCACGGGCATCGCCAGGGGCATGGGTGGAATGCAAGCACGACCCTCCGCACCCCCGGCCAAGCCTCTGCAGCTGTACAGTTTCGAATCCAGCCCGTTTGCACGCCTGGTCAGGGACCTTCTCTGTGAACTCGAGATTTCCTATGTTCTGCGTTCCGCCGGCCGAACTCGCGTGTCAGACTGGGTACCGCCTGCGATGAGGGATGCATTGAACATGCAGTCCGATCCCGATCAAAAGAATCGTAAAGCGTTGCTGGAACGCGCGGGCCGGGTCTCGATTCCGTACCTCGTGGATCCGAACACCGGAACAGAGATGGCCGAGTCTGAGGACATCATTCGCTACCTGACCGCGACTTACGCGGTCGCCTGATATGAGAAAGTTCCGGTTTAGAACTGGTTGATCGAAGGATCAACTCAGGAAGCTGGTACCGTAATCCATCCGTGACAGACCAAGATGTGCCGCCACGGTTTGCCCGATGTCGGCGAAAGTGTCGCGCAGGCCCAGGGACCCCGGCTTGATACCGGCACCGTAAGCGAGGACCGGAATGTGTTCCCTCGTGTGATCGCTGCCCTGCCAGGTCGGGTCACAGCCGTGGTCTGCGCAGAGAACCAGCAGGTCATCATCCTGCATTTGCGCCATCAGCTCCGGCAAACGCCGGTCGAAATACTCGAGCGCGGCAGCATACCCTTCGACGTTGCGACGATGCCCGTACAGCATGTCGAAGTCGACGAAATTGGTGAACACGATGGAGTTGTCGCCTGCCTCTTTCATCGCCGCCAGCGTTGCATCGAACAGCGCTTCGTTTCCCGTTGCCTTTATTTTTTTCGTAATACCGCGATGTGCATATATATCGGCGATCTTGCCGATGCTGTATACGTCACCGCCGCTTTCGACCAGCTTGTCGAGTACTGTCGGTGCGTGCGGTGGGGTCGTCAGGTCGCGTCGATTGCCCGTGCGGACATAGCTGTCGGGACCGTCACCGACGAACGGCCGCGCGATGACACGCCCTATGTTGTACTTGTCAACGAGTTGGCGCGCTATGTCGCAGAGATCATAAAGCCTTTGCAGACCGAACGCTTCTTCATGGCAGGCGATCTGGAATACGCTGTCTGCAGACGTATAAACGATCGGCTTGCCCGTGCGCACGTGCTCGTCGCCGAGTTCGGCAATAATCGTCGTTCCCGAAGAATGGCAGTTGCCAAGTACGCCCGGCAGATCCGCCCTGGCGATGAGTTCTTCGAGCAGCTCGCCTGGAAACGTGTTTGTCTTACCTGTGAAGTATCCCCAATCGAATAACACCGGTACGCCGGCGATCTCCCAGTGACCGCTGGGCGTATCCTTGCCGCTGGAGAGCTCGGCCGCATGGCCGTATGCGCCGATGATTTCAATATTTTTCTCGACACCCGCCGGAAATTCGCCCGTGCTCTCTTTGCTGGCATGCATGAGTCCCAGCTTCGAGAGATTCGGGAGCTGCAGCGGGCCTTCGGCTGATGCTGCGCGCACGCGTGCGATGCTGCCGAGCGTATCGGATCCGACATCGCCAAACTTATCCGCATCAGCCGTGGCGCCGATACCGAAAGAATCAAGTACGAGGATTATTGCCCTTGCCATACATCACAATGTATCACGGCTTAATGGTGCGCTGGTGTCTGCGGCTCCATCGTGCTTTCACCGTAATACTCGACGCGCGTTTCTTCGATGTAGAGACCCTCATAGGACATCAACCAGATGAGCACGAGTATGGCAACTGGCGGCCCGAGGATAGCGAGCTTCAGCGAAAGCCGCTCCCACTTCATGTGCATGAATATCGCGATAATAAACCCGGCTTTCACAAACATGAAGATCAGGATGAGGCTCCAGCGAAGTGCTCCCTGAAACTGCATGTAGTCCACCATGTAGGAAAAGAAACTGACTACAAAGAGCAGCCCCCAGATCCAGAAATAGACACTGAGAGGATGTTGCTGTCCGTCTTCCGCCATAGCAAAGACTCCTGAGGTCCCTTACCAGAGATAGAAAAATGCGAAAATGAATACCCAGACGAGATCGACGAAGTGCCAATACAGACCCGTGATTTCGACGATCTCATAGTTGCCGCCATGCTTTTCATAAAAACCGTTTTTGACCCTGAACGCGACGACCAGGAGATAAATAACACCGGCCGATACATGCAGGCCATGAAAGCCCGTGATCATGAAGAAGCTCGAACCGAACTGCGCGGCGCCGAACGGGTTACCCCAGGGACGAACGCCTTCCGATATCAGCTTCGTCCACTCGAAAGCCTGCATGCCCACGAAAGACGCGCCGAGGATAGCCGTCGCGACCATGAGCCAGAAAGTCTTGTTGCGGTCCTTGCGGTAACCCATGTTCACGGCCATCGCCATGGTGCCGGATGACGTGATCAGGATAAACGTCATGATCGCAATCAACACCAGCGGAATGGATGTGCCAAACAATGTCAGCGCGAATACCTCGCTGGGAATCGGCCACGGATCCGTCGACGAGATCCGCACGGACATATAGCTGACGAGGAAACAGCTGAAAATAAAAGTATCGCTGAGCAGGAAGATCCACATCATGGCCTTGCCCCAGGGCATGCCGAACACCTGCTTGTCACGAGAGAAATCGTCCGCTACACCTTTTGTGCCAGGCGCTTCCGCTCCGCTACTCAAAACCGCTTCAGACATAAGGACCCCTTAGGTCGACAACAGCAATCCAAAAAGAACGAGCCATACCAGCAAAAGGAAGTGCCAGTAAATCGTGCATAATTCGATGCTACGGGTGATTGACGCTGCGTCGCCCCTGCCAAGAACGGCCTTGCCGGTTGCCCTGGCCCACACGTACATGCCACCGATAATGTGCACAGCGTGAGCGCCCGTCAGAAAATAGAAGAATGCGTTCGCGGGGTTGCTGGTGATGAACTCCCCCGATGACTGCAGTTGCTGCCAGGCGATGAGCTGGCCGACGACAAAAGCCGTCGTCAGCAGGCCTGTCAACAGCAAACCGGGCGCGAGCCGCAATTGCTGGCCCTTTACCGCTGCATTACGCGTCCACTGAAAGACAATACTCGCCAGTATCAGCATCACGGTATTGGCCCACAACAGCTGCGGCTCGTTTAACGGCACCCAGTCACCGAGCTCCATGCGCAGGGCATAGGCGCTCAGAATGAGCGCAAAGAACGAGGAAATGACCGCCAGCAACGTGAGCAGTGCGATGAGCCTGGAATTGGTTCCCAGCGGCCCCTGGTGGGCCGTTTCGCCGACAACCTCGGCCACCCAGGGCTGTGTGTTGAACGACTGCTTCAGCAACCAGCCTAGCAGCGTGGCGAGTATCAACGCCAGGAAGCCGAGCGCGATCGTCATTGCTGCTCCCTGCTACGGGATGGCAGCTTCACTAGTGCGCCTCGCCATGACTGCGACCGGCCGGCGCATCTTCGGCCGAGACGTTCTGCGGAATAAAGTCGTCCTCGTAGCCCGGCACGCTGTAGTCATAGGCCCAGCGATGCACGACCGGCAGCTCGTGACCCCAGTTGCCGTGTTTAGGCGGGTGGTCCGGGGTCTGCCACTCCAGCGTCGTGGCATGCCAGGGATTCGGATCAGACTTGGGCCCTTTGGTGAGGCTCCAGATCATGTTGATGAAGAACAGCACCTGGGTTGCCGCGACAAACAGCGCCGATACCGTGATCCAGGCATTCAGATCCTGTGCGGATTCCGGCATGAACTCGGTGTTACCCATCGAGAAGTAGCGGCGCGGCACGCCCTGGAAGCCGAGGTAATGCATTGGCAGGTATATCGAATACGTGCCTATGAAGGTCATCCAGAAATGCCATCTGCCCAGCGTCTCGTTGTACATCCTGCCGGTGATCTTGGGCCACCAGTGATAGATAGCGCCGAATACAACAAGTATCGGCGACACGCCCATAACCATATGAAAATGTG
>JABDOQ010000089.1 GCA_013043165.1 Woeseiaceae bacterium | reverse complement strand
GGCTATGGGTTCGCCGAGACCAAGTCCGTGAAATTCACTGCTCGCAAGGTCGGCGTCGAGGCCTTCGGCCTTGTTGACGGCCAACCAGGTCTTCCTGGCGTGCTTGCGCGCGAGCGCAGCCACGTTCTCGTCGGCTGCCGTGAGTCCGCTGCGGCCATCGACCATTATGATCGCGGCGTCCGCCTCCTGCAGGGCGCGCACGGTCTGCCCGACCATTGCCTCCTCAATGCCGACCTCACCACCCGCAACACCGCCCGTATCGATAACGAGGTAGGGAATGGGGCCAAGCTTGCCAAATCCGTATTGGCGATCTCGAGTCAGGCCAGGGTAGTCCGCAACGAGCGCATCACGCGAGCGGGTCAGCCGATTGAATAAGGTCGATTTTCCGACATTGGGACGGCCGATCAGGGCGATGACGGGAAGCATGGTCTTGCACCTTCACCGCGGCCGGTCAGGATTCGTCGGCCGCGACGTCGGCGGCCCGGCGTTTCGGCCGATCCTCGACAACTTCGTAGGCGGCGATACTGCCGGAATCACTCTGCACATACAGCCGGTTCGCGACGACCACGGGGGCAGCAGTGATTGCGGAATTTCCCAGCTTGATTCGAGCAACGGCATTGCCATTCAGATTGCTGAAGAAATGCACATAGCCCTCGAGGTCGCCGACGGTGACCGTCGTATGAAACGGGACCGGCAATGTCGGTTCGCGGCGCAGCAGGTCGTTGTTGCGCCACGCCTCGGTGCCGTCCCGCCTGGACAACGCGACAAGCTCGCCATCGGCCGTCGCAGTGTAGACACTGTTCCAATCCGCGGATACGCCCTCATAGGATGAAATTCCACGACTCCAGAGTACCTGTCCGGACTCCGCAGCAACGGCCGCGATGCGGCCCTGGTAGCCGGCCGCGTACAGGTCCTGGCCGACAACCCCGATTGAGCCGTCTACGTCCGACAGCCGATCGAGATCAGACCGACCTTTGGGCGGTGACAGCATGGATTCCCAGGCGATGTCACCGCTGATCAGGTTGGCAGCAACCAGGCGACCGTTGTCGAAACCGCCGATCACCGTATTGCCGATCAGGACGGGATCGGCGGATCCGCGCATCGTCAGCGCCGGCGTAGACTGCTCAATGGCCCAGAGTTCCCGCCCGTCGTAGATCGACAGCGCCCGCATGCGATTGTCGATCGTCTGCAGGACGACGGATTCACTGCTGATGAGCGGGCGTGCCAGCGACTCGCCGCCCATCTTCACGCGCCATTGTTCGGCACCTGAGTCTGCATCAAAACTGATGGCGACACCGTCTTTGGAGACAACCACGACAATACCTTCGCCGACACCTGGTCCCGCCGACAGCGGGATTCCAACCTTGGTTCGCCACAACTGCCTGCCCGACTGTGGATCGAACGCGGACACAACGCCGTCGTGGCTGGCCGTGTATATGCGACCACCGTCGCCGACCGGCCGCAGCGCAACGCGTAGATGTTCGGATTCGCCACCAACTTTCGCGCTCCACAAGCGCTTGATTTTCAGGGTTTGCTTGATGCCGACCAGTTCCTTCGGCTCCAGCTCATCGTCCTTGTCACCGAACAGGCCGCAGGATGCCAGCAACGATGCTGCCACCAGTAGACCGGCGATACGCCATGCGTTGTTCACTCGACGACCTCGTCAACATCGTTCGATTCAACCACGTCATCAGGAGCAGGTTCGGCGGCTGGATCTTCCATGGGTATTTCCGGCAGGTCCAGCGCTTTCCATTGCACAAGTTGCTGGTCAACCGTGCCTTGCGACAGTGGATCCAGCAGTACCTCCTGATAGGCCGCTTGCGCATCCGCAATGCGCCCCAGCGCGACGTATGCGTCGCCCAGAAGTTCAGTGTAGGCGGCCGAAAACGCCGCGTTGTCCTGGCCTTCGAGCAGGGCCACGACCTCCTGCGGCTTGTCCTGGTACAGCAAAATTCGCGCGAGGCGCAGGCGAGCGACGGCTTTGAGTTGCTCGCCGGCCGTGCTTGCCAGCAATTCATCAAGCGCGTCGGCCGCATCCTGGTCACGATTCCTGTCCATGTAAAGTCGCGCTATGGCAAGTTTTGACTGCGCTGCATAAGTCGTCCCGGCAAATGTCGTAGCAAGTTGATCGGCAACGCGCTCGGCAGAAGCGAGGTCGCCGTCTACGACGTGATTGGCAAGCGTCTCGTACAGAGCGGATGCCTCGAGCTGAGCTGCGAGCTTGTTGTTCTGGTAGTAGTTGAAACCGAACAGCAGCAGCGCCCCGGCCGCCACTCCAACAATGACGTAGCCACCGTACTCCGACCACCACGAGCGAATTTGTTCAATCTGTTCTTTTTCTGAAAGTAAATCGTCCACGAGACTGCCTTTAATGATGTGAGCTTCGGGATTCCCCGTTGCCTAGTTCAACCTTTTTCGCAGTGTTGCTGCCAGCTTATCCAGCGCGACACTTTCCTGTTCCGCTTTGCTGCGCAGTGGCTTGATGCCGATGCGCCCTTCATCGAGCTCCTGTTCACCGAGAATCAACGCATACGTTGCGTTACTCTTGTCGGCACGCTTCATTTGAGATTTGAAGCTGCCACCGCCCAGGTTAATCTCAATTCTTATCCCCGGTATCCTGTCTCGCAGTTCTTCAGCCAGCTCAAACGAGCGCGCCAGCGTGCCCTCACCAACGGCGGCAATATAAACATCCGCATTCTGTTGCGGCACTTCGCCGCCGCAGGCCTCGTGTAAAGCGACGAAGCGCTCGATACCCATTGCCCATCCAATCGCGGGCGTGGGCCGACCGCCGAGCTTCTCGACGAGGCCGTCATAACGACCACCCGAACAAACCGCACCCTGCGATCCCAGCGCGTCGGTAACCCACTCGAACACGGTGCGCGAATAATAATCCAACCCTCGTACCAGCCGTGGGTTGATCGTGTACGCTACGCCAGCCGCGTCGAGTAACGCCCTGAGTCCCTCAAAATGCCCGCTCGACGCCTCATCGAGGTAGTCCAGCATGACCGGGGCGGCGGCAACGATGTCCTGCATGTCCGGGTTCTTGCTGTCGAGAATTCTGAGCGGGTTTTGCTCGAGGCGGCGAATACTATCCTCATCCAGCCCACTTTTCACGCCATTGAAGTACTCGATCAGCGCCGTCCGGTAGCGTTGCCGCGATTCGGGCATACCCAGCGAGTTGATTTGCAGCTCGATTCGCGAAATCCCGAGCCGCCGCCAGAGACGGGCCGTCATGACGATCAGCTCCGCATCTACGTCGGGACCCCCGTAACCCAGCGCTTCAACGTCGAACTGGTGGAACTGCCTGTAGCGGCCTTTTTGCGGCTTTTCGTAGCGGAACATCGGGCCGGATGTCCACAGTTTCTGGCGCTGGTTGTGCAGCAGGCCGTTGGTCATGCCGGCGCGGACGACGCTCGCCGTGGCCTCCGGGCGCAGGGTCAGGCTTTCGCCGTTGCGATCCAGAAACGTGTACATCTCTTTTTCAACGATATCGGTCACCTCACCGATCGAGCGTTGAAACAGCTCCGTGTACTCGAGCAACGGCAAGCGGATTTCCGAATAGCCGTAAGACTGCACGATCTCACGCACGACAGACTCAAGGTACCGCCAGGTACCGGAGACATCCGGCAGGATGTCGTTCATTCCACGAATAGCTCTGGGTTTCACTTTTCTTCAGGAGCCCGACACAGTCAATCGCGCCGTGTTACCGCGCCGCTCGGCGGCGGATATTGGGCGTTCCGTACCATTGACCCGAATACTGACATTGGCCGCGTTGCCGAACAGCACATTGAATGGCGCCTCACCGCTGAGTTCAACCGTACGGCCGTCGGTTCCGAGACCGAAAAACAAGCGCCGACCCTTCGCATCGGAAATCTCTGTCCAGCAATCGCCGCTGTAGGTAATCAGCATTTGCATCTGACCATCGTTCGGCGCTGCTGCAGTGGTCGCCGCGTAATTCCCGTCCGAGTCAAGGGCCGACTGCAACACGGCTGAATCATCATCCGATACTTCGACGGCTTCGTCTTCTGCCGCAGGCAGCGATTCGTTTTCTTGCGCCGGCAGTGTTTCTGCTTCGGACGCCGGCAAAGAATCTGGTTCGGACGCGGGCAGCGATTCCTGCGGTACGAATTCCTGCGTCGGTTGCTCGACGACCTCCGGCCGCGTCGTGAACCACCAGTATGCTGTAGCGACGACAACGATGACGACAATCACCGCAATCCACGGACCCGGCGACATCTCGCGCCGCGGCCGCGGCCGCGTTGCAATAACCGGCGGCGCGCCTGACGCGCGGTTCAGCTGATAGTAGTCAGCCATGACGTCGCTTTCGTCGACCTGCACCAATTGGGCGTATTTGCGCAAGTGGCCTTTGGCGAACACGGGGGCGCCGAGCACATCGAACTCATTGCGTTCCAGCGCGCGAACCTTGGGTTCGTCGAGGTGCAACTCCTTGGCAATCTCAAGCACCGAGATCTGCTGCGCGCGACGCGCTTCGGCCAGGCGCTCGCCACCCAGCGGGCCCTGCTCGCTCGCGGCCGTCACTTCCCCGGAATTGTCGGTGGCGTCGCTCATGCTATCCGCTTTCCAGTACCTTTCTTGCTTCCGGCGATGTCGGAAAGTCGCGCAATAGCTGGTTGACGAACTCCGTACGGGCGCGCTCATCACCCAGCTTCTGTTCGATTTGTGCGCCCAGATAGAGAACGCCGGCCGTTGTTTTGCCCGCCACGACGAACCGTTGCAGGAAGGCGCGTGACCCGAGGTAGTCTTCTTGTTTGAACTTCAGGAGGCAGAGCTGTAGCAGCGCGTCCGGGTAATTGGCCTTGCGATCCAGCGCCTCTCGAAAATAGTTCTCGGCCGCCGCGACATCAGGCTTCTGCACCATGCAGACCCCCGCATTCGTCAACGTCACTTCTGCGTTGTCGTTTTCCGGGTGGCTGGCGGCCTGGTTGAAATTCTTTTGCGCGCCGGCAAAATCCCCTTGATTGCAGAGAAATACGGCATACGTATTTCGCACGCCAAAGTTACGCGGCTCGAGACGGACTGCTTGTTCATAGGACTCCGTCGCAAGGCGGATGTTGCCAAGTGCCTCATAGGTCAAAGCCAGCGCCGAATGCGTAACAGCGCTTTTCGGATTAAGTTCGAGCGACAACAACAGCCGGTCCCGCGCCAACTCATAGTTGCCGTTCTGGTAGTACCGAGCGCCCAATTGATAATTCAGCTCCGCAGCGTCTTTTTCATCTTTTTCCGGAGGCGCGCGTCCCGTCGTCGACGATATACATGCCGTCAGCAGCAGAAAACACGCGACCACCGAAAATATCAGTTTGTTCTTTTTCATGCTGAAGCCATCCTTATGTTCGACTTGCGTGACTTTTTATCAGCGATTTTTTTTTGCCCTAACGGACTGCGTACACGATCGCTCACTTTTCCGGCGAGCTGTCCGCACGCCGCGTCAATATCATCCCCGCGCGTCTTTCGCGTCGTCGCCACGAGCCCCCGCTGCCGGAGGCGCGTTTGAAAATGTCGAATGGTATCGGCCGACGATCGCTTGAATTGCGTGCCCGGGAAGGGATTGAACGGAATCAGGTTTACTTTGGCCGGTTTGCCGGTCAGCAACTCCACAAGTTCATCGGCGTGCGCCCGCGAATCGTTCACACCGCGCAGCATCACGTACTCGAACGTTATGAAGCGATTTGCCTGCTTTGCAGCGTATGCCCAGCACGCCTCAAGTAATGTCGCTATCGGATGCAGCCTGTTGATCGGCACGATTTCGTCCCGCAGCTCATCGTTGGCTGCGTGCAGCGATACGGCAAGCGATACGTTGCAGTCGTCGCCGAGTTTTTCAATCAGCGGCACGATGCCAGAAGTACTGAGTGTGACGCGACGCCGTGACAGCCCGAAAGCCAGGTCGGACACGAGCAATTTCAAAACCGGCACAACGTTCCGGTAGTTCGCAAGCGGTTCACCCATGCCCATAAAGACGACATTTGTCACCGCAGGTTCGCCATTGTCACGTCGTGGCAATTCCTGAATCGCGTGCCACACCTGGCCAGCAATTTCGGCGCTCGACAGGTTGCGATTGAATCCCTGGGCACCCGTTGCACAGAAGGCGCAATCGAGCGCACAGCCGACCTGTGACGAAATACAAAGCGTGCCACGACCGGATTCCGGGATAAAAACGGTCTCAACTGCCTGACCCGAACCGCTGGCAAACAACCATTTGATCGTGCCGTCAACCGAATCATGCCGCGACTGGACTCGAGGCAGTACAAATTCAGCTTCGGCGTTCAGCCACTCGCGCGACGTTTTGGAAATATCCGTCATGTCGTCGAAACAAGTGACTCCTCGTTGGTAAATCCACTGCATGAGCTGCCGCGCGCGAAATCTTTTTTCGCCGTGGGCAACAAAAACCTGCTCGAGATCATCTTGCGACAATCCGAGCAGGTTCAATTTACTTGCCGTGGATGACATGGACTCGGCTCCGCTCAGCGGGTCCTGGGGCAGACGCCGTCATCACCGAAAAAGAATGCGATCTCGACGGCGGCCGTGTCGGCGGCATCGGAACCGTGCACAACATTCTCCTCAATGCTCGCCGCAAAGTCCGCACGTATGGTACCGGGCTCTGCATCCGACGGATTTGTGGCACCCATGATTTCGCGGTTCCTGGCAATGGCATTCTCACCGCGCAGCACCTGCACGATGACAGGACCCGAGGTCATATAGCTGACCAGGTCGTCGAAGAACGGCCGATCCTTGTGCACGGCATAAAACCCCTGCGCCTGTTCCTTCGTCAACTGCATCATGCGCGCGGCAACGATTTCCAGCCCTGCTTTCTCGAAACGGCTGTAGATCTCTCCAATCAGGTTCTTTTGTACGCCATCGGGCTTGATGATGGACAGCGTCTGTTCAACGGCCATGTATTGCTTCCTTTATTGCTGTTCTTTACGGATGATTTCTGGACCCGGCGATTCTGCCGGGTAAATCGATGCGAACCGTTAATACTACTACGGTGCTTTCAGACGTTGAAGCTTTCGCCGCAGCCGCATTCGCCCGAAATGTTGGGGTTTCGGAAGCTGAAGGCCTCGTTGAGGCCGTTCTTGATGAAGTCGACCTCGGTACCGTCGATCAGCTGCAGGGCTTCGGGGTCGACGACGACTTTGACGCCCTTGTCTTCAAAAACGACGTCCGAGTCGGCAATTTCATCCGCATAATTGATGACATAGGAATAGCCGGAACACCCGGTCTGCGTAACCCCCAGGCGCAGGCCAAGACCGGTACCACGCTGGTCCAGGTGAGTACGGACGCGATCAGCGGCCGAACGGGTAAGCGAAATCGCCATTTGTGTCTCTCTTGGATGAAAATTGTTTCACGGTGCAGAACCGCCGCCGATTCTTTGCCCGAGCGACCGCACCGCATCTTCTAGGACAAGTATACGTCCCGTTTTCTCCACAGGTACAGACAGATTGCACATTATGTCTGACGCCTGAAACCCGCTGAGACTCTCGCCAGGCTGGCCCTCGTACCGGGAGCAGAACCATTCGCAGGCGGCTATCACGTGCGGGCAGCCCCAGGCGCGGAAGCGCAGGGCCTGTATATGGCCCTTTTTCACCGTGGCGCTGAGTTTCAGTCGAATGCCCTGCTCGTCGGCGTTTATCGCGACGGCGCCGGCCAGATCACCGGCATGCTCGGTATTGGCGAAGTGCTCCCGGACCAGCCGGCTGTAACTTTCATCGCTCACGAAGCTGCCGCCGGTGCCAGATCCCGCAGGCGCCCTATCGCTTCGCGATAGCGCCGCGCGGCAAGCTCTACTTCATCCTCGGTGGTTGGCCGACCCATGCTGAAGCGGATAGCGCTCTGTGCGAGCAGGTCGCTGCGCCCCAGGGCGCGCAGTACATAAGAGGGCTCCTGGCTCTTTGAATTACATGCCGACCCTGTCGCCACGCAGAAGGGTTCCAGTTCGAGCAGCAGGCTCTCGCCCTCGACGTCCAGTGCGCTGACATTGAGGATTCCCGGAAAACCCGACTCGATGTCACCGTTGACGAGCACGCCATCGATATCCTGAATGCCGGCCCAGAGCCGGCGACGCAGATTATTCAGGTGGCCGAGATCCGCGTCGATCCTGGACTGCGCAATCTCGGCCGCGAGGCCCAGCCCGGCGATGAGGTCGGCGGGCAGCGTCCCGGGTCGAATGCGCCGCTGTTGCCCACCGCCGAACAGTATCGGCTCGACGTGACAGCCGGGGCGGTCGGCAATATAGAGGGCACCAATGCCTTTCGGACCATAGAACTTGTGCGCCGTTAATGACAGCAAGTCGACGGGCAGCGCCTGCAGGTCAATCGCAATCTTGCCAACCGCCTGCGCCGCGTCGACGTGCAACAGCACGTCATGCTCTCGACAGATCGAGCCGATGGCCTCGATGTCCTGCATGACACCCGTTTCGTTGTTGACGTACATGATAGAGGCCAGCTGCGTATCCTCGCGCAGCGCAGCCGCGAACGTTGCGGGGTCGAGGCGCCCGTCCTCGGCCGGCTTGAGCCAGGTTACCTCGAATCCCTGTTTCTCGAGCATGCGAAACACATCGGTAACCGCTTTGTGTTCGGTCAGCAGCGTGACGAGATGTTTGCCGCGATGCGACCGGAACCTTGCCGCGCCAGCTATCCCTAAGTTATCGGACTCGGTCGCGCCCGAGGTCCAGATCAGGTTCGCGGGATCGACATTCAGCAGTGCGGCAAGCTGTTCGGCGGCACGCTCGATATTCGCGCGGCTCAGCCGCCCTGCAACGTGATTCGAAGACGGGTTTGCAAACCCGAACTCGCTGCACTCGCGCATGCATTCAACCACTCGCGGATCCACCGGGGTTGAGGCTGCGTAGTCGAGATAAATAAAGTCCGTCGCCATCAGTCCGAATCTTCCCGGTTATCGACAGCCGCAAGAAAACCACGCAGGATGTTGACTTCGTTCTTGTCGGGACGCGCACGTATGAACAAGCGCCGCAGGCGACGCATGAGGTGACGCGGATTTTCCGGGTCCAGGAATCGTAAATCTTCGAGCACGCGTTCGAGGTGCGTGTAAAAATGTTCCATTTCCTCGTGCGTGGCCGGGGGGGCCTCACTTTCGAACGCGGGGCCCGCCTGCAGCATGCTGGCAACGCGAAGTTCGTAGGTCAGCACCTGCACGGCCATCGCCAGGTTCAGCGAACTGAATCCCGGATCCGTCGGGATCGTCAGCAGCGTATGGCACAGATCGAGATCGTCGTTGTGCAAACCGCTCTTCTCTGGCCCGAAAACGGCCGCGACTGTCCCCTCGTTGCATTCGCTGACCATGCGCTCCGCGCAATCGCGCGGTCCCATGGTCGGCCAGCTGATGGTTCGTGAACGCGCACTGGCGCCTGCAACGTAAACACAATCGCTCAATGCATCGGCAAGGCTGGTCACGATCATTGCGCCATCGAGAATATCGGTCGCGCCGGACGCCCGGGCCGTCGCGTCATCGTGTGGAAAATATCGCGGGTTGACGAGCGCAAGATCGCTGAGCCCCATGTTTTTCATGGCGCGCGCGGCTGCCCCGATGTTTCCGGGGTGCGTGGTTCCGACGAGGACAATGCGAATCGACATAAGCGGCGTTCTGGACGACAGGTCACTAAAAGTCCGGTATTCTAGCGCCCCGGCGGCCTGCCCTGACAGTCCCAGCGACTTCGGCGGCAGTATATTTGCCCAGTTCTTTGACATTGACGGGATCGTTTCATGCACGCACTACTCAACGTAGCGGTAATGGCGGCGCGGCGCGCCGGTGGCACCCTGATCAGAAACCTCGTGAAGCTCGAGAAGCTCAAGGTCGAACAAAAAGGCCACAACGAGTACGTCAGCGAAGCGGATCGCGCGGCCGAGCGCGCCGTTATCGATGTCATCCTGAAGCATTACCCCGATCACGCCATACTCGCCGAAGAGTCAGGCGCCCAGGGCAATGAAGACGCCGACACAGTCTGGATCATCGATCCGCTGGACGGCACGACCAACTACCTGCACGGATTCCCGGTATTTGCCGTTTCGATTGGCGTGCAGATCAGTGGCCGCATGGAGCACGCAGTCGTCTACGACCCGCTGCGCCAGGAGTTGTTCACGGCGAGCCGCGGCAACGGCGCGCAGCTCGACGAGCACAAGATTCGCGTCAGTGGCCAGAAAGAGCTGGTACGTGCGCTCGTCGGCACCGGATTTCCCTACCGCCAGGCGGACAGCGAACTGGATCCCTACCTCGGCATGCTGGGCAAAGTCGTCCGCAACACCTCTGGCGTGCGCCGACCGGGCGCTGCCGCACTGGATCTCTGCTATGTCGCGGCAGGACGGCTCGATGCTTTCTGGGAGACCGGACTCGCGCCATGGGACATGGCGGCCGGTTCGCTGATCATCCGGGAAGCCGGTGGCATCGTGAGTGCGCTCGATGGCGGCGAGAATTACCTCGATACGGGGCACATACTCTGCGGCACCCCGAAAATCTACCGCGACCTCGCCAAGCTATGCGCCGGCGACATCAAAGCCATCCTGCAGCAAACCTAGTCCCGCCGCCGTCGGCCACCGACCATTCTGATCGCGGCGTTTATCGCGGCGATGGCTTGCTAGCTCCAGCTACGCAACGTCGCTTCGCAAGCCATCCCCACGGCCACCGCCGCCGACCCGGCGTACTGCGTGAGGGCCGCCGGTTGGGGTGCTCCTCGAGCGTCGTGTGAAGCGCCGCGACGCAGGACGCCAAAGCAAGCGGAACCCGATGCGAGCGAGACAGGGACGTCGAGCGAGGTTAAGCGAGAGGAGCTCCCGAATCGGCGTCCCTCGCTTGGAAAGTTGGGTGGTTGGCGGGAGCTAGGGCAGATCGTCGATCAGCGACGGGTCCTTGATCGGCTCGATCAGGTCCTGCGCATTGACATCGAGCGCCAGCGCCGTCGCACTTGCCGTATAAATCGACGAGTAGGTACCGATGATGATTCCGACGATCAGGGCGATCGAGAACGGTGCTATCGACTCGCCGCCCAGCGCCAGCAAAGCGACCAATACGAGCAAGGTCGTGAGACCGGTAATCAGGGTACGTGCCAGCATCTCGTTGATCGAGATGTTCATCGCCAGTTCCGCCGACACGCCGCGCAACGCGAAAAAGTTTTCCCGAATCCGGTCGAATGCGACGACCGTATCGTTCAGCGAGTAGCCGATGACTGCGAGAACCGCCGCGACGACCGTCAAATCGAACGGCAGACCAAAGACCGAGAAAAAACCGACGGTAACAATCGCATCATGAGCCAGCGCGGCCACGGCACCGGCCGAAAACTTCCACTGGAAGCGAATCATGACATACACAAAGATCATGAGCAGGGCGATGACCAGTGCCAACGCGCCGCGTTCCGCGAGCTCGCTGCCCACCTGGGCGCTGACAAATTCGACGCGACGCAGATCGATGGTCTCGCCATTGGCCTGCAGCGTCCGCTGCAGCTTCTCACGAACTTCGCCGGCCTCATTGCCGGGCTGCGGCGGCAGACGAACGAGAACGTCCGTGTCCCTGCCGAAACGCTGTACCTGGGCATCGGGAAATCCTGCTAAATCGAGGTTGCTACGTATCTCGTCGAGGTTGGCAGACTCCGGATAACCCACTTCCAGCAGAATGCCGCCTGTGAAATCGATGCCAAACTCAAGGCCACGCGTTGCCAGGGATACCAGGGAAACCACAACCAGCACCGCGGATATCGACAGTGCGATCCTGCGGCGCGTCACACCGAGGAAATCGATATTTGTCTTTTCTTTGATCAGTTTCATCGTTGTAATTTCCTAGACCGGAATCGAGGTCAGTTTGCGCCCGCCGAAAATGAGATTGACGATGGAACGCGTCCCCACGATTGCCGTAAACATCGACGTGATGATGCCGAGCATCAGTGTAATTGCGAACCCCTTGATCGGCCCGGTGCCGACGCCGAAGAGAACGATGGCGGCAATCAGCGTCGTTATGTTGGCATCCGTAATCGATGACAATGCTTTTTCATAGCCCGAGTGAATCGCGTTCTGCGGTGACGAGCCCGCTGTAATTTCTTCGCGTATTCGCTCGAATATGAGCACGTTGGCGTCGACGGCCATACCGACGGTGAGAACGATGCCCGCGATACCCGGCAACGTCAGGGACGCTTGCAGGAATGAGAGCATTGCAACAATGAAGATGAGGTTCGAGAACAGCGCGACGTTGGCAATCAGCCCGAATGCCCTGTAGTAGATCGCCATGAATATGATCACGGCGAGGAAACCGATCTTGATTGCATTGAAGCCGCGATCGATATTGTCCTGACCGAGGCTCGGTCCAATCGTGCGTTCATCGATCTTGTACACAGGCGCTGCCAGCGCACCGGCGCGTAACAACAGCGCGAGATCGCGCGCTTCGATTGGGGTCAGTCCCGTGATCTGGAAACTATTCTTGAATACGCCGCGAATCGTTGCCGTATTGATCACTTCCTCGATCTTGACCGTGCGCTGTTCCTCAACGCCGTTACGCATGACCGTTTCGCGGCGCGTTTCGATGAACACCGAAGACATGGGCTTGTTCAGGTTTTCCATTGTCGTCTGTAACATGCGTTCGCCGCCCGCAGAATCGAGGGTAATGAACACGGCCGGCTGGCCTTCGCTGAATCCGGATTTCGCGTCGATAATCTGGTCGCCGGAAGCGATCACCTGACGTTTCAGAACCTGGGCCTCTTCAGCACCACGTCCCGGGTAGCGTCGCGATCCCGGCTCGTCGCCCGACTGGTCGACGAGGCGAAATTCCAGCGTCGCTGTGGCGGTCAATATTTTATTGAGCTGATTAGGATCCTGCACGCCCGGCAGCTGGACAACGATTCGGTCAACACCCTGTCGCTGCACGAGGGGCTCGGCAACGCCGAGCTGGTTAACACGATTGCGCAGCGTCGTAAGGTTTTGCTC
>JABDOQ010000081.1 GCA_013043165.1 Woeseiaceae bacterium | reverse complement strand
GCACGAGCGATTTCCTGTGCTTCCTTGAGCGCTATTTTGTTCGGCTGCGCGACCATCGCCATGGCCCAGGCACCGATTATCCAGCCAGGTGCGCCGGGCGAACCGATCCGGGAGCTTAGTGCGGAAGAGGCGATCAAGATTGCGAATACAAGTTATTCGCCGGACGACGCTCAGTTTATGCGGGACATGATCCCGCATCATCACCAGGCTCTCGAGATGGCGGCACTGGTCGCGGATCGTACCAATCGGCCGGAGCTGATCGACGTTGCCGGGCGCATTAACGTGTCGCAGGGAGACGAGATCGAGTTCATGCAGCAGTGGCTGCGCGAGCGCGGCGAACGCGTGCCGGACCCGACCGCACATGACGCAATGCATACGCACCACACGATGGCCGGCATGGCGACACCCGAACAGATGGCAGAGCTCGCTGCATCGGAAGGCACGGACTTCGATCGGCTGTTCCTGACCTTGATGATCACGCACCACGAGGGCGCGGTTACGATGGTCGAGAAGCTGCTCGAGCTTCCGGGTTCGGCCTACGATCCGGTGTTGTTCGAGTTCACGAACGACATCACCAACGACCAGACGACCGAGATCGAGCGCATGAACGCACTGCTGGTCGGACTTTCATCCGACCCGCGCGCAGGATTAAAGGCCGGGCTCGAAGACGCGGGTCAGGCATTGCTTAACCTGGAACTCGTGGCATCGCTGCCCAAGTCTGCGGGCTTTGTCGATCCGAAGAACCCGGCCGAGCTGCCGCCAAAGCGCCTGCGGGCGGAAAAAGACCAGCCTGATACGCGGGAAGAAGCAGGCGCACCGGTCAAGGAAGGTGAGGATGAAGATGAGGAGGAAGACGAGCGAGCGCCACTTCTGAGTTTCTCAAATACCGACATGGCTTTTGCCGGCGACGTCCTCGTGGCCGGGAGCTACCATGGATTCAACGTCTACCGGCTGACGGAAGGAGGGCTGCCGAAACTCATTAGCTCGGTGGTGTGTCCCGGTGGTCAGGGCGATGTGTCTATCGTCGGCGACCTGCTGATCATGTCGGTGGAACAGACCCGCGGCCGGCTTGATTGCGGGCTGCAGGGCATCAGTGAAGACGTCAGCGCCGAACGCTTCCGCGGCCTTCGAATCTTCGACATCAGCGACCTGACACGTCCGGTGCAGGTAGGTGCGGTACAGACCTGTCGCGGCTCGCATACACACTCGGTTGTTTCCGGTCCCGGCGAGGACGGTAAAATTATCGTCTACAACTCCGGTACCTCGTCGGTACGCGACGAGGAAGAAATGCAGGGTTGTATTGACGAATCTCCGGGCGACGTGAGAACCGCGCTGTTTCGTATCGACGTCGTCGAGATTCCGGTCGACGAGCCGGACAAGTCGCGCATCGTCAGCAGCCCCACCGTATTCGCCGATGCCGAAACCGGCGTGCTGGCCGGATTGTGGCGTGGCGGCGACCATGGCGATGAGACACAGGAAACGAGTCAAACAGACGAATGCCACGACATCACGGTATTTCCGGAACTGAAGATTGCCGCCGGGGCATGCTCGGGAAACGGTATATTGTTCGACATCTCCGACCCGCTTGATCCGCAGCGCATCGATGCGGTCGTCGACAAAGGCTTTGCGTACTGGCACTCGGCAACGTTCAACAACGACGGCACCAAGGTTCTTTACACCGACGAGTGGGGTGGCGGCAGTCGAGCACGCTGCCGCGCCTACGACCCGCTCACCTGGGGCGCCGATGCGATCTACGATATCGTCGATGGAAAACTGGAGTTCGGCGGCTACTACAAAATGCCTGCGCCACAGGTTGAGCAGGAAAACTGCGTCGCGCACAACGGCTCCATCGTGCCGGTACCGGGTCGCGATATTTTCGTGCAGGCCTGGTACCAGGGGGGTATTTCAGTAATCGACTTCACCGATTCAGCCAGGCCGGTCGAGATCGCCTACTTCGATCGCGGTCCCATCGACGCCGAGGACCTCGTCGTCGGCGGCTACTGGTCGGCGTACTGGTACGACGGCCGGATCTATGGCACCGAGATTGTGCGGGGGCTGGACGTATTTGCGCTGCTGCCGAGCGAACACTTGTCCGAAAACGAGATTGCCGCCGCAGCTGTCGCCGATCAGGGCGCCGTGTTCAATCCGCAGCAACAGTTCCGGGTTGGCTGGCCCGACGAGCCGGTTGTGGCGCGAGCGTACCTCGATCAGCTCGAGCGTGACAAAGCGCTGTCGGCTTCGTTTGTAGCCGAGCTGAATACGGTCTTGAATCGTGCGACATTGCAGCTCAAGGACGGCGCGCGCGACGAAAGCCTGGCCGCCAGGCTGAAGTCGCTGGCAAAAGACGCGCAAAAAGGGAGCGGCGATGCCACCACGACAAAACGTCGGGCGGCATTAGCCGCGACACTGAGCGGGATAGCGGCCAGGCTGCGCTAGAGCGCCCGAGCTCGCATCTGTCCCGCCGTTCGATAACTTGCTCTACCACTCCCTAGAACGCGTACTGAACTTTCGCGTAGTATGACTGGCCATCCCAGTCGCCTGCGCTCGTGTGGTCATAAACCACGTTGAATGCCCAGTTGCGCTCGAGGAACATCTGCATTCCGAGGCTGACGTTCACGAAGTCCTTGTCGGTCTCGAGCACTTGCGTAAAGAACGGTACGCTCGCGGGCGCGCCGCTTAGTCTTGCATGGATCTCGTTCGCCGAATCGGGATTGACGTGCGTCCATGCGGTCTTCAGATAGGGCCGGTAAAGCACATTGTCCGGTGAGCCAAACTCGGCGCCGATCTGCAGATCGATCCTTGTTGTGAGATAGGAGTCATCCGTGCCCATTACTTCGAGTGCGGCCGGGCCAGTCATCACCTCTTTGAAGCCTTCGCCATCGACCTTTAGCCAGCCGGCGTCAAATCCCGGCCTCAGGTACCAGCGCCCGCTTTCGATGCTGTAGCTGTAGCCGAGATGCGCCGAGTAGAAACTCAGGTCGCGGCGCGTGTACTCGTCATCCGCATAAGGCATGCCTATATCACGGTAAATCTGGTAGTCACCCATACCCATCGTTGCCGAGATATTGAACTGACTTGCGCCGTAACGCCCCTTAAGGATCGCACCCATCTGTGCGAGCCTACCGTCGCGCCTGGAGGCCAGCGGAATCTTGTACTCGGAATCTTCCAGGCCAAAAGCGAGTCCGCCGTGCCATCGATCCGTCAGTGCCGTCTGGAATCCGAAATTGACGGTCTGCGTGTAGTCAGTAGCACCAAGCCCGCCGCCGCTTGCTTCGTACTCGATGTCGCGATCCGATATGCGCATCCACGTGCAGCTACCTTCACGGGAGAAGCGATAGTCGCCGTCCTTGATAGGGCAACTCATCATGGCCTGCGCAAAGTCGAGGCTCGAGAACAATCCTGATACCTGGTTAGCCGCATAGATATGCGGACTCAGCAGGTCGTAGGCTGTTGCAAGTGACTCGACATCGGGCTGTTCGACAATCGATGCGACCAGTGCCTGCATGTCGGTAGCGGTTCCGCCGGCCAGCTGTATGGCGTTGAAGTGCTCACCCATGGCAGCCTGGTTGCGGTTCAGGCCGCTGGCCGCGAAGTCGACGTTATAACTCAAAGCGTATTGTGTTTCGCTCGGGTTGTAGAGATTGAAGTCGACCACAGCGGACACCGGGGCAAACAGCTCAAGGTTAGCTGTGTCGAAGCTGTTGCTGCTTGTGATCAACACAAAGTCCTGGTCACCCGGTGCGATCTTGCCGGCATTGTGGAGTGCAAGAGCGAGCGCTCCGTCGAGATTGGCACTGCCGCGGATATCCAGCCGGTCCGCCATATCCGCGCCGTAGTCGAAATCGATATCGAACCACAGCGTACCTTCGTCATTCTGCTCGAAGTCGCCGTCAAACACCGTTGTCCAGACGTTGTCGATGCCGCCAATCGAGAAGTTGCCTTCGTTAAGCAGTCGGTTACCGGCGCCCATGTAGAAGTTTGATCCGGATTTGACCAACCCATAGTTGACGAAGTAGTTGTTACCCGCAGCAAGATCCACGTTGCCAATGACCGTGCCATGGTTTTCAACGCGGTCGTTACCGTATGTAGAAATAACCGCATTGCCGGAAACGCCGGCCGCCGAGCCGACCAAACCATAATTCGTAATCGAATTGTTAACGCCATCGGCTAAAAAAATGCCGGCGCTCGATCCGCTTCCGCCCATGACCAGGCCATCAACGTCAACGATATTGACTGTGATGTCGCCATTGCCGTCAGCACCCTTGCTCTGCAGGAATAAACCGTTGGAATTTGCGCCGGTTGCCGTCAGCTGACCATTAAGCGTGATATCAATGTTACCGCCCAGATCCTGACGATCTGTCAGGTAACCGATTGTCTTTCCATCTTCATCGAGAATTGCCACATCGTCTGCGGCGCCGCCACCGGACTGAGCAAATATGCCATGGGAATAGTCACCGAGGGTCGTGATGGTGCCGCTGTGATTGACTGAGATAGCGCCGCCGGCACCGTCACCGCCGGCACTTCCGGCGAAGCCGAAACCGGTTCCGTTGTCACCGGCCAGGCCACCACCACCGCCGACACTTTGCGTAAAGATGCCGATCGAAGCATCGCCGTGCGTCGTAATATTACCGCTGCTCGTGATCTTCACGATGCCGCCATCACCACCATTGCCGGCGTCTCGTGTAATACCCAGCCCGATTCCGAAATTGAGATCGCCGAGACCGCGGGTTACGTTACCGGCAAGACCACCGCCGCCGCCGACGCTTTGCGCGAAGATTCCGTGTGCCGAACCGCCAAAGGTATCGATGTCACCAGTGATGTCGACGGTTACATCGCCGCCGTCGCCGGATGAACCGCCTTTGCCGCCGATGCCAACCTTGCCCGTCAGACCTGTAGCGCCGTGGCCGCCTTGACCGCCACCACCACCGACACTTTGTGCGAACGCGCCGAATGATCCGTCGTCGAAGGTCGTAATGCTGCCAATGTTATTAACAGTGACATCGCCGCCGCGTCCGCTCGCACCGCCCGATCCGCCAATTAGGATAGAGACGTCGGAATAGGCCTTTGTCTTGTCGAGACCCGGTATCGACACGCCCCAGAATCCGTGCGCAGCTTCGCCGCCGCTGCCACCGCCACCACCGACGCTCTGCGCCCATATGCCGTGCGAATCAGTGCCGTGAGTGATGACGTCGTCGAAATTATTGACCGTTACGTTGCCACCATGGCCACCGGTACCGCCACTGCCGCCCATACTCAACTTGAAGGCGACTTTCTTCGCTGAGGTCTTGGGCTTGATCGGCGCCGCGCACTCCCACCAGCAAGTGCTCAGAGACATTGTGCGAGCACTGCCACCGGCACCGCCGCCGCCGCCAACGCTCTGCGCGAAAATTCCGTGCGAATTTGTCTCCCAGGTTTCGATGAGTCCGTCATTGTAAATGTCGACGTCGCCGCCGACGTTACCGGTACCGCCGCTTCCACCGAAAGCGAAGTTCAGATTAGCTGTGAACTTCGCATCCGGATTCGTTAATGCGACTGATCCGGAAAAAGCCGAACCGCCCTGGCCTCCGCCACCGCCGATGCTCTGTGCGTAAATGCCGAAGGCGTTCTTGCCAAACGTTGTAATCGTGTCGTTATTGCGGACCTTGACCATTTGACCGACAGCGCCATCGCCGCCGCTACCACCAACCGCAACGCCGATACCTACGGTTTTGTCGACGAGACCAAGTGTTGCTGCAACACTTGTTCCACCACTGCCACCACCACCGCCGGTGCTCTGCGCGAAAATGCCGTGCGATTGGAATCCGGAGGTCTGGATCAGACCGTCGTTCGTCACATCGACGATGCCACCGGTATTGCCGGTGCCGCCGGAACCGCCTATCGATACCTGGGCATTAAGCGACTTGGGCCCGCTGATGCCACCAGCAAAGCTGAAGCCACCTCGGCCGCCACCGCCGCCAACACTCTGTGCATTGATGCCAATGGAATCGTCGCCTGATGTGTAGATGCTGCCATCATTGACGACTGTGACATTGTCGCCTTTGCCGCCACCGCCACCGCTGCCACCAAGGCTGACGCCAGCGCCGGCACTGCCTTTCGGGCTGAATGTCAGCGTGCCGCTGATGCTCATGCCACCGCTGCCGCCGCCTTTGCCGGTGCTCTGGGCAAAAATGCCGTGGGCCTCATAGCCGCTGGTATTGATGGTGCCACTGTTCGACAGGTCGACACGACCGGCATCGCCGCCGGTACCGCCGCCGCCGCCGAGAGCTACGGCCGCTGCCGCCGTACTGGCGAAGCTGCCGGAAATCGCCATGCCACCGTCACCGCCGCCGCCGCCAATACTTTGCGCGAGGATGCCGTGAGCGGTATCGCCGAAGGTCGTTATGTCGCTGCTGCTGTCGACAATGATGCCCTGACGAATCAGATTGCCTTCGTCATCCTCTACCAGCAGCCCGCCATGGCCACCGTCACTGCCGTCGCCGCCCATGCTCAGAGAACCGCTGGCGACTCCGCTGCCCGAGATCGATATGCTGTCGCCGCCGGAACCGCCGCCACCGCCGACACTCTGTGCAAAGATACCGTACGAACCGATGCCCTTGGTCAAAATGCTGTTCTCGCTGTTCACATCAACGAGACTGCCGTCGCCACCGCTGCCGCCGGTGCCGCCAAAGGTCACCGACAGGCTGCCGTTGCCGCCCAAGCTGCCGGCGAAGGCGAAGCCGCCGTTACCGCCGCCACCGCCCAGGCTTTGCGCGAACAGTCCGTGGGATTCATCGCCATAGGTGGTCAGTGCGCTGCTGTTATCCAGCATGACGTCGCCGCCGTCGCCGCCATCACCACCGCTGCCGCCAAATGCAAGCGCAGCCGAGAAAGTGTTACTTACAGCAACGCTGAAGGCGAAGCCGCCCTGGCCACCGCCGCCGCCCTTGCTGGAGGCAAAAATGCCGTGCGAGTTGCGCACGAGCGAATTCCACTGATCGGGATTTTCCGGGTCTTCGCCGGTAGTGATCGGGCCCTCGCTCGACGTGACCGTGGTCAGTTTGCCGTCACCGCCCGGTCCACCACTGCCGCCAACTGCGACGGTCAGGACGGGGCCGACGCTGCCCGCGTCGCCACCTTTGCCGCCACCGCCGCCCAGGCTTTCGGCGTAGATCGCGCTGGCCTCTGAGCCCTGGGTGATCAGGCTGCCCGTGTTATTGACAGTTACCGTGTTGGCGTGTCCGGCTGCGGAACCATCACCGCCCCAGCTGAATAATCCTCCGGCAGCTCCGCCTTCATTCTTGCCACCGCCGATGCTCCAGGCCTGGATCGCGGAGGCCCCTTCGCCCTGCGTCTCGATATTGCCGGAGTTGTCCACCTGAACGGTGCCGGAATCGGCATTGCCGCCGCCATCCGCACCTTTGCCAACGACCCCGTAACCCTCGCCGCCGTCGCCGCCGGCGCCACCGACGCTTTCAGCGAAAATGCCGTGAGATTTCACGCCTTCGGTAAGGATTGTGCCGTCGTTCGTTACTATAACGTTGCCGCCTTTGCCGCCATAACCACCGTCGCCGCCGACACCCCAGAGGCCGACACCCCAGCCGCCGTGGCCGCCGTGCCCGCCGCGACTGCTGGCAAAGATACCGATAGATTCATTGCCAGCCGTGGAAATGGTCATGCTATTAAAAACGCTTGCGGGTCCGCCGTTAGCGCCATCGCCGCCGTCACCGCCATATCCAGGCGTCCAGAAGGGGGGCAGCGGAATGACGATTCCGAAACCATTCCCGCCGGCGCCGCCGTTTCCGCCCACGCTGCTTGAGTGGATGCCGTGCGCGTTGTCGCCGAGCGTGCTAATGGAATACAGGGTATCGAATACGGACGTATTGACCGTCGAGCCGCCACGTCCATTGTCGCCTGAACCTCCAACGATCGGATAGGTTCCGCCGCTGTCACCATTGCGGCCCTTACTCTCGTGGCGTATGCCCGTGACTCCACTCACCGGCTCAATGTCGGTAGTTAGTTCATCGACAATCAAGTTCGTTGTCGTCGGCGTTGTTGCAGAAACACCATGAGACTGGTCTTCACTGCAGGTTGTCGTCGAGTCTAAAGTCTGGCAAAGATCCGGATCTGAATATGCCGGATACGAGAGCAGTAATGCCACAAGCAGGAATCTGCCGGTGGCGAGTAATTTTGGCGTGGCCATAGTGCTCTCCGGGAAATTCGTATAGTTATGATGTCCCCGTCAGGACACTATTGCTCTTGGGGCAGGCGGGCTCAGTTCAATTGAGGACTAATCGCAATGGACTGCACTATGAGCGTATTGACAGAAATCAAAGGAAGGTCGATGCTATGGATGTCTGTAATGCCGATCCGGCTGCCGGTCGTCTTATGGAAAATCCGTAGTCAAGTCGATCACGCGGGATTCGCCACGGTTGCGCGGATCAGACGCGGCCTGCACGTCTTTGCCGTCGTCGTAGATCATCTGGATGTCGCCGTAGTTGTAGATGCTCCTGGTCCTGTAGCCGCGGTCCCCCAGTAGCGACAGCGTTTCTTCCGGAAGCGGTGAATCCCGCTGCATAAGAATAAGGTCGGGTGGCAGCAGCTGGTGGTGAAAACGCGCGGCGCCCGTCGCGTCGAGCGGTGACATGCCAAACTCGAGCACGTTCAGGATTACCTGGAACACCGAAGTAAAGATCGTTGACCCGCCGGGTGTGCCGAGAACCATCGCCACTTTGCCGTCACGCAACAGGATTGTCGGGGTCATCGACGACAGCATTCGTTTGCCCGGCTCAATCTCGTTGGCCTTGCTGCCGACGACGCCGTAAGCATTGGGCACGCCGGCCTTGATGCTGAAGTCATCCATCTCGTCGTTCAGCAGAAAGCCGGCGCCTGTAACCACGACGCCGCTGCCGAAGCCGAGATTGAGCGTATAGGTGTTGGAAACCGCATTGCCCCATTGATCGAGGATGGAATAGTGCGTTGTGTCATGCGCCTCGAGTCCCGTGCCGGCGCCGACGTCCATCGAGATCGCGTCCGGATTGACTTCCTGTGCGCGGCTGCGGATGTAACCGTCGTCTAAAAGCTCCTCGATACGCGAGTCGATAAAATCCGGGTCACCGAGATACTGTGCGCGATCGGCAAACACCCGTTTTTCTATCTCGGCCACAAGATGTACGTACTGCGCGGAGTTGTGCGTCACGCCTTCGAAGTAATGATCGATGTAGTCATGGATTTTCAGAAGCTGGATCAGTCCGAATCCACCGGAACTCGGCAGCGGCGCTGACACGACGCGGTAGCCGCGCCAGTCCGCCTCAACCGGTTCGCGCCATACAGCTTTGTAGTCTGCGAGATCCTGCGTCGTGATCAGTCCGTTGCCACGCTTCATTTCGGCGACGATCAGTTCGGCGGTTTTTCCTTTGTAGAAACCGTCGGCGCCATTGTCGGCAATACGCAGGAGGGTCGCGGCGAGCTCGGGCTGCTTGTGCAGCTCGCCGCTCGTCATGCTGCCGAAGTAGTCGCCAAAATTTGTCTTGCCTTCGTAGCGCTCGAGTTTAGTGAGCATGCCGCCGCCCAGGTTTTCCGGTACGACGAAGCCTTCCTCAGCGAGTTTCACGGCAGGCATGACGAGCTCGCGCCAGGGCAGGGTGCCGAAGCGCTGGTGTGCTTCCCAGAAACCGGCAACGGTACCCGGCACGCCGACCGCCAGGTGACCAACAGTACTCAGGCCGTCGATGACGTTGCCATCGACGTCGAGGTACATATCACGGTCCGCAGCGCCCGGCGCTTTTTCGCGATAGTCGATGAAAGCGTCTTCGCCATTCATGTGGATCAACATGAAGCCGCCGCCGCCGATATTGCCGGCTTCCGGGTAAGTGACGGCGAGTGCCAACCCTGCGGCAATGCCCGCATCAACGGCGTTGCCGCCCGCCCTCAGGATTTCTTCTGCAACAGCCGCGCCGTAGCCGTCGGGCATCGCCACCGCGGCCGAACGCAATTCTGCCGCTTGTTCTGCGGTGACCGGCATCGCGGCCTGTTCGCGATCGGCGGGCGAGCAGCCGAGCAACAGCCCTGCTACGAGGAACGCCAGTGACGCGGCCAGTCTGCCTTGCAACATGTTGAATGTCCGAATGACGAAGCTCCCTGATTGTGATGGAAAAGCGCTTGCACAGCAAAGTTGGATCGGCAAAAGTAGGCATAGCCGTGTTACGAATCGGCTGCAAGACAGAAGACGTTAAGGAGAGGGTGATGGCGAGCAACAAGAAAATCATCGTCGTAGTCGGCGCAACGGGTGCACAGGGCGGCGGATTGCTGCGAGCGATTCTGGACGATCCACAGCAACAGTTTCAGGCGCGGGCGCTGACGCGCAACGCGAATTCCGATAAAGCTCAAATGCTCGCCGCGCGTGGCGCAGAGGTGGCGCAAGCGGATCTCGATGATCTCGAAAGCCTGCAGGAAGCGTTCAAAGGCGCTTATGGGGCTTTTTGCGTCACCAACTTCTGGGAGCATTTTTCGCCGCAAAAGGAATTGGCGCAAGCGAAAAACCTGGCGGAGGCCGCCCGGCACGCTGGCCTCGAACACGTTGTCTGGTCTACGCTCGAAGACACGCGACAGTGGGTGCCGTTGGGCGACGATCGCATGCCGACACTGATGGACAACTACAAGGTGCCGCATTTCGACGCCAAGGGCGAAGCGAATCAGGAGTTCAGCGACAGGGGTGTGCCGACAACTTTCCTGCTAACGTCTTTCTATTGGGATAACCTGATTTCTTTTGGAATGGAGCCGAAGCGCGACGCCGAGGGCACGCTCGAGTTCGTAATGCCCATGGCTGACAAGCCGCTGTCCGGCATTGCGTCGGCGGACATAGGCCGATGTTCGCTTGGCATTTTCAAGCGTGGCGCGGAGTTTGTCGGCAAGACGCTCGGCATCGCGGGTCAGCATCTGACCGGCGGGCAGATGGCGGCGGCGATGAGCAAGGCGTTTGGCGAGACGGTGCGCTACAGTCCGATCGAGCCCGGTGAATACCGCGCACTTGGATTCCCGGGCGCAGAGGACCTCGGCAACATGTACCAGTTCAAGCGGGACTTTAACGATTATTTCTGTGGTGCCCGCAGTATCGAAGTGTCGCGGTCATTAAATCCCGGGCTCATGACCTTCGACGACTGGCTCGCGAAGAACAAGGACCGTATTCCGGTTGAAAAATCCGACACCTGACTGATCTCGGGCGCGCCTGACGGAACGCTCATACGAGCACCTTCAGGTCGGCTCAATGGCCCGAACAAGGCAAAAAGCCGCGTTTGGACGGCAAATTATGACTATACTTGTACCTGCAGATCGGGTTGTACCTGCACAGCGGGCAATTGATTCGTCTACGCGCATTTCACGCCGGCATAGAACTGGCGCCAAAATCGGTTTCAAGGGGGAATTGTCATGACTAGCAGAATCGCACGCCTATTTTTCGCGTTGTCGGGGTCCATCGCCATGCTGGCGTCAGCGGCCACCACGGCGTTTGCCCAGGATGACGGTCGAACGTTGCTTGACGAAATCACGGTAACGGCGGCGTACCGCGAACAGGGACTGCAGGATGTACCGGTCTCGATTTCCGCGGTGACCGGCGACATGATCGCC
The DNA here is from genome assembly GCA_013043165.1 of Woeseiaceae bacterium. Taxonomy (GTDB): domain Bacteria; phylum Pseudomonadota; class Gammaproteobacteria; order Steroidobacterales; family Woeseiaceae; genus UBA1847. Next base: position 16,494 of record JABDOQ010000081.1, on the reverse strand, counting down.
AACGTCGGATTGCAAAAAGTCGAGGACATCCAGTTTCTCGTGCCGAACTTCAATATGACCGAGACCGGTATCTCGACGAATATTTTCATCCGCGGCATCGGCTCCGGCATCAATCAGGCATTCGAGCAGTCGGTCGGCACCTACATCGACGGCGTGTACTACGGACGCGCACAGCAGGCGCGCGCACCGTTTCTCGATCTCGAACGCGTCGAGGTACTACGCGGGGCGCAGTCAATCTTATTTGGTAAGAACTCAGTCGCCGGCGCACTGAATATCACGACGGCCAAGCCGGGCGACGAATTCGAGGGCAGTGTCTTCGTCTCCAACGAGTTCGAGGATAGCGAAATGATCGTCGAAGGGATGCTGTCCGGGCCATTCTCGGATACGGTCCGTGCGCGCGTCGCGGTGCGCTCGCGCGAACTTGACGGTTATATGACGAACGCAACGCTCAACCGCGACGAACCGAACCGCGAAGACTGGGCCGTGCGCGGTACACTGCAGGCTGATCTGACGCCGGATTTGACGGCAACGCTGAAGGTCGATGTCGGCGAATTTGACGTCACGGGACGGCATATCGAGGTCGTCAACGAGCAGCCGGCGACAACCGGACCCTTCGCAGGTACGGGTCTGATTTACAGCCAGGCGCTTGCCGGCGCTTTCATGCAGGACCCCAGTGTCCTGAATGTCGTCAAGGACGGCATTCGTTCGTCGAATGGCGACTTCAGCAACAACGAGTCGACAAGCTATGTGCTGACCCTTGACTGGGCGCTCGGCGAGCACGACCTGAAATCGATCAGCGCGTTTTCCGATTTTGAATACGATGAATTTTGTGACTGCGACTACACTGGCGCTGTCGTTTTCGGGGCCGCTTTGCAGGAGCAATACGAGCAATTCAGCCAGGAATTTCGTCTTTCGTCGCCGCTGCGAGACGACTACGACTACATCCTCGGCGTCTATTACCAGACCAGCGATCACGACTACGCAGATCAGATCCTCGTGCCGGCTAACTCGGTACTCGTGCCGGCACTCAACGGAAATCCGCTATTGCCGCCGGGTTCAGGCACCGCCATTGCGGCCTCAAAGGCCGACCGTTTGGCGTTTGTCAAAAACGACGTGCTTTCGGCATTCGCGCAGTTCAACTGGCATCTCAACGAAGCCTGGACGCTGCAGCTTGGCGGTCGTATTACTCAGGACGAACGCGATGGTCGGCGCACGCTCAGAATATTGGGGCTGGACGGCAATCCGTTACCGCCAGCCCAGGGTCTCGCACCTGTAGTTTATTCGGCGGCTTTCCGAATTACCTCCGAGGAACTTGTGCCAATTGCGGCAGTTAACCCGTTGGCTGCTGGTCTGCTTGCGCGCGACGGAACATTGCCCGTAGCGGGCACTCGTGACAAAACCAAGTTCTCGCCGGAGATCAAGTTGGTCTGGGATGCGACTGACGATGCGCTGCTGTATTTCACCTGGGCGCAGGGCTTCAAGTCGGGCAGCTTCGACTTTCGTGCCAATAATCGCGGAGTATCACCGACGATGGCAGAGTCGTTCGAGTTTGACGACGAGGAAGCGACGAACTTCGAACTCGGTGGCAAATTCTCGCTTGCCGATGGTGCTGCGGAAATCAATGCCGCGGCATTTTTTACTGACTTCAGCGACCTGCAAATCTCAATCTTCGATAGCGGCCTCGGCTTCAACGTTGGCAACGCGGCGACCGCAGAAGTCCTGGGTCTCGAGGTTGACGGCCGCTGGGCGGCGACTGAGAACCTGATGATAACGGGCGGCTTCGCAGTCACGGACTTCGAGTTCACGAATTTCAGGAATGGCCAGTGCTATTTTGGTCAGACGCCGAACGTAGACTTCGACGGCAACGGCACGCCGGAACTTTGTGACTACACCGGCAAGTCGAACCAGATGGTGTCGGACTTCCAGGGCAACGTGGCGTTTAACTTTACGTACCCGGTATTCAACGACATGGAGTTTACGGCGCTCTTGGATGTCTTCTATACCAGCGAGTACGATGCGTCGGCAACGTTTGATCCCGCATTGGTGCAAGACGCGTATTCGATGTACAACCTGCGCCTCGGCATTGGCCCTGCCGAGGGCAACTGGGAAATTGCCCTGCTGGGCAAGAACCTCGGCGATGAGAAAGTACTGCAGTTCGGCGGCGATACGCCGCTCGCAAGTACTTTCGGCTTCAAATCGAACTACGCGTTCTACAGTCGTGGCAGACAGTTCACGCTGCAAGGTGTCCTTAGGTTCTAACCGGTCCTGACGCACGACGGGCCCCACCACAGCAGGGCCCGTCGTGCAGTCTCATCAAGAAAGCCCTATTGCGTGTCCGCTTGCACCGCGTGGTCGGTGATCAGGCCGATGATCTGCGGCCACAGCTCCACCGGGAAGTTATGCCCCATGCCGTCGATGATCTCGAGCCGGGCTCCCGGGATGTGATTCGCCGTGTCGATTCCACCCGCGAGTGGCACCAGCGGATCCTCCCGGCCGTGAATTACCAGCGTCGGCGCCGTGATTGTGCCAAGTCGACTGCGACGATCGCCATCCTTGACGATTGCGGCGACGTGGCGCGAGAAGCCGGACGGAAAATAGCAGCGGTCGAAGCTGATCGAGACCATCTCGCGTCGGGTATCTGCATCGACAGGGTAGGCGGGGCTGCCAAGGAGCTCCACGGTACGCATGTTGTGAGCGATGACCGCTTCGCGATCATTGCCGGTCGGCCGCGTCCGAAATACATGCCGCGTCACGAGCGGATCGGCGCCAGGAAGGGAACGATGCCCGCTCGTGGACATGACGGAGGTTAGCGACCTGACCCGTCGCGGATGACTTGCCGCCAGGTTCTGCGCGATCATGCCACCCATGGAGGCGCCGACGATGTGCGCCGACTCTACGTCCAGCGCATCGAGCAGGCCTGCTGCATCATCGGCCATGTCCTGCAGCGTGTAAGGAACACGAATAGGGAGTCGCAGCACGCTGCGAAAGATGAGCGACGCGACGCTTGGCGCCTTCACGCCCTCGAATTTTGTAGAAAATCCGGCATCACGATTGTCGTAGCGGATGACGCGATAGCCCCTGGACGCAAGCTCGACGCAAAACTGTTCGGGCCAGGCAATCAGCTGCATGCCGAGCCCCATGATGAGTAACAAAGTGGGGTTCGACGGCTCGCCGAAAGACTCGTATTCGATCGTGATGTCGTTGGCGCTTACCTGCGGCATCGGTGCTCCCTGATTTCGGTCATATCGTTCAGAAGTATGAGGTCAAAGCCGCGCGGCGAGGCGGCTGCCCTGATCGATCGCGCGTTTGGCATCGAGTTCCGTTGCTACGTCGGCACCGCCGATCACGTGCGTCGGAATACCGGCGGCAGCGAGCGGTTCCTTGAGCTCTCGTAGCGGCAGCTGTCCGGCGCACAGAATGATGTTGTCAACGTCAAGCCAGGTCGGATCCTCGTGCTTCTCGCCATAAGTGATCAAAAGGCCTTCATCGCCAATGCGTTCATAGTTGACGTTGCCGATCATGCGAACGTCGTTCATCTTCAGCGTCGCCCGATGAATCCAACCCGTGGTCTTGCCGAGGTTAGCGCCGTGCTTGCCGGCCTTGCGCTGCAGCAGCGTCAATTCGCGGCGCGATGATTCCGGCTTCGTTCGCTCGAGCGCAATACCGCCGCGTGCTCTGGCCGGATCGACAACGCCCCACTCGGCAAGCCACTCCTCGAGGTCCATGGTCGGAGAATGGCCTTCGTGCAGGAGAAATTCCGCGACGTCGAAGCCGATCCCGCCGGCCCCGACTATTGCGACGCGCTTGCCAACGGGCACCTGCTTGCGCAGGACGTCGATGTAGCTCAGGACTTTTGGATGGTCCTGTCCTTCGATATTCGGATCCCGTGCCACGACGCCGGTGGCGATAACTACGCCGTCGAAGCCTTCGGTATTCAGGTCGTCAGCGCCGGCGCGTGTATTCAGGTGCACGCGTACATTCTTCAGCTCGAGCTGTCGCTTGAAGTAACGCAACATCTCGTGGAACTCCTCCTTACCGGGAATCACTTTGGCCATGTTGAGCTGGCCGCCGATCTCCGCCGCCGATTCGTACAAATCGACTTCGTGGCCGCGCTCGGCCAGCACCAGGGCGGCGGAAAGGCCGGCGGGACCGGATCCTACTACTGCAAAACGCCGACGAGTTTTCGTTGCGACGTAGTTCAGTTCGATCTCGTGACAGGCGCGCGGGTTCACCAGGCAGCTGCTCATCTTGTTGGAGAAAGTGTGATCGAGACAGGCCTGGTTGCAGGCGATGCACACATTGATTTCGTCGGCACGTCCCTCTCGCGCCTTTTTCACAAACTCCGAATCGGCCAGCATTGGCCGGGCCATCGACACCATGTCGGCGCAGCCGTCGGCCAATATCTGCTCGGCCGTAGCGGGCAGGTTGATGCGATTCGAAGTGATCAGCGGAATGTTCACTTCGCGCTTCATCTTTTTCGTCACCCAGGTGAACGCGCCGCGCGGCACCGAGGTGGCAATCGTGGGGACGCGCGCTTCGTGCCAGCCGATGCCGGTATTGATGATTGTCGCACCGGCGCCCTCGACCGCCTTCGCCAGCGCCACAGTTTCGTCCCAGGTGTTGCCGTCGGGAATCAGATCGATCATGGACAGCCGGTAAATGATAATGAAATCGCTGCCGACCGCCTCCCGGGTTCGTTCAACGATTTCGACGGGCAGGCGCATACGCTGTGAATAATCGCCACCCCACTGGTCCGTGCGATGGTTCGTGTGTGTAACCAGGAACTCGTTTATGAAGTAGCCTTCCGAACCCATGATTTCGACGCCGTCGTAGCCGGCCTCACGTGCCAGTTGAGCGCATCGAACAAAAGCCTTGATCTGTTTCTCAACGCCCGAAGATGAGAGCTCGCGCGGCGTAAATGGCGATATAGGGGAGCGTATGCGTGACGGGGCTACGGCCAACGGGTGGTAGGCATAGCGCCCGGCGTGCAGTATCTGCATCGCGATCTTGCCGTCCTCGGCGTGCACTGCATCCGTAATGCGCCGATGCCTGGCGGCCTCGCCCCGGGTTGTCATTTTGCCTGCGAAGGGCTTCACCCAGCCCGCGCGGTTCGGCGCATAGCCGCCGGTGACGATCAGTCCGACCTCGCCGCGCGCGCGCTCGGCAAAATAAACGGCCAGGCGCTCGTGCTTGTTGCCATCCTCGAGCCCCGTATGCATCGAGCCCATGAGCACGCGATTTTTCAGCGTGATGAAGCCGAGATCGAGCGGCGCCAGAAGATGCGGGTAGTTCGTATCGGTCAATTGTCGTCCTTCATCACGGCGGCGGTGCGGTGATGATAAACGTACTCAGACCTTCAATCGAGGATTATGAGTTTCGGCTGTTGCGATGCAGCTCCGCCACATAATAACTGCCTGACTCGCTCAGCCGGTAATTCTCGAACCCGTCGGTCGAACCGATGACACCATCGAGGAGCTTGTTCCTGCTGAGTTTGCTGAGGCTGCGCTGAATCTGAGCTGGCCGGTATGTTAGTCGCTCGGCGAGTTCGGGTGCCGACGTCGTGAAGCCCGGGCCTCTGGCTGCCGCTGAGTGCAGCACGGCGAGGTCGAGGTCGTCGAAATCCGCATTCGTTGCAGCAATAGTGCAGGCTGTTTGTTGTGGAATCAGTCGCCGCAGCCCATGCAGCAATCTGTTCTTAAGGAGTTCGCAAGGCAGCGATATGCGAAAAAGCAACGTTTTTCCTGTCGCCGCGATGATTCTGAAGAGGTTTTGTAGTAGCAGCCAGAGTTTCGCGACCGCAAAAGCCAGTAAGGACCAGAGTAACAGCGAAAGGACAATAATCGTCAGCGCCGCCTGCTCATCGCTGATGCTGTTCAACCAGGCTGCTGCTGCTGGTGCAAATTCAGAAAACCATGACAAGACGAATTCGCCCGGCAACACAAAGAGCATATAAATCGTGTTGCCGACCTCGCGCAGGATTGTCATCAGGTCGTTAATCATGTCATTCCATCGATACTATGATTCGACCGGTCCGGTCCGGCCGTGAGCTACTTCACATTCTGATCGGCGGAATGAGAGCTGCGTACGGCACCGATTTGAGGCGCAGTTCACAGATAAAGCAATTGTTTTGCTCAACACTGTCGCGTGACTGCGTAATTGCCGTTAATTCGCATTTTCCTGATAACAGCATATGGATTATGTAAACCAATAAGGATATTGGACATGTCTAAACTCAATCGTGCCTTGATGGTGGTTCTGCTGGTCTGCGGTCCGATGACCTCTGGCAGTGCAGAGAACATATCCGGCGACAATACGCGAAGCCTGGACGGGCAGGTCCAGGAAATTAAATCCGATGTACTCAATATCGCGTCGGAGCTAAGCAATCTTGAAGAACGATTGCTCTATCCGTCGGGCACACAGATCGCAGTTTTTGTTTCCATGGCCGAAGCCGAGAAGTTTCGACTCGATGCGGTACAAATCGAGATCAACGGCGAGCTGGCGACGCATCATATCTATAGTTTCAACGAACTGGAGGCGCTGCAAAAAGGCGGCGTGCAACGGCTTTACACCGGAAATATTCCAAGCGGTGACCATCAGCTCAACGTTACGATGATCGGCAAGCTGAAAAACGGCACCGATTTCAACGCGTCCGACAGCTTTGTTATTGCCAAGGGCATCAAGCCGAAAGCGCTCGGAATCACCTTGTCCCGGCCGGACTCGGGAAGCAGCGGAATCAAGGTCGGAGACTGGTAGACCATGTTTCGGGCACCGCTCTCACTGACCGGGCTCCTGCTGCTTGCCTGCCTGGCAACGAGCCCAAGTCAAAGTGACGAACTGAAGGACTTGTACTTCGGCGAAGCACTCTACTATGCGCACCAGGGCGATTTCTTCGCAGCGCTGGAGCGACTGGACACCGAGGTCAAGCAGCATGCCGGGCTCGACGAGCCGGAGCTCGATTCGCTTTATTTCCACATGAACGACGCCGAATTCTCACTGGGAGACTTCGAACTCAGGTACAGGATGCATCATCGTGCAGGCCGTGCCATCCGGGCCGTACTCGAGGGCGCCGTCGATGAGCGGGTACGCAACGATGCGGCTTACAGACTTGCCCGGATTCACTTCCAGAAGGGCCAAATGGAAGACGCGACGCGAGCGCTCGAGCGTATCGAGGGCAAGGTGCCCGAGTCGATCCGCGATGACATCGAATTCCTTCGCGCCAACATCTACCTGGCCCAGGGTCGGCCGGCTGACTCGGTCACAGTGCTCAAACGCCTGCAGAACTCCGATGGCTACGGCGGATTCGCCGCGTACAATCTCGGCATCGCCTATCTGCAGGAAGGACAACAACAAGCGGCGAAGCAGCAATTGGAGCGCGCCGGACAGATTCCGACCAGCGATACGGCTGAGCTGGCAATCCGGGATAAATCCAATCTCGTGCTCGGGACGATATTCCTCGAAAGCGGCGAGTACGACAAAGCGATCCCGTTTCTGAACCGCGTGAGTCTCGACGGACCCTTCTCAAACCAGGCCCTGCTTAGCTCCGGCTGGGCAAACCTGTCCATCGAAAACCTGGAAAGAGCCGTCGTTCCCTGGAGCATTCTCGCCGAGCGTGAGGTCACGGATCGCGCAACCCAGGAAGCCATGCTGGCTCTGCCATACGCTTACGGCAAACTGAATATACACGGTCGTGCGGCCGTTCATTACGGCAAGGCGCTGGAGTCATTCAGCGCCGAAGTCGGCAAACTGAACACGTCGATCGAAAGTATCAGGGCGGGCAAGTTCCTCGAGGCGTTGATTCGCGAGGAGATTCGCAAGGACAAGGACTGGGTCATCCGGCTGCGCTCACTGCCAGAGACACCGGAAACGTATTACCTGATGGAACTTCTGGCGTCACACGATTTCCAGACCGGCCTGCAAAACTTCCTGGATCTCGCCGATCTGCGCAGGAAGCTCATTTCATGGCAGGCCAGTTTCGACTCATTTGATGACATGGTGGCGATCCGCCACAACCACTACGAGCCGCTGCTCCCGGAGGTTGATACGCATTTTCGCGAGCTGGATTCCAGGATGCGGCTGCGCATCGAGCAACACAAGATGCTCGTACGGCGTCGTGATGACCTGCTTACGACACCTCGTCCGGAATTCCTGGCAACGCGCGGCGAGCAGGCCGTCCTCAAGCGTCTGGAACAAATCGAAACGCAGGCGCAAAGTCGGGACTCGGCGCTTGGCGAGTCCGTGAAGACGCGAATCAAGCGCCTCAAGGGACTGCTGACCTGGACGCTGGAGACCGAATACCACGAACGGTTTACCGAATTCGACCGTAATCTGCGTGGCCTCGACGAAGCGATGGCCGTCGTGGAAGCACAATACGACCAATATGTGCGGGCGAGGCAGGCCGCGACGCACAGCTACGTTGGCTATGAGAAACCGATCAGCCGCCTGCGCGCGAACGTTCGCAGCTCTATCAAGAAGGTCGACTCGCTCATGGCGCGCCAGGGTCACGAGCTCGAAGTCGTGGCGATCGAAGAGCTACGGGCACGCCGCAGCCATCTCGAAAACTACGGTGACAAGGCACGTTTTGCGCTGGCCGACAGCTACGACCGCGCAACCCAGGCGCAAGCCAAGATTGGTGAAAAACAATGAAACGGCATGCCGCCATTCTGGTGTCTGCCTGCATCGGCATTACAGCCTGCGCCACGACCAGCAATACCGGCACGCTTGCCGAACTGCAGAATGTGCAGGCCGATGTCGACGAAGTGTACCTGGATGACAGCCTTGACCGCGCGGCGGACAGTTACCGTCGCTACCTGGAGGAAACTTCGGAAAGTGCGCGAACACCCGAGGCTATGCGGCGCCTTGCCGACCTGCAGATCGAGCAGGCATACGGAGTCATTGGCACCGGCGAACTGGTAGAGATGGAGGCACCGGACAAAGCGACGGCACTCGCAGCTGTTCCGGCGGCGCGGCAAACGCCAGCTTCTGTCGAGGATGCCGAATCCGAGCAGGAATTCGAAGAAAGGGCAACGCAGCGCCAGCAACTGCTGGCGCATTCCACGGCGTTAGACGCCGAATTGCCTGGTGGCAACAGCGAGCCGGTACCCGCGGGGCCACGCGAAGCGATAAAGATGTACCAACAGATTCTCGAAACCTATCCCGATTACGAGCGTAATGACAAAGTGCTTTACCAGATGTCTCGCGCTTACGACGAAATCGGCGAGCCCGATAAAGCGATGGTGGTGATGGACCGGCTGGTTGCCGAATATCCATACTCGAAATATGTTGATGAGGTTTATTTCCGACGCGGCGAATATTTCTTCGTCAGGAAGAAGTATCGCGATGCCGAGGACGCCTATGGTTCGATTATCAAGATGGGCTCAACATCGTCGTACTATGAGCTTGCCTTGTACAAGCTGGGATGGACCTTGTACAAACAGGAATTCTACGAAGAGGCATTGCACAACTATGTGGCGATGCTCGATTATCGGCAGTCGATTGGCTACGACTTCGACGAGGATTACGAGGAAAACGATGAACACCGTGTAGCGGATACGTTTCGCGTAATCAGCCTGAGTTTTTCCAATCTGGGTGGACCGGAAGTCGTTGATGAATACTTCTCGGATAATGGCCAGCGCAGCTACGCGGACAAAATCTACGGTAACCTGGGCGAATTCTATTTCACCAAGCTCAGATACGACGACGCGGCATCAGTCTACAAGTCCTTTATCAAGCTGCATCCTTTTCACAAGGTATCGCCGCATTTCAGCATGCGTGTCGTCGAAATTTACGGTGAAGCCGGCTTCCCGTTACTCGTGGTTGAGTCCAAAAAAGAGTTTGCCTCGATTTACGCACTGGATGCCGAGTACTGGAATCACTTTGATATCGCCAACTCAACCGAGGTGGTCGGGTTTCTCAAGACCAACCTGACGGACCTGGCAGGGCACTACCATGCGCTCTACCAGGAAGAGGATTTTTTCGATGACAAGCCGGCGAGCTTCAGCGAGGCGCAGCGCTGGTACCGCCAGTTTCTGAGCTCGTTCCCGACGGATGTCGAATCGCCAAAAATCAACTACCAGCTCGCAGACCTGCTCTTGGAAAACGAGGACTATGGCGATTCGGCAATAGAGTACGAACGCACAGCTTATGAATACGACGAGCATGAGCAGGCTTCCGCCGCAGGCTATGCCGCGATCTATGCGCATCGCCAGAACCTCGAGGCAGCAACCGGTGCAAGGCGCGTGGAGGTCAGGAAATCGACCGTAACGAGTTCGCTGAGGTTTGCCGACACTTTCCAGGAGCACGAACAGGCGCCGGTTGTACTGGGCAAAGCTGCGGACGATCTCTATGAAATGAAGGATTTCAATCTTGCGATCCAGTCTGCGCAGACACTTATTGATCGCTATCCATCCACGGATTCTCTGCTGATCCGTTCGGCCTGGGCTGTCATTGCGCACTCCTCGATCGATCTGGCCGAATACGAAAAGGCCGAGTACGCCTACATGAACGTACTCGCGCTGACACCCGCTGACGATGAAACACGACCCGCTGTCGTCGACGGGCTCGCTGCGGCAATTTATAAGCAAGGAGAGCAAGCCAACCTTCTCGAGGACTACCGTGTGGCAGCAGATCACTTCCTCAGGATCAAGGAAGTGGCGCCAGGCTCTAACATACGGACCTCGGCCGAATACGATGCGGCGGCGGCCCTGATGAAACTCGAGGATTGGGCGCAAGCGTCCGGCGTTCTCGAGGAGTTCCGGACAACGCATCCGGAACACGAGTTGGGCAGCGAGGCGACCAAGCAGCTGGCGTTTATTTACAGGGAGGACGGTCAGATTGAACGTTCGGCCGCCGAGCACGAAAGAATCGCCGCAGAAGCAACGGATCCGGAACTTGGGCGCGAAGCGCTCCTGGTTGCGGCGGAACTTTACGACGAAGTAAATGTTGTCAGCGACGCGATACGCGTTTACGAGCAGTATGTCGCCATGTATCCACAGCCACTCGATATCGCAATGGAAACTCGTTCGCGACTCGCCGAGATCTTCAAAGCCGAGCTCGATTACGAGCGATACCATGCGAAACTGGATGAGATTGTGGCTGTCGATCGCGATGCCGGTGCGTTGCGTACGGACCGAAGCCGGTTCCTGGCGGCGCGCGCCGCGCTGGTACTGGCCGAACTGAGCTATCAGCAGTTTGAGAGTTTAAAACTCACGCAACCGTTCGAAGAAAGCCTCGCTGAGAAGCAACGCCGTATGGATACGGCGATGGCGGCGTTTGAAAGTCTCGTCGCTTATGAGGTTGCAGAAGTAACGGCAGCCGCGACTTTTTACATCGCCGAAATCTACTTCGATTTCAGCGCAGCGCTCCTGGACTCCGAACGACCGCAGGGACTCAGTGATGCGGAAAAGATTGACTATGAAATGGTTATCGAAGAAGAGGCCTATCCCTTCGAGGAACGGTCCATCGATGTACACGAGGAAAATTTCGAGTTGCTTGCAAACGGGATCTTCAACCCGTGGGTGAAGAAGAGCCTCGATAAGCTGGCAGTCCTGATGCCCGGACGCTACGCAAAGAATGAGATCAGCGGCGGATTCCTGGGGTCGATCGATACCTATGCGTACCGCATGCCAATTGCTCCGCAGCCCGGAATCGACGTGCCGCAGCCCGGAATCGATGTGCCGCGGGACGGCGAAATGCCGGAATCCGACGACATACCCGCCTCACCGGCAGCGACGGCGCATATGTCCGGCGATTCGGAAATCGGTCGCGACTAGCGTCGAGGTAGCCAAAATGAACGCATCGCAATGTCATCGGAACGCCTTAATTGCACGGTACAGCGCAATACTGCTGGTATCGACCGTCGTAATTTCCGGTTGTGCGACAACACAGTCATCGTCTGCCCCGGCGCGCATCGAAATCCAGCAGGAAATCGGATTCACGATAACTGAAGAGACAAGGATAAACGGCGATGTGCGGCTTGATTATGACGAAGCGCTAACCTATCTCAACCAGGGACAGCTCGAGCAGGGCGTAACCTTGCTTGAAGCTGTCGTTGAGGCAGCACCACAATTGAGCGCGCCGCGCATCGATCTCGGCATCGCTTACCATCGCAATGGCGATCTGGAGGCTGCCGAAAGGACCTTGCTGCAGGCGCTTGAGTCGAACCCGAATCATCCGATTGCGCACAATGAGTTGGGTATCGTGTATCGCGAGACCGGTCGCTTCGCTGCCGCGCGGCAAAGCTACCAGGCCGCGCTGGCAACCTATCCGGGCTACCATTTTGCCAGACGCAACCTGGCCATTCTATGCGATTTGTATCTTGCCGATCTTGACTGTGCTCTGCAGAACTACGAAGCGTATATGGCGACAGTCCCCAGTGACAAAGAAGCTACGATGTGGATGGCAGACATACGTCAGCGCATGGGCCTGTCGGAGTGATGACGATGAAATCATTAATGATCGCCGCAGCGCTGCTGCTCACGTGTTTCCCTTCGTTCGCCGAGGAGCCGAAGGGCGAGCCCAAAGAAGAGGCGCCGACGGCCGAAGCCAACGGAGACGGCATGGAGAAGCCAAAGACGATGTCGGGAATGTCTATCCTCGGCAACGAGGAGGCTCCCAAGTCGCTCGTGATCATCCCCTGGAAATCATCCGAGCTTGGTGACGATATCAGCTTGTCCGACACACTCGACGATCGCGCGAAACCCGTCGATAAAGAGGTTTTCCTTCGCGAGCTGAGCTTCTACGAGATTCGATCGGGCGATTGATCGTGTGTGAGGCAGGTCATAAGACTGCAAGTTGCTGACGGGTATTACTGCCTAACGTGCGTTGCGTCACATTCAATGCTGTGATCTATGCCTACACTTTGTCTCGTTCCGAGACCAACTCTGGACATTCTGTTAAATGAGGATTTGGAAATGGACTTTTTCTATTCGATCGTAGCTTTCTTCACATCGGGTGGCGTATTCATGTATCCGATACTGTTGGTGTTCGCCATCGGCGTTGCCGTCGCCGTCGAACGTTATGTAACGCTGACATTGGTTACAAACAAGAATCAGGTCGTCTGGGACAAAGTGCAGCCGTTACTCGCGAACGGCGATTTCGACGAAGCACGCGACATGACCAGCAAGGACGAATCTACAATTTCGCAAGTGCTGAATATGGGCTTGTCATTGCAGGGGGCCGTGCAACGCCGTGAAGACATAGAGATTGCGATGGAGGAGAGCATGATGGAAATCGTGCCGCGCCTCGAGAAAAGGACGCCGTATGTCGGGCTTGCTTCCAGCATCGCTACTTTGCTTGGCCTGCTGGGTACCATTATGGGCCTGATCCAGGCGTTTACCGCCGTCGCGAACGCAAACCCCGCCGAAAAAGCGGATCTGCTGTCGGCGAGCATTTCGGTGGCCATGAACACGACAGCGTTTGGACTCATGGTGGCGATACCCTTGCTCGTTACACACGTAGTACTGACGAGCAAAACCGGGCAAATCATCGACAGTCTCGAAATGGCCACGGTCAAGGCGCTGAACGTATTCACCAAAAGGGCGAAGCGGCCGGTAGAGGCCTAGCCGACATGGCCAGGCGGCATCACTACAAACGTCGCAGCAAGGACGAGTTCGAGCTCGACGTAACCACGTTTCTGAACCTGATGGTGGTACTCATCCCGTTTCTGTTGATTACGGCAGTGTTCTCGAGGTTGACCATTATAGAACTTGACCTGCCGAGTACGGCCGGCGGCGCGACCAGCAGCGATGCAGGCTTCCGTATTGAAGTCATCGTCAGAGAGCCGGGCATCGAAATCAGTAACGGCAAGTCCATAATCGCGTCGATACCGAAAAAGGACGACGAGTTCGATCTGCAAACCCTGTCTGATTTCATGGTTGAACTCAAGCAGGAGTATCCCGATCACGACGAAGCTTCGGTGCTAATGGAGGCCCGCATTCCATACGACTACCTGATCCAGGTAATGGACGTTGTCAGGAGTGTCGAGCTACCTGTCGAAAAGGACGAACCGCTCGAAGGCGAAGATCCGATGGATAGTACTGAACAGTATGAATTATTCGCGCTGTTCGCGGATATCTCAGTAGGAGATGCGCCGTGAGGAACACGCGAAGAATCAAGCGCATGTCGCGCAATCGTCTGAAGATCACAAAAATGAACCTGACTTCCCTCATGGACGTGTTCACGATTCTTGTGTTCTTTCTGCTAGTGAATTCCGGTTCCGTCGAAATAATGGAATCGCCGAAAGACATGATCCTGCCGGAAGCAAGGGTCGATACCAAGCCACGTGAAACCGTCGTTATTTTTGTAAGCCCGGAAGACGTGCTCGTACAGGGAAGAATCGTCGCGCGTGTTGACGATATCCTGGAGGGAGAATCGTCGGCCGTTGATCCGATTACAATGCGTCTTGCGGAAGTCAGAGAGAATATTGTCGGACCAAGTACCCTGGCCGTGGCGGGCAGCCAGGAGATCACGATACTGGCAGACAAGTCGGTGCCGTTCATCGTGATCAGGAAGATCATGTCGGCGTGCACGGGCGAGGGCTATGAAAATGTCTCGCTGGCCGTTATCCAGAAAGAATCGCAAGTAGCGGCGCTCTAGCACCTAAGGGACGAAGGTGACATCGTGAGCTCAGAATATTCTGAACAACAAGAGTCGCTACAGGCGGAAGTCGAACGGTCGACAAGCGCCCTGGATGATCTCGAGCAAGAGCTGCACGCGATCGATGCCGGACTCGAAGAGCTGGCGCAAAGGAATCACCAATACGAAGTTCTGTCCAGGCTGTGTCGCAACCTTGAAGAACTGGAAGATCTCGGTGCCACAGATCTTTTCTGGCATGCCCCGAGTGGACCGGACAGTCCGGCCGAGCATCTCCAGAACGCGCACCGACAGATTGACGAATTCAAAGCAGAGATTGCCAGCGTCGAAGAACAGCGTGCGACGATTATTGGCAAGATAAATGAACAAAACGACGTACTTGACTATCTGCATTACGACCTGCGCGATGTGCTGGAACAACAGGAGAGAAAGAAGAACGAATGGCTGATCGAGCGCGAGCCTGACGACCTGCCAACCCGGGTGCAGGTGATGCCCTGGAGTCGGGGTTGCGAGGAAGACCGCCGTTTTAAGAAGTCGCTCGGTACATCGCTGGCAGCATCATTCGCGATTGCATTTCTTGTCGGCACCATCGCATTGCCGATCGTGGAACGAACGACGGTCGACAAATTGCCCGAACGCGTTGCCAAGCTTGTTCGCCAGGAGCGCATAGCACCGCCAGCGCCGGTCGAAGTGCCAATCATTCCGGAACAAGAGATACCTGAACCCGAACCCGAACTTGCCGACGAACAGCCGCCCGAGGTGACGCCGGAAGCCGTCGTTGCAGATGCCGTGCAGCCGGATACGAGGGAACAGGTCAAGACGAAGGGTATCCTGGCATTTCGCGACAGCTTTGCCAGCCGCGCGAGCCTGAGGCCGACAGCTCAGCTCGGGTCCCAGGCCAGTATCAGCAGCGCCGGCGAGAATTCCGTAGGTCGACCGAGCCGTTCAATGGTGACGACATCGGCGCCCGGCTCCAGCGGTGGCATCAATCTCGCCAGCATCAGCCGGGACGTCGGCGGCGGCGGCCAGGGTATCGGCGGCGTTGAAGTGGGCCGCGTTGCAAGTTCGATCGGCGGTGGCAGCGGAGGTTCGGATCGCCCGGTTAGCGGCGGTGGCGCTTACGCAGGGCGTACGGATGAAGAGATACAAATTGTCTTCGATCGCTATAAAGCAGCGCTGTACCGGCTTTACAATCGCGAGCTGCGCAAGGATCCGACGCTGCGCGGACAACTGGTGCTGCGGCTGACTATCGAGCCGGACGGGTCGGTTTCGCTATGCCAGTTGCAGTCGTCCGACATGGATGCGCCGACCCTGGCGCAACAGGTCGTCCAGCGCGTACAGACCTTCGATTTCGGCTACAAGGAAGACATCGTGGCAATGACGATTATCTACCCGATCGACTTTCTTCCCTCGGCCTGACCGCAATCATTACTTGACATAAAAACCCGGTGCGAAACACGGTATCGAAGCTGTGATGCAGTTCACCTTTTAGCGGGACTCATTAGGCCATAGTTTCTTTTCGGATAAAGGCAAAACCACCGAAAGGTGGTGACGCAAAGTCACCGGTCTAACGAGCAATGTTGCTCTACGACAGCGGGACCGCCCGAGTATAGATCATTGATCGGGCCCACTTTTTTTAGTGAGGAAAGCGCGCACTGAGCGCTCACGACCGATCATGGCCTTATTCGATAATTTCCTGCAACCAGCCTCCCTGACCGCCACGCCGGTTTCGCGGCACGCCCACTTGTTGATCGCCTGGTGCCTGTTGGCTCTGGCGCTGACGACGTGGTCTGCGCACGCGCACGCGCAGGTTATCCCGGATAACTGTCCCGACGAGCTGGCTACCGCCGACATTATCAATCACGATTTTTCGGTGAGCTTTTGCGAACTGTGCGAGATCGGCAC